>CAWCJP010000004.1:0-373718 GCA_963795925.1 Bryobacterales bacterium | reverse complement strand
TGGCCCATCCGGCGGGAATGGTTTCCTCGCCGTTCATCAAGGCCTTGAAGATCCGGTTATTGGCGACGGTGGTGGTGGCCATGTCGAGCAGCCATGGTCCGGGCACCGACATACAGATCGGGTTGGTGCCCAAGCGCGGCTCTTGTCTTGCCAGGGCGCGACGATGGGCGAGGCATTGCACATGACGATGCCGATCATTCCCGCCGCGGATATCTTCTGGCCCCAGTATCCGGCCGCGCCGAAATGATTGGAATCGCGCGCGGTCACGAGCGCAACGCCGTGCTTGTGCGCGAGGCCCACGGCGTGCGCGCAGCACACCGTAGCCGCGCACTGGCCCGGACCGTTGGCGCCGTCATAGAGCAGGCAGGCGCCGGACACAGAGACCACGCGCCCTTCCGCGGCGGGATACATATCGCCCCGCTCCACCTGCTCCACGTAGTAGGCAGCAATTGAACGCCATGCGAATCCACGCCGCGCAAATTGGCGGCTACCAGCGATTCGCCGACAAGGCGCGCGGTGGGCCGGGGAAAGTGAACTACCTCCAGCAATGCTGCCGACCAGGAGGTGAGGTCTTCGGCGGAGATAACCGGCATGCGGATCAACCAATGCATTAGATCGCAGACTTTGGCTGCGTGCCGAAACGCTAGAATGAGCATGTGCCCGCGTTCACATTTGAGGAGGCGCGCCGCGCGGTGCTCGATAGAGTCCGTGGAGCGCGCGCGGCGATGTCCGCTCACAGCGTCGCATTGGAAGCGGCGGCGGGCCGCGTGTTGGCCGGGCGAATCGCCGCGGATCGCGACTTTCCCGCCGCTGGCGCGCTCGGTGCGCGATGGATACGCGGTGCGCGCCATCGATCTGCCCGGAACGTTGGATTTGATCGGCGAGGTGCGCGCCGGCGAAAGTTTCAGCGGCGAGGTGCGCGGCGGGCAGGCCGTCGAAATCATGACGGGCGCTCCGGTACCGCGCGGCGCCGACGCGGTGGTGATGCTCGAATATGTACGCCGCGAGGGCTCGCGCGTGGTGTAGACCAGAGCCGCCGAACCGGGTCAATTCATCAATCCGCAAGGGTGCGAAGCGCGCGCGGGCGAGACGCTGCTGCACCCCGGCAAGCGCCTGGATTTCGCCGATATCGCCATGCTGGCTGCGGCGGGCAGGGAGCAGGTATTGGTTTTCGCCGCGCCGCGCGTGGCGATCGTCGCGACGGGTGATGAAATCGTGCCAGTGGGCGATGCCCCGCGCGATTTCGAGATCCGTAATTCGAACGCGTACTCTCTGGCCGCGCAGGTGGCGCGCGCCGGCGGCGTGCCCGAAATTCTGCCGGTGGCGCGCGACGAACCGGAGCACACCCGCGAGTTGATCGAGCGCGGCCTGGGCGCCGATCTCCTGCTGCTTTCGGGCGGCGTCTCGGCGGGCAAGTACGACGTGGTTGAACCGGTACTGGCCGCGCTGGGCGCGGAGTTCTTCTTCGATCGGGTCCTGATTCAGCCCGGGCAGCCGCTGGTTTTCGGCCGCGCCCGCGGCAAGTTTTTCTTCGGCCTGCCGGGGAATCCGCTGTCCACCATGGTCACCTTCGAGATTTTCGCCCGCGCCGCGCTCGAGTTGCTCGGCGGACAGGAAGAGGTGGCGCTGCACATGCCGTTGGCGCGGATCACACAGGATTTCCACCACCGGTTGGGGCGGCAGCGGTTTCTGCCTGCGCGCTTGAGCGCCGATGGGACGGATGTCACGCCCGTCGCCTGGCGCGGATCGAGCGATGTGCCAGCCCTTACGCGCGCCAACGTGTTCATGGTTGTCGATGCGGATCGCGCCGAATGGCGGAAGGGCGATCTGATCCGGGTGCTGATGAAATGAAGAAGCTCTCGCATTTCGATGCCGCGGGCAGCCCCCGATGGTGGATGTATCGTCCAAGCCGGAAACGCGCCGCACGGCCCGCGCGCATGCGTTTGTGCGTATGCAGCCTGAGTGCTGCGCAGCCTGCCGCAGAATCCTAAAGGCAATCCTCTCAAGATCGCACGCATCGCCGGCATCGCGGCCGCCAAGAAGACCGCGGACCTCATCCCGCTATGCCATCCGGTGATGCTGTCGCATGTCGATGTGGATGTGCAGGTGGAAGAGGAAGGCGTGCGCATCGTCGCGAGCGCGGCTACTACCGCGCAGACCGGCGTCGAGATGGAAGCGCTCACGGCTGCGGCCGTTGCCGCGCTCACCGTGTACGACATGACCAAAGCGCTGGACAAATCGATCGAGATTCAGGATCTGTATCTGATCGAGAAGACCGGGGGCAAAAGCGGCGGCTTTCGGAGGCGCTGAACCCGATCTACGCCACGCCGCCCAGTTTGCCCGCCGCATAGAGCCGCGCATCCATGCGGTTCAGGCTCCCGATCATGCGCGGGCTGAGCAACGGCGTGTGTGCGATACCAGTCAGATACTCCGGGATCTCCCAAACATCCTCTTCTGCCGTCATCCACCCGTTACGATCGAAACGCCGCAGGGCCACCGGGCGCGAGTACCTTCGCAGGGTCTTCTCGCCCGCATGATTGTAGTAGTGTGCGAAGTACGACATCGCCAACTCGCGCAGCGTCCGGTAAACCGGATCGCGGAATCGCAGCCCGGAATAGTTGGACTTGGCGATAGCTCCCCAGTGGCCGCGCTGCCGGAAAATCGCCAGCACGTGATCGTCATCGCGCACCGCTTCCAGATCGAGCAGCAACGGTGGAAACCCGTGCACCCGCAAGGCCGCGGCGGCGAACAGCGCGCCCTCCATACAATGTGCCAGCCTGTCGCGCAGCACCAAACGCGGTGAGCGGCAGGTAGCCCCTTGGAGTTCCTTGTTGTAGCCGACCTCGCTATCCAGGAAGAATTGGATCCTCTCCGGCGTCTTCAGGCGACGCAAAGTGGCGAGTTCGTCCCGGCGAAAGCCGTTGGGGGAACCCGTCACCCGCGCATCAGCGCCCGCTTAGCCGCACGGCGCGCCTTCAGGCGGGCGTTGGCCTTCTGCTGCTTCTCGTAGGCCACCACCTCCTGGCACGCGTCGCAGCGCTTCCGGATGCGCGATTTGGTCGTGAACGTCGCCCCGCACCGCCGGCAGGACTTCGTGATTGTTTCATCGAACGGAAGGATGCCCGGTTTTTGGGGCAAAAGATAAGAATAGTGAAATTCGCAGTGACTCATAAACTAAGCAACCGCCCTCATCCCAGCGCCGTACTGGGCGAAATCACGCACCCTGCGGGCAGGCGCGCCGCCTGCTTTACTTAAGAAAACCGCACCCTCCGCATTTTTTGAGCCTCTCCCCACGAGTCCGTCGATCTTGCGGCGCCGATCGGGCTTCTCTCGTACAGGCTCACAGCGGATCAACGATTGTACAGCTTCAGTATGCACTGTTGCAACAGAAAAATCGACCCGTGCGTTCACGCCGCCGAAGCCGGTTGAAACGGTTCGGCCTCATCGGTCAGTTCCCATGACAGGTGATTTATATAAAATAGCAAAACCGGCTCGGAATAAACGGACCGAAATTTCTCGAATACACGTTCCGCCCAACCTGCCGTCAAATAACTCTTCGCGTTCAGATCCTTGTTGAAGAACCCGCCTTCGTGGGGCACGCCCAAAAAATCAAGAACCGCGCCCACCATGTCCAGGTGCGATACTAGCACAGTCTGAGCCAGATCTTTGGCAAACTGCTCGTCGTGCTCGCTCAGGCGCGCCCAAAACCGGGGGATGTGCTTCGAGAGCGATTCGGTGTTCAGCTTGGTGAGGTGTGCGCTGGCCTTGAACGCATCGTAGAGCTGGTAGGTCTTGAGCTTGCCGATGGAGATTCCCCGAATCAGTTGTCCAAATCCGTTCTCCCCTAGCTTCACATAGACTTCCGAAAGCTGCATAACAAGGCCAGATTATCACATGCGGTAGAATGGATGCGTTTGGCCATCATGAGGAACCAAAGCAACGTAATCATTCTGGGCGCGCAATGGGGCGACGAAGGCAAGGGGAAAATGGTCGATCTTCTCTCCGAGCGCTTCGACATCGTGGCCCGCTATCAGGGCGGGCATAACGCCGGACACACCGTGCGCATCGGCGACCGGAAGTTTGTGCTGAAGCTCATCCCCAGCGGCATCCTGCGGCCGGGCAGGAAGTCCGTCATCGGCAATGGGCTGGTGATCGACCCCGCCGCGCTAATCGAAGAGATCGAAATGCTGGAAGCCGCGGGCTTGCGCGTGGAAGGCAACCTGTTCATCAGCAATCGGGCGCAGGTTCTGCTGCCCACGCACCGTCTGATGGAGAAGCTGGGCGAAGCGCGGCCCGGACGCGTTTCCATTGGCACCACCTCGCGTGGCATCGGCCCCTGCTATGAAGACAAGATCGCGCGCCGCGGCATGCGCATCGCCGATCTGATGGACCGCGAGATTTTCGAGCCGCTCTTCGACACGCTGGTAGCCGAACACCAGGCCGCGGCGCGGGCCTTGGGCGTCGATGACGGATTGGACGAGAAAGACGTGCGCGCGGAATACCGAGCTCCTCGCGGAGCGCATTCGCCCCATGGTCTGCGACACGGCCAAGTTGCTGCACGATGCCATCGCTGCCGGCCAAAGGGTAATGTTCGAGGGTGCGCAGGGGACCATGCTGGATATCGATCATGGCACCTACCCGTTCGTAACCTCTTCGAGCGCGTCCGCGGGCGGCGCCTGCACGGGCGCCGGCGTGCCGCCCACGTGCATCGGCAGTGTAATCGGCGTCTCCAAGGCTTACATCACGCGCGTGGGCGGCGGGCCGTTTCCGACGGAAGCTTTGGATTCCTGGGGCGACCAGATCCGCAATCGCGGAAACGAATTCGGCTCGGTGACCGGCCGACCGCGCCGTTGCGGATGGTTCGACGTGCCGTTGATGCGCTACGCGGCCATGATCAACGGCTTCGACAGCCTGGTGGTGACCAAGCTCGATGTGCTGGATGAGATGGAAAAGATTCCCGTCTGCGTAGGCTACCGCGCAAACGGCCAGGATGTGGCCGGCATGCCCGCGACCATTAAGGAAATGTCCGCGCTGGAGCCGGTGTATGAATGCCTGCCCGGATGGCAGGTGCCCACGTTCGGCATTTCGTCATACAGCGAACTGCCCGCTCGCGCCCGCGATTACGTCGAGTTTCTGGAAAAGCACAGCGGCGTGGAGGTGGGCTGCATCTCCACGGGACCGGAGCGTAATCAGACCATCGTGAAGGCGGGATCGCCCTTCGCACGCCTGTTCACATAGCCTTACGAACTGGGCTCGCAGCCGGATGCTTCTTGGGCGCAGCCGGCGCTTCCTTCAATAGCGCCTCCACCTGCTCGCGCAGATGCTTCTCCTGATCATCCGCGAAAAACTTATCGTCGCCTCCGTACTGCGCCCGGATCGTCCCCTGACGGTCGATGAACACCAACTGCGGCATCATCAGCTTGAACATCGACGGATGTTGCAGATACTCGAGCACCGGATCGCGGCTGTTGAAGCCCACGGGAAAGGGGGGTTGGAAGCGCTTCACAAAATCCGGCACGTTCATCGACGCCATGTCTTCGACCGCGCTGGCCAGCACCTGGAAACCGCTCGGTCCGAATTCGTTCTGCAATGCCGAAAGATACCCCACGGTCTTCTGGCAGTGCGGGCAGGTAGTCAGAATAAAGGCCAGCGCGCACACCTTGCCCTTATACTGATTCAACTGGATCTTTTGCCCCGTGGTCAGGTCGATCGAGAAATCGGGCGAAGGACGCGGCACTTGCGCGGCGCCAGCTAAAGCCGCGGCCAGGCACACGCCCGCCAGCGTATGGAGTATACGGCGGTTCGGCATAAGCCAACAGTTTAACGCACCGGCGAAACGGAGTTTTCAGCACCCTCCACGCTGGTTACCACGCTGCCCGCCAATTGCACCAGAAAATGGCCGTCGTCGCCCGCGCCGGCAAGCATGGTATCGCTTTCCGATTCGATCTCCATATGCTTCCATTTCTTTGCCAGCACCTGGCGGTACAACTTAAAATAACGGGCGGCGGAAGCTGCATCGTCCCACTCCACCGCATACAACAGGACCACCCTTTCCGGCGAGCGCCGCTCCACCAGCGCATAAGACCCGCCCCGCCAGTGCGGCGAGACGGCCGCCGATTCCTCCTTGCCGCAATACTGCTCGAGCAGGATCGCGTGATCCAGTTCGCCGACGTTGCCTTCCGCGATGCGCTTGTATCCATGCGTGTCCGGAAGCTGCGGAAGGGCCGGACGGGTGGGCTCTTCGCCTGAAAAATACAGGTCCGGATGCAGAATCTGCTGCGTGCTTACGGGAGGCCTGCGAAATACCTCCTCGAACGCCTTCTGCTTCATGCGCCGGTATACCGCATTCTGAAAAAGCAAGCCCTGGCTGTAAGGAAACACCAGCGTCTCCCGCAAATACAACGGCTCGCTGTCGAAAACCGGGAACTGGCTGGCGCCGGATTCAATACCGTGCGCCATGGTCTCCAGCAGCACAGGCGACTCAGCCAGCGATTGGCCGGCCTTGCGCGCCAGGTATTCCGCCATCAGCCAGGAGGCTTGCCCTTCCATTACCGCCAATCGCGCCAACGATCCATCGTCGCTCTTGCTCCCCTGCTTGATGAACTTCTCCAGATTTACATTCTGGTCCGCCAGCGCGTGCCCCAACTCGTGTACCAGGGCCGGCTCCCGCGTGGCCGAGGCTGTCCAATCGGTGATGAACAGTTTCTTTTTATGGAAATCGTAAAACGCCGCCGCCTGTTCGGTCAGCAAATCCACCGTGTTTTTGGCCAGATCGAAGTCCTGCGGCACAAGTCCGAACTTTTTCAGCGTCAGTTCCTCCACGCGGATTTCCTCCGGCGACGCGGTCTCCTTCATCCGTTTTTGCAGGAACTCTTTCACCTTGTCGCGGGTGATAATCTCGGCCGGCACCTGGCGCTTGATCTTGAAGCCGGTGATCTCCTGGAGGTCGTGCAGCATGCCGCCGATCTCGCTGAAGATCTCGCGCGCCCGATCGGTGTCCACGCCGGACTGCGCGACGCCCGTCCCCCCCGCCAGAACAGCGGCCAGCAAAGCCAGCGGCACAGCCGGCAGGAGAGCCTTTATCCGTTTCGCCACGCTACAGCACCTCCCGAAATTTGTGCAGTTGCATTCCGAAGACAGCGGCCGCGGCCATGGCCAGCAGTCCGCCCGCCATCACCGTGAGCGGCGCGCCGTAGGCCCGCGCCAGCGCGCCCGCCGCCAGGCTGCCGAAAGGGCCCAGCCCTACCACGGTCATGGAGTATAAAGCCATGGTGCGTCCGCGGAATTCGTCGGGAATCAAGGTTTGGATCAAAGTGTTGGCCGACGCCATTTGGCGCATCACACTATATCCGATTAGCGGCATAATTGCCAGCGAGACATAGAAAACGTTGGACCACGCAAACACGAAAAAACTGGCGCCCAGCAGCAGCGCGCTGCGGAAGATCACCTTCGGCAGGCTGGCGACGCGCGCGCGCCATGCCAGCACCAGGGTGCCAGCCACCGCCCCCGTGCCCATGGCTCCCATCAAAATCCCCAAACCGCGCGATCCCCGGTGAAAAATATCCTGGGCGAAGAACGGCATCAGCACCACGGCCGGCATGCTCGCGATAGCGATTACTCCCATCATCGCCAGCAGCGTACGGACGGCGCGATGGCCCTGGACATACTTGAAGCCTTCCACCAAGTGCGCCCAGGGGGAATCCTTGGGCCTGTGGATGAATTTCGGCAGCCGCATTGCCAGCAGACAGCCAATTACCGCCAGAAAGCTGACGCCGTTCAATAGAAAACAGATCCCTTCGCCGAATGCCGCCACCACCAATCCGGCGATGGCCGGCCCCACCACGCGCGCGCTGTTGAAGATCGCCGAATTCAGCGAGATGGCGTTCAGCAGATCGTCTTTGCTGGTCATCTCGACGATCAGCGATTGGCGCGCCGGCATGTCGAAGGCGTTGATGGTGCCCAGGCAAACGGCCAGGGCCAGGATCTCCCAAACCTGCACCTTTCCGCTCAAGGTTAACGCTGCCAGCGCGAACGCCTGCACCATGGAAAGGATTTGCGTCAACACCACCAGCCGGTACCGCGAGTGCCGGTCCGCCGCCAGGCCACCTAAGGCTCCGAACGCAAATACCGGGATTTGGGTGCAAAACCAGGTGGTGCCCAGCAACAATTCCGAGTGCGTCAGACGATACACCAGCCACGCCTGAGCCACGTTTTGCATCCAGGTCCCGACCAATGAAATGATCTGCCCGGTAACGAACAGCCGGAAATTGCGGTGCCGCAGCGCGCGGAAGGCTTGCGCCAGGCCAGTTAAACCTTCGGGCTCAGTGGAAAGCTCCTGGAGGACCCCCGCAGTGGGAACGGGCATCGGTAGTCCCAGAATACCGCACCCTGTATTCCCGGTTATTCGTATCGAAGCGCCACCACCGGCGAAATCCGCGTGGCCCGCAGCGCGGGAACAAACGTCGCGAGCAGCACCACCAGCATGATTCCCACCGGCGCGGCCGCAAAGGTCAGCGCGTCGGTTGTGCCGATGCCGAATAACATCGTCTGCAGCAGGCGCGTGAGGGCGAAGGCCCCGGCCAGCCCGATCGCGATTCCCACAGCCGCCAGCGACGCACCTTGCCGGAGCACCATCCGCAGCACATCCGTCCGCGCCGCCCCTAAAGCCATGCGCACGCCGATCTCATGCCTGCGCTGCGCCACCGAGTGGGCGATCAGCCCGTAAATCCCCACGGCGGCCAGTAACAGCGCGATTCCCGCGAACAACGCCAGCAGCAGGGTATCGAAGCGCGGCTGGGAGACGGATAGCTTCATGGCCTCTTCCATGGTGCCGATTTGCGCCAGGGTAACGTTTGGATCGATGGATTGAATTTCACGGCGAAGCCTCTCCGCCAGGGGCGCGGCGTCACCGGACGTGCGCACCGCGAGCGATATTTGCGGACCGTATCCCTGGGCGAACGGCATGTAGTAGGCCGGGTCCGTATCGACGGTCAATCCCAGATATTTCAAATTGCCGACCACCCCCACGATTTCCATCCATGGGTTGCCGAGGTCCGCCCCGCTCTGCCTGATGCGCTTGCCTACGGCACGCTGGTTCGGGAAGAAGCGGCGCGCAAAGCCCTCGCTGACGATGGCGACCGGCGTGGATGCCTGATTATCGTGGACGGTGAAGTAGCGGCCCTTGAGCAAAGGGACGCCCAGCGTCCGGAAGAAGTCCGGGCCCACCGTCGCATCGGAGACGATGGGGTTCAACTCCCCGGGCGCCAGCGGCTGCCCCTCGATGCCGAACGTATCGGCATCTCCCTGCCGGTCGGGCGGCAGCGAGTCGGTCACTGTGGCCATTTCCACTCCGGGCGTCTGGCGGGCGCGCCGCAGCACTTCGTCGTAGAAGGCCAGGCCGGCGCCCGCGTCTTTGTACTTCTGGTTGCCAGGCGAAATCAGCATGGTCAGGATGCGCCTGGGAGGCGTTGCGAATCCGCCGGTCACGCGTTCGAGATTCGCGAAGCTGCGCAGGAGCAGCCCAGCTCCCACCAAAAGCATCAGCGAAACCGCGATCTCCGTGATCACCAGCGCCGCCCGCTTACGCCCGCGGGCGTGACTCGCGGCGCCAACCCGTTCGCCGTCTTTGATGGTTGAGTTCAGATCCACCCGCGCGCTTTCGAGCGCCGGCGCCAACCCGAACAGAATCCCTGTAACCGTTGAAATCAGCGCGATGAAGCCAAGCGCGCCCGCATCCACCCGAACCGAATCGATGAACGGCAGGCCGCCCGGATTCGCGGCGCGGATCAGGGCGATGGCGCCGCAGGCCAACGCCAGCCCCGCCGCGCCGCCCATCGCCGCCAGCAGCACGCTCTCCGTCAACAACTGGCGGATCAGGCGGCCTCGGCCTGCGCCCAGGCTCAGCCGCAACGCCATCTCCCGCTGGCGGACGGTGGCGCGGGCCAACATCAAATTGGCTACGTTGACCACCGCGATCAGCAACACGAGGCCGACCGCTCCGGCCAGCACCAGCATTGCCGGCTTCAGCGTGGCTCCGAGCAAGGCATCGCGCAGGCGGCGCACAGGCAGCGTCAGCCGCTTGTAGAAGGGATTCTGCTGCATCATGCGCAATCCAATCCGGTTGGTCTCGGCCTGTGCCTGCTCCATCGTTACGCCCGGCTTCAGCCGCGCCACGCCGCGATAGAACCATGGGCCGTAACGCTTGGGCGGGACCAACGGCAGGTTGGTCCAGATCTCTGTCGACTGCCCTGGGAACCGGAACGCGCCGGGCATCACGCCGATCACAGTGGCGGGAGTGCCGTTCACCAGGATGGCGCGGCCCACCACGTCCGGACTCGCGGCGAAGCGTCTACGCCAGATCGACTCGCTGAGCACCGCCAGCGTGCCGGCCGCCGGTTTATCGTCCCCCGCGGCGAACGCCCGGCCGGCCATCGCGCGCACTCCCAGCGTGGAGAAGAATCCGGCTGTGACAGACGCGCCCTGCACCTGTTCCGGGAAGCCTTCCTGGCCGCCGATATCCATCCGCCGGCTGGTGAATAGCGAGGGATTTTCAAACGCGCGATTGTTCTCCTTCCACATCAGGTAGTCGCGCATGCACAGGGTGCCAAATTCGAAATCCCGCGGGAAATAACGCATGGTAACCACCGCCACGCGGCCGGCATCGGCGTAGGGCAATGGCCGGAACAACAGGCCATAGGCCACGCTGAACATAGCCGTATTAGCGCCGATGCCCAGCGCCAGCGCCAGTACGGCAACGGCGGCGAAGGCCGGGTTCTTGCCCAGCATGCGGATTCCGTAGCGAAGATCCTGCAGAAGTTCTTCCAACATTCGACCAGCCCTCACTTGTCTGACTTCTTCTTTCACTTGCTCCAGGCCGCCCAACTCGATGCGGGCTGCGCGCAGCGCATCCGCCGCTTCCATACCGCCGGCGCGATTCTCGTCGGTCAACTGGGCGATGTAACCCTGCAACTCGTCGTCGAGCTCCCGCTCCGCGCGCGGACGAGTGAAGAGATTACGCCGCAGGCTGGCCAGGCGGCTCAATAGAGGCATTGGCGGTTCCCGGTCAACTCGCGCGCAGGGCGCTCGCCATAGCCAGGGCGATGGTTTCCCACTGCCGTGTTTCGGACTGCAACTGCCGCCGGCCCGCCGCGGTGAGGCGGTAAAACTTGGCGCGCCGGTTGTTTTCCGAATCGCCCCACATGGCAGCCAGCCAACCCGCCTCCTCCATGCGATGCAGGGCGGGGAATAGCGAGCCGGGCTTCACGCTGAAGGTTCCATTGGTGATCTGCGCAATACGGTGTGAAATGCCGAGGCCGTGCAGCTCGGTGAGCGCCAGCGCTTTCAGGATCAATAAATCCAGGGTTCCCTGGAGGAGGTTGGTGGATGCCATGGCTCGTATAGATAATCTATACGATGCTTCTATAGAATGTCAATAGGTAATGGCCTAGGTCATTGCTTACCCGGCCGCCGGCTGGATCTGGGCAATCAGCGCGTCCACCTGACGAAGGACCTGGCCGCCCGGTGTAATGTGAATGCCGCACTCCTTCTCCGCATCCTGCTCCCACCACCAGCGCCCCGCGCGCTCGTCCTCGCAATCGAAAACCGCCCGCGTGCAGGGACCGCACCCGATGCTGGGGAACCCTTTGGCATAGAGCGGGTGGACCGGAACACCGTTCCGCCGGATGTAATCCTCCACATCCTGCTTGCTCCAATCCGCCAGCGGGCTGATCTTCACCACGCCGTCGCGGCTTTCCACTTTGCCGATGTCCGCCCGCGATTCGGTCTGCGACCGCCGCAACCCCACAACCCAGGCGCTCAGCGTGGCCAGCTTCCGCTCGAGCGGCCGGACTTTGCGCACGTGGCAGCACAGCCTCCGCAGCGGCACTCCGCGGTAAAAGAGGTTGGGGCCGTGTGCCGCGATCATATGCTCTACTTCGGCAGCCTCGGGGAACACAATCTCCACCGGAATCCCGTACTTCTGCCGCACGGTCTCCATCATCTGGTGGGTCTCCTCCGGCAGGCGGCCTGTGTCGATGGTAAATACCCGCACGCGCGGATTGATGCGCGCTGCCATGTCGATCACCACCATTCCCTCTTTCTGGAAGCTGGTGGAAATGGCGAGGGAATCGCCGAAGGTGGGAAGCGCCCAGGCGAGCAAATCCTGCGCGGTCGCGGACTCGAAATCGGGCATATGTACCAATCTCTATCAAGATACGGTAAATTGCTTGGGAAGTCAAGAGGGGCGGCGTGGACTTTTGTGCAGCCTTATGCGCGAATTGTGCAGAAAGGTCGTTTGGAAGAACAAAGCCATTTTCTTGTAACTCATTTAGTTTCTGTGGCGTACAGTTGGCCCTAACGGATCCGGGCAATTCTCTGTTTACATTGGCCATTTCGGCTCGTTTTTGGAAGCGGACGCGCGGGCGCAGCGTGATCGGCTCTACCAGCCTCACGGTACCACGCCGAAGGTTCGAGGACTGGCGGTGTGGAGCGAGCGGTGCGCTCCAGGTGGTTGAAACAGCAGGGGCTCCAGTGGCCGTGGCTGTTCTTGCTGCGCTGTGATCCGGGTTGAAAAGATGTATAGTGAGAGAACTCCGATGACAGAAGAAGAGTTGCTGAGGTATCTCATGCGAACTGGGCCGATCCCGGTTATGGACCTGGCATTGAGGTCCGACGATCTCCCCAAGATGCTGGACTCCCTCGATAGCCTGAAGAAACGCGGCGATATCGACATTCAGGGAACTGGGTGGGCAAATTTGCTGGCTGATTTGAAGGCGCGTGGGATCAATTCGCTTCAGACCGGGAATCTGAATGGTGCGTCGTCGGCCACCGTTTTCTTATCGCAAAAAGCCTTTAGGAAGCTCGCCTCCTAATCACAGCGGCGGCCAATGTATAGGATCCCAAATTGCGATGCCTCTTGCGGTCTTCGTTTTGGGGCTGCTCGCCGCTTGGATAGACATCGACTCATTCTTCCGCAGCAAGCGAGTCAGCTATGTTGCCTGGCGGGCGCCCTCCTTCCGGGGCTTTGTTCTGTTCAATGGAGCGATGTCCGCGGCCATCCTCGTCTGGAGCCTCTCGAGCCCGGCAGACAGTCCCATTAACAGCGTTATCCAGGTACAGTCACTATTTGGGCGGATGGTCATCGTAGGGTTTGGCGTTCCCTTGTTTATCCGAAGTAAGTTATTTTCCTTTGGTGAGGAGCAGACTGCCGCGGGGCCGGCGGCGGCCTACGACTGGATACGTCTCAAAAACTCTATATTCCATTCAGACGAAGTCGTCGCAAGAGAAAAGCAAGATCATCAACAAGTATGCGGCGTCTTTCGCTGGCCGTAGCGCCGGCGTTGCTGCTACACTGCCAGCCGCCATCAAGGATTTCGTAAACGACTTCGTTAAGCCTTTTGTAACGCCTAGCCAGCAAGCTCAGTTAGACAAAGAATTTACGAATATCCAGGCCAACTACACCGGTGGGAATCGATTATCTCAGGACCACTTTCGCGCATTGATCCGATGGGCGATGGATAACGCGTCAATTCGACACGCCGAGCGGCAGTTCGGCTCCTTATAGGCGGGGCCAACCTGACCCCACAGCAGGTGTAATATAGGGTTTTCCAATCAGGAGAAATCACCATGCAACTGTCACGACGCGATTATCTCGGACTATTGGGCGCCGGCGCCGCGTTAGCCGCCGGCGCCTCTGGGCAAGGCACCGATGCCGACCGGGAACGGCGCATGCGCTGGTGGCACGAAGCCAGGTTCGGCATGTTCATTCACTGGGGCCTCTACAGCGTCCTGGGCCGCCACGAATGGGCCATGGAGGAGGAAGGCATTCCCGTCGCCGAGTACCAGCTTCTGGCCAACCGCTTCACGCCGAAACCCAACGCCGCGCGCGATTGGGCGCGGCTCGCCAAACAGGCCGGCCAGAAATACATGGTGATGACCACCAAGCATCACGAAGGCTTCTGCCTGTTCAACACCCAGTACACCGATTACTGCGCGCCCAAGCAGGCCTGCGGCCGCGACCTGGTGAAGGAATTCGTGGAAGCCGTCCGCGGCGAGGGCCTGCGCGTGGGCTTCTACCACTCGCTGATGGACTGGCACCATCCCGATGGCGCCCGCTGCCTGCACGACGAAGCGGCCCGCCGCCGGTTCGTCGACTACGTCCACGGCGAGATCCGCGAGCTGATGACCAACTACGGCAAGATCGACGTGCTGTGGTACGACGTGGCCTGGCCGCTCGACGCTGCCGGCTGGGAATCGGAAAAGATGAACAAGATGGTGTTCGAACTGCAGCCGGATATCATCGTCAACAATCGCAATCAGCTTCCCGGCGATTTCTCCACGCCGGAACAGGAGATCAGCGCCGCGCAGGGCGGCCGCGCCTGGGAATCCTGCATGACCATGAACGATAGCTGGGGCTATCAAGCCGCGGACGACGACTGGAAGACGCCCAAACAAATCGTGCGCAATCTGGGTTTATGCGCACGCGATGGCGGCAACTATCTGCTCAACATCGGCCCGCGCGGGGACGGTTCCATTCCCGAGGATTCCGTCCGCATCCTGGCGCGCGGTGGGCCACTGGATGGAGCGCAACGGCCAGACCATCTACCAGGGCGAACCGTGCCGCGTCCACGCCTCCGAGTTCGCCGGCTTCACCCGCAAAGGCAACACGCTGTATATGCACGTGCACTTCTGGCCGGGCGAGACCGTGGCGCTCGGCGGATTGAAGAGCAAAGTGCTATCGGCCAAGCTGCTCGCGAGCGGCAAGCCAGTAACGTTTGAACAGGAGGAGTTTCGCGTACGCTTCACGGGCCTCCCCAAGCAGGCGCCGGACGATCCAGTGACGGTGCTGGCCATCGAGTGCGATGCAGAGCCGGTGCAGGATACGGGGAATGTACGCCGCAACCGCCCGCGGCTGAAGGCGTAGCTTTTTCAGCCCCGCGCCTTGGCGGGCCAGCTAAGCGAGCGCCGCCTTGTACAAAGCGAGAAGCTTGCTCCAAGCCCGCTCGGCGTCGGCCTTGTTGTAGATCGGCGCGCCATCGCGCGCGGGCATGTCCGGTACGCACCAGCCATGCTGGGCGCCGGCATACACTTCAATTTCGGCTGGAACTTTAGCGGCTGCGAAGGCTTCCTTCAGCTTGTCCTTGGCATCCGGCTGACGCGCATCGTCGTTTGACGCGATGCCGAAATACATCCGTGCGTTTATTTTTGGCGCAAGCAGATGCGGGCTATCGGGTTTGTCCGTCACCAAGCCACCGCCGTGAAAGGAAGCGCCCGCGCCAATCCGGTCGGGCAGCACCGCGGCGGTTCTCACAACCAGCGGTCCACCCATGCAGTAGCCCTGCGTTCCGATCTTGCGTGCCTTGTTCACTTCTTTCTGCGCGTCGAGGAAGGCGACATAAGCCACCGCATCCTTTTCGGGATTGCCGGGTGCGTTCACCGACGCCATCAGGGGCCGGAGCTTCGCCATGTCGGCGGGATTCTGGAAGCTGAAATTGGACGCGTCGGTGAAAGGGGCTTTCGAAACGCGATAAAACGGGTTGGGCACGAGCACGGAATATCCGTCCGCGGCAAGACGTTTGGCCATGCCGCGCATGGCGGGCCGCAAACCGAATGCGTCGGGCCAGAGGAGCACGCCCGCATGCGAGCCGCTTTTCGGGTGAATGAACGCGGCATCGCACGTTCCATCGGGAGTCTTGATCTCGACGTCAGTCTCGACGACGTCCAGGGCTGCCGTAGCCGTTCCTGCCGTAGCGGCAAGGCCCGCCGTTACCGAGAGAGCGACAAATTCGCGCCGGGCAAGCTCGCTCGGATGCGTATCATTTTTCTGTGGGTTCCTGTGATCTTCGGGCATGGCCCCTCCATCCAAAATGTATCACTTTTGGTTCCAGGCGGGTTTGGTTTCCAGGCGGGAAGGTTAGAGCGCTTAACTGCGCGCCACGGCCTCGGCCCAACGGCGCAGCCTCTGATCGCTACGCGCCGACCAGGCGCATTCTGGAACGATCCGCGCCAGGGTGCGAAATTCATACTGCTCGATGGTGGACGCCACCTGGCGATTCCCACACCGGAGCACGCGCCCGTAGCCGATCAACTGCAAGGGACAACGATTTTCCAGCAGCGCCGGCCAGGCGATGGAGAACTCGATAAACGCTCCCGTTGGCAAATCGTGGTCCGTCACGAATGCCACGCCCGCGCTGCTCAAATTGAGGGTTTTGCCGGTACCGACGGCAATGATTTTATCCTGTTCCAACACCCGGTATCGGATTTCCCGCTCCATGACGAAGCGTTTCTTAGCTCTCCGTTCAACCGGTATGCTTGATTTTCCAGTATCCATTCGTTTTGGTCCGTCATGATCGTGTATAGCGCCACTCTTGAACACGAGCATTTGATATACCGCGACGGCTGTCAGCGAAACCTGAAGGACTCGCAACTGGGCGGGCGAGAGCACCCGCCTCTCGACAGCCTTTATCTTCAACAGGATACCACGAACTTAGCTTAACCGGGGTTAATTTTCCTTTAGAATTACCTTAGAAAACAGTTACAAAAGCCCTAATCTCTCAAAAGGCCTGCACGCAAGCCGGCTTCTCTACGTCAGCAACCGTGCATAAATTGCATGGAGCAGTGGTTGGGCCGCATCCTACACGTGATCGAGCTTCTCCGCCGTCAGCGCGCCGCGTACATCGCCGGTATTCAGCGTACCGGCCGGCTCGAACAGCATCACGTGCACTTCTTCACTGGCCACCGGCCGGTGCTCGACGCCGCGCGGCACAATCAGAAATTCGCCCTCACGCAGATCGATGGCGCGTTCGTCGCCAGAGACATCGCGGTAGTCCATCCGAAAGCCGCCGCGCAAGACCAGGAACATCTCGTCTTCCGCGCGGTGACGATGCCACACGAATTCACCCTGAAACTTGACCAGCTTGACCTGCTGTCCGTTCAATTCGCCTGCGATCCGCGGACTCCAATGCTCGGCGAACAGCGCCAGCTTTTCAGCCAGATTTACTTTTTGCATGATTGAATGTCTCGATCTCGTCCAGAATTGTGCGGATGACGATGTCATCGCCTACCGAGGAGTTCAGCATCAAGTGATAGAGGTGACGGTTGGGCCATTCCTTCCCGAAGTACTTCCGCACGAACGTGGCGCGTTCCTGATCGATGGTTTCCACCAACTCGACGGCCTCCTGTTCGGTCTTGCCCAATTCGCGCACGCGCCGGATCTTCTCCTCGATGGGCGCGTAGATGAACGCGTGAAAGGTATCCGGGCGGTTGCGCAGCAAGTATGGCGCACCCCTGCCGACGATCACGCAATCGCCCGCGGCCGCGGCACCTTCAATTACCCGCTGCATGAAGACCACCATGCTGTCCGCGTCCAGATTCTCCAAGCCCTTGACAGGCAGGCTCCTTTCGTAGCTGCCGCGCATGAACACCTTCATGAGCCGGTAGAACAGCGGATCGACGCGCTCTTCCAGGCGCTCCACGTGGGTCCGGTCGCAGCGCGCCATGCGCGCAATCTCGGCCGTCAGTTCCTGGTCCAATAATTTCCAATTCAGGCGTTCCGCCAGCTTCCGCGCGATGGCCGACCCTCCCGCGCCGTACTCCCGCTCGATGGTAATGATGCGAATCATGCCCGCCGTGCGGTCCATTTGGCCTGGCCGTACTCGCCCAGCTTCACCACGCCTTCGATACGCCCGCCTTCCACATCGCCCGAGAATTCGTAATGGAGCATGGCGCCCTGGATGCGCTGTGCACTACGCATGGTCACGCGGCGTCCCTCCACGGCTCCAGACAGGTTGCCGGACAAAGTATCGCCGCGATCGATGCCTCTGAGCTTGCCATCGCGCTGATCGATGGTGAGGCGGTGCTGGGACGATCCCGAGACGAAGGTCAGATCCGCCACCCACTCTCCCGCGACATCCACGCCCGGAGGCTCCGGTTCCGGCACCGCGATGCGCGGCGGCTTGGCCAACAGCTTCTGAATTGCGGAAGCTGCGATCTTGTCGTCGCCGGGCATCATCATGTAGGGCATGATGGTGAGAGAGCTGGGACGATGGTCGCGGCGCGTGCCGCTCGCCTCATTCACGGCGATGCGCGGCTGCCCGTGCAGCAGGATCTCCTCCACTTCGGTACCCGTGATGCCGATGCGGGCGGTATCCCAATGCAGGCGCAAGCGGGGAGCGCGGTTTGAGAGATCCTCGGGCTGCAGGATCTCGCTCGAAACCCCAGGCACCTGGGTGGTTTGTTCCGAGATATAGTCCAGCCACGATTGCCACTGCTTCCACTCCGCATCGTGATCCCGTTTCACCCACATCTCGACCGCCGCCAGCATCCCCATGATCTCTTCTTTACCGGCCTTGAGCGACCGGCCGAAGGCATGGTGCGGCGCGCTGTTGATCCACGCCGCGCGAACCAGGTCCTTCTGGCCCAGGAGCAAGCCCGCGGCCTGCGGACCGCGCAAGCACTTACCGCCGCTATACGCCACCATGTTCGCGCCATGCTGCAAATGGATATTAGGTATGGTGAGCATCTCGGCCGCCGCATCCACGATCACGGGGACGCCTTTGCGGCGCGCGATGGAGCAGGCATTCGGGATGGAGATTTCGCCGTTCTCCGCAGCGGGACAGGAGAGGATCATCACCATGGCGGTTTGGGGCCCAATAGCGGATTCGAACTCCGCGGCAGTCTCCACCTCGACCATTTTCACGCCCAGCATGCGTACGGCGTGATCGTATTCATTGCGCGAATAGCGCGGCACGACCACTTCGCTCTTGAGCCCGGTGAGATTGGGCAACCGTTGCATTTTCTCCGGATCGCCGCCGGCGATGCAGGCGGAAGTGGCATGCGTCAAGGCGGCCGCGCAGCCCACCGTAACGATTCCCCATTCGGCCCTGGTCAGGTCCGCCAGGCGCTGGCCGACGGCTTCCATGAGCTCATCCATGTGGACGTAGGCGTGCGACGCCGCTTCCATGGCGCGCTTGACCTCGGGCAGCGTCTGCGATCCGGTGATAATCGTATACGTTCCGCGGCAGTTCACCAGGGGTGTGACGCCGATCGATTGGTAAAGGTTTTCACTCAATTCGAGCGCATTCGCCGGCGCGGCCAGAATGGGTTCGGGGATGGTTGCGGATACGCCGGCAGCCGCCAGAACGGCGCCCGACCGGAACAGCCCGCGGCGGCTCATTTTCTTCGATGGCATGGAAGCCCCTCCACTTAGGTGATGCTAAACGGTCGGCGGGCGGAAAGCAACTTCGACGCAAGATGGGTACGTGAAGTAACGGTTGCGTCCGCGAGGATATGGTAGAATCCCAAGTGCAGCAATCGGTTTCCAAAATCTGGTAACTAAGACGTGGCCGGTTGCGTCGAATGGCTAGAGCGGGCCTGCCTGACGCTACTGGAAACGCCGCTGGACGACGATGTCTGAGAATATGGAGAGTACCCCGGTACCGGAACCGAACAAATCGGAACAGTTTGATCCTGACGATCACCTGAGCAAGTTGCTGGCGCCAGAAGTGGAAACGCCCTGGTACCGATCTTTGATCGATAGCGTTCGCGAACTGATTCATCCCACAGTACTTCCACCGCTTGAACTCACCTCAAAACCAGTCGCCGTCAAAGATATCTGGGGACAGTTCGGGCGCAAGAAAGAGTCTTTCGCCTACTCGACGGGCTTTCAGGTAATTGTAGTGGTGCTGCTGGTTACGCTCGCTTCCAACCACGCCGTTCAAGAGAAGGTGAAAGATCTCACCACCACGTTGATCGCACCCGATATCGAACCGTACCATCCGAAGGCCGGTCCGCAAAAGCCGGCGGGCGGCGGTGGCGGGGGTGGCGACCGCTCTCCGCTGCCGGCTGCCAAGGGCCGGTTACCGAAGATTTCGCCGCGGCAGTTCACGCCCCCGGTGCAGGTGTTCAACAACCCAAATCCGAAGCTGCCGATGGAACCCACCATCATCGCGCCGCCGGATGTGAATATCCCGAACAACAATATGTCCCAGTATGGCGATCCGCTCGCCAAGATCGGTCCGCCTTCCAATGGTCCGGGTTCAGGCGGTGGGATTGGGTCCGGGAGCGGCGGTGGCGTTGGCCCAGGTAAGGGTGGTGGATACGGTCCGGGTGAAGGCGGCGGGTTTGGCGGCGGCGTGTTCCGCGTAGGCGGCGGTGTCACCGCGCCAGTTCCCCTATACCGTCCGGAACCGGAATACTCCGAAGAGGCGCGCAAGGCCAAGTATCAGGGCACCGTGGTGTTGTACGTGGAAGTGGATGCCACCGGCAAGCCGCGCAATCTGAAAGTTGTGCGCAGCCTGGGACTCGGCCTGGATGAAAAGGCTGTGGAGGCGGTCGAGAAATGGAAATTCCGCCCAGGCTATAAAGACGGCAAGCCGGTTACGGTGGCCGCCACAGTCGAAGTGAATTTCCGCCTCTTGTAGCGGCTACTGTTTGGTGGCCGTCCAGGTCCCTTCGCCCAAGTCTCCTATCTCCACTTTTCCTTTCATCTTCTTGTCGCTCTCGATGGTTCCGGTATAGTGCGCCACGCCGCTTTGCCCGGAATAATCGAATTTGAAGGAAAAGTCGATCTGGTCCGCTTTGACCGTACCCGTTACTTCGGCTTTGCCGAACAAGCCGCTGTAGGTGCCGGTGAGTTTCTCGCCGTTTTGCGTGAACACAAACGAGGGGCTGCCGCTGCCCGCGGCCGTATCCACGTTGAACTCCCAGTTGCCGGAGACATCGTGCGCCAGTAGCGGCACGCATACCAGCCCGGCCAGTAAAATGCATAGAAGCAATTTCGACATGCGGTCGAGCATACCACGGTGCAATCAACTCTCATAAGCGCCCTGCCTTGGTGCGGAGGAACCCGTGGGCCAAACGAAACTGACCGCTAACCCGGTGGCGATCACCACCAGGCAGCCGATCACGTTGTACCACAGGAACGAAATTCCCGTGAACAGGAAGGCCGCGAATATGGCGGCTTCCCCGGCAACCATGCCTAGAAACGCTCCTGTGCCGCCCACCCGCTTGAAGAAAAACGCCAGCGTGAACACGCCCAGCAACGACCCGTAGAATAGCGATCCCACGATATTCACGGCTTCAATCAGCGATCCCAGGTGCTTGCCGAATCCCGCGAACGCCACCGCGTAAGCACCCCAGAAAGCGGTGGCCACGCGGGAAGCCGTCAGGTAGTGGCGATCCGAGGCGTTCTTTCGGAAGTGGCGCTTGTAAATATCGACTACCGAGACGGTGGCCAGTGAGTTGATCTCGCCTGAACTGGAGGACATGGTTGCCGCCAGGATCACCGCAATCACCAGCCCTACGATTCCGGCCGGAAGATACTTGGTTACGAACGACAGAAAGATGTAATTGGTATCCCGGAAGCCTTTCTCGCCACCGGTAGCTTCCACTAGCTGCGCGCCCTGCTTGCGCGCCGCATCCACGCCCTGTTGCGCGCCGCGATAGCGGGCTATGGCGTCGCTCTCCGCTTGCGGGTCGTGGTTGTGGCGCGCTTCCACAATCGCCAGGGCTGCCTGTTTGCGTTGCGCAATGGCATCCTGGTAGCGCGCGGCGATGGGTTCGTAGCGCGCGCGCAATTCGGGCTGCCGGATGCGTTCATATTCCTGCCGCTGGAACACCATCGGCGCCGGTTCGAAAATGTAGAACACGAAGACCATGGCCCCAATGAACAGGATGAAGAACTGCATCGGGATCTTGGCCATGGCCGTGAACAGCAGGCTGAGCTTGCTTTGGGCGATGGACTTGCCCGTGAGGTAGCGCTGGACCTGCGATTGGTCGCAGCCAAAATAGGAAAGCGCCAGAAACATGCCGCCGATCAGCCCGCTCCACAAGTTGTAGCGATCGTTCCAAGCGAAATGAAAGGTCACCGCATTGAGCTTGCCCGCGGCGCCTGCCAGATGCACAGCATCCGGAAAGGAAACCTGCTTTGGCAACAGCGCGACAATCATGAACAGCGCCACCACCAGGCCGAACAGGATGATGAGCATCTGCTGCACGTCGGTCCAGGTGACTGTGCGGATGCCGCCCGTGACGGTATACACCACTACCGTGACGCCGATGATCAGGGTGGTCAGGCGGTCCGGCCAGCCGAAGATCACGGAGAGGACGATGGCCGGAGCATAGAAGGTCAGGCCGACCGAAAGCCCCCGCTGCATGAGAAAGATCAGGCTGGCCAGCGCGCGCGTCTTGGCGTCGAAGCGGTTCTCCAGGTATTGGTAGGCGGTGTACACCTTGGCGCGATGGAAAATGGGGACCGCGGTTGCCGACAGCACCACCATCGCCAGCGGCAGGCCGAAATAAAATTGCACGAAGCGCATGCCATCGACGTAGGATTGGCCGGTGGTGGAGATGAAGGTGATGGCGCTGGCCTGCGTGGCCATGATCGACAGCGCCATGGCGTACCAGGGCATGCTCTTGCCGGCCAGCAGGTAGCGATCGACTGTATTACTGCCGCGCCCGCGATAGAGGCCGTAGGCGATTATGGTTGTCAGCGATCCGACCAGAACTATCCAGTCCAGAAGTCTCATGAAAACGCGCGGGTGAATGCGTAGCAGAGTGCGATCAGCAACGCGAGGTATACGACCACGCCCGTGTAGACGCGCCGCCAGGTGCCCAAAAACGGCGGCGGCTCATCCGGCATCTCGCGCGTGTCGGGGGGCATAGGGGGAGTGTAGCATGCGGGACTGGAATTGCAGCGAGGGCGACATGATTTTCGACTAATCTGCCATTTTGCGCTGGCTCCATACGAAGATTGTGCGTAGAATAGGCAAAGACTTGCTACAATGCCGCTTCTTATACGCCTCAAGTTTCGATTCTCGAACTTCCGGTCGCTTCGACTTTTCTCAATTGGGTCCACGCCACAGGAGGCACGCTTGGCTATAGCGTCGCCTTACCGTACCAGTATGACGAGAAGAACCGTGCACTGCTATCTCGCTCCGCTTGCCCTGTGCCTTTGTCCGCCTGCTCCGAGGATGCGCTTCGAAAGAACTCACGCGCTCACGAGCCGCTGAGCTTGTCAAAGAATCTCAATTTGGGCGCGCATCGGTCGAAGCCAAAATCAATCTTATTCATTTTCAAGAGGAAACGAACGGGTGGCTGGCAAGGGCGTCAAGCGGCCACATTGACGACATGCGCCTTTTGGAGAAGGCAGGATGGGTAAATCTCTCGGTTAGGGGACCGTCTGGAAATGGATATACATACACGATCACGCCCACGCCGAGCGGGAGGGATGAAGCTCGGTTCTGGAAAAAAGATGCCATTGGATCGTGGATGGTGCCCACCCCAGATGGGAAGCACATGGGTATCGCGACCTCGGAGCCTCAAAAAGGGTCCATAAGTCGCGAGAACTATGATGACGGGTGGCGGATCACCCGGTAGGCACGCCTCATAATTGCCGCTCCGCACTGCTTCAATGCCTGACTCTGCAAGGATGCGAGGCCATAGAGGGACGTCATGTCAGTCAGTTTATCACTCGCCGCGCAGCACGTTGACCGCCTGCCCGCCCATGAACACGCGATCGCCGCTGCAGCGCACGCGCAACACGCTGCCGCGCCGAAGCCTGATACGCCACGAACTCGGTTTTGCGGAGGCGCTTGCTCCAATACGGCCCCAGGCGGGTGTTGCGACGAGCCGGTCACGAGTCCTGGCCTATGCCCGAACCCGGCGCGAAGAAGCGCGATGAAATCGAATTCAGGCGTATCCGCCATCACGATGATGCCGCGCCCCGGCAGTTTCCGCAGGCACACCGTGATCCGGCTACGCAACGCAACGCCGCAGCGGATTCCACTTCGACCAGGTAATCGAACCGGTTGCGCCCCACGTAGACCGGCGTCAATCCGAGAGCCGGCAAGATCCGCGGGCGGTTCGGCGGCTTCCTCGGCCTTGGCCGGAAAGTCCGTTCCTGTCCAGTCGCCGCGGCAAATCGGCAGACAATAGCCCGCTACGCGCGTCGAAGCGCCTGCCCTCATAACGGCAACCGGCAGATCCGGTTGACCCATTCATCGGGCTCAGATGCCAGCCAAACGAGCAGCAGGCTTTCAATTGCCCGGCCACGCTTGTCTTCTGGGAGATGAGTATGACGCCGGGCTTTCTGCGATCGCCACATATTGGGCGAAGCAGAACGGCATTGTTTTGATGTCGTGCGTAACAAGAACCCTGCCCACCCGGCTCGCGATGGCGAGAACCTCCCCATCGGGCACTCCCGCTAGTTGCGCTGCCGACGCGGTTAGAAAATCAATGGAAGGCTCAGCCCGCATGACGCCGGTGACAATCGCCCGATTAAGGCTCGCGTCGGCAAGGAACTTGATCTTCACTCGCGCCTTGCGGACACTTCTTGGCGGGCGCGCTCAAGTTTTTGGCGAAGCTCCTCTGGCAGTGGATGGTCCCGCGCAAACTCGTCCCACTCCTTTTCCGCCTCCGTCAAATATGCATCCACGGTGTGCTGATTTGACAGGTAGAACGTAATGGCCCCATACACTTGCACGAGGCTCAACGACGGGAAATTCTGGCGGATCGATTCCGCCGACTCCCCGAGCCGGTACGCATAAACAATGGAGTCCAGCGACACACGCGTACCGCTAACATAGTAGCCGCCGTTGCGCTGCTCAACGTATTCGTCGATCACGCCGTCCCCCCTTTTCAGTATAGTAAACAGCGGCGATGGTACCGTCTGCGTGGCGGTGATTTCCGGCGAAAGCGTCCATCGGAAAAATGAGGCTGGCCAGCGCGCGCGTCTTGGCGTCGAAGCGGCAGGCCGAAATAAAATTGCATGAAGCGCATGCCATCGACGTAGGATTGGCCGGTGGTGGAGATGAAGGTGATGGCGCTGGCTGCGTGGCCATGATCGACAGCGCCATGGCGTACCAGGGCATGCTCTTGCCGGCCAGCAGGTAGCGATCGACTGTATTACTGCCGCGCCCGCGTTAGAGGCCGTAGGCGATGATGGTTGTCAGCGATCCGACCAGAACCACCCAGTCCAGAGGTCTCATGAAAACGCGCGGGTGAAAGCGTAGCAGAGCGCGATCAGCAACGCGAGGTATACGACCAGGCCCGTGTAGACGCGCCGCCAGGTGCCCAAAAACGGCGGCGGCTCATCCGGCATTCTCGCGCGTGTCGGGGGGGGCATAGGGGGAGTGTAGCATCCTGCAATACCCCGCAATCCGGCTATACTGGAGTGGTAACCCCAAGAGCACGAACGCCCCCGGCTACACGGAACTTTGGCTGCGGAAGCCTCGTACTTCATAACGAGAATTGCCAAACCCTTATGACAGCTTCAATCGCAAACATCCAAGCCGATCAAATCAAAGCGCTGCTGGCCGAAAAGGGCTACGAGGTCACCGAGCCCACGCCGGGTGTCCTGCGCGTGCAGGAACTGCACAGCGGCGTGGCCGTGCAGGCGGTGCTGGAGGGCGACATCCTGTACCTGTCGCTCACGTGCACGGTGGCGCCGGAAACCGCCATCACGCCGCAAATGATGCGCAGCATGCTGGACGCGCATAACGGCATCTCCACATCGTATTTTCAGATCTATAGCGCCGGCGATGGCCAGTCCGCCATCACGCTCAACAATTTCTGCAAACTCAAGGACCTGGGACCCACGGACCAGGACGATATCCTCGCCTGCGTCCATTTCCTGCTGGTCGACGTGATGGTGGCGCGCCAGCTTCTGAGTGGTTTGGTGTAAGCGGAGAAAATCAGACATGGGATTCCTGAACGATATTTTCAATCGCGCCGGCCGCGTCGCCCGCGGCCAGGCTAATGAAGGCATGAGCGCAGTGGAGGACGCCACGTTCGACGCCACTGTCCGCCAGACCGTGGCCGACATGAAGAACGAGTTGAACAAGGCCGTAAACGCGTCCGCCGTCGCCATGAGCAACTACAACCGGCTGGATGCCGAATACCAGAAATACGTCCGCCAGTCACAGGAGTGGAAAGACCGCGCGGGCCAGGCGCTGGACGCCGGCAACGAAGATCTGGCGCGCAAGGCGCTGGCCAAGAAGGCCGAAAGCGACCAGCAAGTCACGTCCATGCAGACGTCGGTGGACCAGGCGCAAAAGGCCAGCGAAAAGCTCAAGAGCCAGGTGATGGAGCTGAAGCGCAAGATTGACGAGGCCGAGCGCACCGCGACCACCCTGGTGGCGCGCAAGAATGCTGCGCAGGCGCAGCGTAAAGTGGCCGAGGCGCTGGCCGGCGTGGGCAATGCCGATAACGCTTTTGCGGCTCTGGGCCGCTTTGAGGAAACCGTGTCGAAAGAAGAAGCCACGGCGCAGGCATTCGATCAACTGGCGTCGGCCGGCAAGGACGACGATCTGGAGAAGCAATTCGCCGCCCTGGGGAGCCATGGCGTGGACGACCAACTGGCGGCCCTCAAGCGCGAGCGGCAGTTAAAGGCGCCGAACATCCCCCTTTCGATCGCGCCGCCCGCCGAAAAGACGGGTGGGCAGGCCAGCGGACAATAGCCCGCTCGATATGGGCCCGATCACCGTAACGCTCGTAATTGTTCTGGGGGTTTTGCTCGTCATGATACTGAAAAAGCTCTTTGAACGGCCAGGCACGAGCGCCCCAGCGGCGTCCGCCGCGGGCAAACCAGACTTGGCCAGCCTTACCGTGGCGGATGCGCGCGTGGGCGACAATTTATCCATTTCGGGCGCCGGCGAAAACTTCGCCGATCTGGATTTCACGGTGGACCATAGCAGCCGTTATGAAGCCGGCGAAAAACAGTGGTTCGACCTGAGTGGCAAGCAAGGCGAGCGCCGCGTGGTGCTGGAAGTGCGCAACGAAGACGACGAAACCGAAGTGCGCGGCTTCCTCGACGGCCGTAAGCTGACGCTCGAGGAACTGGGCCTCTCCGAGGACGACGTCTCGCAAATGGACGAGCGCCAGAACACCGCCGACAATTTTGAGTTCGACGGCAAGAATTGGTATTACCTCCTCAGCAAGGAAGTGGGCGTGTTCCACGACGGTCAGACGCAGGGCGCCGGCTTCTACGGTTGGGAATTCATGGAAGAGACCGGAGCGCGGTATCTGTCGATACGCAAGCGGGAGGGGGAACCGTTCAGCGCCAGCGTGGCCGTCAAATTAAATCCGGCGGACATCGCCTCCTCAGTTTTTCCGTCCCTAAGGAGTTTCACCATGAGCCGTCGCGGGCTCGAAGTATTAGCCGTCATCCTCAGTTTCCTGATTGTCATTGTCCTGTTCGCGGGCTTCGACAATCTGCCGCGCAAGGTCCGCGCGGATATCTCGACCGAAGAACAACAACTGCCGCAAGCCGCGAAGCAGTTTCAGGGCACTGAAGACGAGGTCACGCACGATCTCGCCGCAGACCCGGATCTGTTCCGCGCGCACGACATGAACACGGCGTTTCCGGAACGGTTCCGTGTCGCCGCCGGCGAATTGCAGGGAGCGCAACGCGACGCCGCTGCGCTCGATAAGCTCCTCAAGGCCAATCGCCGCCAGGATCGAGAGCAGGCCGAGAAGCTGCTGAAGGAAGAGCGCGCACTGCGCGCCGCCGCCATCAACGAAGCTACCGGCATCCAAACGGAAGCGCAGCATTGGGTGGATATGAAGCGCAATCTGCCCACCGAGCTGCAGCAGATGGCGGCCGACCGCGAGACGCTGGCGCATTGGGATTTTGCTCCGGTCACCGCCGTGGTCACACGCGCCGAAGCGGATTGGCCGGCGAAGAAATCCGATCTCGATGGACGCCTGGCCGCCCTGCGCGCGATTCCCGCGGACGGCGAGAAGTCCTGGCAAGCGAGCGACGCCATGCGCCGCAAGGCCGAGGCCAAGGATTTCGCAGGCCTGGATTACGCGGCGCTGCTGGGCTCCGCCGAGACGCTGCACAGCGACGCCGCCTCGCTGCCCGCACGCACCCAGGAGCTGCAGACTCTCACCGGTCAGCTCTACACCTCGTGGGACAAG
The DNA here is from genome assembly GCA_963795925.1 of Bryobacterales bacterium. GTDB lineage: Bacteria > Acidobacteriota > Terriglobia > Bryobacterales > Bryobacteraceae > Bog-159. Next base: position 345,803 of record CAWCJP010000004.1, on the reverse strand, counting down.
GTCCTGGTGGATCTGCGGGACCGCAAATCCGGCGGCTCGCGCGATTACGAAGAAGAAGTCCGCACTATTAAGACGACGTTTCCGGATGCCGCCGGCAAGGATGGCACGACCACCCACGATGAGAACTGGGCGGAAATCTCCCGGGCTACCTATGAGGTGAACGAAAAGAACATCGGCATGTCCATTGGACACAAGCCGGTGGGCAAGTACGACAACGAAGTCGACGAGGTAGCCGAGCCGGCGGGTTTCGCTTACATGGCGCCGGTCGGCGAGCGCAACCAGTATGGCTACTGGGACCACGGCGGCGGCGGAAACTTCTGGGTATGGTACGGACAATACGCGCTGTTGCGCGATCTGCTGTGGGGACATAGCTACAGGCCCATTCCATCGTACGAATGGGAGTCATACCGCACCGCGCGCTCGAGCGGCCAGACCTTCTACGGCCGCGACGAAGCCGCTGGCGTGCCCAAGTACGGGACGCATGGCACCTTTACGCAACAGCACTATGCGGAGAGCCGCTATGTGCGCAGCGCGGGCGGCTATAACAGTTCCAAGTATGCGAGCGGCAGCCTGCGCCACGGAGAGAGCGGCGAGGGGCATTCTTTTGGGTCGGGGTCGAAGCCGCCCAGTTCAGGCGGATTCAAGCCGCGTTCGCCCAGTTTTCGGCCCAGTTTCCGGCCACCATCGGGAGGACGCTCGTTCGGCCGGCGCAGATAGGCGCCTGGGCTGATTGTTATGCCGAGCCGAAAAAGCACAGTCACTTTCGAGACCGTGCGGGATATCGCACTCACGCTGCCAGGCGTGGAGGAGAGCACGGCGTATGGGGTCCCGGCGCTCAAGATCCGGGGAAAACTTCTGGCGTGTGTCCCCTCGAATCGCTCAGCGGAGCCCGGTTCGCTCGTGCTGCGCGTGGGTTTTGATGACCGTGCCGCGTTGCTTGAGGGGGAGCCCAGTGTTTATTACATAACCGACCACTACGCTGGCTACACCGGCGTACTGGTTCGTTTGGCCAAAGTCAATCGCGACGTGCTGCGGGACTTGCTTCGAATGGCCTATAAGTTTGTGACCTCGAAAGAGGCGCGCTGAATCTCTCCCGCCACGGCGGCGATATCCGCCTCCATGGGCCGGTCGCGATCCAGAAACGCGGCTACATTCCGCACAGCGTCGTACACGCGCCGGCTCCCCTGGCCCAGCCTTTGCGGGCCGCCGCGCAAATCCACCGCCTGCGCCGCGGCCAGCAGCACGATGGCCGTTTCGTTGCGCAGGCACTCCAGCGCTTCGGCGGCGGTCACCGCGGCGTGCATGCCCAGGCTGACCACGTCTTGATTGTAGGTCTCGGTCGGCAGCGAATGGATGGAGCTCGGTCCGGCCATCTGACGGATGGCGCACGCGAGACTGGTGCAGCTCAATTGCATGCCTTTGAAACCGGAATTCACGCCCGGGTTGGGCACCAGGTTGGAGGGCAGGCCGGCGTTGAATTTGTCGTCCACCAACACAGCGAGCAGCGCGTTGGCCCAGTTGCCCTCGATTGCGAAATCCAGCTTCCAGGTGTCCAGCAGGCGGGAGATGTGGCCGCCATAGAAATTACCGGCGCGGTACAGATTACCGGTCTCCGGGTCGATCAGCGGATTGTCGTTGGCCGAGTTGACTTCCCGCTCGACCACCGCACGCCCGCGATTCCAGCGCCTCCCAGGCCGGCCCCAGCCCCTGCGGCGGGCAGCGCAGCGAATAGCAGCTCTGGGAACTGGATTCGGCTGTAAAACCGCTACCCTCCAATAGCCCGCGAACGTAGGCCGCCACGGCAATCTGTCCAGGATGGCCTTTACTCTCGTGTATCCAGGGCCGATACGGCTCCGCCGGCGCCTGCAGCGCCTCGATCGAAAGCGCCACCGCGCCGAGCAGAGCGTGCAGCACGTGCCAGGCGTCCACCCAAAGCAGCGCGGCGAAAGCCGTCATGCTGGTGGTGCCGTTGATCAGCGCCAGACCTTCCTTGGGCGCGAACCTTGTGGTTTCAAGGCCGGCCGCGCGCAACGCCTCTTCCGCCGTGATCCGCCGCCCCTCGAAATCCACTTGACCCAGTCCCAACAGCGCGCGGCCGATATAGGCGGAAGGCATCAGATCGCCGCTGGCCCCCACCGATCCGTAGCGCGGGACCACCGGGACAATGCCGCGGTTCAACAGCCCTTGCAGGCCCGCTACCAGTTCCCAGCGCACGGCGGACGATCCCCTGGCAAATGTCGCCAGGCGCAACAGCATGGCCGCCCGCACCACGTCCTGCGGCAGGGGCGCGCCCGTTCCGCACGAAAGGTGATTCATCAGGTTGTGCTGGAAGCGCTCGGTCTGTTCGGCATCCAGCGCGAACTTGATGTTGCCGCCCACGCCGGTGTTGACGCCATAGATACGATCGCCTCCGGCCAGCCGCTCTTCCAGCTTCAGGCGGCCCTTCACGATGCGGGCGCGGGCGGCTTCGTCAAATTCAACACTCGCGCCGCGGCGAGCTACGCTTTCCACATCTTCGATAGAGATTGGGCGAGCGCCCAGAACAAGGCTGTTTGGCATGTTGATTATTATTCGACGCGAGGTGCGCTTATTCGATTGTAAAACCCTGACGGGCCTCGCAGGTTTGGTTCCCCACGCCGTCATGCGCGGTGAGTACGACTACGTACTCGCCGCGGTTTGTGTTGGGCTTGGTGACCAAGCTCATCACGGCGGGGACGTAGCGTTTGGGATAGAACGCCTGGCTTTTTTCGGCGTCGGCCTGCGGCTGGGAGTAGAGGACTTTGCCGTTGGGCGCCAGCACAGACACATCATAACTGACGTCGATGGCATTGGCCTCCCCGTACTTGAACCCAATGATATCGAAACGGGCCCAGACGGTATCGCCGGGCCGGTAGGCGGCTTGTGCCAAGGCTTGTTTTTCATCCTCCCCGCGGTAGAAGCGGATATTGCGAATCACCAGCGTGTCGCTGGGGTCCACATGGCGTCCATGGACCTCGAAGGGAATCTCTTTGACAGCGGCGCCCTTGCCGATCACGTCGGTCACTGAAATGGCGATTTTGTAAGTGCCCGAATCCGCCAGCGGCGGGATGGTGATTTCCTGGCGGACGGTGGGTTTCCAGTTTTTATCCTCAGGGGCCAGGGTTTCTTCGATGTCGGCGGCTACCGGCTCGACGATGTGCACGCCGTGCGGATCGAAGACATCTATCTTGTATGTCAGGTGCACACGGTCGACGGAAGAAGCCGCGTAGCCATCCACCTGGAAGCTGAAGAACATGGTTTCGCCGGGATCGTGCGGATAACTGGCGGGCAAAAGAGCGCCGCCGTCACGGTCCGAGACACCGGCCTTCACAACCGCCAATGGCACCGTAGCGGCCCATAAGGAGCAGGCCAGCGCGGGCAGGATAGCCGCACTTCTCCATGAACGGCCTGCCTGTGGGCTGGAAGCGCCGTGTTGCAGTCGCCGTAGCATGAATTTATTGCTGCGCCGGCATGTCGGGCGTATCCGACGTGAAGTTGAGCGGGATATCGATGTCCCGGCTCTTTTGGCTGTTTTCGTCGGTGACCCGCAGGAGATAATGCTTGGGCGGGACGTCGAAGACCACGTAGCCCTGCAGGGTATCGGCGGGCTTGACCTTCCGGAGGTACCCCATCCACTGCGGGACTTGGTCTCCGTTGGAAAGTTCCGGATAGGTTTGGCCGGCATCATCCACCAAGCTAAGCGTTGGAATCATCAGATCGCCCGATCCCCCGTTCACTACGCTGAGGCGAAGCAGGAAGAACCGGTCTTTGGGTACCCGGGTATCGGCGCCGTCCCCCAACTTCGCCTTCCACTGATCCTCAAAAACGTTATAGACGAGAGAACCGGCGGCCACGCGTTCCCCCATGCGGTGAACCCGCTGGGTCTCGGGCGCGGCGGTAGGGGCGCATCCGGTGGACGCTATAAGGCAGGCTAGGGTGGCGCTTCCCAGCAATGACTGCAAAGTGTGCATAGAGGAATCTTGCTCTGCCGGGTAGCCGCCTGTCAAGAAGCCCGCGTGGCGTAACTCCGCGGGCCGTTCCTTCAGCATCTTCTCGAACTTGGCTTTTTGTTCATCGGTTAAGATGCTGAAAATACGCGCTTTGCCGTCCGATAAGACGGTTTGATAGTATTTGGAAAAATCGTCCAGGATACTTTCCATCTGGACTCGCTGCGTGGGAGTCAGATCGAGTTGCTGGGCCACCGTTTTCATGTACTCGGTCTTGGAAGTGTTGTCCCAAAACGGCCGTGGATGGAGCATCTTGTGCGCGCCGAGATTCATGGCGACCGCTCCCGCCACCGCTCCGGACAGAAACACGAGCAGCATTACGCCGATGCCGGCCAGTTTGGGCGATATCCACAGCGGTGGCGCCGAGGACCTTACCAGCACGTTATGGTTCATAGTTAGCGAGTGTCACCAGCATCTGGTCCGAGTTCGGAGTTCCGGCGCCATCGGCCATCACGGCCTCGGGTGTGGTAGGAGCGGGCTCGTAGGCTTGTTCGCGCGACACCAGAACCGTGCCCAGCACGGCCAACGTCAGCAAGGAAGCGAATACTACGCGGCGCGCGAATGCGAAATCCCGGAAAGGACTCCAGAAGGAGGGTGGAGGATCTGCCGCAAAACCTCGCATGACCTGCGCCACAAAACCCCGAGGAGGGTCCACGATCTCGGCGGGCTTCAATGAGGCGAGCAGTCCGCAGGCCTCCTGCATTTCGTCCACTTCCCCGCGGCACTTGCCGCAGGCTTCCAGGTGGGCTTCGAAGCGGTGTTGAGCCGATGGCGGCAAACTACCGCTCAAATACTCCTCAAGATGATCTACGATTACCGCGTGCATAGCCTTCTTCCCTTACAAAAATCTGCAATTCCAGCTTCCCCCCACGGGTCTTTTCCTGCATTGCCCGCTTCCGGAGGATATTACTTTTCAACATTGCTCGACACTTCTCAACCGGCCAACATGCCGGGAGCCTTATCAAGACGTTGCGCGGCCTTCACTAGTTTCTGCCGGGCGCGGAACAATTTCACTTTGATGGTGTTTTCGTTCATGCCGGTCCGGGATGCCAGTTCCTCTACCGAATAGCCCTCAACTTCCTTCATCATCAACAACATGCGTTCTTCTTCGGAAACCCGGCTGAGGAGCTTGAGGACGTAATCCCGGCGGGCCAGCGTCTGGTCCGCAGCCGGCTGGCGATCCACCGCCGGATCGGCATTCTCCACGCGGCGTACTTCGTCCTCACTCAAATCGCTCTCATACACTAACTTGCGCACTTTTTTCTTGCGCAGGTAGTCGAAACACTCGTTCACCGTGATCTTGTAGATCCAGGTGATCAGCGAACTGCGGAAATCGAAGTTCCGTATGGACAGGTAAACCTTGGCAAATACTTGCTGCGCAATATCTTCCACGTCATTCCGCTGGCGTACGATGCCGTGAATGATGGAGAACACCTTGGATTGGTATTTTTCCACGATCTCGCGGAAAGCGGCCTCTTCGCCTGCCTGAGCGCGGCGGACCAATGCGCCTTCCTGGGTGTTCAGGTAGTCCACTCTTGTCTTTGTCGCAACCCTTGTACCGAAGGCGGGGAGTGGTAACGCGCCGCTCAGTGTTCCCATACACCGCTTCCGACGTTGACCGCTCACGTGCGGTTTCAACTTCCCACCCCAAAAATAGCAGATTCCCGCAACTTAAGGGCCTCTACGCCATCAAACCAGATAGCTGCAAATGGGGGCGCGCCCGTGACGGGTAGCCGTTTCCGTCGGCGTCCTGTATAATGACAGGCGTAGCGGAGACAATTTTCGACGATTTTCAAGAAGGAGTTCGAGGCTTTCTATGGTTCAATTGACGGAAAAAGCGGTCGGCAAGGTGCGCGAGATCCTGGACTCGCAGGAGCCCAAGCCGCAGGGCCTGCGCATCGCCGTGGTGGGCGGGGGATGCTCGGGTTTCAGCTATTCGATGGCCTTCGAGAACCAGCCCAACATGCTGGACAAGACGTATAGCTTCGACGGTCTGAAGGTCTTTATCGACCAGGCCAGCCTGCTGTATCTGGACGGCGCGGAAGTGGACTACGTCGAGACGTTGGAAGGCTCCGGGTTCAAGTTCAGCAACCCGCAAGTGAAATCCACCTGCGGTTGCGGCAGCTCGTTCAGCGTGTAAGGGCAGCCGTGCCGGCCATGCGGCCGGCGCGGTTTTGCTACCAGATGTACTCCTTTGCCGCCTCCGCGCTTCTCGTATCCGTCGAGCACGTGCACTACCCGGATCTTCTTCAGTGCCACCGGCGATAGCTGGCCGATCGGTATATAAATGATGGTGCGGCCAAACCGCGCCGCAATATTGCGGAACACCGATCGCGGCGGCTTGGCCGCGACGTACACCACGAACCGCTCGAGCGAATAATCGAGCCCCGCCAACAGCAGCCGCTCGGGCTTGTTCTCCGCGAAATCGTAATCCGGATCCCGCCACACGTCGAACATGCGCCGCGCCGGCAGGCTCATCAGAAAACCGCCGTACTCGCCCCGCCCGATGCCCGGTCCCACCAGGTTGTCGAACGGAAACGTCGAGTAAAACGCCATGTCCGATTCGTTCTGATGCTCGCCCAGCCAGGTGGTCATGTAAGTATAGCGGCTGTCGCGGTCCTCGTCGAAAATCACGATCACCGATCCCACTTCGCCGGCGATCTTCTGGAACTGCCGCACGTAGATCTTGCCTTCGTGCCAGTTGCGAATGGTCTCGCGCAAGTCGATGCCATCCAGCAGCGAGGTGGTGAACGGCTCCACGCGCGTGCGCTCCTCCGACAGGATGCTCTTGCCCTTCTTCTTCAAGAAGCGCCCGTAATCCTCGATCACCAGATCTTCCGGCGGATAGGAGCAGATGCTGTTGCCATCCAACTCGCTTGGCCCATTCGCCGGGAAACTTTTCCTTCTTGCGCGGCTTCAATCCCACTGGGCGCAGCCGCCGTTTGGCGCTGGGAAGCCGGCGCCGCAGCCGGATGCGCTTGGTATCGAGCCACACCTCCTCGCCCGAGATGCTGCACGGTTTCCAGATCGCTGGCGGTCTTCTGCGGCGGATAGCGGCCGGCCGTCTCCCAAACCTCCCAGGCGTAGTTGTCGTCCACGATGCTGCGCGCCGCCACCGTCAGGTCGAACACGCCGGGCATCAGCGCGTGATCGGCCAGCGCCAGGTTGCGCGCATAGCGCGCCAGCAGGCGCCGCTGCCAATGCGCCACCCGCTCGCCGGTGTTCGCCTCGTAACTCTTCTCGGCATCGCGAAACAAGGCGAACTGCGCGTGGCGCCGGTCGATCAGGTCGGAGTCCGGTCAGCAGTTGGCGGAACTGCTCGTAGCGGTATTGCAGATACGGATATTCGATGGTGATCTCGGCGAGGCACTCGGGATGCGGATTGAGCACCCGCACGCCCTCGCGCCGCAGCCGCGACATGGGTTGCGCCTGCGGCTCCTCCATGGAATCCAGCACGCGGGTCCAGCAGATTCAGCGACACCACCACCAGCACGCGCGCCAGCGGATCGCAGCCCTGCAGCTTCCAGGCGATGCCATCGGCGTGCCGCGCGATCTCGTCGGAGCGCGGCTGCGGATACACGCGGTAGGCTTCCACGTATTTCGTCGAGGCCGATGTGGCGGATCGCATACGGATCGGGATAGGCGTCCTTCAAGTGCGGCCGCTCGCCCGAATCCGGATCGGCGAACACCACCTCCGCGCCAATCTCCAGCGCCGCTGCGGATGGCTTCGACGAACGGATCGGCGGGCTCCACCGGGATATAGACGGCGCGGTCCTCCTCTTTGTCGTCCGGATAAACGATGACGGAGATCTCCGGCAGCCGCGCCACCGCGCGCAGATAGTGCTGTTGCAGCGTGACGGGCAGTTCCAGCGCGACGACTTGCGGCCGGTCGCGCAGCATCGCCTGGCGCACTTCGATGGCGAACTCCAGCCGCCCCGGCACCACCGGAAGATAAGTGAAGCGCCCGCGCCGCAGACTGCCGGCATCCGGGCAGATCAGGAAGGTCGATTTCCCCGGGCATACCGCAGTGCCTCTTCTCCCAGTGTTTCCAGGATGGCCGTTTCCAGCGCTTCGGTTTCGTGCGTTCGCTGCGTCGCCAGGCTCTTCAGCTTGATGGCGAATCGCCCGATGTTGATGCCGTCGCGCACGGTGTAGCGCTCGTCGGCGGCGTGCGCCTGCTGCAGGAAGTCGGTCACGTAAGTCAGGATGCGCTCCTCGGCGAACGGCAGGTTCTCTTTCAGGATCTGATACTCTTCGTCGCGCTCCGGAAAATCGATGAGGATCTGCGGCTGCAGGCGCGAGTGAATGTATTCGGGCAGCTCGAAGGTGGAGGCGTCGTCGTTCATGGTGGTCACCAGGCGGAAACTGCGCATGCGCCTTGATCTTGATGCCGGCCACGATGGACTCCACGTAGCGGCGGTTATCGAGCAGCGGCGCCAGGCTGGCCCAGCTCTTCTCGCTCATGCGATTGCCTTCGTCGAGGATGGCGATGCCGCCGCGGATCATGGCCGTCACCAGCGGCGAAGCCACATAGCGCAGCCGCCCTTCGCCTTCGATCACCGGCGTGACCAGCAGATCCTCCGGGCGCGTATCCATGGTCGCCTGCAGGATGTAGACGTCGCGGCCCATGCGCTTGGCCGCGGCGTAAGCCAGCGTGGTCTTGCCGACGCCGGGCTTGCCCAAGCAGGCGCGGATTCATGGGCAGATCCTGCTCGCTCACCACCAGCCATGCGGCCAGCAGTTGGCGCATGAGCTCTTCCTGGCCCACCCAGCGGGCGGGCAGTTCGTCCGGATGCGCCAGGTGCAGGGTGACGCCTTCGATCTCGACAATCATATCTGGCTATATTATCGTTCTTTGCGGGCGCGCCTTGGCGAGATGGGGAACTTCAGGGCGCTTCCGGCCCTTCGGCTTCATGATCCAGCTTCGCTGAATTCAGTTCTGCGAGGAAGGGCAAGAGCAGCGTCATGGCGGCTTCCCTAGCGCGGTGTGCCAGCTTGAGCGCCCCGGATCTCGTCTCCCGGAAGCGTTTCGGGGAAGTCGCCGGGGTAACGGATGTCGGCGCCAAACGGCGTCGGCCATTTGGCGTCCGCCAGCGTCTCCGCGACGGACCGCTCTACGGCGCGGAGGATATGCAGGAGCCGCTCAATGTCGTGGGTTTTTCGAAACTCAACCTGATGGCGGACCAAGATTGATTTCAAATACTTCTCGACCGCCTGCTGGCAGTGAAATGCAACAATATCCCGGAACCGATCGCCTTCGGAAGCCAGGCGCGCGGCGACATCGCAATCTAAGTCCGCTTTGCTTAGCCAATCGCGCACCAAGTCCCGCACTCCGCTTCACGCGACTTCATACAAGACCCGGCCGTACTTGTGAGCGGGGTACGCAATCCCGCCCAAGATATCCTTCGTGGCTTCGAAGCGCTCCGTGTTGATGACAATGACATCCACGGGTAAAGAGATGTCCCCGATCGCGCTTCGGATCTTGACGCTTTCCTCGTCACGGTTCGCGGCTTGCGCCTCAACGATGAGCAGATCGATATCGCTGTCGCGCGTCATTTGCCCCGTTGCCGCTGAACCGAATAGAATGATACGGTCCGGATTTGCCACAGCCAGGATGCGGCGCACGATCTCGCTCGTCAGCGTGTCATCGATACCCATTACGTCCATCATACGGGAACAACGTACGTACTTCCACTCGTTGGCAGGCCCGGACAATTGTGAGCCGGCGGTGCGGTACTCATATTCAACGCGCGATTGCGGAACTACCGTTTTTGTCAAAAGACGGGAGGTCAGCCAGAAAAACCAGGACGCGGTCCAAGCGTTGAAGGGTCGACCACTGCGCTTTTCGGTGTTTGGGAGCGTTGTCGCCGGGGCCTCCGATAGCGCCCGCAATATTCACATCGGCCCGGTTGCTATGTTCTGACGGTATCGCTGGCTTCGATCCGTCGTTCAGCCGCGCTCCTGCGCAGCTAATTGTACTTCATAGTAGCGCTTGACCCGCCGCGCCGCCGCCCGGCCCACCACCGCGGCAAGCTGTTCCTCGTCCGCCGCCCGCACCAACTCCGAGCTGCCGAAATGCTTCAACAGCTTCTGCACGGTGCGCTCGCCCACTCCCTTCGATCTGATCCAGCTCCGATGTCAGGCGTTGCGCATTGCGGCGCGTCCGGTGGAACGTCACCGCGAAACGATGCGCCTCGTCGCGGATGGATTGCACCAGGTGCAGGATCGGCGAAAACCGGTCCAGCACAATCGGCTCGTCCTCCTGCCCTAGCACGTAGATGATCTCCTCGCGCTTGGCGATGGACGCCAGCGGCTGGTTGATGATGCCGATGGACTCCAGCGCGTCCGCCGCGGCATGAAGTTGCCCGATGCCGCCGTCGATCAGCACCAGCCCCGGCATCGCCTGGCCTTCCTGCTGCAACCGCGATGTAGCGGCGCGTGACCACCTCGCGCATGCTGGCGAAATCGTCGTTGCCGATCACCGTGCGAATGATGAATTTGCGGTAGTCGGATTTCTTCATGCGCCCGTCTTCCCACACCACCATGCTGGCCACTTTGTCGGTGCCCTGAATATGCGAGATATCGAAGCACTCGATGCGCTTGGGCGCCTCGGGCAGATTCAGCGCATCCTGCACCGCTTCCTGAATGGCGCGCGACGACGGCTTCAACACGCGGAAGCGCGCGTCGAAACTGTGCTTGGCGTTGGTCTCCACCAGGTCCAGCATGGCCTTCTTCTGCCCGCGCTGCGGCGTGTGAATCTCCACCTTGCGGTTGCGCTTTTCCGAAAGCAGTTCTTCCAGCGCCTCGCGGTCTTCGAAATCCACCGGCACATGGATAATGGCGGGCACATAGTGTCTGGTCCAGATAGATCTGCTTCAGCAGCGCCGAGAAGAATTGCGGCTCGTCGAACTCCTCCTGATCCTCCCAGAAGTATTCGCGGCGGTCCACGATCTGGCCATTGCGCAGATGGAAGACATTCAGCGCAACCAGCGGCGGCTCGGCATAGCTGGCGAAAATATCGATATCGTCGCCCTTGGCCGCGGCCATCTTCTGCCGCTCCTCCGATTTCCTCCACGGTGGCCAGCAGATCGCGCAACGCGCCCGCTTCCTCGAAGCGCATCGCCTCCGAAGCGGCTTCCATGCGCGCCGCGCAATTCGCGCGGCCAGGTCGCTGTGCCGGCCTTCCAGGAACAGGCGGACGTCGCGCACCGCGCGGGCGTACGTCGTCATCGGTGGTCAGCCCCTCCACGCACGGCCCCAGGCAGCGATGGATATGATATTGCAAACACGGCTTGGGATGGTAGCGGCGTCAGATCCACCTTGCACGACGGCACCAGAAAATGGCGGTGAATGAAGTGCACCAGGCGATGCGCCAGGTTGCCCGGAAAATAAGGGCCGTAGTAAGTAGAGCCGTCTTTGCGCAGGCGGCGCGTGACGTAAACGCGCGGATACTTTTCGGCAGTCAGCTTGATGTACGGATAGGTTTTGTCGTCGCGCAGCAGGATATTGAAGCGCGGCTTCCACTGCTTGATGAGATTGTTCTCAAGCGCCAGCGCTTCTTTGTTCGTTATCGACCAGAATGTAATCGATGTCGCTGGCTTCGGAGATCAGCGTGCCCGGTCTTGATATCGGCCAGGCGGTCGTCGTTGAAGTAGCTGCGGACGCGCAGGCGCAGGCTCTTGGCCTTGCCGACGTAGATCACCCGTCCGCCGGCGTCCTTGTACAGGTACACGCCGGGCGCCAGAGGCAACTGGGCGGCTTTTTCATGCAGATCCATCGCGATGGGAGGCTTTAATTCAATTATCCCACGGACGGTGCGTAGAGACCCGCATGTCCCTAATCCGCAGGCGATTGCGCTATAGAGAGTGAGGAGAAAGAACGGTATGGCCCAAATAAAAGTTTCCGTCAGCAACGGGAGCACCGTGCTGACCGATGACCAGGTGCGCGCTGCGGTGCCTGCGCTGCAAAAGCAGGTCTCCCATGATTTTGCGCCTCCATGGGGAGTTGACGCCGACCTTGATTTTGTACCCAACGGGCAGCAGCCGCCCGCTGGACATTGGTGGCTGGTGGTGTTGGATAATTCCGATCAGGCTGGCGCGTTGGGGTATCACGACATGACGCCGGAAGGTTTGCCCCTCGGAAAAGTCTTTGCGGGAACCGATCTTGAGTTCAAGAGTGAATGGACCGTCACGGCGAGCCACGAGCTTCTGGAAATGCTGGGAGATCCAGCGATCAATCTGACGGCTCTTACAATGACCGCTTTCGATGTCGGCCAGCCCGTGGTGGGACGCTTGTGGGCATATGAAGTCTGCGATGCGTGCGAGGCGGACAACGATGGATACAAAATCGATGGCGTGCTGGTATCGGATTTCGTGTACCCGCCCTGGTACGAGTCATTCAGGCAAGCCGGATCCACTCAATTCGATCATCAGCTCCGGATTACTGAACCATTTCAATTGCTCCCCGGCGGCTATATGAGCGTCTACGATATGACGTCCGGAACCGGTTGGCAGCAGATCTCTCGCCCGTTGCCCCAGCCGATCGGGCCTGCCGTCCAGAGAGCGCCCGTCGGTAGCCGGCGGGATCGGCGGCGCACGCCTCGCAACCAGTGGGTGAAGAGCACCGCTCACCCCGGCCGGCGCTGACGCGCGCCGCAAGGGACCAAGCTGCTCTTTCATCCAGATCCAGCGCGGCGACGGACTATAATTTAGTTATGCCACGCTGGGTCTACGCTCTGCTTTTTGCGAGTCTGCTGGCGCTAACGGCCGGCGCCCAGGACCAGCCCAAACAGCCGCCCAAGCCGCCCGCACAGCAGCCGACCGCACAGCAGCCGGCGGAAGAGCAGGAGCCGCCCGAGGAAGACGCCAACCTTAAGGTCAAAGAATACTCTTTCAATCCGCTGCAGGCCAAGAAAGAGTTGCAGGTCGGCAGCCTGTACTTCAAGAAGCACAGCTACAAAGCGGCGGCCATGCGCTTTCGCGAGGCCACGCGATGGAACCCCAATCTGTCGGAAGCCTGGCTGCGTCTCGGTGAAGCGGAAGAAAAGCGCAAGAATTCCAAAGATGCCAAAGAGGCCTACGCCAAGTATCTGGAACTGGAGCCCGAGGCCAAAGACGCCGCCGAGATCCGCAAGAAGATCGGCAGCCTCAACTGACCTGATCTGAAAAAGATCGATTCGAGATTGTATGCTGGCAGATCGACGCGGTTATGTTAGGCGACGGCCGCTATTCCGTGCTTCTCGACGAGGGACAGCAGCTTGAGCGCCGGGCCGGAAGGCCGCTTGTCCCCTCGCTCCCACTTGCTGACGAGGTTCGGCGTGACATTGAGATAGTTTGCGAACACGGTTTGGCTCACACGCTCGCGTTCCCGGAGAAGCTTGATCTGTTTCGGCGATAGTGGTTGGACGGGTGTGAGGCAGGCATTGTCGAAGCGGCGCATCGTCTGCTTGCCGATCGCGCCCACCTTGTGCAGGGCCTCCATTGTTTCGTGGATGGCGGCCATGGCGTCGCTCCGATGTTTCTTACTCAAATCTCACCTCCACAAAATCGCCGCTCTTGAGCAGTTCGTCGATCTGCTTCTCCGTCAACCGCAGCACGTGGTGCGCTGCCTCCTTAAACTGTTTCTCCTCGTCGGTGCGATGTTCGTCCTGTCACTCTTGGCGAAGCCATAGGCGAAAACCGCGCGCGTGTTACGGCGGAAAAAGACGATCGTTCGGCGTCGCCGATCTTTTGCTTCCGGGCAAAATGCTCAAACCATCTCGTCTTGAAGATTCTTGCCCTACGCGCCCGGGGTTCCACACGCCTTCATTCTATAGTACCCAGTCCTATGTTTCAAGGGACTGCGCTGCTGATTTTACTTTCCCAATTCTTTGCCAAGACCAAATCAGGACCGCATCGCCTATAGTGTTCTTGCGGACCAGCGCCAACTGATTGCCCGACCATGACCACGCAGACCCGTCGATCGGGCCTTGGCGAAAATTCGTGATATGTCGCGCTACACCGTGAGCCATCGGCTGAGGGATGAACGGGCCATTTTGACTCAACCTTGTAAAAGCCGGGGAGCGGCTTAGGGCAGTTCCCAATCGAGCGCGTAGACCGCCTCAATGGAGGTATCGTGGGACAGGATCAGCGAGTCATTCGAGACCGCCGAAAACGAGCAGCAGGCCAGCGGGATCGTATTGTTGGGGCCTACGAACTCGATTTTCCGGTCCGCGATTCGCATCCGGAAATGGCCGGGGCGGTCCAGCTGATAAGGTGCTGTCCCGCCCGAACCGAAGAACAGGAATTGGCCATCGGGCGACCAGCTTGGGCTTCCGCTTTGCTTATCGTTGAGGGCGGTTTGCGCATGCGTCCGGAGGTCGTAGAGCATCAGCCGCCATCCCTTGGCGGACAGACCGGCGATGAAGCGCCCGTCCGGCGACCAGCGGGGAGACCACATGCCCTCGGAGCCGGGTAACGCCGATTGGCGGTTCGTTTTCAAGTCCAGGACATGAATCGCGCTGGCGCCGGCGCCCAGAGAGAGCGCGGCAATTGCCAGAGATTGGCCGTCCGGCGACCAGGAAGGCTCGTAATCGCCAGTCGGTCCGCACTCGCCATGGCTCACTTGCCGGACTGCGCCGCCGTGCGATGGCACGACGTAGATACGTGAGGGTTGACCGGGGGGCCCTCCGTAAAAGGCAATTTGGCTGCCGTCCGGCGACCAGTGCGGCATCTCGGCCCGGAACGGAGGTGACGTTAAAAGAACGCGCCAAGTTCCGTCCAGGTAACTCGTGACCAACGCCCCTTCCGGAAAAGAGACGTAGGCTATGAACTTCCCGTCTTTTGAGAATTCGAGATTGTTTCCCGACATCCCGGGAAGCTCCGCCACAAACTGATGCGATTTCAAGTCCTGGCGGACAAACTCGTATCTAGGCTGATAGCCCTCTACGAACAGGCGTTTGCCGTCCCGGCTGGGAAGAGGCCAATAGTAAGACATCGGACTGGAGGTCAACCGTATGGGTTCCCGTCCGCCGAGATGGAAGAAACTGGCCTTTTCGCGCAATGCCCAAAGGTCACCCCGCGACTGGAAAACGAAATACCGGCCGCCGGGGGTCCAATCGCCGCAGCAGGTGTACCAAGCCGGGTCCCAATCGGGCAGCAGGCGCCGCAGGTGGCCGTCTTCGATGGAAACTTCCCAAAGGGATGCTGCACTATCGTCCGGGCCGGAGACGGAGAGCCGCAAGCTGCGCCCGTCCGGCGACCAGCGAACGAAAAAAGGGTGGCCGTCGACCTTTGCCAAGGTGCGCAGATCGGTTCCGTCGCTGCGCGCCAGATGCAATTCGTTCCGTTGCACGTAGACGAGCAACCGCCCGTCGGGAGACCAGGTGGACCCGCTCTCGTGTGGCGCCCACTGGCCCAAGCGGTGCGGGGTCGTGCGCCCGGAGCCGCTGTTTAGCAAACCCCTTTGCATCGCAACCAGGTTGCCCAGGCGCCGCGGGTTTCCTCCCAGCACTGAACTTACCCAGAGCTCATCTCGTTCAATCATCGCGCCAGTGTTGTCGGGGCCGACCTCGATAAATCTATGGAGCAGGAACTCTTTCCCGTCGGGGGAAATATCGACAGGAATGCCCGCCACGGATGTCAACGATGCCGCGTCGCCGCCGTTGAGCAGCGTCTCGAACGGTTTGATCCAGCCGCTCCTATCCCGCAACGACAGGTTGAAAAACAGGCGGCCGCCATCGGTGAGCATGGGCGCCCCGGTGCCCTGGCCGGGGGCGGTGAGTTGGGTCACTCCGGTGATGCGTGGCGTGGGAAGCGGCCGAATGAACCACAAGAGGGCCCCCGCCAATGCCATTGCCGCGGCTACGCCAACCCAGCGCCATGGAAGCGACTTTCTGGTCCGCCGCGGAGGTCCCGTCAATTGCCGCAGGTCTCGAAGAAGCTCTGCTGCCGATTGAAATCTCTGGTCGCGGTCCTTTTCCAGGCAGCGCCGTACGATGCGGTCGAGCGCGGCAGGCACTGCCCGCGGCAACGGCGGCGGATCCTCCTTTTCGATGGCCTCGATGATTGCGGTGATGGAATCGCCCCTAAAAGGCTGCTTTCCGCCCAACATTTCATAAAGAACGACGCCGAAGCTGAACAAATCCGTGCGGTGATCGACCAATTCCCCGCGAGCCTGCTCCGGCGACATGTAAGCCACAGTCCCCATGGGCGAGCCCGGGGTCGTCGTCTGTGTCGTCGTCTGTATATTTGTTTTCGCGGCCGTGCCGTTCGGGACGTTGGCCGCCTGGGCCAGCGTGACAAGCCCATAATCCGGGGCCAGTTTCGCCAATCCGAAGTCCAAAATCTTGGCGCGCCCGGCTGTAGTGATGAAGAGGTTGGCTGGTTTAATATCGCGATGAATGATGCCCCGGCTGTGGGCAGCGGCCAGCGCATCGGCGATCTGCGCCGACAAGCCCAACAATTCCTTTACTTCAAATGGCCCGGACGCGAGGCGATCCTTGAAGGTTTGTCCCTCAAGCAACTCCATGGCAATGTACGGTTGGCTCAGGTGTTCGCCGATTTCATAGATCGTGCAGATGTTCGGATGATTCAGCGCGGCGGCGGCCCGCGCCTCTCGCTCGAAACGCTGCAAAAGCTGCGGGTGCCGGCTGTATTCTTTGGAGAGGAACTTCACTGCGACGCGGCGATGGAGCGCCAGATCCTCTGCCTGAAAAACCACCCCCATCCCACCGCTGCCCAGTTTGCCGAGCACGCGATAGTGGGAGAAGGCGCCACCCTCCAGCCCGGCGGTTGGCTCGAAGCCGGAGTCCGTGGGCGCCGGCGGCGCTTCCGTTTCCTCCCAGACCGGCTCGACCTCCGCCAGGAACCGGTACCCGCGGCGGGCGAGGGTTTCGATGTATCTGGGTTTCTCCGCCGATTCGCCCAGGGCGTCGCGCAGTTTCTTGACGGCGGCATTGATATTCGGGGCGTACTCGACGATCGTATCGTTGGGCCAAAGTTTCTGGCGGATCTCCTCCCGCGTCACGATTTCACCGCCATGCTCGAGTAGCAGAAGCAGGATACGGAGGGGCTGTTCGGGAAGACGGACACGCGTGCCGTGCTTGCGCAGGTCGCCGCTCTTCACATCGAGTTCAAAGGGGCCGAAACGATAGAAGCGCACCCGCCGCTGGACGCCATCCGCCTGATGCATAACAGACTCCAGAGCCTATCACCCCGATTATCTCCAAGCAAGCGTCCTGTTTTCAGTAGAATGCACGGTTATACGGAAATCATCTACAAATCATCGGGCATCCATCGACTTTGGGTAGCCTGAAGACCGACGATCATGCCTGCAAGCCGCGCTGGATGCGGCGAAAACCATTCTAGGGAGAACAAATGAACACGCAGACAGATTCGACACGCAAACTTGCAGTAACGGCGCTGGGCGCCATCCTGTGCACCATGACAACCGCCTTCGCCGCGAACAACGATACTGCCAAGATCATCACCTTCGATGTGCCGGGCGCGGGGACAGCATCTGGCCAAGGCACCAGTCCCTTTGCAAACAATGCTCAGGGAGAGATCGTTGGGACCTGGACTGATGCCAACAGCGTCGCCCATGCCTTCGTGCGCCACGTCAACGGCGATATCGTCTCGTTCGATGCACCCGGCGCGAATCTTGGAACGTACACTGGGGGCATCAATATTGAAGGATCCATCGCAGGGGAGTATCAGGATAGCAACTACGTGGGGCATGGCTACGTGCGTGCACCCAATGGGACCATCACCGTTTTCGATGAGCCTCAGGCCGGATTGCAAGCTGGTCAGTGGACCAACCCGAACCCCATTAACACGTTCGGCCTGATCGCCGGATCATACCAGGATTTGAACGGGGTACAGCATGGCTTCCTTCGATCTGCGGACGGCACATTCACATCGTTCGACGCGCCGGGCGCGGGGACCAATACGATCTGGGGTCAAGGGACGTATGTCAATTCTGCGCAAAGCATGGCTGAGGATGGGACGATTGCCTCGTACACCCAAAACGCGAACAGTATTTTCGAAGGGTATGTGCGGTACCCCAGTGGAAACATCGTCACGATCACTCTCGCAGAGGCAGGCACAGGATTTCACCAGGGCACTGTTGTTCAAGCCATCAACAGCCAAGGGATCATCACCGGATACTACCAAGACGACAACTACGTAAATCACGGCATTGTGGGACCCCCGAATGGACCATTCGCGGAATTCGATGTGCCCGTCAGCTTCACGTCATGGTCTTGGGGAACCACGCCCACCAATATCGCTGCCGGAGGTGAGATCGCCGGACAATACGGCGATGTTAACGCTGCGTTTCGCGGTTTCATCCGCCACCCGGATGGCTCCTACACCAAGTTCGACGCACCCGGCGCCGGTACCGGCTGGGGACAGGGAACTTTCGTCAGCGACCAGAACGCGGCAGGCCAGATCACCGGTTACTACATCGACGCGAATGGGGCGTCGCATGGATTCCTGCGCATACCGTAGACGCGCGTCCCAAGAGAAAACTGCCATGTATCTAAGAAAATCCAGCATTCACTTTGCTTCCGCCGCGCTCCTCACGATGGCGGCTTCCAGCCTGTTGCCGGCCGCCACGCTCACCGTTGGCCAGGACAACTGGTATCCGCTGGGATCGAAAGCATCCGCACATCTGGCGCCCCGCGACATGTCCGCCACGGCTTGCCCGAACCTGCAGTTCACTTCCATCAACGCCGCGCTTAACGCCGCCGCTGCCGGCGATACCATCGCCATTTGCCCGGGCCTCTATGCCGAGCAACTGATCATTACCAAGCCGATTACGCTGGTGGGTCTCACCACCACTCAAAACGGCCGCGTGCTCTTGCAGCCGGCCCTCACGGTTCAGCAAAACCTGGCCGCCGAAGCGGTCATCACGGTGATGAACACCTCCGGCGTCTCCATCCAGAACCTGGCCATCGACGGCAGTAATAACGCCGTCACCAGTTGCAGCCCCGGCGTGGCCGGCATCCACTTCTACAACGCCTCCGGCAGCGTCACCAACAACGCCATCTTCGGGACACACCTGGCCAATCCGCTGGGCTGCACTTCGCTGCCTTTCGGCAATGGTTTTGGTGTGCTGGTGGACGGCAATCAGCCGGGACCGTACGAGGTCTCCATCAGCCAGAACAGCATTCACGACTACACTGCCAACGGCATCGAAGTGAATGGTACCGGGACGGCCATCACGGCGGAAATCCAGGGCAACACCATCTCCGGCGTGGGGCCGGCCAACGGCATCTTTCAGTTCGCCGTATTCGTGCTGAATGGCGCGGTTGGCATCATCACCAACAACACGATCACCGAAGGGCTGTGCGGCGCGCTGAGCAGCTCGGATTGCATTTTGGTGCGCAGCGAGGGCGTCACCCTGCGGGCGGCGGGCCCCGGCACAGTGGTGGATAGCAACGTGATTTCCAACGCGCAGAGCGGCATCTTCATCAACGGTGGCAATTTCTTGAGCATTACGAACAACCAGATCCGGAACATCGATGCCATGAGCGGGATGGACATCCAGGGGTCGGCGACCGGGTCGTTCACCAATAGCTTGATTCAAGGGAACAGCATCTTCAACGTAGGGCCGATCGACCAGGATGCGGTGAACGACGGGGAAGGCTGCGGCATCAACGAATACTCCGGGACGGGTGTGGCGGGCAATCTGATATCGAACAATACCGTGGGGGACGCTTACTGCGGGGTGGCGTATGTCACTGCCGACACGGTGCAACAGGGATCGTTCTTCAACACGCTGTACACGCAGTTGAACACGGATGTCTGGGCGACTTTTCCACCTGCCGTGGAGCCATAGTAGATTAACTCGCCGGGACCACTTCGTATGGGCGCATCATCTCGTTGTCTTCATGCTCCAGGATATGGCAATGCCAGACATAGCGTCCCGCGTAACCGGTAAACGGAACGATGATGCGCGTAATCATTCCGGGGTCCGCCCTGACGGTATCCTTCCAGCCGGCCTCGCAGGGCTCGGGCGGCTCGGGCTCGCCGAAATAGCGCAGCACTTCCTGGTTCTGATAGGCAAACGCGTCGAACCGGCGCCGATCCAGGATCTGAAAGCGCACCAGGTGCAGGTGAATAGGATGCGCGTCGTCGGTCACGTTCATCAGCTTCCAGATCTCGACCGAATTCAAGAGCGGTTTTTCGGCGATGGGCGCGTGCCAGGGCTTGTTGTCGAGCAGCATGGTCACCGTATCTCCCCGGAGGTCGTCGATTTCCCCCAGCATGAGAGTGCGCGTGCGCACGGCGTCGGTCTCGGGGATGCGGCGCACCGGCCGCAATGCCGCCGGCAATGAACTGTTATCCGTAGTTTTGGAGCGCGCCACGCGCAGTTGCATCACCGGATGGAAGACATCGTTCCTGAGTACGATCTGCTCGCCGGCATGATCGCTGAAATCCACGATCAGGTCCGCGCGTTCCGCCGGCGCAAGCGTCGCCTGCTTCAAGGCAACGGGCGCCGGCAACAATCCCTGGTCGGTTCCGATCTGATGGAACGGCTGGCCGCTCGAAAGCGATAAGTGGAAGAACCGTCCGTTAGCCGCGTTCAGAATGCGAAACCGGTATTTGCGCGCTTCTACTTCCAGATACGGCAGCAGCTTGCCGTTTACCAGCACCGCGTTGCCGAAGAACTCCGGTATCCAGGGAGCGTCCGGAACGGGCGATACCGGATAATTGAGCTGGCCTTCCGGATCGAATGTGCGGTCATAGAGCGCCAGCGGGATTTCATATTTGCCGCGCGGCAGGTTGAGCGAGTCTTCCACAGGATCGCGCACGATGTACAGCCCGAACAGGCCCGCGAACATGTTGAGCCGGTTGATGCCCATGGTATGGTCGTGATACCAGAGCAAAGCGGCGTCCTGGTTGTTGGGATAGTAATAAACGGCCGACTTGCCCGGCACGTACCAATCCTCCGGATATCCGTCGCTTTCGGGCGGAACTTTTCCGCCGTGCAGATGGATGATTGCGCGGCCGCCGGGCTTATCGGATTCGGCGCCGTGCAGATGATGGTCGACGGGAAGGAAATGCGCCGCTACGGGCAGGTTGTTGGCCCACTCCACCAGCACTCCCTTTCCCGACTGCACTTCAATCGTGGGACCGGGCGACGACGGCCCAACTCCCCACCAGCGCGTAGGCTTTACATCGCGGTGTATTTTACTTTCGATGGCCCGCATGGGCAAGCGGTAGTAAGGAATCTTCGCGGAGGGATCCGCCGGACTGGGCCGATAGCTATCCGGGCGCGCGATGGAAGGAATCGGAAGCGGATCGACGAACGGAGCAAGAGAATCCGGATCGAGCACGGGCCGCGCGACTGGCTGGCGGTGACCGTGTTGCGCGAACATTCGCGCCCCAGTCATGAAACCGCCCAGGCGCAAGCAGTCGCGTCGCGTGATGGACACTGGCGGGGTGGAGTCTCCTTTTTTATGAGCCGGCCGCGCCCATTCGATCGACCTGGCGCGGCCGGCCGGTACTACTTCATGTTACTCGATTGGTTCGCCGGTGCTTGGATCGAGGATCAGGATGTTCTCGCGCCGGATCTGCGTGAAGTTGAACATGTTGTTGATGGAACTGGTGATGGTGTCAAAGCTTCCGTTGCCGATGCGCTGGCTGCCAAGCCAGTTGTCTTCGATGAACCGCATCACCGACGTCTGGTCCGTCAGAGTATTATCCACGAAGTTCTGCTTGGCGTAGGGTGAAATGACCATCAACGGCTGGCGCATGCCGTAGCCGCAACGGCCCAAAGCGTGAGTATTGGACGGGTTAAGCCCTGGCAGGGCCACGCTTCCGGAGCCGCACAAGCCCGCTCCAGTGAGCGCGTCCGCCGGGCCTGTCGATTGATTCACCAGCGGCGCGGCCTGGTGATCATACCAGCCATCGGAATCGTCGTAAAGTATGATCACCGCAGTGTCCTTCCAGTAGGGTTGCTGCATCAGCAGATCGACCAAGGTCACCACGAAGGTTTGCTCGTCGAGCGGATCGGAATAGCCCGCATGGGCGTCCTGATAAGCCGGCGCTTTAATAAAATTGACTGCCGGGATGTGGCCGGATTGCACGGCGCTCACAAAGTCCAGGTAATCGTACCCGTGGTTGGCGGGTCCATTGTGCCCGATTTCCGAGGTGGAAGCCGGACGCGTGTGAAGCGGATTCGCAGTGGAGGCGTAGTATTGGAACCAGGCGTGATGCGGAACATAGTCCGCGGTGGTTCCTGCCAGGCCAGTGGAACTACGCGAGCAGCCTGTGGTGCCGTTGGAATTTGCGATCGAGAGGTTAAACCCGCCCATGAACCATCCCCACGGTATGCCCGCGCTGCTCAGGAGATTTCCAATGTTCTTTCCCCCCAATTGCGCCTGGGCGCGTGTCGGGCTGGCGCAGGTATCGCCGATGGGGTCGGCGTCGCCGATCAGCGTGAGCGAGCCGTCCGATCCGCCGCTGACTTCGTCGCCGGTTCCGTTCAGCGTGGAAGTCACGCCGTTGGTTTGACCGGAGATCAGGTTGATGGCGCCCGGACTCGATGGGCCGAAAGTCGTGCTATAGGAATTATCGTTCATGGCGTAGAACTGTGCGTAATTCCACATTGCCGTGACCGTATTGCCATCGAAGTAACCGAGGTTCAAACCCTTCGTGCTCACGATGGGGATTCCGGTGGGTGGCGGGCCGGCGGTACCGGCATAGTATGGAAACAGGTCCAAGGCGCCCATATCGAAAGCCTGTTGTTCGGCCGTGTACGCGTGATTCTGATCCGCGGTCACCGCCTGCGACAGGTCCAGCCGGAACGGATTGGTCGCGCCGGTTCCGTTCATCGGGTTCAGATTGGGGTTTTGGTTCAGCAGCGCGTTGGTATAGCCGTTTACCGTGGGCGTGCCGGGTTTTGCCGTGAAGGACGGCTCACCGCTGGGATTGGTCGCCACCGGATACGTTCCAAAGTAGTGATCGAACGATATGTTCTCATTGAAGATCACAACCAGGTGCTTGATGGGCGTCGTGGTGGTAAGGGCTTCGGCCGGATCCGCGGCGCGAGCCGGCGTTACCATCGGCCCTGCGAGCAACAAAGCTGTCAACATGGCCAGAAACCGCCTGCCGGTGGAGGCTTCGCCTGTCTTGCGCATTTCTACATCCGTCATTTTGAGCATCCCTGCCTCTTCATTGTTGGAGTGCCTCCGGCGCACGACCCGCGCGCCAAGGCCTCACCCATGCTAGCCGACGCATGTTGCAGGAGTATGACGGGATCATGAAGATCAGGTCAACCGCCCCGGTTAGACTGGGATTATGCGAAGCTGCATACAATGGCGGAGCGATTTAATCTCGCAACCCACTTTGTAGACCGGCACCTCGCCGAGGGGCGGGGCGAGAAAACAGCCGTCATCTACGAGGGGCGCCGCTACACCTACGCGGAGATTGCCGCGCTGGTCAACCGGACCGGCAACGCGCTGCGCCGCGCTGGTGTTGAGCCGGGCGACCGCGTTTTGATTATCCTGCCCGATTCGCCCGAGTTCGTAGCCACATACTTCGGCGCCATGAAGATCGGCGCGGTGGCCGTTCCCACCAGCACGGCGTTGCGGCCGGCGGACTATACGTACCTGCTCGAGGATAGCCAGGCCAAGGCCGCCGTAAGCGAGGCCGTGCCGCTCGACACCGCGCACGAATCGCCTGAACTGGACTGCGCTCCTACTTCGGCGGACGATCCCGCCTTCTGGCTGTGGACCTCCGGCAGCACCGGACCGCCCAAGGCAGCCGTCCACCGCCACCTGGACTGGCTCACCTCCTGCGAAGGTTTCGCGCACGGCGTGCTCGGCATCCGCCCGGATGACATCACTTTTTCATCCGCGAAGCTATTCCACGCTTTCGGCTTGGGCAACGGCTTGATGTTTCCCTTCTATGCCGGCGCCACTACGGTACTTTATCCGGGCAAGCCGCAGGCCCGCACGATCCTCGAGCGCGCGCACGAATGCCGGCCCACGCTGTTCTTCTCGGTGCCCACGCACATCGCCCTAATGCTACAGGCGACCGACGCCGGCAATCCCTACGACCTGAGCAGCGTGCGGCTGGGCATTTCGGCCGCCGAGCCGCTGCCCGCGGAAATCGTGCGCCGCTGGCGCGGGCGGTTCGGATTCGATGTGCTGGATGGTATCGGCTCCACGGAGGTGCTGCACATCTATATCTCGAACCGGCCTGGATGTGTCCGCCCCGGCAGCACGGGCATGCCCGTACCCGGATACCAGGTGCGCATCACGGATGAAAACGGGCGCGAGCTGCCGGCCGGCGAAACAGGCGACCTGTGGGTGCGGGGCGCCAGCAACTTCGAGGTATTACTGGAATCGCCCGCAGCTTACCGCCGAACGCATGCGCGACGGCTGGTTCTTCAGCGGCGACAAGTATCGCGCCGATGCGGACGGTTATTATTGGTACGCGGGCCGCTCCGACGATATGTTCCGGGTGTCCGGCGAGTGGGTCTCCCCCATCGAAGTCGAGAGCGCGCTGATCGAGCACCCCGCGGTTTTGGAAGCGGCGGTGGTAGCGCGGCTCGGCGAAGACGGTCTGCCGATGCCCTGCGCGTTCTTGACGCTCAAGGAGCCCGGCTGCGCCAGCGAAGAGCTTGCCGGCGAATTGCGCGAATTCCTGCGTGCGCACCTGGCTGGTTACAAACGGCCCCGGCGCATCGAGTTTCTGGAAGAGTTACCGAAGACGGCGACTGGAAAACTACAGCGGTACAAATTACGGTGATGCTTGACCCAGGCATGGGCCGTATGAATACACACCAAGAAATCGGCCAGGCACTAGCTGTTCTAGTACGCGCCGTAGCAGACTTAAGAAGAGGTTAATTATGCGGCTTACTTTGTGGTTCTTGATCCTGGCTCCGATTCTGCCCTTGGCCGCACAGCCCAATGTGCTGACCTATCACAACAACCAGGCCCGCACCGGCCAGAATCTGGCCGAAACGGTCTTGACCACCAGCAACGTAAACTCCACCGCTTTCGGCAAGCTCTTCCAGGCAAGCCTGGATGGCGTGGTGGACGCGCAGCCGCTCTACGTGGCCGGCATCGCCATTCCCAACCAGGGAACGCACAACCTGCTGATCGCAGCAACGGAGAACGACAGCCTGTACGCACTCGACGCGGACACCGGCGCGCAACTCTGGAAGACGTCGCTGCTCCCCACTGGAGAAACGCCCTCGGATGACCGCAACTGCTCGCAGGTGACTCCCCAGATCGGCATCACTTCGACCCCCGCGATCGCTCTCAACAACTTGTCGGAAGGCGCCATTTTCGCCGTGGCCATGAGCAAAGACTCATCCGGCCAGTATCATCAACGGCTGCACAAGGTAAGCCTGACCACCGGCAACCAGCTCATCGCCGCAGTGGAAATCGCCGCAAAGTATCCTGGATCGGGCGAGGACAGCAGCGGAGGCTACGCCTTCTTCGATCCCAAGCAATATAAAGAACGATCGGGGCTGTTACTGCTGAATGGCGTGGTCTACCTGACGTGGGGATCGCATTGCGACGATCCTCCATATACCGGCTGGGTCATGGGTTACAATACCGCAACTCTTGCACAAGTCAGCGTAATCGATGTCACTCCGAACGGTTCGGAAGGGGCCATTTGGGGAGCCGGCGCAGGTTTGGCCGCGGATTCCAGCGGCTATATCTACTTCCTGGACGCCAACGGCACCTTTGACACGACTCTCAATGCGCAGGGCTTTCCCGTTAGCGGAGATTTCGGCAATGCCTTTATCAAGCTTTCCGCCGCCAACAGCGAGCTTGCGGTAGCGGATTACTTCACCATGTACAACACGACCGATGAATCCAATGGGGATGAAGACCTGGATCGGGCGGAGCGATGGTACTGCCGGCTATGACGGATTCGAGCGGACAGACGCGATACCTGGCGATCGGAGCCGGCAAGGACGGCAACATCTACCTGGTGGACCGCACAACATGGGTAAGTTCAATCCGCAGAACGATAGCGCCATTTATCAGGAGTTGGACGGCGCCCTGCCTGGCGGTATTTGGTCCATGCCGGCCTATTACAGGGGCAGGTCTACTTCGGCGCGGTGGGCGGCCCCATACGGGCGTTCCAGTTCACCAAGGCGCTCCTTCTTCCACTCCGGCCTCTTTGACAGCAACGCAGTTCCCCTATCCCGGCGCCACTCCCAGCATCTCGGCGAATGGCGCGGCGAATGGGATATTGTGGGCGCTGGAGAACAACTCTCTGGCGGTGCTCCACGCTTATTCCGCGGATAACCTGGCTCAAGAGCTATACAATACGAATCAGGCGTCCAATGGGCGCGACCACTTCGGCGCGGGCAATAAGTTTATGGTGCCCACCATCGCCAATGGCAAGGTGTATGTCGGCACGCCCAAGGGAGTCGCCGCTTTTGGGTTACTCTCCCCACAGAGTCACGAACGGGGCCTGGAAGGGCGCCGAAATAACCGCTAACTCAATTGCAAGATATCCCTGTATGGCCTCGCTACGCGCGCAGCTTTTGAGCCTGGCACGACGTGCAACCAGCGCTCGGCGAGAGGGAACCTTGAGAGAAGAATTGCCATTCTTAGTTGCGGCATCGCTACTGCCTCTGTGCGCGCAGCCCAATGTGCTGACTTATCACAATGACGTTACCCGCCAGGGGCAGAACTTAGCCGAGACGATTCTCACGACCAGTAATGTGACCTCGGCCACTTTTGGCAAACTATTCCAGGCGAAGCTGGATGGCGTAGTGGACGCGCAGCCGCTTTACGTGGCCGGCGTCTCCATCCCCAATCAAGGAACCCACAACCTTCTGATCGTAGCCACGGAGGGCGACAGTCTCTACGCGCTCGACGCGGATAGCGGTGCCCAGATCTGGAAAACATCGCTGCTCCCCACCGGCGAAACGCCTGCCTCCGACCAAAACTGCACGCAAGTGTCGCCCCAAGTCGGCATCACTTCGACACCGGCGATCGATTTCAAAGACGGCTCCGCGAAGGGCTCGATCTTCGCCGTGGCCATGAGCCAAGACTTAACCGGGACGTATCATCACCGGCTGCATAAGGTGAGTCTCACCACAGGCAAGCCAGTGACCGAGGCGGCGCAGATTGGAGCCCAATTTCCGGGAACCGGAGAGGATAGCCGCGGCGGTTACGCCATTTTCGATCCCAAACAGTACAAGGAGAGATCCGCCTTGCTGCTGCTGAATGGCGTGGTGTACTTGGGGTGGGCGTCCAATTGCGATCATCCGCCCTACACCGGCTGGATCATGGGTTACAGCGTATCGACGCTCGCGCAAGTCAGCGTGATCGACGTCACGCCCAATGGATCGGAAGGCGCCATCTGGGCATCCGGGGCGGGTCCGGCGGCGGATGCAAGCGGCTATATCTACTTCCTGGACGCCAACGGTACCTTCGATACCACACTCAACACGCAGGGCTTTCCCAGCAATGCAGACTATGGCAACGCCTTCATTAAGCTCTCCGCTGCCAATAACCAACTGACAGTTTGTAGATTACTTCACCATGTATAACACCGTCGACGAATCCAATAACGACACAGATTTCGGATCGGGCGGGGCCGTGGTGTTGCCGGATATGACGGATTCGAATGGCGTCACGCGGCGTCTGGCCATCGGCGCGGGTAAGGAGAGTAACATCTATCTGGTGAATCGCGAAAATATGGGAAAGTTCAATCCGCATAACGACAACGCTATTTACCAGGAACTGGATGGAGCCGTGCCGGGCGGTATCCGGGGCGTGCCGGCTTATTATCAGGGACAGGTCTATTTCGGGGCCAACGGCGGCCCGATTCGGACGTTCCAGTTCACGAATGCGAAGCTCTCCTCTACGCCGGCATCCATGACCGCCGCACAATTTCCCTATCCGGGAGCTACGCCCAGCATTTCGGCGAACGGCACAACCAACGGAATTCTGTGGGCCGTGGAAAATAGCTCCCGGGCGGTGCTGCACGCATACGCCGCGAATAACCTGGCCCAGGAGCTATACAATTCGAATCAGGCGGCCAATGGACGCGACCACTTCGGCGCCGGCAATAAGCTTATGGTGCCCACTATCGCCAACGGCAAAGTATACGTAGGTACGCCGGACGGAGTGGCGGCGTTCGGGTTGTTGGCGAAATAACAAGACAATCCTATTCACTCACCACGTAGGGGCTGCGATACACCGGTCGCGTGGACATGGCATTGGCCGCGGAATCGCCCACGAAACTGCCGGCCGCGGTATCGAAATTCAGTTTCCGGCCCAGCCGGTAGCTGATGTTGGCCATGTGCACCAGCGCGGCGGAAGTAGTGCCCACCGCCACATCCGCGGTCAGATCCGCCGCGTCTCTGCTCTTCACGGCTTTCAGGAAGTTGGCCATGTGCGGGACGGTGTCATCGATCTCCGACTCGGAATGCTTCATGGATTCGCCCGGTTCGCGCTTGTCGCCCAGGAAAATCTGGAAGGCGCGTTCATCCACCGACATGAATCCATTGCGGCCGAAGAATGTGACCCCGATGAAATTCGGCCCCGACGCCGTGATGCCCGGCTCGCCGCCGGTGGTCAGCCCGCGCACTTCGAACACGATTTCCGCGTCGCCATAATCGAACGTGGCGATCTGCGTGTTGGGCGTCTCCTGGTCGTCCTCGTAGACGTATTTGCCGCCGGTCGAAACCACGCCGTTCGGCAGCCCGCGGCCCAGTCCCCAGCGCGCGATGTCCATCTCGTGGATGCCCTGGTTGCCGATGTCGCCGTTGCCGGTGTCCCAGAACCAATGCCAGTTGTATTGAAAGCGATTCTTGGTGTATGGGCGCATGGGCGCGGGACCGAGGAACTTGATCCCAATCGAGCCCGGCGGAACCGGTTCCGTCGGGCGTGTGGCCGATGGACGGCCGGCGTTTGAAGCAAAGTCCCTCGGCCAGGTAGACCTTCCCGATGGCGCCCGTCGCGCAGCAGTTCCATGGCCCGCTGCTTGTGCGCCATGCTGCGGCTCTGCATGCCGACCTGCACCATGCGCTTGATATTTGCGCGCGGCCGCCACCATCTTGCGGCCCTCGAAGAGGTTGTGGCAGGCCGGCTTCTCGCAGTAGACGTCCTTGCCGGCCTGGCAGGCCCAGATGGTGGCCAGCGCATGCCAGTGATTGGGCGTGGCGATGGACACCGCGTTGACGTTTTTATCGTCGAATAGCTTGCGCAGGTCCTGATAGACCTGCGGCGTATTCCCCTGCAGCTTCTGGACAATCTGAGTGGCGCGCTCGGTCTGCGCCTGATTCACATCGCATATTGCCACCACGCGCGCATCCGGCAGTTTGCCGTAGTACTTGAGGTGATCGCGGCCGCGGCCGCCGAGACCGATCACTCCAATGCCCACCGTATCGTTCGCCGCACGGGCGCCGAGCGAAACCAGACTGGCTCCCAAAAGAAAGGTTCGTCGTTGCATGATGCCTCCCCGGATAAGACAATCGTATATCAAGAAGCATGCGGGTGGTACGGAACGGGTGCGCGACACAAAATGGAACGGCAGGGCCACTTTCTTTTTTTGTGGCCTTAAACCTAGCGTAGTAGTACGCTAGGTATTAGGAGGTTCCCAATGACCGAAGCTCTTTCCGCGCTCGAAGCTCAGCGCGCGCAGACACAGTTCCAGATCAGTCGACTCGGCGATATGCGTTCTGGGTCGATTACCAGCACGGGCGGACGATGTGGCAACCCAGGGTGCCACCGCCGCCGGCCCGATGACCCGGGCCATGGCCCTTTCTATCGCTTGACCCGCAAAGTCAATGGAAAATCCGTTACGGAGACCTTTAGCACAGCGACGGCTCTGCGCAAGGCTCAGCAGGAAGTCGAAGAGTTCCATCGCTTCCGTCAGCTCGGTCACGATCTGTTGGAAGTCAACGAGAAAATCTGCAAGTTGCGGCCGGTGGAGGACACTTTGACCGCACAGGAAAAAAAACAGCAGAAGCGATCCAACAAGAAGTCGCCCAAGAAGTAGGTCGGACGGTACAGATCGTCCTCGGCGATTGGCATAAGACCGGCACGATCGATCTTGAGGCCGTCGAGATGCTGGTGCGGGACTCTATGCACCACGCCGGGGCAATAGCCATGCAGCGGTTGTTGTGTATGCCGGCGGCGCACGACCGCCAAGTCCCCTGCGGCTGCGGTCAGCAAGCTCGATACCGCGAAACGCGCCCGAAGCAGATCCTGACCATGCTGGGGCCTGTGGTCTACGATCGAGCCTACTATCTCTGTCCGAGTTGCCATCAAGGACACAGTCCCCGCGATCGGGAACTTGACGTAGTCGGGACGGAGTGTTCGCCCGGCGTGCGACGTATGATGGCCATGGTAGGAAGCGAGACCAGCTTCGATAGTGGCCGCCAACGGCTGCACCTGCTGGCCGGCCTGGAGGTCACTACCAAAGCTGTCGAACGCCACGCCGAAGCCATCGGTGCCGATATCGCCGAACGGGAACAGGCCCAGCGAGATCGCATCGTGCAATTGGAGTTTCCCGACATCTTGGGCGCTGCCGTTCCCGTGCTGGTCGTCGAAATGGATGGCACCCAATTGCCGATGGTACACGCCGAGTTGGAAGGGCGCGCCGGCAGATCCCAGGGGCAGCCGGCACGCACCCGGGAAGTCAAACTCGGGTGTGTCTTCACCCACACCACCACCGACGCGGAAGGCCGACCCATTCGGGATGCCGCTTCCACCACCTATACCGGGGCCATCGAAACTGCTGAACTGTTTGGCCGTCGGCTCTACGCCGAAGCCTTCGAACGGGGATGGGATCGGGCCAAAAGGAAAGTGGTGCTGGGCGACGGTGCCGAGTGGATCTGGAATATCGCAGACCAGCATTTTGCTGGCGCCATTCAGATCATCGACATCTGGCACGCGCGCGAGCATCTCTGGGATGTAGCCGCTAAGTTATTTCCCTCCGACGAGAAGCAACGGAAGCGTTGGGCCAAGAAGCTAATCCAAAAACTAAACCGAGGCAGAGTCGAAAACGTCGTCAGTGAACTGCGCAGCTTCCCCACACGCAAGGCACAGTTACGCGATGAGCTTCGTATCCAAGCCGACTACTTCGAACGGAACCGAAATCGCATGCGCTACCCCAAATTCCGCAAGCAGGGTCTATTCATAGGCTCTGGAGTCATCGAGGCAGGATGCCGAACGGTGATCGGGTCCCGTCTCAAGCAGTCCGGCATGTTCTGGACAGTGCGCGGTGCCAATGCCATCATCGCCTTGCGCTGCAACCGGCTGTCCGGCAAATCCGAGGACTACTGGGCTTCTCGCTCGGCGGCCGCCTAAAATCATCCACAATTATGTCGCGCACCCGTACGGAACGATCTGGTGAACGGGGCGGCCTACGCGTTGGCGTTGCCGTTGCCGTCTTCGATAAATGCCCGCAACCGGTGGCTCCGGCTGGGATGCCGAAGCTTGCGCAGCGCCTTGGCCTCGATTTGCCGGATGCGCTCGCGCGTGACCGCGAAGTTCTGCCCGACTTCTTCCAGAGTGTGCTCGCTGCCGTCTTCCAGGCCAAAGCGCATTTTGACGATTTTTTCCTCGCGCGGCGTCAGGGTCTTCAGCACCTGCGCGGTCTGCTCGCGCAGGTTCAGATTGATCACCGCGTCGGAAGGCGAGATACCCGCCTGGTCGATCAGAAAATCCCCCAGGTGGGATCTCCTCTTCGCCCACCGGCGTCTCGAGGGAAATCGGCTCCTGGGCCACACGCAGCACTTTCCGCACTTTCGAAACCGGCAGCTCGATGCGCTTGGCGAGTTCCTCGCTGGTCGGCTCGCGCCCCAATTCCTGAATCAATTGCGCGCGAGGCGCGGATCAGTTTGTTGATCGTCTCGATCATGTGCACCGGAATGCGGATGGTGCGCGCCTGATCCGCAATCGCGCGCGTGATGGCCTGGCGCACCCACCAGGTGGCGTAGGTCGAAAATTTGTAGCCGCGGCGGTATTCGAATTTCTCCACCGCCCGCATCAGGCCGATGTTGCCCTCCTGGATCAGGTCCAGAAACTGCAGCCCGCGGTTGGTGTAACGCTTGGCGATGCTCACCACCAGCCGCAGGTTGGCCTCAATCAACTCGCGCTTGGCGGTCTCGGCTTCGCAATCGGCTTTCGTGATGATCCCGAGCGCGCGGCGCAAATCCGGCGCCGCGGAGCCGTATTGCTCCTCAAGCTGCTGCAGCCGCTGCGTGTAGCCGCGGTGTTCCCTGCGCAGATCCTTCACGCCTTCTCCCCGCGCGGGCGAGGTTTCAATGCGGCGCTGCACGCGCGCGATCTCCCGCTCCACCGGCGTCAACTCCTCCACGGCCGCCCGGATGCGGGCAGTGAACAGCCGCAGGGTCTGGCTCTGGTAGCGGACCGTCCGGATGCGCCGCGAAACCCGCACGCGCGCCCGATGGGTCTCCCAAAGCAGGTGGCGGTGCAGCTTGGGCTTCAGCCCGCGCGGGACGGCGATCAGCTTCTGCCGCACTTGCTGAAATTTGCGGAAAAGGCGGGCCACGTCTTCGGCCATGGCCAGGAATTCCTGGCGGCTCTCTTCAGCCGCCTCGTCCAGGATGAGCGGATCGGCCACCAGCACCACATCGCGCGCCGCCACCACTCCGCGCTGCACCTCCTCGGCCAGGTTCGATTTCCTGGATCACCAGCGGTGTGCGCGAGAGCGCCTTCATCACCGTGGTCTGGCCGCGCTCGATGCGCCGGGCGATTTCGGTCTCGCCTTCGCGCGTGAGCAGCGCCACCGCGCCCATCTCCCGCAAGTACGTACGCACCGGATCGTTGACTTTGTCCCCGACCGCGGGGCCCAAATCCAGATCCAGCAGGTCTTCGGCTTCCGCTAGTTTCTGATCGAATTCGACTTTGGGCTCTTCTAGAAGTTCGATACCCGCCGCGTCCAGTCCGCCCAGCAGACCGTCGAGTTCCGCACCGTTGCCGAGATCGGCGGGCAGAGCGTCGCCCATGTCTTCGTAGGCCAGGTACCCCTTTTCCTTGCCCTCGTCCACCAACTGCTGCAGCCGATCGAGTTTATCTTCCGGTGCCACTAAAGCGCTACCCAAGCGAGACTATTTCCCACATTGTACACCCGCACGTTTTGCGAAAACTGTTCAACTTGCTCTTTCCAGACGATGCAATTCCTCCGCCAAGCGCAGAGCCTCGTTCAGATTTCCGGCCCGCTCCGCTTCCTTCACCCGCGCTTTTAGGGCGGCCACCTGGGTCTTGAGGCTGGAGCGCTCCAGACTGTGCAGACACTGCTCCCCTAGTTCTAGTGAAACGGCGAAGCCATCCGTTTCATCTCATCTTGCAGCACCGCGGAAGCCAATAATTCCTGATCGCCTTCCTCCAGGCGCGCGTGCAACTCGCTCGTAGTCGACTTGGCCGCCGGCCTGCAATGCAAAAAGCGCCTTGAATATTCGCCGCGTGGCGAACTGTTCGAGCGCCGGAAGTTGCTCCAGTCGCGGCACCAGTTCCTGGCGCGCCTCTCCGTTCGACACCAGCAGATTCAACAGAATCTTCTCATCGGCACGCAACGGCTCCCGCACGGGCGCCACTCTCTTATCGCGCCGATCCATCGCGGCCTTGCGGAAATTTTCCAGCACCAGCCCAGCGTCCACGCCCAGATATCCGGCCACATCGTTGGCCACCGCTACCCGCTCGATTTTCTCCGGTAGGCGCTGGATGGCCGGCAGCAGAAACTGGAAGCCCGCCACACGGCCCTCCGCCGTGCGCAGGTCGAACTTCGCCCGCGCCCGGTCCGCCAGCCAGTAAAAATAGCTCTGCGCCTTGTCCAGCTTGCCGCGATACGCCTCCGCGCCGCGCTCCTTGCAATATTCGTCCGGATCGAGACCGCCTTCCAGTTCCACGATCCGCACGTGCATGCTCTCGTCCAGCAGCAAGTTGATGGACCGCTCCGCAGCGTTGGCGCCCGCCGCGTCCG
Source organism: Bryobacterales bacterium (assembly GCA_963795925.1). Lineage (GTDB taxonomy): Bacteria > Acidobacteriota > Terriglobia > Bryobacterales > Bryobacteraceae > Bog-159. The sequence continues at coordinate 311,857 of CAWCJP010000004.1, read as the reverse complement.
GATCGAAATTCACCACGATCTTGTCCGCATGCCGCCGCAACGCCTGCACCTGCTGCGCCGTCAGCGCGGTTCCGCAACTGGCCACCACCTCGCGCACGCCCGCCGCGGAGACGCCGATCACATCCATGTACCCTTCCACCAGTACCGACCGCTCCGCCTTCCGGATGCCTTCCTTAGCCCGATGTAGGTTGTAGAGCACGGCGCTCTTCTTATATATCGGCGTTTCGGCGGAGTTCATGTACTTCGCCTCGTCGGCCGGATCGAGCGCCCGCCCGCCGAAGGCGATCATTTTCCCCGATTCGTTGTGAATCGGGAACATCAGCCGGTTGCGGAAGCGGTCGTAGAAGCTGCCGTCTTCCCGCCGGCCCAGCAGCCCGGAGTGTTCCATTTGCTCGGCCGTGAACCCCTGCTTCTCGAAGATACGCAGCAGCGACGCGCCCGGAGCGCTCCGCGTAGCCCAGCCCAAATTGCGCGCTTACCTCCGGCGCTACGCCGCGCTTCTCCAGATAGCGGCGCGCCTCCGCGCCCGCGGGACCGGCAAGCTGCTCGCGAAAGGCCTCTTGTGCCAGTTCCTGCATCTGAAATACAGCCGCCCGCAGGTGCGTCTCGGCGTCGGCATACTCCGCGCGCTTGGGCATGGGGATGCCGTTGCGCTCCGCCAGCAGCTTGAGCGCCTCCATAAAGCTGACGTGCTCAAATTCCATTACGAACTTCAGCACGTCGCCGGATGCGCCGCACCCGAAGCATTTGTAGAACTGGTGCCCGGCGTGCACGGAAAACGAGGGCGTTTTCTCGCTGTGGAATGGACACAAGCCGGTGTATCGCGACACGCCGGACTTGCGCAGCCGCACGTATTCCCCAATCGTCTTGACGATATCGACGGAGGATTTCAGTTGCTCCTTGAAGTCCATGGCCTTATGCTTCCTTATTATCGCCGAACGGTTTCTCGAAAGGCCATCGCGATAAGAAGCAGTGCCGTTACGAGAGAGATAGCCATCGACACAGGCAGGATCACGGGACGGAAGTCCATGCGCAGCACATGCCTGCCTCCCGGCACGGCAACACCGCGGAAGGCTATGTCTGTTCGATAGATTGGCGCGGGAGTTCCGTCCAGCCATGCCACCCATCCCGGATAATCATTTTCCGATAGCACGACCAGACCCGGTCCACCGCTACGTACGGCTAATTCCAGCGAATCCGGCTCGTATTTTGAGACTGTGACTTCATCCGCGATCTCCGGCGTGTCGCCGGCCGTCAAGGTGATGGGCTGCGCGGTAATCGCAGTGCGCCGAAAGTCGATGGCTCCATCGTCGATCAGCTTGCGCGCCTCGGCGAGTGATTCCACCGGCTTGACTTCGTGCACCAGAAAGAACCTTGGCATTACCCGCAGGTTTTCAAACAGGTCATATCCCGCCACGCTTTCCAAACGCTTGTACCTGGGGCTCGCGGCGAGCGCGGGCGATCCCGCCGGCCGCGTGATGATGTACTTGACGTTCATCAAATCCAGAACGGGCGAGTCCACCCGCTCGACGGGATAATACCATCCCCAGCGATCGCCCGCATGAAGGAACAGGCGAAGTTGGATGATATTTTCGAGTGCCAGCGGGCTCACGCCGTTCGCATCCAGCACGCGGGTGATGGGCGCGCCCGTAGCCCAGTCGTTGGCGGCGTCAACCGTATCGATCCGCCACGGCGGATAGCTTTGGTTGCTATAGCGGCGCACTTCGTTGAGAAGTGAGGCGCTGCCCTCGAACGCTTGCCGGGTGACTCCGGGATCGTCCTTTACGGATGCGCAATTCATGGGCCGGCCGGACCCGACCAGGAAAAGGTCCACGGAGACCGCGATCGCGATCAGCCAACGAATCCATTGAGAGACACGGAGCGATTCGAGTCCCAATGCCGCCAAGCCTGCAATCGCCAGGGTGACAATGCAATAAGTGTATTCGGGGTGAATCCCAATCCTCACGGCCTCCGGCAACATGGGATAGATCATGCGCCACAAAGGAGTCTTATCGCCGAGCATCCAGACTATGCCAACTAACAGCATGATGCCGAGCGCCGCGACATAGCGCGTCCGGCGCACAATGAGCGCCATGATGGCCAGTGAGAGGCCCGCGATACTGCAATATTGGTACAGAAAAGTAATATCGCCCGGCCCCTTGAAGCGGTGCATGTCGAAGATGTTGTAATGATTGGGAAGCACCAGGGAGACAAGCGTCTGCCAGTACAGTCCCCCGCCGGTACCGAGCCATCCCGCCCGGTACTTGGCAACACTATGTTCGGTCAATTGTGCCGTCGGTATGAATTGGATAGCAGCCAGCGCGATTCCCAGTAGACATCCAAGCGCGGCCCAGGCGATGAGTTGCAGGCGGCTCAAGCGCAGAGCAACAAGAACGATAGCGAGAACCATGGCGGAGGCAAAGACCGCCAGCGTGGGTTGCGGGAACCCGCCCAGTATGGCCATGCCGAGCGCCGCGCCCAGCGTGGCGAGCCAGCCGTAGCGCAGGCCGCGGCGAAGCTTGACGATTGCCAGCCAGGCAAGCGGCATCCAGGCCACCGCCATGATGGCGCCGATATGCTCCGCCCTGGAAGCAAAGTAGCCGCCGGTTTGAAAGATCGCCGCGCCGGCCCAGGCCGCCGGACGCCCGGCCCCCAGTTCCTGAAAGAGATGATAGGCCGCGATGCCAGCGGTCCAGATCTGCAGTACGACGATCCACTCCAACAGCATGGGGAGGTAATCGAGGGAGGTGTGGCTGCTAATCAGAGCGCTGAGGAAGACTAGCGGATGAAAAAAGCAGGCCTCGATGTTTTCGAAGACCGGGTAGCCGCAATAGCTATACGGATTCCATAAAGCCATCCGTCCCTCGCGCAAGCGATCTGTCAGAAATGTGATCAGGGGTAGTTGTACGCCGTGAAAGTCCCAAGGAAACGTATATTGCGTGCTGAAGAGTGGTTTGTGAAAGAAGAGGACCACGTCGGCGAGCAGCGACAGGTACACCAGGACGGCAGAACGCCGCAGTCGGAAATCGGACGCATTTGCGAATTCCGAGCATACCACTTCATCTACTGAGATACGGTCATCATGTTGTCATCCGGCATCCGGTCCACCAGCATCAAGAAAGGATCGACCCCCGCCTTGTCCGGCAGTTGATCCACCGTAAATGTGTGCGTCGAGCGCGTCTGTGCCATGTGCAGACGCTCGCGGTACAGCGTGCGCCCGTACTGCCGCCCCTTTTCCGGCTTGGCAAAAGCGCCGATCTCGATCCAGTCGTTCACCGGCACCTCGGTTTCATTGCCCTTGGCATCCGCCTTGAACTTGCGCGTCTCGATGTCTATGGTGACATCGTATTTTCCATCCGCGCGCTTGTGGGCCGTGGCCGCCAGAGTCCGGTTCGAAAATAGAGTGATATCTTCGAACAGATCCTTCAACAGGTATTGGTATTGCGGCGGGGTTTCCTCCCGCAATGCATCCACTAACGCCCAGGAGGTGGGGTACGGAGGGGGCGCATAAGCATACTGCTGGACCACCGTGCGCAGCGCCCGGTTCACGGCTTCTTCGCCAATCGTCTCTTTCAGGTAATACATCACCACGCTGCCCTTGCGGTAGTGAACGTAGCCCTGATTGGCCTCCACAGTCAGCAGTGGACGCTCTTTCATCCGCTCCCGGCCGCGCGAGCTGCAGATACCGGTCCATTTCATACTTCAGAAATTTACGCTCCAGATCGCGACCGTATTCCTTTTCCATCACCATGAATGCCGAGTACTGCGCCATGGTTTCCGATAGCAAGGTGGCGCCCTCCATGTTGGCGCCGATCACCTGGTGGGCCCACCATTGGTGGCCCATCTCATGCGCTACAACATACGAAACCAAATCGATATCGTCGGGATGGTTCAAGTTGGCGATGAACCCGATGGCTTCCGAATAGGGCATGGTGCCGGGAAACGCTTGCGCGAATCTGGCCACCCGCGGAAATTCGATGATGCGCGCTTCCTGGTGCGCATAGGGCCCGAAGTTGCGCGTGTAATAGTCGAGCGACCTCCGCATGGAATCCAGCATGCGCGGCACATTCCACGGATGCGCCTTCAGGTAATACACTTCGAGTTTGATCCCGTTCCATTCTTCGCGGGCCACCTGGTAGTTCGCGGAAATGAACGAATAGAAGCCCAGGGAGGAATGGTCGAGCTTGTATTCGAAGTAATGACGCCCGCCTTCACCGCGCCACTCGCGCTTGAGCGAACCGGGAGCCACCGCAATCTGATCGGGAGACGTGCCGATCACGGTGTCCACATCGACCCAATCGGAGTGGCCGCCGATGTAGTTTTCCATGCAATCGGCGGTGCAGTGCCGTTCGAGCGCCGGCATCAGGTCGATTTCCTTAAGACCGCATTTGCGGCGGTCGTTGGCATCGTCCAATTCCCGGTCGGCGCGATAGCCGATCAGGGGGGCCACGCTATTGTTGAAGAACGTGCCATTCTGCACCAGTTCGAGATTGCTTACGGAGTTTTCAAATCCGCGCGCGTGGCTTTCCACCGTGAAGCGCATCGTGCGGCTCTCTCCCGGCTGGAGCGGCGCGGTGAAGCGGTAGATGCGATAGCCGAGCCGGGCGTCGTCCTTCGCCAAGACCGCACCCGGCACTTCAATCTGCGTGTGATAATTCCGGTCCACCGTGAAATGGATTTCCGGGAGCGGTTGTGGGTATGGGTTGTGAATGACCGTCTCGCCGCGCATCGCCATGCCGCGCGACTCCGGATAGATATCGATCCAGTATTTCACGCTGAGCGGGCGCGGCTGTGGCAATTTGTCAAAAGGTTTGTATCTCTTTTCGTAGTCGGCCTGCTCGCGCAGCAGGTCGGTGGGCCCGAACAGCGGGTTCAGGACCATGGTGTTATACGCGATCCATGCGCCGGTGGCGGCGAATAACAGCAGGCACACGAGCGCCATGGGCCGCAATCCGCCGCGGAAGCGCAACCCGGCCTCGTGCACGCGCTCTACCCAACCGCGTTGCTTTCCGCGGGGCCAGAAGAGCACCGCGCCGATCGAGAGCAGCCCGCAAAACAGCAGCCAGTAAAGCGTGAACCAATCCCACCCCGCGCGGAAGGGCGCGTCGCCGAAGAAATCGGAGTAAGTGACCCCGGGGCCGCATGCCAAACCTAACCAGGTAAGTGGCGACATTCAACGGAGCCCAGATGAAGGTGTTCAAAACCAGGAAGGTAATATAGCCGAAATAGCCGATATATTTGTTGGGCGAAAGGGCATGAATAAAGAAAGCCAGCACCGCGAAGAACAGAAAGAACGATCCATCGCGCAGAAACATTTCCTTCGCATACAGGGCGAGCTGGTAGCGATGGTATCCGAGGCAGGTCTGAATGACAATCCCACTCAGCATGGCCACTAACTGCACCAGCATGACGATGGCAATCAAAGCCGTCAGGCGGGATGCGTAAGACAGCCATTCCGGAATGGGAAGCGCATCGTGGATCTCGTCCATGCGGGCGTCGCGATCCTTCCAGACCAGCACACCGGCATAGAACGTGATCATGGCCACCAGGAACATGTATAACGTTCCGGAGATCATTTCCAGGACCCAGTAAGTGACGGGGAAACTCGTGCCGCCGAATGCTTCGCGTGCGCTCATGGCCACGCTGGGGATGCAGTTCAGGAGGGCGGCCAGCAGAATCACGATGAAGGAGGTACTTTTCACTACGCCGAGGAATTGAATACGCACGGAGGCCAGGAACTGGGGCCCACGTGAGGCGCCCAGACGCGGCGATGCGAAGGCCCGGCGATCTATTCTTGCAATGGCGGGGGTTAGCTCGGCATCCACTTCGGCCGCTTTTGTTTTCTTGCGTTTTTCGGCGAAGCTGAATTTTCGATACCCGAAAGCGAAGACCAGCAGGCCCACGGCCAGCCATAGCAGGCGGTTCCAAAGCAGTAACCCGCCTAAGCCGGCAACTGTGTGTTCTTGTCGGCGACCGTCCAGTATTTGGTCACCACGCTGAAGGTGCGAATCGCAAACGGATCGAGCAGTGCCGCCAGCTGTTCGCGTTCCAGGTTCTGGGTGAAAGCATCCGTGACGCCGTATCCGGTGAGCAGCAGCAGCCCTCCGATGAATGGGGCAATCTCATTGCGCGCCAGGACCGCGATGGCGAACAAGACAGCCGATATGAAGATGGCGTTGGGGATGGCGAAGACGAATATCCCTTGAAGATGCGCTGCCCAATTCACGGGCCCCAGCGGTCCGCATCCACCCACGGCATATATTTGGCGAGCAGGATCCCGATCGAAACGCCCAGTATCGGCACGATGGACACGAGCGTGGCGCCGGTGAACCGGCCCAGAAGATAATCGCGGCGGCGCAGGGGCGTGGAAAAAACGATCTCGTAGGTGCGGTAGCTGAAATCGCGGGCGGCTGCCGAGTTGACGAAGGCCGGAGTCATCAGCAGCGCAAACAGTCCGATGAACGAATAGAAGTTCTCGATCACGAACGGCGCATTGCGGTAGGTATTAAGAAACGAGTCGCCGACGCGGACATGGTCGGTGCTGGCCGCGGCGAAGACCATGGCGGCGATGATGAGCAGGAAGATCCACAGCATCCAGGAACGGAGCCAGTAGCGGATTTCGAATCGAAGGATATGCCAGAACATGGTCCGCGCCTAGTTCCAACCCGCGAATTCTGGTGAAGAATACGTCTTCCAAATCCGCCGCGCCAGGTGAGAAGCCTTCGCCCGGGGATCGTCGGCGAGAACGTGCAGAAAAGGCCGCCCGCCGATCAGCCGGTTGGAGATCACGCGGCAACGCTGCTCGCACTCGGGCAACTCCGGCTTGGCGATAGACCGTTGCCACACGCGCCCGCGCAACCCGGCGATGGCTTCGTCCGGTGTCCCTTCGAACAGCACACGGCCTTCGTGGATGATCGCCATTTTGGTGCATAGGTCGGTTACATCCTCCACGATGTGAGTCGAAAGAATCACGACCACCTGTTCACCGACTTCGGCCAGCAGGTTGTAGAACCGGTTGCGCTCGCCGGGGTCGAGGCCGGCCGTGGGCTCGTCCACGATGAGCAGTTGCGGGTTGCCGATGAGCGCCTGGGCGATGCCGAAGCGCTGCCGCATGCCGCCCGAGAAGCCCGTCAGCGGCTTTCTTCCGCACATCGTAGAGGTTGCAGCGCTGCAGCATGCGCCGCCACCCGTCTTTGCGGTCGCCGGAGTTCGCCAGGCCCTTCAGCAGCGCGATGTGATCCAGCATGTCGTGGGCGGATATGCGCGGATAGACGCCGAAATCCTGCGGCAGATATCCGAGCCTTCGGCGCACCTCGTCCTTCTGCCGCAGCACGTCGATGCCGCCCAGCATGGCGCTGCCGGAGTCGGGCTCCTGCAGCGTGGCGAGCGTGCGCATCAGCGTGGACTTGCCGGCCCCGTTTGGCCCCAGCAATCCGTACATGCCGCACGGGATGGCCAGCGAAACATTGTCCAGGGCTTTGACGCCGTTGGGGTACGTTTTCGACAAGCTTTGTATTTGAATATGCACAGTTGTGGTTTATTACGCGTGGGACTGCCCTATGGTTCCATCGTAAGCCGCGCTTTGACCCCGCGTTACAATTTCAGGCATGCCCCTGCCGCTCGAATCGAAAACCGCTCTCGTCACCGGCGCCAGCAAAGGCGTGGGTAAAGGAATCGCGCTGGAACTGGCGGCTTGCGGGTGCCAGTCGCCGTGAACTACAATAGCGACGCCGCGCGGCGCGGAAGCTACGTGCGGCGCATCAGTGCGCACGCTGCCGGCGCGCGTTCACCGTGGAGGCCGACGCAGGTTGGCCGCCGATGTCGACCGCATGTTTGCCGAGACTCTGCGCCGCTTTCCGCGCCTCGACATCCTGGTGAATAACGCCGGCATGCAAATCTGGAAGCCGCTGCTGGATCTTGGAAGAAACCGAATGGGACCAGCGTGATCCGCACTAACCTGAAGGGCTGCTTCCTTTGCACCCAGCGCGCCGCGCGGCATATGCGCGAGCATGGCGGCGGCTCGATCGTCAACATCGGATCGGGCTGCAACAAGGTTCCGTTCCCCAACCTGGTCGAGCTACACGGCGAGCAAAGGCGGTATCGAGATGCTCACCAAATCGGCGGCCATCGAACTGGCGCAGTACGGTATCCGCGTCAACTGTGTGGCGCCGGGGGCCATCGAGATTGAGCGCACCAGGCAGGAGGCATCCGACTATGGAAAGACCTGGGCGCATGTCACACCGCTCAGGCGCGTGGGTCAGCCGCTCGATGTGGCGCGCGCGGTCGCGTTTCTGGCGGGTGGCTCGGCGGACTTTATCACCGGCCAGACGTTGTTTGTGGATGGCGGGCTGTTCAGCCAGCCGATCTGGCCCTATTGAGCCGCATTGCTACAATGAAAGCATATGGGGCCAAGTCGCTCCGCTGGGTTTTCACTCGAAACACATCCGTCCGACTACCGCCATTGGCGCCTTGCATGTGGAGCCGCCGCTGGCCACGCTCACGCTGGCCGTGAACGAAGACTCTCCCGTCGTTCCCGGCTATAAGCTCAAGCTCAATTCCTACGATCTCGGCGTGGATATCGAACTGGCCGACGCTGTGACGCGCCTGCGCTTCGAGCATCCCGAAGTGCGCGCGGTGATCATCACCGGCGGCCTCGACCGCGTCTTTTGCGCGGGCGCCAACATCCACATGCTGGCCACTTCCACGCACGGCTTCAAGGTCAACTTCTGCAAGTACACCAACGAAACCCGCCTGGCCATCGAGGACGCCTGCGCGCACAGCGGGCAGCACTACATCGCCGCGTGCAACGGCACCACCGCGGGCGGCGGCTACGAACTGGCGCTGGCCTGCGAGGAGATTTACCTGGTGGACGACGGCAACTCCGCGGTCAGCCTGCCGGAAGTGCCGCTGCTGGGCGTGCTGCCCGGCACCGGCGGCCTCACGCGCGTGGTCGATAAACGCAAAGTGCGCCGCGATCTGGCGGATGTTTTCTCCACGCTGGCCGAAGGCATCAAAGGGAAGCGCGCAGTCGAATGGCGCCTGGTGGATGGCGTGTTTCCGCGCAGCCGCTTTCAGGAAGCCGTGCGCGAGCGCGCCCTCACCCTGGCCGCTGCTCGAAACGCAGCCGAGGCACGCGACTGGCATCGCGCTCGACGCGCTCTCGCCCGAAGTCACCGCGAACGCGGTACGCTACCGCCACGTCGAACTGAGACTGAACCGCGAGGACCGCACCGCCGAACTGACCATCACGGTCCCGAAGGCGCGCAGCCGATACGCCCCAAACGATACGCGCGCCGGCGCCGATTTCTGGCCCGCTGCGCGCTTTCCGCGAACTCGACGACGCGCTGCTGCGGCTGCGCTTCCACTACGACGAGATCGGCCTGGTCCTGCTGAAAACGCGCGGCGATCTCGACGCCGTGCGGCACTCGACACCACGCTCTACCACCTGCGCGAAGACTGGCTGGTGAACGAAATCCTGCTGCTGATGGCGCGCACGCTGCGCCGCCTCGATCTGACCGCGCGCAGCCTGTTCGCGGTGGTCGATGAAGGCTCCTGCTTCGCCGGCAGCCTGCTCGAAATCGCGCTGGCCGCGGACCGCATCTATATGCTGCGCGATTCCGCAGGCGCGGTACGCGTGGCATCGTCTCGCGCTGAATGGCGGCCTGCTGCCCATGACGCACGGCCCGTCGCGCCTGCAGGTGCGCTTCCTGGCCGATCCCGCGCGCGCCGAAGAGATCGTCGCCGAATCCGGAGCCCTTCGATACGGATGCCGCCGAAGAAGCCGGCCTGGTCACCGCCGCCGTCGACGAAATCGATTGGGAAGACGAGTTGCGCGTGGCCATCGAAGAGCGCGTCAGCCTGTCGCCCGACGCGCTCACCGGCATGGAGGCCAACCTGCGTTTCGCGGGCGCCGAAAACGCCGACAGCAAAGTCTTCGGCCGGCTTTCGGCCTGGCAGAACTGGATCTTCTCGCGCCCCAATGCCACCGGCGAGCGCGGCGCTCTCACCCTCTACGGCAAACCGGAGCGGCCTCAATTCAACTGGCGGAGGACCTAGATGTCCCTCTACGAACGCATTCCCAACAACGTCGACCTCTCCAACGATAAGCGCCTCCTGCGCGCGCTGGAGCACTGGCTCCCCAACTACATGCAGTGGTGGAGCGATATGGGCCCCGAAGGCTTTCAGGCCGACGATGTGTACCTGCGCACGGCCACTTCCGTCGAGCCGGGCGGTTGGGCGCATTTCGACTACGTGAAGATGCCGGACTACCGCTGGGGCATCTTTCTGGCGCCGCCGGAACACGATCGCCGCGTGGGTTTCGGCGATCACTTCGGCCTGCCCGTGTGGCAGGAAGTGCCCGGCGAATATCGCAACATGCTGCGGCGGCTGATCGTCACGCAGGGCGATACCGAACCGGCCAGCGTGGAGCAGCAGCGGCTGCTGGGCCAGTCCGCGCCCAGCCTGTACGATCTGCGCAATCTGTTCCAGGTGAACGTGGAGGAAGGCCGCCACCTGTGGGCCATGGTCTACCTGCTGCATTCCTATTTCGGGCGCGACGGCCGCGAGGAGAGCGAAGAGTTGCTGGAGCGCCGCAGCGGATCGAGCGACAAGCCGCGCATCCTCGAAGCCTTCAACGAGCCCATCGAAGACTGGCTGTCGTTCTACATGTTCACTACGTTCACCGACCGCGACGGCAAGTATCAATTGCTGGCGCTGGCCGAAAGCGGGTTCGATCCGCTCTCGCGCACCACGCGCTTCATGCTCACCGAAGAGGCGCATCACATGTTCGTGGGCGAATCGGGCGTGCGGCGGGTGGTGCGGCGCGCCTGCGAGATCATGCGCGAAACGGGCGACGACGATGTGCGCCGCCAGGGCGCCGTCGATCTGCCTACGGTGCAGAAGTACATCAATCTGTGGTTCAGCCTGAGCCTGGATCTGTTCGGCGGCGAGGTTTCCAGCAATGCCGCCAGCTTCTTCAGCGCGGGCATGAAGGGCCGCGTGCAGGAGCCAAAGTACGCGGACCACCTGGCGCTCGAAGGCTCCTATCAGGTGGCCGGCGAGGAGATTCCGCTGCGCAATGCCATGAACGAGGTGCTGCGCGACGCCTACATCGAGGACTGTCGAGAAGTGCCTGGACCGCTGGAACCGCGTGATCGCGGAGCACGAGATTCCCTACGAGTTGCGATTACCCGACCGGCGCTTCCACCGGCACATTGGCGCCTACGCGGCGCACCGTTTCGACCCGCTGGGCCATGCGCTGAGCGTGGAGCAATGGGACGAGACGGCGCGACGAATTCCTGCCCAGCGAAAAAGACTTCGCGTATGTGCGCAATCTGATGGTGGGCGTGATGGAGATCGGCAAGATCGCGCACTGGATCGCCAAGCCGACCACGGGGATTCATGGCATGCCGTTCGAGTTTGAGTATGTGCGGCGGGAGCAGTAGCCAGCTTAGGGAGCCTTCATCCCCAGCGCCTCCAGATACCCCGCATTTGCCCGGCATTTCTTGAGCTTGATCTTCTCGAGCAGATCCGCCATCGCTTGGCGCGAGTGCTCGGCCGGCGGGCGCTTCTTCATCTTCTCCTCCGCCGCGCCCATGCCGCCGGGCAGCGCCGCGTAGGCCACGATTTCATCCCAATGCGCCGGCCGCGCGAAGCTCACGGGCGAAGAGGTGGCGTCCATCTTCTTGTATGGCCAGAACGTCCAGCCCACGTCGTTCTTCTCCAGCGTGGCGCGGAATTGCGCGATCCAGGCATCCTGATTCTCGCCCGATTCGCCCATAAAAATGGGCGCCTGGTAGCGCTCGCGGAAATCCAGATAACTCTGAATCACATCCTTGGTGGGCGCGGTCCAATATTTGTGGAAAGTATAGATGGCGTTGGGGTCGATGGGCGGGCCGAATACTTCGAAGTTACTGTCCCACTGCGCGCCACCGAGGATCACGGCATGGTTTGAATCCACCTGGCGAATGGCCTTCGTGATCTTGCGATAAAGCGGCTCCAGGCGCGGATTCAAATTCGCCACCGGGGGCGGAATCGGCTCATTGAGCAGGTCGTATCCCAGCACGGCCGGCTCATCGGCATACCGTTGCGCGATGCTGCGCCAGAACGCCACGGCGAATTGCTGCGCCTCATCGCTTTCGAATATCCACGGATATCCCCAGCTATCGTCGATGTTGGTGCCAGTCTGGCCGCCCGGCGCGCAATGCATGTCGAGGATCACCCAGATGTGCGCCTGCCGGCACCACGCGATCACCCTGTCGAGCAGTGGGAAAGCCGTGCCATCGTCGATCAGCTTGTAGTGAAACGGAATGCGGACGCAATTGAAGCCGGCTTCGTGAATGAAGCGGATGTCCGCTTCGGTGATGTAAGAGTCGCGATACTGCTTCCAAAATCGCGCGGCCTCTTCCGGTCCGATCAGATCGTTCAGAAGCGCCGAGATCTCTCGGAACGAAGCGGGACCTTTGTCGAAGCGCCACATGTAGCCCTCGGGCACCAGCCAGTTGCCCAGGTTGATGCCGCGCAACCGCAACTTCTCGCCATCGGGCGCTACAATGTGTTTGCCCTCCGTATGCACGAAGCGGTTAGCCGCGGAGAAACCGGCGGCCGTCAGGACAGCGAAGATAACGAATCGCCGAATGCTGCGCATCATTCGACCCGCCGCGCTACTCCTTCACTCCAAACGCATACACATTCGAATCCCAGGTGGTCACAAAGACTTTGCCCCCGGAAATAGAGATCCCGCTGAAGTGGGTCCACCCCGGGATGGTCTCGCCGCTCGAATACAATTCCTTGCCAGTAGTCGCGTCGAACGCATAGAGCACCGCATGGCCCACGTGCTTGGCGGCGCGTTCCGCGGAGTTATAGAGGCCTCCGTCCGTGCCCTTGGATTGCCGCGCAAACTCGCCGTTGGAGATGGCAAACACCAAGCCACCCGCCACGATGGGAGGCTCCGGCAAATTCATATCGCGAGAGATCCAGGCGGGCGCGGCCTCATATTTGCCCCCGCTCTCGGTTACGCGCAAGGCCATAATGCTGCCGTTCGGCGCGTCGCCGTTGGTCACCGGGAACTTAACGCCGCTGGCCGCCGGCCCCTCGGCGGGCGCATACAGCCAGCGATTCTTCCGATCGTCTTCGGCGGTAGCGAAGGCGCCCCAGAATCCGCGGCCCGCGAAATCGGCATCCTCGTTCGCCAGCAGCGGACTGCGGTAGAGCGGCGTCTTGTGGTCCGGACCTCCGATGTGTTCGGCATCCAGCAGGTAGATCACGCCCTCTTTGCCGCCGGCCGCCACGATCTCGCGCTGGCCCATCGTGAAGACCGTCGGCGACGCCGACCCCATATCCAGATCCTTGCGCGTCAGGTAGGTGTGATTGGACGGCGTGAAATAATCGACCAGCTTCAGATCTTTCAGCGAAAGCTGCAAAACAGTGTCGGGAAGCTGGCCCTTGGCGGCATCGTACGATCCGTCGCCGGTTTGCGCGAACACCATGCCGGCTTTGCTGACGGCCACGCCCGCGCGTCCCCAAATGCCTGCGCCGCCGTTGGCCGATTGGAAGAAAATGGCATTGTGATCCGGAGACTTCAAATTCATGGCGTACACACCCGACTTCGCCCCATTGCAGCCCTGCGAGGTGTTGGTGTATAAAACGTCGCCCACCAGGTTCAGGCTCCAGTTCTTCGAAAACGGCGGCACGAACTTCTGCGGCGGCGTGCGGTCCTCACCATCGAGGGCATTCAGCGTATGCAGTTTGCCGTCGGCCGAGATCACGAACACGGTGGCCCTTAACCCGTCTTTGCGGATCAGCGGCGTGGCATTCAGCGCATTGGGACACAGCCAGAAAGGCTCCTGATGGGGCTTACTTTCCGCTTCGAACGTCTTTTTCCAAATCAGCTTGCCGGTATCGGCATTGAGCGCGAAGAGATTGTCGGAGGCGCCGCCCACGATCACGATCTCGGCCATACCCTTGTCAGTGGTCACCCACTCCACCTCGACGGGCGCGGTCAGCGAATTCAGTTCGCGAGCCTGGTTATCGAGGTGCGCTTTCCACAGCAGCGTGATGGATTTCGCGTTATCGCGGTTGATCTCGGTTTCCTCGCGGCTCCAACTCGTACGCTGCGGGTCGTGCCCGTAGGTTGGCCAGTTGGCTGCGATCGAGTGAGAAATCCACAGTAGCGCCAGGCAGCATGTCAGAAGGTATTTTGCTTTCATTGCGGTTGTCCCAGTTTCTGTTTCTTATACTCTTCGTATTCTTTTTTCAAGGCCGGATCGCGCGGGGTCGGATAGATGTCCGTGGACTTATATTTTCCGGTCTTGAATTTCATTTGCGTCCATTCGTCGTGGATGTGTGTCTCATCCGCCCTATCCACAACCTGTTTCACCATCTGCGGCGGAATGAAGTACACGCCCTCGCTGTCGCCGAATACCACGTCGCCGGGCATCACGGTGGCGCTGCCGATCCGCACAGGCACGTTGATCCCCGTCAGCATGACGTTGCGGATCGGGGTGGGATGCACGCCGCGGCAGTAGACCGGCATACCGATCGGTTGGATGCCCTCCAGATCGCGGATGGCGCCATCCACCACCAATCCGGTCCCCGTGGTGGCGTAGATATAGGTAGCCAGATTGTCGCCCACGATAGTGCCGTCTTCGACCTTGCCGAACATATCCACTACCAGCACGTCGCCCGGCTGCAGCAGGTCGAGGACGCGCTGATTGCCATTATCCCGCAGGCCTTTGCCCTTGGCGTCGGCTTCCATAACGTCGGCCACGTCGGGCCGCGCCGGCATGAAAACCGCGGTGACCGCGCGCCCTACTAATTTGCGTTCGGGGTGCAGGATGCGGAAGTTTCCTTCGTACTGATTACGAAAACCACCGCCCGGCAGCACCGCCCAGACTTCTTCCGCCGACAGGCCCTTCACTTTTTCGAGGAGTGCGTCCGGAACTTTGGGCCGCCCGTCGGCGAAGCGCTCATAGGGGTTGTGCGCCGTGTATTTCAGCATGTCGTCATGCGTAAAGGTGAAGACCTGCGCGTGGGCCGGCAGCAGGAGCGCCGGCAGAGCCAGGATCGCTAAGAACTTCATGCCGTGAAATGTACCACGGGGCAGCGGACAGCGGCTATTTCACGCGCAGCAGCACCACGCCGTGCGACGGCACTTCATACCAGAACTGGTCCTTCGGGTTGCCGCGGTCCTGGCGCGCCCAGAGATCGCGCACATGGTGCTTGCCGGTGAGGCCCAGATCCTTCCACTCGACAGTCACCTTGGCGGTCTCCGGTCCGCGGTTGAATAGTCCCACGGCCCACTCGCCGCCCGCCAGCGGCTTCGCCCATACTTCGGTTGCGCCGTCCTGTGCCACCCGGCATCCTTGTTTACCCAGCGTGTCCTGATCGATCGAAATCACCTCGCGGTTAGCCAGAATATCCACCGTCTCCTTCGACATGCTGCGCAGATCGTTGCCCGCGAGCAACGGCGCCGCCAGCAGGCTCCACAGGCTCATGTGCGTGCGGTATTCCGTCGCGGTCATGCCGCCGTTGCCCACTTCCAGCATATCCGGATCGTTCCAGTGTCCCGGCCCTGCGAATTTCTCCAGGCCATTCTGTTTGAACCCGATGGATTCCATGCTTTTCCATTTGTCGGAGATGTCGCCCGTAGTGCGCCATGAGTTGCCGCCCGCCGCGGCGCCCCACTCCCACACCTTGTCGATGCCGTATTGGCACAAGCTGTAAACAATCGGCCGGTCCAAGGTTCTCAGCGAGTCCGCCATCTGCTTATAGACCTTCGGCATGTCGCTGCGCGGATACACTTTGTCGGCGCTGCACCAATCGTATTTCAGATAGTCCATACCCCAGGCCGCGTAGGTATGCGCATCCTGCTCTTCGTGCTTGTAACTGCCCTCATAATCGGCGCAGGTCTTCGGCCCGGGCGAGAATAGATGCCGATTTTCAGCCCTTTCGAATGCACATAGTCCGCCAGTGCTTTCATATCCGGAAACCTGCTGTTCGCCTGAATGTTGCCCTGCGCGTCGCGCTGGCCCTGCCAGGTATCGTCGATATTCACATAAACGTATCCGGCATCCTTCAAGCCGCTGGAGACCATGGCGTCGGCGATTTCGCGGACGGTCTTGTCGTCGACCTTGGCTTCGAAATGGTTCCAGCTATTCCATCCCATGGGTGGCGTGGCGGCCAACTGCTGCGCGTGGACCGGTAGTATGCCGAGAACGGCCAAGGCCGTGGCGCTCAACAGATGTTGTGTCATGCCTCTATTCTAGTTCCGGCGCTATCCTGAAATTTGCCCGACGGTTCCTATCTCTACTGCGACGTCAGCCTGCCGGTTCCGCTCGACCAGCCGTTCACCTACGCGTTGCCGGATACGCTGCGCCATCGTGTGAAGCCCGGCTGCCGCGTGCTGGTCCCGTTTGGCAGCCGGAAGCTCACGGGCGTAGTGTTGCGCTGTCACGATGACCCTCCCGCCGTGGCCACCCGCGAAGCCATGCGGCTGATCGATGCCGATCCTGTGCTGGACGCCGAACTGCTTGCGCTGGGTAAGTGGATTGCGGGCTACTATTGCGCACCGCTAGGCGAAGTGCTGCGCGGCATGCTGCCGCTGGCTTCCGAGATCCGCAGCGGCAAAGTCTATTCGCTCACCGAAGCGGGCCGCGATGCCGCGCGCCAGCTTTTGTTCGACTCGGCGCCCGAAGATCCGGTGGTCCAGCTCCTCCGCATGCTTGATCAACGTCCGCGCTCCGCCGCATATATCGAGCGCAAGCTGCCGTTGGCCGCCAATGCCCTGCGCTCGCTCGAACGCAAACACTTCGTAGCCGCCGAGCAGGTGCAAACCGAACGCGATCCGTTACGCGCGCCATCCGAGCGCCTGCGCGTGGAACTCACCCCGCCAACTCACGGTGCCGCGCCGGCCGCGAAACTCACCAAGCCCGAACGCGAGTTGCGGGCCTTTCTGGAACTGCATCCCCGCTCGCATAACCTGAAGGATCTCGAATCCATGGTGCGGGATTCGAGCCCCGCCGCGCGCGCCCTGGCGCGCAAGAAGCTGGTGACGCTCGGTCCCGAACCCGTGGCTATCCACGCCGGGGCCGTGCGCGCGCCACACCTGCTCAACCCCGCGCAGGCCGCCGCTTTCGGTGAGATCCGCGCCGCCATTCAGGCGCACGAATTCCAAACGTTTCTGTTGCACGGTGTAACCGGGTCCGGCAAGACCGAGGTGTACCTGAATGCCATCGACGCGGCCCTGGCCGAAGGGCGCAGCGCGTTGCTGCTGGTTCCCGAGATCGCTCTGACACCCGCCGTGGCCGGACAATTCTTCAGCCGCTTCGGCGATCGGGTGGCCATCCTGCACAGCGCATTCAGCGACTCCGAACGTTCCGATCAGTGGCGCCGCATACGCTCTGGCGCGGCCGCCGTGGTGGTAGGAACGCGTTCGGGGGTCTTCGCGCCCATGCGCAATCTCGGCCTGATCGTGGTAGACGAGGAGCACGACGGCAGCTATAAGCAGGAGGAAACTCCGCGCTACAACGGCCGCGACGTAGCCATCGTGCGTGCGCAGGCCGCCGGCGCGTGCGTGGTGCTGGGTTCCGCCACGCCCAGCCTGGAGAGCCGCTATAACGCCGAGCGTGGCAAGTATAAACTGCTCGAACTGCCCGGCCGCATTGAAGCGCGGCCCATGCCGCAAGTGGATCTGATCGATATGCGCACGGAGTTCCTGGAGACGCGCAAGCAGGCCACCTTCTCGCGGCGGCTGCTCGAAGCCGTCGCCCACCGCATTGAGAATGGCGAGCAGACCATCATTCTGCTGAACCGCCGCGGATTCTCCAGCTTCGTGGCCTGCCGTTCGTGCGGCGAACGCGTGCAGTGCGCCAACTGCTCGGTCACCCTGACCTTTCATCGCCGCGACCGCCGCCTGCTGTGCCACTACTGCAACTACGCCGAGCGCGTGCCCACGCACTGCCCCAAGTGCCAGAGCGAGCACATCTACTTCCTGGGGCTCGGCTCGGAAAAGGTGGAAGACGAGTTGCACCGCGAGTTTCCTAAAGCCCGCATCGCGCGTCTGGATCGCGACACGGCCTCGGCGAAACGCCAATACGAAGCCATTCTGCAAGGCTTCCGCGAAAAATCGTACGACATCCTGGTGGGTACCCAGATGATCGCCAAGGGTCACGATATTCCCAACGTCACGCTGGTGGGCGTGGTTTCCGCCGACGTGGGTCTGGGACTGCCGGATTTCCGCGCCGCCGAGCGCACGTTTCAGTTACTCACGCAGGTCGCCGGACGCGCCGGGCGCGGCAACTTGCCCGGCATCGTCCTGATCCAGACCATCAACCCCGATCACTATGCCGTCCGCATGGCCGCCGCACAGGATTACAACACCTTCTACGAGAAGGAACTGCAATTCCGGCGCATGATGCACTACCCGCCGTTCAGCGCCATGGCCAACATTCTGGTGCGCACCGAACAGAAGGAACAGGCGCTGCGCCTGAGCACGGAACTGGGTCTGTTCCTCACGCCCGCGCCGGAGAAGATCAAGATCATGGGCCCCGCCGAAGCGCCCGTACCGCGCCTCAAGAACGAATATCGCTACCAGTTCCTCATCAAGGCGGCCAGCCGCAAGGCGCTCAATGAGCTGTTGCAAAGCGTGCAGCAGTTCGTGCGGGAGCACAAGTGGAGCGCGACAGCGCTGGTGATCGATGTGGATCCGCTGACGCTAATGTAAGAGCGGGCTTACCGGGCCGCGAGGCGTCGCCCTCTATTTCGCGCCGAGAACGGTTTCGATGGTGAAGGGCGCTCCGGCAGGCATAGTTGCCCCGCGGCAACAGTCGCCTTCCGGAATCGGGCTGCCGTGGGGGCAGATGCGCGGATGGCCCAGGAAAGTGCAGATGCGGTCGGTCACTTCCGGGCTCAGAATGTGCTCTAGTGTGCACGCGTTCTTTTCGATGGAGGCTTCGTCGCGGAGGGCCAATACGTCCATGAACAGGCGCTCCGCCAGGCGGTGCCGGCGAATCACGCTGCGGGCGCGCTCCTCGCCGCGAGGCGTGAAGGCCACCTCGCCGCCGCGCAGTTCAACCAAACCGATGCGCGCCATCAAAGTGCAGACCCTGCGCTGTTGCGCGGCACTAAAGTGTTCGGGCTCTTCGTGGAAGCTTTGCTCGCGCGCCGCCCACAATTGCTCCAACACCTCGTCGAAATCCTGATTCTCCTCCATGCTGAAATGCGTGGTTTCGACGATGCGGCCGTGTTCCAGATCCAGGCGGATATCGGCGCAGCGGCCTACCTGCGCGTCGTGCGTCACCATCAGGATGGTGCGCCCTTGCGCGTGCAACCCGGCCAGCAGATCGAGCACGATCTGCTGGTTGGCCGCATCCAGGTTGCCGGTGGGTTCGTCGGCGAGGATGATTTTGGGATCGTTCACCAGCGCGCGCGCAATGGCCACCCGTTGCTGCTCGCCGCCGGAAAGCTGCGAAGGCAGATGCCGCGCGCGGCCGGCGAGGCCCACGCGCTCGAGCGCCCGGCGGGCTTCGTCTTCGTCCGTCATGCTGTGGAAATATTGCGCCAGCATCACGTTTTCGAGCGCGGTCAGGTGCGGGATCAGATGGAACTGCTGGAACACGAAGCCCACGGTTTCGGCCCGAAAGCGGGCCAACTCGGCGCGCGTCAACGTGGAGGTATCCACCGCATCGATGCGCACGGAGCCGTGGGTGGCTTGATCGAGGCAGCCCAGGACATTCAGCAGCGTGGTCTTGCCGGAACCCGACGGTCCCATAATGGCGATCCACTGGCCGGCTTCCGCGGTAAAGCTCACGCCGTCGAGCGCTTTCACCGGCGCCGCGCCGCCGCCCTCGTATGCCCCCTCGTATGCCTTGGTCACGTTCTCCAGTTCGACGAATGCCATGGCTTCTATTCTCCCCGCAAAATCACAGCGGGCTTGATGCGCCAGATGCGCGCCGCCGCTGCCAGGGTGGCCGCCGCCGCTACCGCCAGCGTCACGGCGGCCACCGGCAGGAACACGCCATAGTTTACACCCACGCCGGCGGCCGCGGATTCGGGGAAGATCTGCCGCCCGATCCACCACGCCACCATCAGCCCAAAGCCGTAGCCCGCGGTAGTGGATGCCAGACCCAGGATGAGAGACTCGGAAAGAAACAGAGCCGCGATCTTGTTCTCCGCCGCGCCGATGGCTTTCAGGATGCCGATCTCCTGGCTGCGCTCCAGCACCAGCGCGCTGAAATTACTGCTGACGCAAAGAGTGGTGATAGCCAGGATGAGCGCGGTCAACAAGAACAGGGTGGAGCGAATCTTGAGCACCACGTTGGCTTCGGTTTCGGCCACGGCGTGCAGCAGCCGGATATCGGCCCCGGGGAGCGCGCGGGCCAGTGCCGCCTGGACTTGGACGAGAGATTCGCCATCGGCGCGCACCTGAACCACGCTCGCGGCATCGTGCAGGCCGGCCAGGCGGGCGGCGGCTTCGAGCGGCAGGATCACCTGCGCATCTTCCGCGCCACCGCTCGAGACAATGCCCCGAATGATGCAGGGCGCGCCTTCCAGTTTGAGTTCTTGTCCAAGCTGGAGGCGGAAGTGGGCGGCGGCGGCGCTGCCTACCAGGCATTCGCCCGAAGCGGCGGCGCTCGTGCCATCCACATGCCAGTAATCCGTCAACGCACGCGCGCGATGGAAATCGGTACCGGCCACCACCACTGGCTCGCCTTCGAGACTGCCCACTGTGTAGATGAACGGCGCGGCTGCCGCGCCCAGCCTTTCGGCCAATGCCACCGCGGCGAGGGGGACGGTCCGCGCGCCGGCTGCCGGCGCGACCACGATGTTTGCGCCATATCCGCGAAACTGGACGCGCATCTTGCGTTCGATATCGGAGTAGACGGAGAACAGCGCGGTGGCCAGGGTAGCCGCGACAGCCATGGCAGCGAAGGCCAACGCGAGGCGGCGCACGCGGAAGCGGACGGCGCGGGTGACGAAGGTCCAGAACACTACGCGCCTCCCCGCAGCGTGGCTGCGGGCTCCAGCAGCAGCGCGCGCCGCAGGGGCTGCGCAGCGCCGGCCACCGATGCAATCACGGCGGCTCCCACCACAAGGGGGCCCAGCACGGCAGGTATCTGCAGCGAGTTATGGAACACGGAGCGCCCCACCCAATCGGCCAGCAACAGGCCCGCCCAGGACCCGATCAGCCCGCCCGCCGCGCCTTCGAGCGCCACTTCGACAAAGAACAGCGCTGCTACCAATCCGTTGCTCGCGCCGGTGGCTTGCATGATGCCGATCTCCGCGCGGCGCTCGATCACCGTAGTAGCCATCACGCTCCAAACCGTGAGGCCGGCGGACACCAATGCCGCCAGCGAGATCAGCAACATGAGCCCGCGAATCTTCGAGAGCACCCTGCCTTCGTTATCGGCCACCCGCCAAATGGGCTTGGCCACTGCCATAGGCAGCGCTTCCTCGATCTGGTGCGCGATGGAACTTATATACGGCGTGCAATACCAGCGGTCGTATTCCTTAGGCGACATCTTGCTCGGGTCTTTGCGGGCGAACGCATCCTCGGGCTTGGTGAGCGCGCCGACCTGCACCGAATCCACCTGGCCGGGACGGTTCATCAGGCGCTGCAACACTTCGAGGCGCACAAAGATGCGGTCTTCCTCGTCGCCGCCGGTGGAAACAATGCCGGCTACGGCGAAGGGTTGGCCGAAGATCCGCAGCGTGCCACCGGGCTGGAGGTCGAGGCGCCTGGCTACCGCGCCACCTACCATGGCCTCCGCATCGCCGTCGTTGCGGTCGCGATCGTCGATCCACCGCCCGTCGACCTTCCATGCCCCGTTCACCGTGCGCAAGCCGGCTTCGAGCATGGAGCCGTCCGGACCCCGCAGGCGCCGCCGGAACCACACGCCTTCGACCGGCACATCCTGGCCGCCGAGGGATGCCGCCGCCTTGAGCGACGGAGAGAAGCCGGTGATATTCAGTTGCCAGAACGTGGATTTGATCTTGGGCAATTGCACTTCGGGAATGTAATCGTCGCTGGACAGCGGACGAAAGCTGAGGCCGCCGATCTCGACCGGCAGCGAGTGCGCTTTGGGCGTGACCATCAGATTGGCGCCCACGCTACGCAACTCCCGGCTCACTCGATCGCCGATATCCAGCATCACGCCGAGCATGGCCGTCGCGACGGCCGCGCCCATGGCCACCGCAGCCACGGTCATCGCCTTGCGGCGCGGCGACCTGCGGATGGATTGGGTGACGAAACGAAAGAACATGGGCTAGCTGGGATCGCGGAAGATTTTGGCGCCGGGAATCAGTTTGCCGGCCGGGATCACGAGTTGATCGCCCACCACCTGCGAAGCGATCGGAATGGGATTGCATCCGCCATGCGAGCCGATGCTGGGTATGAAGATGGCGGAACCGCAGTTCTTGCAGATCACGTTGGAGCCTTTTTGATAGTAGCCCTGGCTGCCGCAAATCTCACAGGCATCGAAGGCGGCCACCAGGGATTGATCGGGGCGGCGGATCACAATGAAGCGCACGTGGACGCCACTTTGCTCGATGGAGAAGCGGTGCAGGTTGCCGTCGTTCACGGTGGCGACGGGGATGCCGACTTTGCCATCCACCACCGAAACCGGGGCGGCGGCAGACAATTCGGTAGTGGATTTCGCGTAGATGAATTCGGCGGTGATGCTGAGGATAAACAGGCCGGTGGCCAGGCATGATGCGGTCATCCAGATGCGTTCGCGCCGCGCGCTCCAGCGCGCTTTGCGCAAGGCGGCGCCGGCCAGCCCCGCGAGCGCCGGGGCGCGGCGCTTGCGGTATTCCAGGAGCAGCATAGCGCCCGCCAGCGCGAGAATGACGACGAAGAAGAATGCCTCATTGCTGACAATCGGACCGATCAGAGCCATCTCCTGGCGGCTGAATGGCAGCACCTCGCTTTCGGAGAGCTCGTGCAGTCCCGTGATAGCCAGTTGCACTACGACGACCATCAGGATGACGGTGGTCATGCGGAAGAAGCTGCGCAGATCGATTCGGATAGTCCCGCGCACAAAGCTGACACCGAACAGAATGGCCAGGCCCAGCCCCAGCACAACCCCTGCAATATCGAGCACTCCGGAGGTATCGAACCTGACCGCCGTCAGCATGAGGACGGTCTCGACGCCCTCGCGGAAGATCATCAGGAAGACGAAAAAGAAGATGCCCCAACGGCTGGCGGCGCCGCTTCGTTGTTGCAACTGATTTTCAATTTCGCCTTTCAAGCCGCGCGCGTGGCGGTTCATCCACAGCACCATACTGAGCACAAAGACGGCGCTCGCCAGCAGGGTCCAACCCTCATAAGCATCCTCGCTGAGACGCAGCCTGGAGAATAGCCAGGCGAAGCCAAAGCTAGCAAATACGGCTGTTCCGAAGGCGCGGTGCACCGCGGGAAGCAGGTCGCGGCGGCCGATTTTACGCAGGTATGCGATGGCGATAGCAATCACCAGGGCGGCTTCCACTCCCTCACGCAGGGTGATGATCAGTGACTGCAACATAGTTGCAAGTGGCTTACGATCACATTGTAGTGCATTTTGGGGGTGGACGCGGTGAGCCACCTCTCTTTCTGCCTCGGTCCGAGTTGGGGTAAACTGGCAGTATGCGATTTCAGCACACACTTTTGGCTTTTGTTCTGCTCCTTACCGCTGTGGCGGCTCAAGCGCAGCAGGTACCGCGTCCCGCGGGCGAGTTTGCCATTAACATGCCGAACGGACAAGTGACTCTGTTGAGCCAGTATGCGGGCAAAGTGGTGGTGCTCGCTTTTATTTCGACCACCTGTCCGCACTGCCAGCACACTACGCAGATTCTGAGCGCCATTCAAGGCGAATATGCCTCGCGCGGCGTGCAGATTCTGGCGGCCGCCTTCAATCCCAATGCGGCGCAACTGGTGCCCGGTTTTATCGCGCAGTACAAGCCCGCATTTCCCGTAGGGTCCTCGGAGCGCGATCCGGTCCTCGAATACGAACAAGCGTCGATGGCCAAGCCGAACTTCGTTCCCGAGCTGATCTTCATCGATCGCAACCGCGTGATTCGCGTGCAGCACAATGGCGGCGACGATTTCTTCAAGGAACAGGAGAAGAACATTCGCGAGACCATCGATCAACTCCTGAAAGAGCCGGTGAAGACGGCGCACGCGGCGCACAAAGCGCGGTCGTAGGCGCCCTCTCAGTTAGGCATGTGGACCGGGGCGACCTCGCCCGCGGGATCCTCGACGGCGGTGGGCGGATTGTAATAAAGGATGCGGCTACAGCTTTCGCAATTCATCACCTGACCGCCCCTCTTCAGGTCCTGAAAGAACTGCAGGCGCAGGGCAATATGGCAGGCGCTGCAGCGCCCATCCACCGCCTCCGCGATGGCCACCCCGTGCCGGCCCTTGCGAATTCGTTCATACTGGCGGTAGATGTTGGGGCTCATTCCGGAGACGATCTGCGCGCGCTCCTGGTTAATCGCATCCAGAGCCTTCCGGTCTTCGGCGGTGCGCGCCATGGCCTGCTGCTTCTCGGCTTCCACCTGGCCCCGCTCTTGTTTGAGCGCCAGCTCGGCCGCCTTGACGTTCGTATCGAGCGGTTCGGATTCGCCCATCAATTCGAGAATGTGGTCCTCGGCTTTGCGAATTTCCTTCTCGCAGAACTCGATCTCGTTCTGAAAGGCGCGATACACCTCGTTGGTCTTGGCGTCCATCATCTGGCCGCGCAATTTGGTGATCTTTTGCTCCTGAAGCTGGATTTCGCCCTCGGTCTTCTTGCGGTCTGTCGAGTTGGCCGACAAAGCGGCGCGATCCGCTTCCAACTTGCGTGTGTGAATTTCTAATTTCTTTTCAATTTCGGCGACGTGTTTGGGTAGCGCGGAGATCTCGCGGGTTAACTCTGTCACCCGATTGTCAAGCTCCTGCAACCGGACCGCCAACTGCAGATCGGGAAGCATTTCTTAACGCAGTTTAGCACGAAGGCCCAGCTTACGGGCCAATGGCGCCCCCAGCGCCTGCCATGCGGACTCCAACTCCGCCACGCGCATCGCGCGGCACAGCCCGTAATACACGAGCGCGCCCAACGGGACGGAGACGGCCACATCCACGATCTGGGCGAGCTTGCGCGCGCCCAGCCAGAGGTGTACGCCGCGGCTCGAGAAGTAACACGCCAGGCCCATGGCGGCCGAGGCCACCAGAATTTTCGCCACGCTGGCCCCCAGCGCCCTCCCGTGCATCCGCTGGATGCGTTTGCGCAGCAGCAGGAACAGCGCGGCCGATCCGAAAAGCGCCACCGCGGACGTCGAAAGCGCCAGACCCAGGTGGCCCAGCCCCGCGAGTTTCACCATGGTGGAAGCGGCCGCCAGATTAATCAAGATCGACGCCAGGCTCACCAGCATGGGCGTGCGCGCGTCATTGAGCGCGTAAAAAGCCGGCGCCAGAATCTTGATGGCCGAGTAGCCCGCCAGGCCGATGGCGTAACAGGCCAGAGCCATGGCGGTCTGGTGCGTATCGGCGGCGCGGAAATGTCCCCACTGGTATACAGCGCCGATCATGCTGGGGCCGAGCACCACCAGGCCAACCGACGACGGTATGGTCAACAGCAAGACCATGCCCAGCGAGCGCGAGAGCGTCAGCCGGAATTCGTCCATCCGCTGCAGCGCGGCGCTACGGGAAATCGCAGGCAGCGTAGCGGAGGCGATGGCCACGCCGAACAGCCCCAGCGGAAGCTGCATGAAGCGGAACGCATAGCTCAGCCAGCTCACCGGCCCGTTGATGACGTGCCCGGCGGCATCCGTGATGCTGGAAGCGAAGTTGGTGTTCACCAGGACATTGATCTGCACGGCGGCGTTGCCCAGAATCGCGGGTCCCATCAGCCGCAGAATGTTGCGCAGTCCGGGATGCGCGAAGTCGATGCGCGGGCGGTATCGGATGCCGGCGCGGTACAGGCTGGGAGCTTGAAACAGCCATTGCACGGCCCCGCCGAACACCACTCCCCAAGCCATCGACATCACCAGGCTCACGCCCATCCACCGGCCCACTGTGTACCCGAAGCCCAGGCCGAAAGCCACCGAGCCGAGGTTGAAGAAAGTGGAGGAGAGTGCCGGGATACCGAACTGATTCATCGCGTTCAAAATTCCCATGGCCTGCGCGGACAGCGCCACCAGCAGAAGGAACGGAAACATGACGCGTGTCAGCGTGACGGCCAATTCGAACTTGCCGGGTACGCGCGCGAATCCCGACGCCAGCAGCCACACCAGTTGCGGGCTGAACACCATGCCGAGCAGGCAAATGGCGCCCACCACCAGCACCAGCGCGGTAGCCACGAGGCTTGAAAGCTCGGCCGCCTCGCGCTTGCCCTTGGTCGCAAGGTACTGCGTGAATACGGGGACGAAGGCGGACGAAAGCGCGCCCTCGGCGAACAGGTCGCGCGTGAGATTGGGGATGCGGAAGCCCAGCAGGAAGGCGTCGTAGGACTGGCCGGCGCCGAACAGACGCGCCATAATCATCTCGCGCACCAGTCCGGTAATGCGGCTCAGGAAGACCGCGGCCGAGACCACCCCGGCCGAACGCATCACGTTCTCGCTTTTCGAGGGGGCGGCCGCGCGCGCGGCGCCCCTGGATGACGTTAAGGCCACCGGATTCCTATTCGATGCGGCGCACTTCCACCTGCCGGTAGATCTCTTGGGTCTGCTCGAGCGATGCGGTGCGCAGGCCGGGCAGCGTGGCGGAAGCCGTGCCGGCAGCCACGCCCCAGCGCAGCGCATCCGTGAAATCGCCGCTACGCTCCATGGACCACGCGCACGCTGCCGCCAGGGCATCCCCCGCGCCGATGGGGCACAGCACCTCTACGCGCGGCGGGAGCGCCTCAATTACGGTGTCTTCGAAGGCTCCCACGGCGCCGCGGCTGCCAAGCGACAGCACCACCATCTCGGGACCCATGGCGTGAACGCGGGCCGCTGCCTCCAGGAAGTGATTGCGCGTGACCAGGGCACGATTCAGCAGTTGCTCGGCCTCGTGCTGGTTGGGAGAGGCTATCGTGGGCGAAGCCTCCACCCCCTCCCGCAACGCGTCGCCGTCGGTATCGATCAGGGTCTTCACTTTCCTGCGGCGCGCCATGCCGATGAGGCGCGCGTAAAAATTCGAGGGCACCCCGGGCGGCAGGGTGCCGCTCAGCAGCAGCCAGGCGGCGCCATCCAGATGCTTCTGCACCGCTTTTTCCAACCGATCGACTTCGGCCTTCTCCAGTTGAGGTCCACGTTCGTTCAGGCTGACGGTGAGGCCCTGCCGGTCGGTGATGGTTAGATTCGCGCGTATATTCTCCGCAATGGGAACCGCGACGGCCGGATACCCATATGCGCTGAGGAGTCTCCTGGAAAACCTTCCCGTGTTTCCCGCCGCTCGGAAAGATGGCCAGCGTCTTTCCGCCGAAGGAATGGATCACGCAGGCGGCGTTGATGCCGCGCCCGCCGGGAGACTCGTGCCGCGAATCGATGTAGGCGCGATCTTCGAAAGCCAGGCGGTCGACGGAGATGGTGCGGTCGAGGGCCGGGTTGGCTGTGAGGGTGACTATCAAGAGACCATTGTATGAGAATTGGCCACGAATCCGTGGCTAATAAATTCTCGTGCTACCCTGAGCTATTGCCCCGCCACCCGCATTTCTGGGCCTATCTGGCGCTGGTTGCCGTCTGCTTTTTCTGGGGAACCACCTATCTTGGCATCCGCATGTCGCTTGAGTCGTTTCCCCCTCTGCTGCTGGTGTGTGCCCGCTTCCTGATCTCCGGCTCGCTGATGCTGGCGGCCATCGCCCTGCGCGGAGAGAAACTGCCGCGCGGCCGCGATTTGGGCGCTGCGTGTCTCAGCGGCGTGCTGGTGCTGGGAATCGGCAATGGCTGCCTGGTCATCGCGGAAGTCTGGGTGCCGAGCGGTTTGGCGTGCCTGATGATCACCATTTCTCCATTCTGGATGGTGGGCACAGAGGCGCTGCTGCCCGGCGGCGAGCCGCTGCATCTGCCCAGCATTCTGGGCATGCTGGTGGGCCTGGGAGGGGCGGCCCTGCTGCTGGCGCCGGACCTGCACACGCACGCCTTCAACGCCGGTCTGCTCAACGGATTCCTGGTGCTGCAACTGGGAATGGCGGGGTGGGCGTTCGGCTCCATTTATCAGCGGCGCAGGATGAGCGGCGTACATCCCATCGTCACCGGCGCTGTGCAGCAATTGGCCGCCGGGCTGTCTTTCTTGCCGCTGGCGCTGTTGTTCCACGAGCATCCTGTCCACTGGAGCCTGCGCGGCGTGGGAGCGCTTCTGTATCTGGTGATGTTCGGTTCCATCGTAGGGTACAGCGCCTACATCTTCGCGCTCGATCGCCTGCCGGTGGCCATTGTCTCGATCTATCCTTACGTTAATTCTGTAGTGGCCGTTACACTGGGCTGGCTGTTCTACCGGGAGCGTTTCGGAATGCGGGAAGCTCTGGCCATGGCGATCATCTTTGCCGGGGTGGCACTGGTGAAGCGCTACAGCCGTGCGGTGGCCGCCCGCGTGCCCGCTCCCGCTAGGGAGCGCGTTTCGGACCCGGTGCGGTGACGCCGCCCACCAGCTTGGCGCCCAGCGCGCCGCCCGCCGTGCACAGAAACGTGATGATCAGAAAGAAAAACAGCAGCGCGATAATCACAAACATCGCCAACCCGCTGGGGCTTTCGAGGATCTTGATGGCTTGCTGCACGTCGGGACTGTTGGCGGACATCTTGCGGAACTGTTCTTCATAAAGCGAAGCGATCTTGCCGCCTTGGATCAGCGGCACCACGCTGATGGTGAACACCACGGAAGTAATCGTCGAGCCGATCAAGCCCGTGATCCAGCCCATGCGCAGGCCGCTATCCACCGTGAGAAACTGGCCTGTGCGGCGGCGATAGATATACACCGCCAGGAATCCGGCGGTGAGCCACCAGATCGCCAGGCCTAACAGCCCCGCGGCCAATACGGGCAGCGCGCTGAGCAGCGAAGCGACGCTGGCCGTCAGCAACCCGATGCGCACGGCCGTCGAGTTATGGAAATTGAGGCGCGGGGGCGGGGCGATCTCCGGCGAAGGCGCGGTGATGACCACGGGTGCCATCTCCGGCGGGCGCGCACCCGTCTCCGGAACGATTTCTTCGCGCTGCGGTTTGCCGCAACGATGGCAGAAACGGGCGTCGGGCGGCAACTCGGCGCCGCAGGTGCAAAATTCAGGCATGATCGGGAAGCACAAGCCCCCTCAATCAGTTTGACGCAGGCTCTCCCACCGAAGCAAGCGCGATGTGCGTTTCGCCATCGTTCTCGAAAATTGCGACGAACCTTTTGTAGCCGTGTTTGGTAAAGGACAACTGCATGCGGCCGTCCTCCTTCTGGCTGTACAGCCAATGTGGCAACTCGCCCCGATAGAAATCGGTGACGCGATCGATGGAGTCGGAGGTGCGGTACTGGGCGGCCGACAAGGCGAAGCCTTTGTGCACGTCGCCGAAATCGAAATGGAAGCTGGTGAGCGTAGGGGAGTCTTCGCGGACCGCGCCCGGATAAACGGGCACGCCCATATGTCTTGGATCGAGCTTGGCGTTTTCACGCACGTGGACGGTGCCGAAGGGGGTTTCGACGGTGGTTTCACCGTGCGCGCTCCTCTCGGTCACGCGCGTGTGATCGGCGACGTATAGGCCCGTGGTCACCAGGCAGGCGATCCCGATGACGCCGGCCAACAGGATCATCAACATGATGCCGGCCAAGGCGCCGCCGCGGCGAGGATTTCGAGGCATGGCTGCTCCGTTCACCCCTGAATACGAGCGAGCCATGCGGAAAGTTCCCTTATCTCGCCGTCTGCTACAATCCCAACAAATGCACTCATCCCGGCGCGTGTTCCTGGGGGCGGTCACCGCGGCGTCTTATAAGCGGCTGCTGGGCGCAAACGACCGCATACAGGTCGGCTTCATTGGTTATGGGCTGATCGGCCGCCAGCATGTTCACGATTTCAAGAATCAGAAGGACGTGGATCTGGCCGCGATGTGCGATGTGTGCCAGCCACGCCTCGAAGAGGGCCTGGCCGCATGCGGTCCCGGCTCACAGGGCTATCAGCGACTTTCGGAAAATGCTCGACAACAAAGACATTCAGGCCATTGTGGTCTGCACTCCCGACCATTGGCACACGCTGCTGACCATGATGGCCTGCGCCGCCGGCAAAGATGTCTACGTGGAAAAGCCGCTCACGGTGTTCGTTAAGGAGGGCCGCTGGATGACCACGGCCGCGCGCCGCTACCAGCGCATCGTGCAGGCGGGCACGCAGCAGCGCTCCGGCCTGCACTACCAGAATGCTCGCGGCTTGATCCAAGCCGGCTATTTCGGCAAAGTGATGAGCGCGCGCATGGGATCGTTTCGCAATGTGATGCCGGGCTTCGGCAACCCGCCGGACAGCGCGCCGCCGCGCGATCTTGACTACGACATGTGGCTGGGGCCCGCGCCGGAGCGCGCCTATAATCCACACCGCGCGCTGTATCATTTCCGCTGGTTCTGGGACTACTCCGGCGGCCAGATGACCAACCTGGGCGCGCACGATATCGACATCGTGCAATGGGCGATGGGAGTGAAAGGGCCGCGGCTCGGTTTCTTCCGTTGGCGGGCGCTTCGCGCTCGAGGACAACGGCGAAACTCCCGACACGCAGGATGCCATTTTTGAATATCCAGGCTTCACCGCGTCTATTCGATCCGCGAAGCCAGCGCCGGCCGCCGCGCCGGGTTCGGATTGGAATTCTTCGGCGCCAAAGGAAGCATGACGGTTTCGCGCCGGGGATACGAAGTCATTCCCGATATGAAGATCGACCCCACCAACGCCATCCCGGTGTTCGAAGGCCACCCGGCCGGGGGCCCGCAGCATTCGGAGGCCAAGCCGGAGCCGTGGATCGAAGCGCGCAAGGAGCCCGGATCGTCGCCCGAACAATTCGATCTGCACGCGCGCAATTTTCTGGATTGCATCAAGTCGCGGCAGTTGCCCATCTCCGACGTGGAGCAAGGTCACCAGACGGCGGTGGCCTGTCACCTGGCAAACATCTCGCTGCGTTTGGGGCGCAAGATCCAGTGGGATCCGGAGAAGGAAGAAATCGCAGGCGACCCGGAGGCGTCCGCAATGCTGGAGCGGCCCTACCGCAAACCCTGGGATGACGTGCTGCGCAGCTTCCATTTATGAACCGCAGAACATTTCTGATGGCCGCCGCGGCGGCCGGCGCCCTTCGGGCCGAGCCGCGTTCGAAGATGGGGATCGCGGTCACGTCCTACATGAGCTTCGCCCGGCCCAAGGACAACCTGGAATTTCTGGAACATTGCAACACGCTGGGAGCGGCCGGAATCCAAATGCCGCTCACCTCCAAAGAGCCGGATTACATCCACAAACTGCACGCCCGCGCCGAACAGTTGGGCATGTATTTCGAGGCGATCGCGAGCCTGCCCGCTAAGGACGATCCTGCCGGCTTCGACAGTACAGTGAGCGCCGCGAAGGAAGCCGGCGCCCTCGCCGTTCGTGTCAATTGCCTGCCCGGCCGCCGCTACGAGAACTTCACCAACCTGGCGGATTGGCGCGCGGCGGTGGCCCAGGCCCGCGAAAAGATCGACGCCGCACTGCGCATCGTCGAAAAGCGGCAGTTGCCGCTGGCCATCGAGAACCACAAAGATTTCACCGCCGAAGAGATGGTGGCGCTCATGCGCGAGAAGCAGAGCCGCTGGCTGGGCGTGTGTCTCGATACCGGCAACAACATCTCGCTGCTCGACGATCCCATGGAGTTGGTGGAGGCGCTGGCGCCTTACGCCATCAGCACGCACATCAAGGATATGGCTGTGGCGCCCTACCCGGATGGCTTCCTGCTTTCCGAAATGCCGCTGGGCGCGGGCATGCTGGACATGCGCAAGGTGGTGGATACCATTCGCACCGCGCGTCCCCAGACCCGCCTCACGCTCGAGATGATCACGCGCGATCCGCTGAAGGTGCCCTGCCTGACCGACGTCTACTGGGCGACTTTCCCGGACCGCAACGGCCGATATCTCGCGCGCACTATGCGTTGGGTGCGCGAGTCGCAGGGCCGGCCGCCGCTATCGGTCTTGACGGGCCTCGCGCGGGAGGTGCAGTTGCAGCTTGAAGAAGAGAATGTGAAGCTGAGCCTCGCCTACGCGCAGAAGTTGTAGAGCGGGCAAGCGATGGTCGGATTGGCCGAGACCGTGGAAGGCCTGGCCCGAGTTGCTCCATGATGCGGCCGGCTTGGGCTAAACAAGCCCAATGGCTAGCCTGGGCTGCACCAGGAACTCGTACTCATCGATCAATCCCAGCTCCGCCAACGCCAGCGGGAGCTTCACGCCCCCCACGAACAGTCGCATACCCGACTCCCGCTTGAGCTGCTGAACGGCCTTCCCTAGAGATCCGCGCGAACGAGCCTCCGTCCGGGCGAAGGGTTCCATCCAATCGGGCCTCGCTCCCGTCCGCGCCGGCGGCCGGAACGCTGCCTCCATCATTTCGTAAGTCGCCCGGCCAAAGAGGAGGGCATCGGCCTGGTCGAGGTTCTCGACCGCATTGACATCCATTTCGATGGGTTGGCGACGCAGACATGTGCCGGCGCAACCGCGGCGCAGTTGCGCCGGGGGGTCAACTTCCGGATGCCCGACGATACGTCCGAGACCAAAAACCGACCCTTCCATAGCCTCGTTTGAACGCCAACTTACACGCCCGACGATCCGCCCCGGAACTCTAATCCGACGCTTCCCAAAAGCCGTTATCGGCCCAGAGCGATGGTATCTCCCCGCCTCAACGAGGCAACTTCATCAGCCACACCGATGAACCGCCCTCGTCGCGCGAAAAAACCAGCCCAGGACCGCGAACCGCCCAGTCATCGTCCGGCTTGAGCGCCACCTCGGAGCCCGGCACGAACTTGACTTCGTAAGGCTCGCTGAAGCCGGCCCTCTTCGGATCGAAGCGGACCGCCATGAGTTTCGATCCCTCGAAGAGGTAAAAGAAGTTCCCCGTGGGGGAAACGCGCCAAGGGGGGACGCTCGCGGTCCCTTCGGGCAGCGGGATTTTTATCCACTCCGATTGCGGGACCGGTTCTTCCCCCCTCCAGGGAACCAGATACCTGCGCCTGGACCACGGCGATCCCGGCGGAGATAGCACCAGCCAGAGCCATCCGGAATCCTGACCAAGTGCCCTGCCGACGAAAACAGAATCGGTCGGGTGTTCCAGCCAGGGCCTGTCTTTGCCGGAGGCCACTTCCAGAAGCCGAACGGTTAACTTTCTCTTGGGGTCGTCCTTGACCTTGGCCTCGGGGTCATAGAAAAGGAATCGCCCATCGGGAGAAAACCCCTGAGGCTTGCCACACGCCTTGCAGAGGACCCGCGCCTCTGCCAGACCGGCGCCAGCGTCGCCCACGCGGATCGAGTACGAATCGCCCTCCGGGACGGAATACGCAACTTGCCGGCCGTCGGGCGAGATGGCCGAGCCAACGACGGAAGGCCTCGGCATCACAAATGTCTGCTTCCCGCTATCCAGATCCAAGGCGTAGACACTTTGAGCCGTGTCTGTCACACACTCTAAAATAAGCGCTTCCAGGATCTCCCGCGAGGTACCACCACAAACTTTTCGTGCGTCCATCCTGGGTGAGCCGCCGGGCGACGCCAGTGGGTTGACCGGTGACCGGAGAGAGAGGAATCAGATAGAAGTCGTGGAGATAGCTTCCGACTGGAGCGCCACAGTGCCCGTGGCACTGACGCTGCGCGGCATTTCGGTCAGCGTTCCAAACGTGAGTTGGTGCGGAACGCCCTGCACGCGCCACGAGCCCGGCGAGAGGCGCATTTCCCAGACGTTAGACCGCTCAGCCGTTCCGGCAAGAAACAGAACGCGATCGCCCGTCATCAGAATCGGAGCCCCCTGCGCCATTCCCGCTGCGCGCAACGCCTCGCCGGCTCCCGTGGCCACTGGGTCGCCTCCATCCACCGGAAGCGCAAACCACTCAATTCCTCCGGCGTCCGCGGCCTCGGACTTTTTTCGTCACCATGCACAGGAGGTAGCGGCTGTCGGATGTCCATGCGGCCTAACGCCCCAGAGCTGTCTGGCATGCGTGCCCAGGCCGGCAATTCTCGCGGCCGGCCGCCGTCGGAGGAGATCGTCATCAGGCGGCCGCGGATTTGGTTGTAGTCGAAGTAAGCGATCCGGCGCCCGTCCGGGGAAAGCTTCGGGCCCCGAGTCATCTGTCGCCGCTGGACCAGCACCTCGCGGCTCCCCGCCCAGCGCAGAGATCATTTCGATGGTGCTCTTCGGTCTCGTCCGTCCGGAGTGCTGACGTAAAGGATGCGCTTGCCGTCCGGGAAAAACGCCGGACGCTTACGCGTCTCGTTGGAATGGGTCAACTGGATCGGGTCGCCGCCTCCCACCTGTTGCAGCCACAACTCGTCCTTGCCGGAGCGGTCCGAGACGTAGGCCACGAATCCGCCATCGGGCGAGATGGCCGGCTATTCGTAGGAGTGCCCGTCATCGGGCGACACTCGCACCAGTTCCGGGCCTTTCGACTGAGTTCCGCGAAAGTTGAGGTAAATCCAGGTGAAAGCGGCCGCGGCGATCAGCACGCAGACGACCGCCACCGCCGGCCACACCCACCGTCGGGCGTCCAGCGTCAGCGCCGCGGCGGGCCGAGCCAGCTTCCCCGATTCCGATTCGTCCCGCAGTTCCTCCAGCGCCAGCTTCACATCCGCCATGTTCTGGCTGCGCCGGTTGACGTCCTTGCGCAGGCACCGCGCGATCAGCCGCTCCAATTCCGGCGGCGTGGTGGAAGAGATTTCGCTGGCCGGCGGCGGGTCCTTCTCCACGATCGCGGCCAGCGTGGAAATTCGCGACTCGCCGCGAAACGCGCGCTGCCCGGTGATCATTTCGTAGAGCACCGCGCCGAAAGAGAAGATGTCGCTGCGCGCATCCACCGGCTTGCCTTCGGCCTGCTCCGGCGACATGTAGGGAACGCTGCCGACGATCACCCCTTCTTCGGTGACCGGTTGGTCCATGACGAGCGTATGGGTGGCTTCGTCGGCGCCGGCACTGCCGGCGGCCGGCGCGGACAGCTTCGCCAGACCGAAGTCCAGCACCTTGACGCGGCCGTGCGCATCCACCATGATGTTGGCGGGCTTGAGATCGCGGTGCACGATGCCGGCGGCGTGCGCGGCGGTGAGCGCGTCGGCCACCTGCGCGGCGATGCGCAGCGCTTCGGTGAGCCGCATGCCTTTGCGCGGGATCAGCTCGTTCAGCGGCTTGCCATCCACCAACTCCATGACGATGAAGGTTTGCCCGTCCTGCTCGCCGATTTCGTGGATGGTGATGATGTTGGGATGGTTCAGCGCCGAAGCGGCTTTGGCCTCCTGGACGAAGCGGGCGCGGCGGTCGGCATCGGTACTGCGCGCTTCGGCCAGCAGTTTGATGGCGACCAGACGTTCCAGGCGCTTGTCCCGG
The DNA here is from genome assembly GCA_963795925.1 of Bryobacterales bacterium. Lineage (GTDB taxonomy): Bacteria > Acidobacteriota > Terriglobia > Bryobacterales > Bryobacteraceae > Bog-159. Next base: position 276,383 of record CAWCJP010000004.1, on the reverse strand, counting down.
GCCTTGTAGACCCGGCCCATGCCGCCCTCGCCGATCTTTTCGAGCAGGGAGAAATGTCCCAGTTCGCCGCCGTCCATATTCGCTCTATTGTAGTCTTTCAGCAAATCTGGGGCGTTCGCGAGGCGATTGCTCCTGGATCACGGCGCAGCCGTCCCCCCTTTTTTTAAATTCGTGGTTTGGCATGGATCTGGGATCCGCCAAACGTAGGGGAAGAGTGCCCGGCCAACCGGACGTCATGGCGCCAACCCTGAAAGCGAGCTTTGACCCCCTTCGCGGCTGAGCGCAATACCAGCCAATCGGAACCCAAGTATGGTGAATCTTTGGTATACTCCCTCGTGCCTCGGAACCATTTGATGGAGAACCCGAGAGCCGCAGTTTCATTCCACAGCCTAAGGGAGGAGAATATGGCCGAAACTGATCGCATCAAGTATTTGCGCCTCGCGCTGTTGGTGGTAGGTCTGATCTTCGTGGTCGGGATCTACCCGCTCACCATCATTTGGCCGTCAGGCTGGTCGTGGCACGCGGGCCAGTCGGATTACCTACAGATGATTCTGGGCGTTTACGCGACGCTGGGGGTGTTTCTGTTGGTTGCGTCCCGCAATCCGCTCGCACATTTGAGCCTCATCTGGTTCACCGTGTGGTCCAGCATTGTGCACGGCGGAATCATGGCAGTACAGTCTGTGGCGAACCCCGAGCACTTGGGACACATTTGGGGCGACGTCTTAGCGTTATTTGTTGTAGCGGCCGTCTTGCGCTTCTGACGCCACGAGGTACGGCAGCAAAGCCAGCCTGAGTATGGTCAACAGAAGCCCCGAGCCGGACAAGCCAATACTTCCTGGATGACGGCGTAACCGGAAGTTGTCACTTCGAGGTGTAAGGCGTCCTCCGCCGATATGGGCAAGCGGCGACTCTGAAGCCCTGATGATTGAACAGGTTATGCCAGGTCGGGGCGGATTAGGGCCGAGAAACGCGCTTGGCACCGGCAACCACCCTCGGCCGTATAGCCGTCGACCGGTCCGAAGTGCCCAAGTTCGGTCAAAGTGACCCACTACCCAGCGTCGCTACGTTCCGATGGTGTTCGGGCTCATACCGGAATGCCGTTCAGCCTCCTTTCGGAATGAGCGTTCAGCTTCACCGGAATCCCCAAGAAGCCGCAATTTTTCTCTTGACAGTGTTATATAGAACTAGCACACTAGTCGTATAGATGAGCAGAACCCAGACCTTCGCCTTCCATCTGGATCTTCACAGCGGCGTCCCCGTCTACCGCCAGATCATCGACCAGGTCCTGGGTGGCATCGCCTCCGGCGGCTGTCGTGCGGCGACCAGCTCCCCACCGTGCGGCAGGTCGCCGTGGATCTCGCCATCAACCCGAACACCGTGGTGCGGGCCTACCGTGAGCTGGAGATCCGGGGCGTGCTCGAAACCCAACAGGGCACCGGCACCTTTATCGCCACCAAGAAAGTGAAGCGCGACGAAGTGGAGCGCCGCCGCCAGCTGGCCAGCTTGTCTGCGAATTTGTGGCGCGCGCCGGCAGCGCCGGATTCACCAGTCGACGAACTGATGGAGCAACTCACATGATCAATCAGAGCTGAACTCAGGATCAGGAGATAGAGTTATGCCGAGGGTGAGTCAAGATGCCCATCAGCGGTGTGGGCGCCGCGATGGCCGTCATTTGCGACTTGCAGCCGGAGTAGCCGTGACGGCCGCCACCAGCCAACCCTGGCGCCGCGTTGGTGGGCGCTTGCCATCGGCATCTTACTTTCTGATGTTCGCCATCCGCGTGGCCGATCAGTGGGAGAAAGTCGCGGTGCTGCGCTCTGGGCCGCTACATCGGGCTGCGCGGGCCGGGCATGTTCCACATCATCCCGATCGTCGATACGCTGAGCCGCTATCGTGGACCAGCGCGTGCGCGTGGCCAGCGTCAGCGCCGAATCGACGCTGACCCGCGACACCGTGCCGGTGAACGTGGACGCCATCGTGTTCTGGCTGGTCTGGAACGCCGAGAAATCCATCCTGGAAGTGGAGGATTTCATCGCACGCCATCACCATGAGCGCGCAAACGGCGCTGCGCGAATCCATCGGCCGGCACGAACTTGCGCAGATGATCACGGAGCGCGAGACGCTGGGCCACGAACTGCAGCGCATCCTGGACGAGAAAACCAATCCATGGGGCATCACCGTGCAATCGGTCGAGATCCGCGACGTGCGCATCCCGCAGCGCTGGAAGACGCCATGTCGCGCCAGGCGCAGGCCGAGCGCGAACGGCAGGCGCGCATCATCCTGGGTCAGGCGGAAACCGAGATCGCCGACAAGTTCGCGCAAGCGCGGCGGCCACTTACCAGCGACAACCCCGTGGCGCTGCATCTGCGCGCCATGAACATGCTGTATGAGGCCATCAAGGAAAAGGGCTCGATGGTGATCGTGCCCTCATCGGCGGTGGAGACCATGGGGCTGGGCGGCATGCTCGGCACGGCGGCCTTGGCCAAGAATCCGCAATGATGGGCTGTAGTGTCTGTAAGTTGCGTTCACACTGCGGCAAAATCCACTGCCGCCACCGCAGCCCCTGTCATTTCAACCACCCCGGAGCACCCGGCCGCTCTCAACACCGCAAGTCCTCGGATCTCCGCGTGGTACCGTAGGGCCGGGGCAGGGCCGATCACCCCGCCCGCGCCTCCGCATCCGAAAAACGAGGCAAAATGGCCAAAATGAGCCGAAAATCGCCCGGATCGCCAAAACTTACCGTGAGCAACTGAAAACAAATTAGTTACAAGAAAATAGCTCTGTTCTTCCAAAGCACTATCCTGCACAATCCATGCCCAATCACGCACAACTTTCAGGCACCACTTGACGCGCTGTGGGGAACGTGTCGGCTTACAATAAAGATCACGGGATCGCGCCGGAAGGTAAGCCGCCATGAATGAAGCCAAGAAGGAAAAAATCGAAACAGTGGCCGTGACGGGCGTGGGCGCCGGAGTGGGCGGCGCCGGCGGGGCGACTGTGGGTGTGCTGGAACTTGCCGCTACGACGGGGACAGTGACGGGCCTTTCGGCCAGCCTGATGATCGGCGCTGGAGCCGTGGCTGGCGCGGCTGCATTCTTTTTGGGATACAAGGCATATCGTTATTTCAAAAAACCGAAAGGTTGATGCCCGTGACGGCCCTGTCGCAAGACTTGCTTTATGCCCTGCGGATGTTGCGTAGGTCGCCAGGCTTCGCCACTGTCGCCGTTCTCACGCTGGCGCTTGGCATCGGCGCGAACACCGCGCTCTTTTCGGTCGTCAACTGCGTGCTGCTCAACCCGCTGCCGTATCCGCACGCCGAGCAGCTGGCGGCGATTTATCAAAAAGCGCCTGGATTCGACCACGGCCCTGTGGCCTATCTGAATTTCCTGGACTGGCAGCGCGACGCGCAGACGTTTTCGTCGATGGCCATCTACCGCAACCAGGATTACAACGTCACCGGCACAACCGAAACGGAACGCCTGAGCGGTTACATGATTTCCGCCGCCTTCTTTTCCACCCTCGGCGTGAAGCCCGTTCTTGGCCGCACATTCCGCTCCGATGACGACCGGGTAGGCGCCGCGCCGGTCGTGATTCTTGGCGGGGGTTTCTGGAGCCGCGAATTCGGCGCTTCGCCCGGCGTCATCGGAAAGTCCCTGACCCTGAACGGCACGCCCTACATTGTGGTGGGCGTGATTCCCGCGAGCTTCACTTTCTACGGCCATGATCGCGACGTCTACACGCCCATTGGCCAGTGGAACGATCCATCGTTTCGCGATCGCCGAATCTCGGTGAGCGCGCATGTGATCGGCCGCCTGAAACCGGGCGTCACGCTCGCGCAGGCCAAAGCCGACATGGACGTGTCGCGCGCAACCTCGCCGAAGCTTTCCCGGTGGCCGACAAAGAAGCCGGCATCACCCTCGTATCCATGAAGGAAGATATCGTCGGCAACGTCCAGCCGTTCCTGCTGGTGCTGCTCGCCGCCGTCGGTTTCCTGCTGCTGATTGCGTGCGCCAACGTCGCCAATCTTCTTCTGGCGCGCTCCATGGGCCGCTCGCGCGAGTTTGCCGTTCGCGCGGCGCTGGGCGCAGGCCATTTGCGCGTCGTCCGCCAGCTTCTCACCGAAAGCGTGTTGCTTGCGGGGTTTGGGCGGTGCGCTCGGGCTCCTGTTCGCGTTTTGCGGCACCAAAGCGGTGCTCCACACTTTGCCCGGCACACTGCCGCGCGCGGAAGAGATCTCCCTCGATGGACGCGTATTGCTCTTCACGCATGGCGCTCTCGCTGTTCGCCGCGATTATTTTTGGCCTCTCCCCCGCGCTCAGAGGTTCACGGGTGAATCTGCAGGAGTACTCAAGGAAAGCGGCCGCGGTTCGAGCGGCGCACGCCACCGGCTGCAGAGACTCTTTGTGGCGATCGAAGTCGCCATGGCCCTGGTTCTCCTGGTCGGCGCGGGGCTGATGCTGCGCAGCCTCTCCGCGCTCTGGCGCGTGGATCCGGGATTCAATCCCAGCCACGCCATGACCTTCAATTTATCGATGCCGTCCTCCTCCGCCACGACCTCGGCCGAAACGCGTGCCCGCTTGCGCCAGTTCGACGATAAAATGAGCTCCATCCCCGGCGTACAAGCCGTTTCGGTAACGCTCGGCTCACGCCCCATGATTCATGACTCGTCGCTGCCATTCTGGATCGAAGGCCAGCCGAAGCCTGCCACTGACAACGAAATGCCGCAGGCGATGTTTTATCTGGTAGAAGCGGGTTTCGCGCAGGCCATGGGCATCACTCTCGAGCGCGGCCGCTTCGTCACCCCGCAAGACAACGAGAATACCTCCGTGGTGATCGATATCGACGATGTTTTTGCGCGCACCTACTTTCCGCATGAAAATCCGATCGGGAGGCGCGTGTATCTGACGCAATTCAATGTGCAAGCCGAAATCGTCGGCGTAGTGGGCCACATCAAGCAGTGGGGTCCCGGCGCGGATGCAAAATCGGCCGTCGAAGCGCAGTTCTTCTATCCCTTCATGCAGCTTCCCGAGAAGCTCATGCCGCTCGCCGCCGACGCCGTCGCCGTCGTGCTGCGCACCGCGGGCGATCCCGCCGGCATATGGACCAGGTTCGCCGCGGCGTGGAGCAGATCGACCCGCGCGAGGTGATCTACGGCGTACAAACGATGGAGGCAGTCGTGGCCGGCTCTTTCGCCGCGCGGAGGCTGTCGATGATTCTTCTCGGCATATTCGCGGCGCTCGCGCTGCTTCTTTCCTGCGTCGGAATTTATGGCGTGATTTCGTATGTGGCAGGCCAGCGCACCCGTGAATTCGGCGTGCGGATGGCGCTCGGCGCGCAAAGCCGGGACGTGATGCGCCTGGTCCTTGGCGAAAGCGCAAAAATGGCGCTTGCTGGGCGTGGCAGCCGGCATCGCCGGCGCACTCGGCTTAACGCGCCTCATGGCCAACCAGCTTTTCGGCGTCACCGCGCATGACCCGTTGACATTCGCCGCTGTCGCCATCTTGTTGACGCTGGTCGCACTGTTCGCCTGTTATCTTCCCGCCCGCCGCGCCGTCCACATCGATCCAGCCGTAGCGCTCAGGTGCGAGTGAGGCCGCAGCATTTTCCCCACAACGTTAGTACAATTGAACAGCCGGAGGGCCCGAGCAGTGAAAAACGCTATCGTCTTATTCGTTTTGTATTGCAGCTTGACGGCTGCGGCTATTAAGCCGGCCACATTCTCCGCCCGGCGGGACTACCACGGCCTGGGCACCGTCGGAGTGGCTGACGTCAACGGCGACGGCATACCGGACATCGTCGCAGTGTATGAAAACGTCTTCAATGTCCTGCTCGGAAATGGGAATGGTACTTTTCGCGCGGGTCCCCCAGGCGGAGTCGGTTGGGAGGATGTGGCATTCCAATTCGCCCTTGCCGACGTAAATGGCGACGGCAAGATCGACCTAATCATCTCCGGGCAGCCTACAGCAGGGGAGCACTCGCCCGGCGGAATCGGCGTTTGCTTCGGCACTGGCTACGGCAGCTTCGCGACGCCTGCTTACCACCAGACTGGATCGGAGGCTCCTAACGGTGTAGCGGTCGGGGATTTCAATGGAGACGGCATACTTGACATCGTCACGACTGGTCCGAGCGGCGTTTGGTTGTTGACGGGCCAGGGTGGCGGGGTGTTCAGCTCCCCCGTTTTGACCCCTGCCGCAGGTTTGCAAACACGGGTCTTTGTCGCAGATCTTAACGGGGATGGAAATCTTGATTTGGTGTCACAGGCGCCCGGCGGCTTTGCGGTGATTTTGGGCAATGGAAACGGAACTTTCCTGGCGCCATCTACTTACACCGCTAACGGGGAATTCATAGCCATTGGCGATCTCAACCGCGATGGCCATGTCGACATTGCAGTTGGCGGAGGCGGGGGTGCACCACCGGTCAAGATTTTTCTCAACAACGGCCAAGGCGCTTTCAGACTGGCGGGCGCGGTTCAGTTATCCGGGTTCCCCTTCGCCATCGGCGACGTGAATGGTGACGGCATTGCGGATCTGATGGACAGTGCCGCCTGCGTCGCCCTCGGTGAGGGGCACCTTAAGTTCACGCCGGACGTCTGTTATCCGGTGCCGGGCGACGCGGAATCTTCTTACAACGTGGTCCTGTCCGATTTGCGCAAGCACGGCATGCTGGATGTGGTCCTGGGACAGATTGAGGTCATATCGGTGCTATTGAACGAGGGCAACGGCCAGCTTAACAACGGCTTGTGGGTTCCGGTCGCGGGCGCAGCCAATTGCGCCGCACCGGCGGATTACAACGGCGACGGAAGGCCGGACTTGGCAGTGGCCGTCCCGAATGGAGTCACCATACTATTCGGCACCGGAGATGCCAGCGCACCTTACACAACGGGACCTACACTAACGGCGACTGGTGGCATCGGTTGCCCCACCGCCGGAGACCTGAACGGCGATGGCATCCCCGATCTAGTATTCGGCTCCAACACTGCCGGCGGGCTGGTGACGTATCTCGGCAACGGAGATGGCACTTTCAGCTACGCGGGCAGCGTGCCATTCAGCCCTAGCTTTTTCGTGCTGGGCGATGTCAACAATGATGGAAAGCTGGACGTGGTGGGAGCGTCGAACCAATTGGCCTACGGGAATGGCGACGGGACATTTCAACCGCCCGTGACGCTGGTTGCACACCCGCCGTCCGGCGGATTCAGTTGGGTGGCGGCGGGAGATTTGACCAACAACGGGTGGCTGGACATAGTGCTGACGGCGACCAACGCCAATGAGCTTTATGTCCTGCTGAATGGCCGTAAAGGCGGATTCAAAATAAGCAAGGTTCCGGCCGACTACAACGAAGGGAGTGGACCAATAATTGTGTGGCTTTCGGATCTGAATCTGGATGGGAACCTGGACGCGGTCGTGCAAATGTATTACGGCTACTCAGTGGCTATCTACCTAGGTGATGGAAAGGGAGATCTCACGCTGAGCAGCCAGACGTTTATTCCATACGCCGGCTCGTATGCGGAGCCGCCGCAGGTCGGGGATGTGAACGGCGACGGCATCCCGGATCTTCTGATGCCGGCCGGTGGAAGTCTGGGTATCGCATACGGCAATGGGGACGGCTCATTCGAGACGCAAGAATATATCGGGCTGGGCAATGGTGGGACCGGTCAGATTATTCTGTCCAACGTGCATGGGCAGCCCGCCTCTGCGGGACTACCGGACATCGTGGCGCCCGACAGTAACGGCGGGGTGTGGGTGCTGATCAACACTACGCCGCACTAGGCTCAGTGAGCCCCACGGCACTTCCCCCACCCACACGAGGGTCGAGCCGTGTTAACATTCCGCAGTTCGGGGAGGTACGTATGAAGACCATTCTCGCCGTTATCGCCATCGCGCTGGCCGCCGCGCCCGGATGGGCGCAGTGCCACAAACTGGCCGAGGTCAACGCTTCCAGCCCGGAAGGGCAACTGCTGCAGCAGGCCGGCCAGGAAAACGACGCCGCCAAGAAAACCGCGCTGCTGGAGCAATTCGCCAGCCAGTATCCGCAGAACGAGGCCGCCCCCTGGGTCTATGAACAATTGCTGGCTGACTATGTGAAGGCCAACGATGCCGATAAGGCGCTCGCCATGGGCGATAGGCTGGCTGCCATGCCGCCCGAATGCGTGGAGGCCGCCCAGCAAACCCTCAAGGCCGCCGAGATGAAGAAGGATCCGGATCTGGTGCTGAAATGGTCGGCGAAGACCTCGGAGCTGGCGCAAAAAGTAGTGGCCTCATCGCAGCCGCAGGATGCCGACGAAGTAGAAAACTGGAAATCCCGCGTGGATTATGCTCGGCAGGTGAACACCTACACGGAGTACTCACTTTACGCCATGGCGCTGCAGACCACCGACGCCAGAAAGCAAGTCATCCTGCTCGAAGCGCTACAGCAACGCAATCCGAAAAGCGAGTACCTCGCCAAAGCCACCGATACGCTTTTCATCGGCTACCAAAAGGCAGGCGCGTCCGATAAGGCGGTGGCTTTCGCGCAGCAGGTCGCCGCCACGGGCCAGCCCAGCGAAGACATGTTGCTGGTTCTCACCGACGATGCCGCCAAGAAGAAGGATGCCGAGAAGGTGCATGCCTACAGCGCCAAGCTGGTGGAAGTGATGAATGCCAAACCCAAGCCCGACGGCGTGGCCGACGCCGATTGGGCCAAACGCAAGACCACCATTCTGGGGCTGGCATATTATATGAGCGGCAAACAGTACTTCAATGACGGCAAACTGGCCCCCGCCGACCAGGAACTGCGCAGGGCCCAGCCGCTGGTGGAAGACAACCTCGCGATAAAGACTGAAGTTCTGTTTCTGCTGGGCCTGGCGAATTACAAGATGGAAAAGATCCAGGATGCCGCCAACTTCTTTAAGGCCTGCGTCGCCGTAAAGGGTGGCGCCGCCGCGCTGCAAGCGCAGGCCAACAAGAACCTGACCGCCATTCGCGCCCAGTATCACGGCGTCAAATGAACCTGCTGATTCCGAATCTGGGCTCCACGTCGCTGAAATACCAGATTTTGGAAATGCCTTCCGAGAGGGTGCTTGGCCGGGGCCGCTACGAGCGCGTGCGGAACTACGCCGAAGCCATCGACCAGATCCTCACCGGCGGCGTCCCCGTGGATGCGGTGGTCTTCAAAGCCGTGCATGGTGGGCCGCGATACTGCGGCACATTTGTAATTGACGAGGAAGTGCTCGGTGCCCTCGGCGAGTTTCTGCCCGCCGCCCCCGCCCACAATGCCATTTATGTCGCGGCCATTCGAGCCTTCCGCGAAAGTCTGCCGGGCGTCCCCCTGGTCGCTGCGTTCGAGCCTGAGTTTCACCGCAGCATGCCGGGTTACGCGCGCCTTTACGGCGTTCCCGCCGAGTGGCGGGCCGAGGGTGTCGTCAAGTATGGATTCCACGGCGCTTCGCACCAGTATGTAGCGGAGCGTTGCGCGGAATTGCTGGGCCGCCCGGCGCGCCTGGTGAGCTGCCATCTGGGTGGCAGTTCGTCCATGTGCGCCATCGACCGCGGCCGGTCGATTGACACCACCATGGGCTTTTCGCCTCAATCCGGCCTGGAGAATGCCACCCGCCATGGCGACCTGGACGTTTTCGCCGTGCTCTTTATGATGGAGCGCCGGGGCTGGACGTGCGGGCAGGTGCGCCAGCAACTAGCGCAGGGCGGCGGACTGGCGGGGCTTTCCGGCATTTCCGGGGGCGATGTGCGCGACTTGGAACGGGCAGCCGCCGAAGGCCAATCCCGCGCGGCCGAAGCGCTGCAGGTATTCGTTTACCAGGTGAAGAAGACGATCGGCGCGTACGCCGCGGCGATGGGCGGCCTGGATGCGGTGGCATTCACAGGGGGCATCGGCGAGAACTCCGCCACCCTGCGCGCGGCTTGCTGTGAGGGCCTTCGATTTCTGGGAATCGATCTCGATCCGCAATCGAACGAAGGCCGCAGCGGCGATCGCGTGGTCTCGCGCGGCCAGGTGGCCGTGATCGCGCTGGCCACCAATGAGGAGATCGTGGTGGCGCGGCGGGCGTACCGATTGCTAACTTAGCCCGCAAAGGCGCGGGGGCGCCTCAACGCCTTCGAATAACTGCCCACGCGCCGTTTTGCGGGCTGTTCATAAGGAGCGAAGGCCGCCCACTGCGGTAAACTCACTTCAATGATCGAGGCGGCCGTGTTGACCATCAGCGATTCCGTGCACGCCGGCACGCGTGCCGACGCTTCCGGTCCGGCTGTGCGCGAGAGGCTGGAGCAATTGGGCTGGCGCGTGACCGTGACGGAAGTCATCCCGGACGATGCGGCGCTCATCGAGCGCCGGTTGTCTACGCTGGCCGATAGCCGTCGCGTATCGGCCATCTTCACGACCGGTGGCACAGGCGTCGCGTTGCGCGACGTAACCCCCGAAGCCACTCGCGCGATTCTGCACAAAGAGATCCCCGGTTTCGGCGAGTTGATGCGAGCCCGCGGTGCGCGCTCCACACCCAGGGCGGCGCTCTCGCGGGCCCTTGCCGGCACGCGTGGCGCCGTGCTGATCGTCAATTTGCCCGGTTCGCCCCGAGGCGCGGTCGAATCCCTGGATGCTATCGTAGAGTTGGCGCCCCACGTGCTCGATCTTTTGCAAGGCCGCACGGAGCATTCGGAAGCGCAACGTTTTGGAAACCCGTAACGTCTTGAGGTGCATGGTGTTTACCCATCGAAGTTTGCTCGCCGTGCCGCTCGCCGGGCTGCTGGCGGCCAGTTTGATCGCGCAGGATCCGCAGGTTGCCAATCAACCGCCCGAGACCGCCGACGCAATATTTAGACTCGGGGTTCAGGTGGTGGTAGCTCCCGTAATCGTTCTGGACCGGAACGACGACTACGTGGATGGCTTACAGCCCAATCAGTTCCACCTCTTCGACAACGACAAAGAGCAGGATATCCATGTGGACGTGGCTTTTCAGCCCATCTCCATGGTGATTGCGGTGGAGGCCAACGACCGTGTGGAATCCCTGCTGCCGCAAATTCGGAGGATTGGCTCGATGGTGGGTCCAATCATGATCGGCGATCAAGGCGAAGCGTCTATCATCGCATTCGATTCGCGCATCCGGACGCTGCAAGAGTTCACCTCGGACCAGGATAAGATCACCGCGGCGCTGAAGAAGATCCAAGCGGGCAGCTCGCAGAGCCGCATGATCGATGCGGCGGAGGAAGGCGTGCGGCAATTGCGTACCCGGCCGCCAAACCGCCGGCGCATACTGCTGCTGGTGAGCGAAACCCGCGACCAATCGAGCGAAGCCCGCGCGAAGGAGACATTGATCCTGGAGCAACTCTCGAACGTCACTGTCTATACGGTGGATATTTCGCGCGCAGTAACCAGTTTGATGGCGCATCCCGATCCGGGGCGGCCCGACAACCGTCCCCCCGCTATGAATCCGATGCCCTCGAGCGTGCCTGCTACCCCCAACACCGTGATGCAGACCTATGGTACCGAGGGCGGCAGCGCGGAATTCGTCCCCCTGATGGTGGAAGTGTTCAAAGACACCAAGGCCATCTTCAAACTGAATCCCGCGGAGGTTTTTACCCGGGGCACGGGCGGCGCGCAGTTCGGATTCATGCGGCAACGCGGGCTCGAGGATGCCGTCGAGCGCATTGGCGCGGAGCTGCACAGCCAGTACCTGCTTTCATACAATCCCAACAACAAGGATGTGGGAGGCTTTCACCAGATCACCGTCCAGGTGAGCCGCAAGGATGTGAAGGTCCGCACGCGGCCAGGGTACTTTCTGGGCGCGAAGTAGCAGCTCATGCATGGCGCATCCATTCGAGCGTCAGCTTGATGCCTTCGTCATAACTCGTCTTGTGGACTTGACCGAGCTTATGCCGCAGCTTTTCGTCATCTAACAGCACCGGCGTCTCCTGCAGATACAGCATCTCGGGTAACTCCCGTATCACCGGATTGAACCAGCCCATCATGCGCAGCAGAGTGCGGCCGCCGCTGCGGAACTTCGGCTCGCGTCCCGCCGCCTGGTAGATCTTCTGGATGAACGCCAGCGCGGAGATTTCCCCCGGTCCCGCGAAATTCCATGCCTCGCCGTAGCAATCGTCGCGGGATGCCAGTTCCGCAATCACCGGTCCGGTGTCCGGCACAAACACAAATTCATGCGGCGTGCTCACCGGTCCCAGCCAGTCGGCCGTCTTGCCGCGGAGTGCCGCCTGGAAAATCCGGCCAGCCAAGCTGTTGTCCGCATACGGTCCGTAAAAATCGGGGAGACGCACCACCATGCTCCGCAGTCGCCCTTCGATCGACGCCGCCATGGCCATGTCCTCCTGCTCCTTACGCATTTGTCCCTTCACGGATACTGGCAAACGCGGATGCGTCTCCGCCACCTTTTGCGTTTGCGGAATACCGTAACTATAGATGCCTGAAATTACGACCATCCGCTTCACCCCCGCGGCTATGGCGGCGTCCAGCGCGATCCGCATCATCTTCGGGTGGAGGTGAAATGCGTCATACGGCACGCCCACCGCGTAGATGACGGTGTCCACGCCACGCGCCGCCTGCGTGGCGCCGCCCGCATCCGATAAATCCGCGGCGACCAGTTCCGCCCGCGGCAGTTTTCCGAACGCCGCCTCCAGCTTGCTCATGGTGCGTCCCGCCGCGCGGAACGGCACACCGCGGCGGTCCAATTCCATTCCCACGTACCGGCCGATCGGGCCAGCCGCGCCAAAAATCGCTACCTTCTCCATGATTGCTACAATAGTCCCAAAATGATCCAAACGCTATTCGGGTCGGTCGAGCAAGAGCCGTCTCTGCTGGAGCGCTTGAAGAGCGGCGTGCAAAAAACCCGTGCGGGTCTGGTCACGCGGCTCGAAGACATGCTGCAGGGAGCCAAGCGGATCGACGCCGATTTGCTGGACGAACTGGAGTTTACGCTCATCAGTTCCGACATCGGCGTGCGCACCACCACGGAAATCCTGGAGCGCATACGCGAGCGCGTGGACCGCAGCCTGGTGGCGGATGCCGCCGAAATCGAAGGTCTCATTCGCGAGCACCTGCTCGAGATCCTGCAAGCTTCCGAGCGGCCCATGCCGCGCGTAGCAGAGCCGCCCGCCGTGATCCTGGTGGTCGGCGTGAACGGCTCGGGCAAAACCACCACAATCGGCAAGCTGACGCATCGCTTTCGCGGCGAACAGCGCAGCGTCCTGTTGTGCGCCGCCGACACCTTTCGCGCCGCCGCCATCGAACAACTGGAGATTTGGGGCGAGCGTACGGGCACCGACGTCATCCGGCAGAAGCAGGGCGCCGACCCCAGCGCGGTGCTGTTCGATGCGCTGCAGGCGGCGCGCGCGCGCAAAACCGACTACATCATTGTGGACACTGCCGGCCGCCTGCAAACCAAGACCAACCTGATGGCCGAGCTCGAAAAGATGCGGCGCACTGCCGCGCGTGTGATCCCCGGCGCGCCGCACGAAGTGCTGCTGGTGCTCGACGCCACCACTGGGCAAAACGGCCTGGAGCAGGCGCGCAAATTCACCGAGACGTCGGGCGTCACCGGTATCGTGCTCACCAAGCTGGATGGCACCGCCAAGGGCGGCATCGTGATCGCCATCGCGCGCGAGTTGAACATACCCATCCGCTATGTGGGCATCGGCGAGAAGATCGACGACCTGCTGCCGTTCGACGCCGAGAAGTTCATCGCGTCACTCTTCGAAAAATGAGCGATCTTGAGCAGGATGCGGACGCCGGGTATCTGCGCGAGGCGCTGGACTTGGCGCGGCAGGGCGGCGCGCAAGCCAGCCCCAACCCGTTGGTGGGCGCGGTGTTGGTGCGCGAAGGACAAGTGGTGGGGCGCGGCTTCCACACCTGGGCCGGCGAGAAGCACGCGGAGATCCTGGCGCTAGAACAGGCAGGTGAACAAGCCCGCGGGGCCACGTTATACATCAATCTGGAGCCTTGCTGCCACCAGGGGCGCACCGGACCATGCGCCGCCGCACTGATTCAAGCGGGCGTGGCGCGCGTGGTGGCGGCGCTCGAAGACCCCAATCCGCTGGTTGCCGGCGAGGGACTGCGGCAACTGCGCGCGGCCGGTATCGAAACCGGAATCGCCGGCGCATTTTCCGCCGAAGCGGAAAAGCTGAACGAAGCGTTCGGGCACTTCATGCGCACGCGTCTCCCGCTGGTGACGCTGAAGACCGCGCTGACCCTGGATGGCAAGATCGCCGCGCCCGACGACAACCGCGGCTGGATCACCAGCGAGAAAGCGCGCGCGCATGTGCAGCGGCTTCGCCACGATTCCGATGCCATCCTGACCGGTATCGGCACGGTGCTGGCCGACGATTGCCTGCTCACGGACCGCACCGGATTGCCGCGCAGCCGGCCTTTACTGCGCATTGTGCTCGATTCGCGCCTGCGGCTGCCGCTCGATTCGCAGATGGCCGCGAGCGCCGCAGGCGATCTGCTGGTGGTGGGCACTTCGGCCGCTCCCGACGGCCGCCGCAAAGCGCTCGAAAGCCGCGGCGTCCGCGTACTGATTCTGGATGGCCGCGACGGGCGCGCCGATTTGCGCGGCGCCATTGAGGCCGTTGCCCAGCAGAGTTATCTCTCGGTTTTGATCGAGGCGGGCGCCAAGGTGAATTGGGCCGCGCTCGAAACCGGCGTGGCGGACAAGATCTTCTTTTACTACGCGCCTAAGATTCTGGGAGGTCTCGAATCGCTATCCATGGCTGGCGGTGTGGGGCGGCGCCGGCGCGCGGATGCCATTCGCGTGCGCCGCACCGAGTTACACCGCATCGCTCCCGATGAGTTCGCTGTCGAAGGCTACATCGTCAAAGAGGCGTAAATGTTCACCGGTATCATTGAAGAACTGGGCGCGGTGGAGTCGATCGAGATGCGGGCGGCCGGCGCGCGGCTGAAGGTTCATTGCCGGAAAGTTCTGGAAGACATGGCCGAAGGCGCCAGCATTGCGGTGAACGGCGTGTGTCTCACGGCCGTGGATCTGCGCCCGGACTCTTTCTCGGCGGACCTGGCGCCGGAGACTCTACGCCGCAGCAACCTGGGCGCCCTGCGCGCCATGTCGCGCGTGAACCTGGAGCGGCCTCTTTCGCCCTCGGGACGTCTCAGCGGGCACATCGTACAAGGCCACGTGGATGCCACCGGCGAGTTTCTATCGCTCGAAGCGCTGGGCGGCGAAAACTGGTGGCTGAAGGTGCGTGTCCCCAGCGAGATCGATCCTTTTCTGGTTTATAAAGGTTCCGTGGCGATTGACGGGATCAGCCTGACTATCGCGGCACTCGATGCCGATGTCTTATCTGTTACGATCATCCCGCACACTTACCGCAATACCACCCTCGGCGCATATCAACCCGGCAGCCGCGTAAATATCGAATGTGACATACTCGCCAAGCATGTCGAAAAGCTCATTCGCCGCCTGGACCTGAAGCCTGGGCTGACGATGGAGCGCCTGCGCGGCGAGGGATATTAGCGGTCCGATCAATTGGCCGGCGGGCTCACTGTCACATAGACCGGCTTACTGGCCACGCCGTTCACGGTAACCACCAGCGGCTGAACCCCCAACGGAACGGAGGCTGGCGCCTGGAAATTAACCTGCGTTGTACCCACCAAACCATATGGGATAGCGGCGAAGTCGATGAACGCCGGAACGCCGCCGATGGTTAACGATAGCGGCAGGAAGGGCGCGGGCAGGTCCGGCAACGGCGTGCCGGAATCTGGCGCAAAGCCGGTTGGGATCTGCGGCGTTACGTCGCCCGCGCCCGTTAGATACAGCGTTGTTTCAACGCCTTGGACAACCGTTGAACTGGGGACCAGGTTGGCTTTGCTATCCGCGAAAACTCCGGGCGAGGAGGGAGACATCTGGAACTGGAAGCCCGCGATTTGGCCATTGTTGTTGACGCCCAGCACCGCCGGTCCGGCGCCCGTGGTGTACGGCGCCTGGATATTAAGCTGTCCCGCCGATTCGTAAAGAATAGGCGCGGCCACGCCGTTCACTGTAACCGAAACGCCGTTGAGCGAGAAGGGCAGCGGCAGGCCCGGCGTGACGGCCGTGGTATTGGCCAACTGGGTGCCGAAGACCGATAAGAGCATCCCCGGACTGACTGCGGCCTCAAATGAAGCCGCGTTGCCAACGGAGGCGATCGCCGTTCCCGAACTGCCTCCCAGCACTAACATTACCGGTACAGTGACATATTGCGGCGTAGCATTCTGTGACTGAATCACGATGTTGGCGCGGTAAACGCCCGGTTCGAACCCCGTCCCTGTGGCGCTCAGCACGATCTGGCCGCTGCCCGTGCCGGAGAGTTTCGAGGCGTTCAGCCAGGCGGTGGTACGGTTGGCGGGATAGATCGAGGCTGTCCAAACCTGTGCCGGGTCCGATAAATTCACACTTACGACGCCGGTAGTAGCGACTCTGCTCGCGGCAAGACTGACACTCGCAGGGGCCGCGGACAGGGTAACCGGCTTGGCGGGAGGTCCGGCGAATGAGACGTTCACCTCCTGGCCGAACGAATTGTCCAGCACCACCAGAATCGAGTCGGTAGCCGGTGGAGTAATTCCGCCGAAGCACAGCGTGCCCTGCGCTCCGCCATAGGCGTCGAGGCGCGTGGTGCCGAAGATCGATGCGATCTGAGTGGATTCATCGACTCCTCCCACATACAGCCCCGTCATGTAGGTTAAGTAGCCGCCCACGTCATCCACGTTGAGTTGCGCCGCCCATTGGCAGGCAGGATCCGCGGCAATGTTCTGTGTCACAGTCGGCGGCGTAGTGTTCAAAGTGAAATACTCACCGGGCGGCGGCGGCATGTATGTCACCTGCACCTGCCGCGACCAGGCGTTTCCGTCAGCGTCCACTCCGGCGAATCCAAATGTGCGCGCCACCGGAGCGGCGAGATTCCGGAACACAATATTAACAAAAACACTGCCATTGGGCTGAATTTGCGGTGAAGGAAAGTATTGTGCGAGTGGCTGTGACTGGCCATCGATGGTAAAGCTGGTTACCATAGCCGGGACGCCCGCCATCTCGCTCAACTGGATGGAGGTCTGCCAGCTCAAACCCTGCGCGTCGGGCTCTGAAGGCCAGATCGTAGTGGGCCAGAGCGGTACGATGGCGGCGGCCCCCGAGGGAATATTGATTTCGGTGAGGGCCGTCGCACTGCCGCCGTTAAACGCGGCATCGCCGGAGTAGACCGCATAGATAGTGGGTACGCCGGTGCCGAGCATGAAAGCGGGAACGCTTAGGTTGGCGGTTTGCTCGGCGCCATTGGATGAGAGAGAGACCGAGCCTAGATCGCTTCCCACGTAGCTGAAGTCAACCGTACCCGTGGGAGTGCCGCTGCCGCTTGCCGCGGATACCACCGCGGTCATACGCAGGGTGTCGTTCACCGTCAGCGTAGTGGCGCTCAGGTATAGCTTGACGTTCACGCCCTCGGCCGCCGTATTCCATGCCGCGGCCAGTTTACTGACATCCAGCGAGCCTAAGCCGGTTGCCTGATCGTAGCCGGTACGCGTCTGATAGCCGAACGAGCCGGTGCTGCAATCCGGGCTACCCTGAGCGCATGACACGACATTGCTCCCGGAAGTCACATCGTGAAATACGGAAGGAGACGATTGCGCGAGGCGGTAGATCTGCGGATTGATATTACCTAGTCCGGGTTTGGCCTGATTCCCTTTAGTTACTTCATACTGATTCAGCAGCGCGACAATACCGGCCATGGACGGCGCGGCGCATGAGGTGCCGGCAACCGCCACGCTGTTTCCACCCAGCGTGATGTAATATGCATCGTGAAGCGCGGCGTTGAAAGCGATGTCGGGTACGTCTCGCACTGAGTCACTGGGAACTCCCGGCCCGGATTGCCAGGCGGGCTTCGAATAAAAGATGCTGGCGCCGCCTCCGCCTGACAGCAGTCCTCCGTCACCTGATTCGTTCCAAGCAGCCTCCGGAATGTAAGACAGCGCCGAACCGAGCTGCGTCGAATTGGTGGCGGACCAGTAGCTGCCGTTCCCTTCCACGAACTGGGTGCCGCCCACTCCGGTTACTTCGGGCATGACCGCCGGGAAATCGACGCTCATTCCCTGCGTGGCGAACATCTGTTCACCTTGTGCGTCACATCCGGCTGCCCCTGAATCGCCCGACGCGCCCAGAATCGTAATACCCTGCGCGTTCCCTTGTTGCGCGATCGAGCGATAGTAATCCGCGGCGTAATCCACCTCACAGCCGCCATAGCTGATACTAATGATCGGGGCGATGTTATCGTCCACCGCAAAGGAGACAGCCTGGAACGGGTCCGGTCCATAGACATAGTAAATAGTGGCCTGAGGGGCGATCGCGCCGGACCATTCCAGATCCAGCGTGCCTTCCGCCTGTGCGCCGTTAAAGCCCGGTTCGTAGCCCGCATAGGGGATCATCACGGGTTCGTTGCTAGGCAGCCCATAAGTAGTGCGGAAAGCGTTAATATCATTGGGGTCCACATCGGATACGCCGACCACTGCGATATTCTGCTTCGTGCCGTCGATTTTCTGCTGATACAAAGGCGTCACGTCGTAGATGGTGGCGAAATCCTGCGGAACCAGGTAATGCGTTCCCCCTGAGCTGTATTCCGGGCCCAAGCCTACCGCCGTGGGCACAGGCGCCAGATGGAGATAGGACTTGAGATGGAAATCGTTCAAGCCGAGGAATCCCCACACTACATCGGCCAAGGCATCCGGCACGGCTGGTTCCGTGACGTTCGCGAAGTGTGTCTCGCCGCCAGTTTGAAAGTTGTGAAAAGACGTGTGCAGCGCGGTAGACACTTGCGCGGCCGTGCCGCCGAATGCCAGCCAGTTCCGTCCGCGCGCCACCTGCTTCACGCTAAGTCCTTGGCTGCGGAGCCACGCTGCCACCTTTGAGCTATCGGCGGGACTTAAGCCGAAGCGGTCGCCGAATTGTTCCGGTGTAAGCCATTTATGGAATTGCGGTGACGAGGGATTCTGCTGATCCGCGAGCAGCCTATCAAGGTCGGCCTGTTGGGCCGCGGAAGGCTTGGTTAGCAGGGTCACGTAGTTCAGCGCTGTCGACGGATCGACGGCGCCCTGATCGAATTGGGCTTTCGCCAATGCGTGTACGTTCCCCGGAATCACGCGAGTCACGCGGGTGTCCACTGGGCGCACGATTCGATCCGCTGGCGCCGCCGATGCTATAGCGGCAAGCGCGATGAAAACAGATAAGACATAGATTTTGCATGAATTATTGCTAAAAGGCATACAGAGAAATTCTTTCTGAGGATTTGTGATGTATTTCACACCACTATATCTTTAAGAGGATGGCATACAACCGGAAAAACCGCAAGGAGACCGCCTTACGGCTCCGGCTGCTCGAAGCGCATGCAGGCCCGCCCCAGGTAAATCTCATCGCCGGCCCGCAGACGTTCGCCGCGGCGGTTGCCCGCCGGCACCTCGATGGACCGACCGTCGCGAAAAATGCGCGTGCCGTATTCACTTTCATCGTCGCAGATGCGATACTCACCCGCGGCCGTTTCGAGTCGGATATGCGCGTGCGCCCGCGAGACGCTGGCATTGGCCTCGTCGCTGCCTTCTTCGAAGACCACGTCGTTGCGCCGGACGATGCGCTGCTGGTTGTCTGTCAGTTCCTGCATGCGGCCGATGTTAGTGCGCGGCTTCTCGAGCGTGTAACTCTCTTGTACGGCCTTCCCCCGGAGCACCGCCAACCGGCCGGGCAGAGAGGCGGGCTTGGGTTCCGGCGCCGGCGGATTCGGAATGACGGGCGCGGCCGGCGCCTGATGGATGGCATACTCGATGTCGAAACCCTTGGCGCCTTCCGCGGCCGTCTCCACATCCACCGCGAAGCCTGCGGGCAACTCGCATCCGGCAGCTTTCAGGCACTCCCGAATATCGTTCTCCAGCCGCCGCTCCTGCGCGAATGCCGCTTGAAACAAGGCGCGGCGCTCCTCTTCTTGCGATACCAACCGCACGCGCAGATAGTTATAGGGGAACAGGCGTTGGCCCCGTTGCGCCGTTTGAATCTTACCGTCAATCTCTTCGAGTATGGCGCGATGCACAATCAGCAACTCGTCCGACTGCACGGCGCCGAACGCCCGCTCGGTCCATTTGCGGAAGGTGCGCTCGATGGTCTTCTCCACTTCCGAAAAAAAACTCATGGCTTTTTTGCCGCTCCGATCAGCCCCAGGTTCTGCGCCGCCGCCACCACCGCCGCGGCCGCCGGCGCCGCGTAGGTGCCGCCATACTGGCCATTCTCGATCAACACGGCAAATGCGATGCGCCGCTCCGATCTGATAAGGCGCAAATCCGATGAACCAGGCGTGCGACGGCGCGTCCGCGAGTTCGGCGGTGCCGGTTTTGCCGGCGATGGGCACGGGCGCTCCGGCCGCGCGCTGGCCGGTGCCTTCGGTCACCACTTCGCGCATGAAGCGGCCCAGAGTGGCGGCTACATCCGCGCCAGATGACGGCCTGCGGTGCCTGGGTGCGGTCGTTGCTCTCATCGCCGATCCAGCGCCCCTGCGGCATCTGCGCCTCCGTTGGCGATAGTGGCCGCCACGCGCGCCATCTGGAATGGCGACGCCACCACCTGACCCTGCCCGTAAGACGATTGCGGCAGCGTCTTGCGCAGTTGTTGCGCGGTGTCCGGCGCGGCCATCGAGATGCCCAGCAAGCTCCCCGTATCGAACAGCGGCTGCGCGCCCACGTTGTAAGTGCCCAATTGGGCGAAATAAGCGTTGCATGAAACGATCACGGCCCGTTCCATATCGAGGGTGCCGTGCGGCGACTTGTCCTCTATGTCGTCGCGGATGGGCCGGGTTGAGCCGCGCAGGTAGTTGCCCACGCGTCCGTCCGGCAGCCGGATGCATGAATAGGTCTGCTTCGATAACTGGGGATCGCTGCGCAGCGCCGCCATCGCCGTGACCACTTTAAATGTGGAGCCCGGTGGATAGAGGCCGTACCGCGCGCGATCCAGGTACGGATTGGCCGGCGCATCCGCGGCGTCTTCGGTTTCCGGGGCGCAGAGCATCGCCCGGCCCGATGGGCGGCAGCGGATAGCTGACCGAGGCCAGCACATCGCCATTCGCCGGATCGAGCACCACCAGCGCGCCCTTATCCTGACCGGCCTGCTGCAGCGCGTTCTTCAGGATCTCGCCGGCGCGCACCTGCAGCCGCGCGTCGATCGACATGCGCACATCGCGTGCCCTGTCCAGCACCCGCCGCACCGCGGGATTGTCCGGTTCGTACCGGTGGCGCACCAGCGGCACCAGCTCGCGCAGATCGTATTTCACCACGCGCTCCATCTTGCCGGTCTTGGGATTCTCCACATCCACCAGCGTGGGCCGGTCGTCGTAGCCGCGCAGGCGCGTGGCCGAATCGCGCTCCACGAACGAAGTGTTGGTGGCGCCCCAGCGGATGCGCGTGCGCAGGTCGCCGAGCAGGTCGAAGGTCAGGCCCTCGAAGGGATAATGACGGCTCTCCGTGCGCGTGCAGGCCTGATCGATATTGATGCCAAGCTGCTGGTATTGCGCGCGGTGCTTCTCCAATTCGTCCCAATTGCTGGTGGCCAGCGGAAGACCGTTGCGGTCGTAGATGCTGCCTTTGGGAATGTCGCGCGTCACCTCCTGGAAACGCGGATTGTATTGGTAGCGGCGCGCGCCATCGGCCTGCACCACCAGCGTGCCCTCGCCCATGATCGCGGCGCCGCGCAGCACTTGCACATAGGCGGCTTTGCCGGCGATGAGCAAAGCCAGCGCGCCCAACGCCAGACCCACGGCTTCGATCGGCGCGCGGAAAGGCGCGTTGCGCTGGGGTCGCCGCCGCGGCTCGAGATGGACAACAGCATGGCGAACATGAGAAAATTCGCCAGCATCGACGACCGGCCATAACTCAGAAACGGCGTCACCACTCCCGAAAGCGGCAGCACGCCCAGCGACCCGCCGGCTATCAACAGGATCTGCAGCGCCATCGCCACGCCCAGCCCCGCGGCCAGGAAGAATTCATAGTCGCTACGCGCCCGCAAGGCGATGCGCGCCGAGCGGTACAGGATGAACGCGTAGAGCGCGAACACCGCGGCCAGCCCCAGAAATCCCCATTCTTCGCCCAGCGCCGAAAGGATCAAGTCCGTGTGCGCGGCGGGCACCAGCGCCGGATCGCCCAAGCCCGGCCCCGTTCCCCAAAGGCCGCCCGTTGCGTAAGCCCACAGCGATTGGGCCAGTTGATCGCCGCCGTGGATCGAGTTATTCCACGGCGAAGCCCACATGGAGACGCGCTCGTATACTGTGTGCGGGACGCGCACCAGATATCCGCCCACGAATCCGGCCAGCAGAAATAGCAGGCCGGCCGCGGCCACCAACGCGCCTCTGCGCGCGATCGAATACAGCGCCAGGAACAGGCAAGTGAATACCATGGCCGGGCCCATATCTTTCTGCAAAAAGAAAAACAGCAGCGATAGCCCCACGCACGCGAACACTGGGATAGTGTATTCGAGAGGCGGAATGCCGCCCAGCCGGTCGAAACGCGCCAGGCCCGGACGCTGCTCCCGGGCATGCCGCAGCACGTCCCACCGCGCGCGAAGTAGCCCGCCAAAAACAGGATCAGCAGAATGCGGATCAACTCCACCGGCTGAAACCCGAACAGGTTGACCTTGGCATCGCTTGTGCCGGGACCGTATCCGAACACGATCAATAGCGCCGAAAGCCCGAAGCTGGCGAGCAGCGGAACGAAGCTCAGCTTGCCCAGCATGCGCTCGTAGTCGAGCGCGCTGGCCAGCGCCAGCAGGATGCATCCCGCGGCGACGCCTTGCGCAAAATCCACAAAGAGCAGATTGTCGCGCACCGGATCGCGCAGACTGACCATCAGGATCAGGCCGGCGCCCGTGAGCAGCAGAATCGATGGCAGCAGGGCGCCGTCGCCCTGGAACCGGCGCGCGCTCCACCACAGGTGCGCCGCCCAGAATGCCGCGAAAAACACGGCCACCCAGAGAAGGAATGCGCGCCGGAATTGCGCCGGCCGCCGCACCACGAACGAGGGCTTCAACTGCCGGAACTGTTCGCCCGTCAACAGCGCTGGCGTCCCCGCAACGATTTCAGGCCGCGCGCCGCGCGCATCTCCGCATCGGATACACGCAACCGCGCCAGCGCGCCTACGTTCCGCAGCGCTCCGGATGGCGTCGTAGATCCGGCGGGCCACGAACTGCCTTTCGGCGGGCTCGGCGTAAAATCCCAGGTAGGGCAGCAACTCCTCGCGCGCGCTGAGGTCGTTCAGGTTCAGTATTTGCTTGCTGGCGAGACCGCTCTCGATTTCGGCGAAGGAACGCGATTTCGCCTTGATAGACCAGGAAGAACCCGAACAGGAGTATGATCGTCGCCGCCAGCATCCACAGCGCTTCGTTGCGCCGCCAGGCGAATGCCAGCCTCCCCGGTGCGGATGCCTGCACTCTCTCCGCGGCTCGGCTGCGTGTTACGGCCATTGCGTGTCCAAACTTTGATTCTAATGGGATTCTAATGGAAAGCGCGAACGTCATTCGCGGCTGAGCGCCTTGTGATAATCTTGGCAATCGCCCTTCCATGCGAATTGCAGTGATTTTCGCCGTTTTTGCGTGCTCGCTGGGCGCCGAGCCGTGGCCGCTGCAGCGTCTGTTCAGCCGCCCGTTTGCCTGGGGTACGGTGCCCGCGAGAGTCACCTGGTCCAAACAAGGACACACGCTTGTGTTTTTATGGAACGCCGAGGGCGGCCGTTTCATGGACCTGTACGCCTACCATCCGGTGGAGCGGAGGCTGACGCGGCTCACCAATCTCGAGGCCTGTTGACGACCCGATCAACCGTCCGGCAGCCGCGAAAGACGAGCGTCAGAAGCAGTATCTCGAACCACCCGAGGGCGTCGCCGATTTCGATATCTCGCATGATGGGTCGCGCGCCGCATTTTCCTATCACGGCGATCTTTACCTGGTGAACACGTCGGGACAGGAGCCGCCCTTCCGCCTCACCCGCACCAAAGCCGCGGAAACCAATCCAGCGTTTTCGCCCGATGGCGGACAGGCTGGCTTTTTCGCGCGACGGCCAGCTTTTCGTACAAGACCTGCGCACGGGCCAGCTCTGGCAGGCCACCGAGATAGAAGGCGAGGGCGCATCGCTGGGCGGATGGCGTTGGTCGCCGGACGGAAAGCGGTTCGTTTACACAGTGCGCGCGGGCGCCGGGCGGAAGCTGTTGCTGCCCAATTACTCGGGCCGTCTGGTGACCGCGAGCCAGCTTTCCGCGGACGCTGCCGGGCGATCCGGCGGCCGACGTGAAGACTTACGTGATACCGTCTGAAGGCGGAGCGCCAGTGGCCATGGATCCGGGGCCGTGGGGCGACAAGGTGTATCCGTTCGGCACGGCGCAGTGGTCGCCTGACTCGCGCTTGCTGTTGCGCACCGCCGTGCATCCGGATTTAAAGAAGGCTGCCATCCTGGTGACGGACGCGGCCGGCGGCAAAGCGCGAGTGGTTGCGGAAGACGAGGACGCTCGTTGGGTGGAATCGTTTTGGGCGGCATGGTCGCCCGATTCCAGCCGGATTCTATTCACCAGCGAGCGCGATGGCTGGTCGCACCTGTATATCGTCTCGAAGGATGGCGGCGCCGCACAGCAAATGACGCGCGGCCCTTGGGAAGTGGATAACGATCGCACCTTCGGGCATGAGCCACAGTGGGCCGGCAGCTACATCTATTACGCCTCCACGGAGGCCGGTACGGCGGAGCGCCAGTTCTACCGCATCCATCCGGACGGCTCCGGCAAGCAGCGGCTCTCATCGCGCGAAGGGCTGAACATAGGCGTCGTTTCCGAAGACGGAAGCGATCAGGCGATGCTGATGGCGGATTTGAAGGCGCCTTTCGACCTATATGTGGACGCACAGCGGGTCACCACGTCGCCGCGTGCGGAGTTTGCCGGTTACGCCTGGCCGGACTCGCGCCTGGTGCGCTTTCCTTCGCGCGGCGATGGCAAGACCGTGGCGGCGCGCCTGTTCCTGCCCGCAGGCTATCGCCCCGAAGATCGCACGCAGAAACCACGCCCGGCAGTCTTCTTTATTCACGGCTCCGGCTACGCCACCAGCGTGCTCAAGCAGTGGGGATCCTACCAGGAACTGCGCTATGTTTTCAATTGCTCGCTGGTGAACAAGGGATATGTGGTGCTGGATCTCGATTACCGCGGCAGCTCCGGCTACGGCCGCGACTGGCGCACGGGCGTGTACCTGCACATGGGCGGTCCCGATCTCGACGATGTGCTCGGCGGCGTCGATTACCTGCGCGGCCTGGGCAATATCGACATGCGGCGCATTGGCATCTGGGGATCGAGTTATGGCGGATTCATGACCGCCATGGCTATGTTCCAATCGCCGGACACTTTCCGCGCGGGCGCTTCGTTTTCAGCGGTGAACGACTGGGAAAACTACAACGCCTACTATACCGAGCAACGGCTGACCAAGCCGCAGGAGAATCCCGAAGCGTACCGCCGCAGCTCGCCAATCCATTTTTCAAGCATGCTGAAGAACCCGTTTCTGATGGTGCATGGAATCGTGGACAATAACGTAATGTTCCAGGACACGGTGCAGCTTAGCGAAAAACTGATCCAGGAGGGGAAGGATTTTTCGGAAATCTATTACCCTGAAGAAAGTCATATCTTCGCGCGGGACGAGACATTGATCGACGCGTTCCGGCGGGCTACGGAATTCTTCGACACGAATTTGGGCCGCGAATGAACCTAGATGAACACGCATCTGAAACTGCCGCGCCTCTATCCGGTTTTGGATACTGCTTCGTTCGAGGCGCGGGCATTTCCGGTTACGCGGGCGGCCGCGGCCTTTCTGGAAGGGGGCGCGGGGATTCTGCAATTGCGGCACAAACGGCAGTGGACGCGTTCGGTATTCGAGGCGGCGCGGGAGATTGCCGGCTTATGCCGGGAGGCGGGCGCCTTGTTTATAGTAGATGACCGGGCGGATATCGCGATGCTGCTGGAGGCCGGCCTGCACGTCGGGCAGGACGATCTGCCGCCGCAGCGATGCGCGGCGGCTCATGGGATCCGAAGCCGTGATCGGATTTTCCAGCCACAACGCCGCGCAGATTTGCGCCGCCGGAGGCGAGCCGGTGGACTACCTGGCGTTCGGTCCGGTATTTGCCACCGCATCCAAGCGAAACCCGGATCCGGTGACGGGGATCGAAGCGATAAAGGAGTGCCGCGCGCTGGTGGAGAAGCCGCTGGTCGCCATCGGAGGCATCACCCGGCGAGACGGCGCGCGCCGTGCTGGCGGCCGGCGCGGATTCCGTGGCGGTGATCGGCGACCTGCTGCCCGCGGAGTTAACCAGCCTATCCTTGCGCCAACGGATGGAAGAATGGCAACAACTCGTGACGGAGTAACGGCGGGCCTGGTTAAAGGTCTCGGGCTGGTGGACTCGACCACGCTGGTGGTGGGCTCCATGATCGGCTCGGGCATCTTCATCGTATCCGCCGATATCTCGCGCCAGGTGCATTCGCCCGGCCTGCTGCTGATGACCTGGGTGGCCACCGCCGCGCTCACCCTGATCGCGGCGCTCAGCTACGGCGAGCTGGCGGCGGCCATGCCGCAGGCGGGCGGACAGTATGTCTACCTGCGCGAGGCGTTCGGGCCCCTGAGCGGCTTCCTCTACGGCTGGACGCTGTTCCTGGTGATCCAGACCGGCACCATCGCCGCGGTGGCCGTGGCTTTCGCCAAGTTCGCGGGCGTGTTTCTTGCCGTGGATCTCGGCCCAGAACTATTTGATCGGAACCGGCAAAGTCGGGCTCACCACGCAGCAGCTTGTGGCCATCGTCGTGATGGGCTGCTGAGCGCGGTCAACATGCGCGGCATCCGCACCGGCGCCATGGTGCAGAACGTATTCACCTTCGCCAAGACCGCCGCGCTGCTGGGGCTGGTGGCTATCGGATTTCTGCTGGGCCGCAATCCGCAGGCCCTGGCGCGCAATTTCGACCGACTTCTGGGCGGCGCGGGCTGGACATTCACGCGGTGCGCCTGGTGGGCGTCGCCATGGTCGGCTCGCTCTTCTCGGCCGACGCCTGGAATAACGTCACCTTCACCGCCGGCGAAGTGCGCAACCCGCGGCGCAACCTGCCGCTTTCGCTGGCGCTGGGCGTCGCCATCGTGATGGCGCTCTATATCGCGGCCAATTTCGTCTACCTGAACGTGCTGCCGCTCGAGCCATCCAGCACGCGCCGGAGGATCGCGTGGCCACCGCCGCGGTGAAGCATGATCCTCGGGCCCGGCGGGCGTGGCAGTTGATGGCCGCCGCCATCATGATTTCCTGCCTTCGGCTGCGTCAACGGCCTGATCCTGGCCGGCGCCCGCGTCTATTATGCGATGGCGCTCGACCGGCTGTTCTTCCGCAAGGCCGGCCTCGCTCGGCCGCGCCATCACGCGCCGGTTTTCGCGCTGGCCGTGCAGGGCGTCTGGGCCATGGTGCTGACCTTGAGCGGCAGCTACAGCGACCTGCTGGATTATGTTATCTTTGCCGTACTAGTCTTCTATATCCTGACTATCGCCGGTATTTTCGTGCTGCGCCGCACACGTCCGGACATGGAGCGGCCGTACAAGGCGTTCGGCTATCCGGTCCTGCCGGCGATTTATATCGCTGGCGGCCGGGGCTGATTGAGATTCGCTGTTGCTCGCCTACAAGCCGAACTACACCTGGCCCGGGCTGATCATCGTGCTGCTGGGCGTGCCCGTGTATTTTATCTGGAAGCCGAAATCCCAGCCATAGAAAGGTCTGACATGAACCTGTTTGCGACCAAGCCGATGGATCAGCTTTGCTGAACGAAGCCAAGGAGTCTGGCCAGCACAGCCTGAAGCGTACGCTGGGTCCGTTTCAACTGACGGCGCTCGGGCGTAGGCGCGATCATCGGCGCCGGAATCTTCGTGCTCACCGGACTGGGCGCGCAATATGCCGGTCCGGGGCTGATGCTGTCGTTCGTGCTCTCGGGCTTGGGCTGCGCCTTCGCGGGTCTCTGTTATGCCGAATTCGCCGCCATGATCCCGCTCGCCGGAAGCGCCTACACATACGCCTATGCCACTTTGGGCGAACTGTTCGCCTGGATCATCGGTTGGGATCTGACGCTGGAGTATGCCATGGGCGCCAGCACCGTCTCCTCCGGCTGGTCCAACCACTTCATCGAGATGCTGAACATCTTTCACATCAAGATGCCGCTCTGGCTGGCGTACGACCACTGGACCGCGTTGCGGACGGCGGAAAACATCGTGGCGCGGCAAATGGCCCAGGCCGCCGACCCGAGCCTGGTGCCCGGCACGCAGGCTTTTCTCAACAAGGTGACCGATGTGATGGCGGCGCACTCGCCGGAACTGATCCGGCGCGGCAGTGGAACTGCTGAATGCGCCCACGATCTTTGGCGTTCCCATCGGGTTTAACCTGCCGGCGTTCTATCATCGCCCTGGTGATTACCGCGATCCTGGTAATCGGCATCAAGGAGAGCGCCCGCTTCAACTCGACGATCGTGGTGATCAAAGTGTCTGTGGTGCTGTTCGTGGTGGCCATGGGAATCAAGTACGTAAACACAGCCAACTGGGGGACTAGCTGGAGCACGTTCGCGCCGAATGGCTTCTCAGGCATCGGGGCGGGCGCGGCATACATCTTCTTTGCGTATATCGGATTCGATGCCGTGTCCACCACCGCGCAGGAGGCCAAGAATCCGCAGCGGGATTTGCCGATCGGCATCATCACATCACTGCTGGTATGCACGGTCTTATATATTCTGGTGGCGGGCGTCCTCACCGGAATGGTTCCGTGGCGCGAGATCAACATGGAAGCGCCCATCGCGCGGGCCTTTCTCGACCGCGGCCTGACACCGCCTCACACGTGATTACCTTCGGCGCGCTGGCCGGCCTGACCAGCGTGATGCTGGTGATGCTGCTGGGCCAGACGCGGGTGCTCTACTCCATGGCCAACGACGGGCTGCTGCCGAAGCGTTTCTTCGCCGACATCCATCCGAAGTTTAGAACGCCCTGGAAAAACACGATCCTGGTCGGGCTGATGGCGGCGATAGTGGGAAGCCTGACGCCCATCGACGATATCGGCAAGATGGTCAACATCGGCACGCTGCTGGCGTTTGTCATCGTGTGCATCGCCGTGATGGTGCTGCGCAGGACCAACCCGGCACAGCCGAGGCCGTTTCGTACCCCGTGGGTGCCGCTGGTTCCCATTCTCGGCATCCTTTTCAACGGATATATGATGTACAAGCTGGGATGGATCAACTGGGCGCGGCTGATCGTTTGGCTGGTGATCGGGCTGGTCATTTACTTCAGCTACGGCCGCCACCACAGCCGGCTGCAACAGCAGACGCCACAACCGGTGGCGAAGACATGAACCTTACCGCAACCAAGTCGCTGGAGCGCATCAAATCCGAATGCGAAGAGAGCGAGCACTCGCTCAAGCGGACGCTGGGCCCGGTGAACCTGGTGGCATTGGGCATCGGCGCCATTATCGGCGCGGGGCTGTTTTCGCTCACGGGCATCGCGGCGGCCGAATACGCCGGGCCCGCGGTCGTCCTCTCGTTCGTAGTGGCGGCGATCGGCTGCGCCTTTGCGGGCATGTGCTACAGCGAATTCTCCACCATGATCCCGATTGCCGGCAGCGCGTACACCTACGCTTACGCCACCATGGGCGAGCTGCTGGCCTGGATTATCGGCTGGGACCTGGTGCTGGAGTACGCCGTGGGCGCGGCGACCGTTTCGGTGAGCTGGTCGAGCTACGTGATCAAGCTGTTGCACATGCTGGGCATCACATTGCCGGTGAGCCTTGTCAATTGCCCTTTCGATATGACGCCCGGCATCATCAATCTGCCCGCGGTGATCATCATCTGCCTCATGTCCACCCTGCTGATCGTCGGCATCCAGGAGTCGGCGCGCGTCAATGGAGTGATTGTGGCGGTGAAAGTAGTGATCGTCATCATCGTGATCGCGGTGGGATTCGCGTATATCAACCGCGCCAACTACACTCCGTTCATCCCGCCTAATACCGGGAAGTTCGGCGCAGTTCGGCATCAGCGGCGTGATGCGCGCGGCGGCCGTGGTGTTCTTCGCTTTCATCGGGTTCGACGCGGTTTCTACGGCGGCCCAGGAGGCGCGCAAGCCGCAGCGCGATATGCCGATCGGCATCATCGGATCGCTGGCCGTCTGCACCATCCTTTATGTGCTGTTCGCCCACGTGCTCACCGGCATGGTGAGTTACAAGATCTTCAAGGGCGATGCATCGCCGGTGGCCACGGTCATCAAGCAGTTTCCGAGCCAGGCGCTGCAGATCGTCATCGTGATCGGGATCATCGCGGGATACAGCTCGGTGATTCTGGTGATGCTGCTGGGGCAGTCGCGCGTGTTTTTCTCGATGTCGCGCGATGGCCTGCTGCCCAAGGTATTTTCCGATGTGCACCCGAAGTTCCGCACTCCCTGGCGCTGCAACCTGATCTTCATGGTCTTCGTTTCGCTATTCTCGGGCTTCCTGCCGATCTCGAAGCTGGGACAGATGACCAGCATCGGCACGCTGCTGGCATTCGTGATCGTGTGCATCGGCATCATGGTGATGCGGCGCACGCGCCCGGATCTGCCGCGTCCCTATCGCACGCCGTTTGTGCCGCGTGGTGCCGATTCTCGGCATCCTGGTTTGCTTTGCGATGATGGCTTCGCTCGACGTGGAATCCTGGTACCGGCTGGTGATCTGGCTGGTGATCGGGCTGATCATTTATTTCAGCTACAGCCGGCATCATAGCCACCTGGCGGTTGACCGCGAAACGATACAGTCTTCCTATTTGCACCAGACCGTCTTGATGTTCACAAACTCGCGGATGCCGAAGACGCCCAGCTCGCGGCCGTAGCCCGAGCGCTTCACGCCGCCAAACGGCAGCCGCGGATCGGAGGCCACCATGGCGTTCACGAAAACCGCGCCAGCCTGGATTTCGTCGGCGAAGAGCGCCTGCTCGGCCGCGTCGCGGGTCCAGACGCTCGCCCCCAACCCGAAGGGCGAATCGTTGGCGAGTTCGATGGCTTCGTCCGCATCCTGCACCGCGGAACAGCATGGCCACCGGGCCGAACATCTCTTCGCGGAAAACATCCGACTGGCGCGGCACGCCGGCCAGCACGGTCGGCTCATAGAAGTAGCCGGGGCCGTCGATCATGTGCCCGCCCAACAACAGCCGCGCTCCGGCGGCCACGCGCGCGCCCCACCTGCGCGTGCAACTCCTCGCGGATGGCGCTGGTCGCGAGCGGCCCCACGTCCGTGCCGGGCGCCATCGGATCGCCGACCTGCAACGCCCGCATGCTTTCGACGAAGCGCCGCTCGAATTCTTCGTAAATACCGGTCGCCGACGATGAACCGTTTGGCCGCAATGCACGATTGCCCGTTGTTGATGGTGCGCGCTTTTACCGCGGTGGAGACAGCCTCCGCCAAATCGGCGCTGGGCATCACGATAAACGGATCGCTGCCGCCCAGCTCCAGCACGGTCTTCTTGATGCGCTCGCCGCACAGGCTGGCCACCGCGCGGCCGGCGGGTTCGCTGCCGGTGAGCGTGGCCGCGGCCACGCGGCTCGTCCGCCAGATCACGGAGGCGGTTTGGCCGGCGCCGATCAGCAGTGTCTGAAACGCGCCATCCGGGAAGCCCGCGCGGCGCAGGATGTCTTCGATGGCCAGCGCGCATTGCGGCACGTTGGAGGAGTGCTTCAGCAATCCGACATTGCCGGCCATCAGCGCGGGCGCCGCGAAGCGGAACACCTGCCAGAACGGAAAATTCCAGGGCATCACCGCCAGCACGGGACCGATCGGCTGGTAGCGAATGAAGCTGCGCGCGGCGTTCGTCGCGACGGCTTCGTCCGCCAGTAGCTGTTCGCCGTTCTCCGCGTAATAGCGGCAACCCAGGGCGCACTTCTCCGCCTCGGCGACGGCCGACTGAAGAGTCTTGCCCATCTCGGCGGTCATGATGCGGCCGAGTTCCTGCTTCGATTCATCGAGGATGCGGGCAGCGTTGGCCAGCCATTCGGCGCGCTGCGGGAAAGGAGTTTGGCGATAACTCTGAAAGGCGGCGAAGGCGTGAGCCAGCTTTTGCTCCAGCGCGTCGGACGAAAGGGGCTCGAAGACCTTGAACGTTTCGCCGGTTGCCGGATTGATGGATGCGATTGCCATATTTCGATTATCCCGCGCGACGCCTCGAGTAATACCAGAACAACACCACCGCCAGAGCCATGAACACGGTGCAGCTTCCCACCATCTTGAGCTCGAAGCGCCAGATGGAGTCGATCTGCCGCGGCCGGTACGAAAGCTACCGCTCCACCCAATAGAGTGGCTGCGCCGCCGCCGATGGCCGCAAAGCGCAGGGTGGACCTGCCGAAATAGCCCTGACCGGCGGTCTTCGAGAAAGCCACGCGCGCCATGGTGGCGTAGAGATACAGATAGGAGATCATCTGCAGCACTACGGAAAGATCCAGCAGGGTCACATAAGCTTCCTTCACCGTGGCGCCGATGAAGCTCATGGAAACCAGCAGCGACGACAGTATGGTCATGGCCAGCAGCGCCACGTGCGGAGTGGCATACTTCGGATGAACTTTTCCCAAGGCTTTCGGCATATAGCGGTCAATGCCCGAAACGAAAATGATGCGCGCGCAGCCGCTCAGCCACGCCGACGTGGAACCGGCAATCGCCACGCCCAGCACAATGGCGAGGGCGGTCAGGATCCAGCGCCCGCCCACGCCGGTGGCGGTGATCTTATCCACCGCCTGCAGTACGCCCTGCACCACCTTGACCTCCTGCCGCGGCACCGAAAGCAGCAATGCCAGCGTGGCGCTCAGGTAGACGATACCTGCCAGGATGCCGCCACACAGCACGCCCGTGGGCACGCTGCGCCGCGGATCGCGAATCTCTTCACCCATCACGGGCCCCAACTCCAGACCCACCAGCCCGAAACAGATCACACCGAAGGAGGACATAATGCTCCAGTCGAGCCCGCGAATCGCGAAGGCGCTCGCGGGCAGCGCGATGCCGTGGCGCCAGACCGCCGCGCCGGCTAAAGCACCAGCACCACGGTGCCGGTCAGCGTGCCGTAGCCGCCCGCGTTACTCACCCATTTACCCACTGCGAGGCCACGGATGTTTAGCCAGGCCGTGATCCAGAGCAGGCCGACAGTGAGGGCGAAAAAGAAGAGCCGGTTCTCCGCGAGGTCGGCTGCGCCCCTGGGGCCGGCATAGGCCAGAATGCCGCCGAGGTAAAAGAGCAGCGTAGGCAGGTAAAACAAGTTAGTGGTCCAGTAGGCCCACCCGCACATGAATCCGTGGAAATCGCCGAACGCCTCTTTGGTCCACACGTACAGGCCGCCTTCGCTCGGCCAGCGGTGCGCCAGTTCGATGACGGTGATGCCCTGCGGCAGTAAGAACAAAATGAGCGCCACCAACCAGAGCCAGATGGTGATGGGTCCGTTGGCGGCGATGACCGGAACGATATTGAGGTTGGCGATGGCTACAACGGAGAGGAACGTGAGGTCCCACGCGCCCAGGGCGCGTTTGAGCTGCGGCTTGAGTTCGATGGGGGCGGGGCCGGCGCTGGACAATAGGACAGCATAGCGGAGGGGGATGGGGGAGTCAAACGGCCATATTTTAGCCGCGCAGCGAGGTGTTCACGCCGCTCTCCCACTCCTGCAGCATCCGTTGTCCGATCTCGGCAAACTCGCGGATGCTCCTTCATATAGGAGTGGACTTCTCCTGTGGTCTCTTGAATCGCTTCCGCGATGCGCTCCAGAATCTGCCTGACCTTCGCGGGCGTACCGCCCGCCCGTGTCTCACCGAGCTTCCGGAGTTCCTTCGCCGTCGGCCACCGTGGTCGAGCCGTTGAGGGTCAGGGCCAGGCTGTCTTTGGGGAGGTACACGGACGTGGTCACGAGATCGTAGACCGGCGCGAGCCGGGCTTCGCCCAGTACATCGTCATAGACGATCCCGAAATTCTTCAGATGCGCGTCGCCATTGCGCAGCGCGCAGTTAAGCGCAATCAGCATGAAGAGCTTCTCCATGTCCTCGTTGACATGGGTGGAGTTCGCGAACTGGGAGAATCGCTTCATCACCTGGGTCTCGTAGCTGCCGCGATATTTCTCGTCGGTCCGGCGGGCGTTGAGTGCGCAGAAATCCTCGAATCCCCGGTAGGTCCCGTCCATGCGCAGATCGAAGCGGTCGATGACCAGCGCCATGCCGTCTTCCGCCAGGCGAAAGGGGGGCACGTCGAGTCCGCACTTGCGCGCCGCTGTCAGGCAGAAATACTCGTTGGCGGCAAGCTGCGGATATTCGTTCGGCTCCCACAGCTTCACGATATGCGTCGCGCCCCGGTAGCTTGCCGAGAGGCGGTGGCCGGTATGCTCCATCTCGGCGAAGGCGTTTTCGTCGCGCACGAGGATCTTGGGCTGCACCCCGCTGATGCCGGAGAAGGACGCGAACTTCTCCAGCAGGTAGCGGAACAGGTCGCCGCCGCGCTTGCGTTCGAGGATCTCATCCACCGACTGAAACGGCACGTCCTCGTGCAGCTGCTCCTTGTCGCCGGTATAGCGGATGCGGCCGACCTGCGAGCGGCCAACGATCGACAGCAGATCGAATTCGTCAAAGGTGCCGGTGGCTTTCGCAAAAGCAAGGCGCAGGCGCTCGCGCAGAAACCCCTCCGGCAGATTCATCTCGAAGATGGGAGGCAGGCCGAAGTTCACGCTCCAGGAGGGGAGGCGAACGGGCATGGTGACGGATACCGCGCGCGCGGCGGGCGTATCGGGCAGGTAGGCGAACGTGCTGCCGCGTTCGCCGTGACGGTCAAGCAGCCCCGCCTCAGCGGCGTCGGTCCAGACTTTTATCATCGCGATCCTCTTGCATCAGTTCGTCGAGGGTGGGGCGCTGCGAGCTTGCCGTCTGGAGCGTCAGCTCCAGCCCAAGAGCGGCAAGCAGTTTGGTGACTTTCGAGAAGCCCAGTTCCCCGGCGCGTCCGTTTTCAAGCGCGTCGAGCGTGGCTCGGCTTACGCCCGCCTTGCGCGCGAGTTCGGCCTGGCTGAGCTTGAGCGTTTTGCGGCGCTCGGCGATCCGGTCGCCTATGGAGATCAGGTCCAGCATAATGCCTAGTATATTAGGCAATCATGTCGTTTTGCAATAGCTTTGCCTAGTATATTAGGCATTTATGAGACGCGCCTTGGAAGGTGAGGTGCGCGGTCTGATTTCATATCGTGGTATTCCTCACATCCAAAAGGGGGCGCGCCCGCTGTCACGGGGTATTCACCGCGCTGTCATCTTCATGTGACCACGCCCCTGTTACCTTCGCTTGACGTCGCTGTACGCGTCTCATCGAAAATCTATGTCGTTTTCAAGGAGAGAACTTTATGACGTTATCTGAA
Organism: Bryobacterales bacterium; assembly: GCA_963795925.1. Lineage (GTDB taxonomy): Bacteria > Acidobacteriota > Terriglobia > Bryobacterales > Bryobacteraceae > Bog-159. The sequence continues at coordinate 240,982 of CAWCJP010000004.1, read as the reverse complement.
TCCCTGGCCCGAGCCAGGCAGAACTTCGCGGTGGGCACAAGCATTTTTGCTTTGCTTGCCAATCTGGGAACGCCGGCGCATGCCGCCGCCGAGGACCGTCCCACTACCACTACAGCGAGCCCGATCCAGCACGTGATTGTAATCATCGGGGAGAATCGCAGTTTCGACCACGTCTACGCCACCTACAAACCGGTAGCCGGGCAGACCGTGTCGAACTTGCTGTCGAAAGGAATCATCACTGCCCAAGGCAATCCAGGCAAGAATTGGGCGCTGGCCGCGCAGTCGAGCGCGCTCGACAATACCACGTTCGCCATCACCCCGGGCGAAGAGTCAATACGAAAACATTCCGGCGCCGGGAACGCAGTACGCGCCCACGGTGGCCAGCGACACCTACCCCGCGCCATTCCAAACGCTGGCTGTCGCGGAACTGGCCGAACCCGACCTGTTCGGCAAATACAACAACTATCTGATCAGCGGCGCTACCGGCCTTCCGTTCAATGTAGTCGACACGCGGATCAAGTCCCCTAACAGCCTGGGACCCGGGCCGTTTGCGCTCACCCCGTCGATTTCCTATGACGACTACTCCGGCAGCCCGGTCCATCGGTTTTATCAAATGTGGCAGCAGACCGACTGCGCCACCGCCCAGGCCACTTCCGCGAACCCGAGCGGGTGCCTGAGCGACCTGTTTCCCTGGGTGGAAGTGACCATCGGCGCCGGCGACAACGGCGCTCCCCAGCCCCAACCTTTTACGAACATCACTACCGGTGAAGGGTCCGATAGCATGGGATTCTATAACGTGCAGAAAGGCGATGCCCCGTATATGAAGTATCTAGCCGACAACTACACGTTGAGCGACAACATGCACCAATCCGTAATGGGCGGCACAGGGGCCAATCACATTATGTTCGGTTACGCCGATGCGCTCTGGTATAGCGATTCCAAAGGCCACCCGGCGACTCCGCCTACGGATCAGATCGAAAATCCCAATCCGCAGCCCGGCACCAACAACTGGTACGATCAGGACGGCTACTCTGGCGGAAGCTACAGCAATTGCTCCGACATCAGCCAGCCAGGCGTTCCCGCAGTTGTCAACTATCTGGAGTCGCTCAGTACTCCCATCAGCCCACGCTGCTCGCCGGGCGCTTACTATCTGTTGAATAACTACAACCCTGGCTATCTGGGAAACGGCAGCCCCGCCACTCCCACTTCTCCGTTCACGCTTCCCCCGACTTCGCAGGCGCATATCGGGGATGTGCTATCCGCCGCGGGCATCACCTACACTTACTTCGGTGAAGGCTGGAACCTCTATGTGAGCGACCCCGCGGGGACAAATCCATATGATGCGTACTGCAATATTTGCAACCCGTTCCAGTATGCCCGCGACATCATGACCAACACAGCCGAAGTCGAAGCTCACATCCAGGACACCACCGCCCTCTATGAGGACATCGATACCGGTAATCTTCCCGCGGTTTCCATCGTGAAGCCCAGCGGATTTGTGGATGGCCATCCGGCTTCTTCCAAGCTCGACCTGTTTGAGGGATTCGTGAACCGGATCGTCAACCAGGTGAAGTCTTCTGGGCTGTGGTCGAGCACCGCCATCTTCATTACTTTCGACGAAGGCGGCGGGTATTATGATTCGGGCTATATCCAGCCGGTCGACTTCTTCGGCGACGGCACCCGCATTCCGTTGCTCATCGTTTCGCAGTACTCCACCGGCGGCGTCGTCAACCACAGCTATGCCGACCACGTTTCGATTATCAAATTCATCGAGCGTAACTGGAATCTGCCGACGATCGGGCGCAAGACGCGCGATAACTTCCCCAACCCGGCCGTAGGATCCAACCCTTACGTCCCGACCAACAGCCCCGCGCTCGCTGACTTGTTCGATGCTTTCAATTTCAGCAATGCGGTCAGACAGTAACTACCCTGGAGTTTAGATACTCGACTTCCCAGCCGGGTTGGAGCATTGTGCTCCGATCCGGCTGGATCTTTTCGAGGGCCACTTATGAGCAAAGGTTTACCATTCATTCTGGTCGTTTTAGGATTCGCAACGATGCAAGGTCTCCACGCCCAGCCGTCAGATGTTAGCGGCGATTGGCAGGTGTCGTGGCAGGGCCGTTTGGGAACGGAGGAGTGCGTGCTACACTTGCGAAAAGAGGGCACAAAGCTGACCGGAACCTTCGACGATTTGCGCGGGTCGTCTTCGCTCACCGGGACCGTCGACGGCAAACACATTTCCTTCGAGGTGCATTTTCCGGGACCGCGTCCCTTCACCACCCGATTTACGGGGAACGTCGCCAACGGGAAGATCGAAGGTACATCTCAGGCCATCGGCGTCGGCGGTTCCGGAGCGTACTTAGGCCATGGGGGCGAAGTCGTGCAGCCGGAGCATCCTTGGACTGCAAAGCGCGGTGCCGGCGCGCCGGTTCAGTCCCGAAATTGAAAGTGCGATGATGCCTCGTGATCGATAGGCGCGACTTATTGCGAATGGGCTTTTGCGCGGGGGCAGCGTCTCTGGCGGCACCGGGAGAATTGCCTGCGCAGGCCGCCGCTCCGCACTCCGCCATGAGTATGCCTGGCGCGGGCCCACGGATTCCCGGTCCTTCGATCTCACAGGCGCCGCCAGCCGTCCTGGCCAGCTATGTCACTCCCCTGTCTATCCCGCCGGTCATCCGCCCTCCCGCCGGCCGCGAGGCCGTCAGTGTTCACATGCGGCCATTTCAGCATCGCGCGCACCGCGATCTGCCTGCCGCTACTATGTGGGGCTATAACGGCATGTGGCCGGGACCTACGTTCGAAGTACGCAAGGGCCAGCCACTGTGGGTGAAGTGGCGGAACCAACTTCCCACAAAGCATTTCCTTCCGCTCGACTACAGCATCCATGGCGCTGGACAGGATGTGCCACAAGTCCGGACCGTAACGCACGTGCACGGCGCGCGCGTGATGCCGGAGAGCGATGGCTACCCCGACGCCTGGGTGACTTCCAACGGCCGCCGCGGACCCGTGCGCGCGGCCGATCCGTGTCATTACCCGAACGAACAGTCAGCCACCACGCTTTGGTATCACGACCATGCCCTCGGCATCACAAGGCTGAATGTTTACGCCGGCCTTGCCGGTTTCTATTTGATCCGAGATCCGGAAGAAGAAGGCCTCAACCTGCCCTCGGGCGCCTATGAGATGCCGTTGATGATCCAGGACCGCAGCTTTAAGGCCGATGGGTCATTGTTATACCCGCCAGCCAGTAACGGGACACATCCGGCCTGGATGCAGGAGTTTTTCGGCAACGTGGTTTGCGTAAATGGTAAAGCCGCGCCTTTCCTCGAGGTTGAGCCCCGAAAATATCGCTTCCGCATGGTCAACGGATCTAACTCACGCTTCTATCATCTGACCCTGGTTCCGGCCGATGCAGGTGGCAAGCCGAATGGCGGGCCCGCCGGCGCTCCCCCGTTCATTCAGATCGGCAGCGACGGCGGTCTGCTCCCCGCGCCGGTACGCTCGCATTATGTGATTCTTTCGCCGGGTGAGCGGTTCGACATGGTCATCGATTTCTCCCGCCACCGCGGTGTACATCTTGCGATGACCAACGACGCTCCCGCCCCCTACACGCGGGGCGGCGAAATCGCTGCTACCGACGTGTTGCTATTCAAGGTGACGAAACCACTGTCGGGCAAGGACACCAGTTCGGTCCCTGAAACGCTCGTTCCATTTCCCCGGCTCGACCCCGGCCAAGCCATCCGCGAAAGAACGCTGGCCCTGGCAGAGATGGATCGCGCCTCCGACGGTTACACTATGATCGGTCTGCTCGATAACAAACACTGGGACGACCCTATCTCGGAAAATCCCAAAGCCGGATCGATCGAAATCTGGTCATTCGCCAACACCACCGGCGACGTGCACCCCATACATTTGCATCTCGTGCAATTCCAGGTACTCAACCGCCAGCCATTCGACGCGAAGACTTACGTACAGACCGGTAAGCTGATGTTTACTAACATCCCGATTCCCCCGGAATCGAGCGAACGGCCCGCATGGAAGGATACCGTCAAGACCTATTCCGGCTATGTTACGCGCGTGGTGGCGCGCTTCGATCTGCCGGCGGGAACTGTGCCCAATCCGGGGGACGAATTCCGCTACGTATGGCATTGCCACATTCTGGAGCATGAGGACAACGAGATGATGAGACCGTATCAGATCGTCGCCTAGTCTGAGTTGTCTATATTGGACTCTACGATGACCGCATCTGTTAGCGATTTTTACGACGAGTTCGCCGGCGATTACCACTTCATCTTCGAAGACTGGGAGGCATCGATGGCCCGCCAGGCAGCCGCAATCGAGTCCATCTTTCAACGCGAGTGCCCTGCGGCTGGTACGACCGTTCTCGATTGCGCCTGCGGAATCGGCACTCAAACACTTGGGCTAGCCAAGCTGGGTTTCTGTGTCACCGGATCGGACGTCAGCCGCGGGGCGTTACAGCGCGCTCGCTCAGAGGCGGCGCTGCGGGGGCTTGACATCCCATTCTACGCCGCCGACATGCGAAACCTGGATGAGTTGCCGGCGGGCGGCTTCGACGCCGTGATCTGTATGGACAACTCGCTGCCGCATTTGCTCTCCGAAGCGGGCCTTGCACAAGCGGCAGGCCAGATCCGGGGAAAACTTCGCAGCGGAGGGATCTTCATCGCGAGCATCCGGGATTATGACGAGATCCTTTCGCAGCGCCCTGTTGCGCAAGGTCCGGTTTTCTACTCAGACGCAGGAAAGCGCCGGATCGTGTTTCAACTTTGGGACTGGCAGGACGAGCGCCGGTACACGTTTCATATGTACATCACACGGGAAACCTCCACCGGCTGGGTGAACTTCCATGGAGCAGCGGCCTATCGGGCGGTCTTGCGTGATGAGATAACGAGCATTCTGAATTCGCGCGGATTCACAAATATCCGGTGGCGATTTCCAGGCGAGAGTGGATTCTATCAACCAATTGTGATCGCGACTGCTGCGGCAGCCTAAGCGGCTAGGAAGCTTTGGGTATTTGCAGCAATGGAGGTCTTTTCGCTTCGATGAACACCAAGAAAATCCTGGACATTCAGCTTACGAAAAGAAAGCCTCGTCGGAGAAATCTGTGGGTCACCGATACGCTCCAATGGGCGTCGGAAGCTCGGCGCGCGCAGCCCGCGAACCCGATGTGGGATAGCGCGGCTTCAGCTTTTCCTGTTCGTAGCCAGTTGCCTTTCGAACTAGTTTGCCCTCTCCGGTAAACGCTACGCCGTTGATCGTGAGTTTAGGTGGATCGCCGGGCAACGCAGCGGGCGCTCAGCCTCCCATTGCATGCCGTCACCCATGTTGTATACTGAACCGTATGGCTCAGTATAGCCAAACCCACTTCGATGCCTCGTTCGGCGCGCTCTCGGACGCCACCCGACGCGGCGTTCTGGAGCAACTCGGGCGTGCGGACGCTTCGATCACAGCCCTTGCCGAGAGGTTCCACATGACCCTTACGGGCATGAAGAAACATGTAGGCGTCTTAGAGCAAGCGGGGCTCGTCAGCACAGAGAAGGTTGGGCGCGTGCGGACCTGCAAGCTCGGGCTGCGCGGACTGGAAGAAGAGGCGGCATGGATCGAGAGGTATCGCCAGCTCTGGGCCGCGCGCTTCGACGAGTTGGACATTGTTGTCGAGGAATTGAAACGGAAGGAGAAAGCAAATGGACGTAAGAAGAGAAAGTGAGGCCACCCCCACGAAGAACCGCACGGAGGTGGAGCGGAAGTCCGAGCGCGAACTCGTCGTCACACGCACCGTCAACGCGCCTGCGCGCCTCGTGTTCGAGGCGTGGACCAAGGCAGAACTATTCAGGAGGTGGTGGGTACCAAAATCGTATGGGCTGACCCTGCTTTCCTGCGAAATGGATGTTCGCGTTGGGGGGCAGTATCGTTTGGTGTTTCGCCACGAAGATTCGACGATGGAGTTCTTCGGCACGTACCTCGAAGTGACACCGCACTCGCGCCTCGTTTGGACCAACGAGGAAGGTGACGACGGCAAGACCGTCACCACGGTGACCTTCGATGAAACCGCCGGCAAGACGCTGTTGGTGGTGCACGATCTCTATCCCTCGAAGGAAGCGCTTGACTCCGGATCGACGGGCGCGATGCCCGAGGCGCTCGACCAACTCGACGAGCTTCTCGCCAGCCTGGGATCAAGTACGGAGACAAAATGACGCAGCCAATCCATCAAACAAACGCTTCCGGGCGGCGTTCAGCAGTGCGGAAGACAGCTTTCCTTTTAATGACGCTCGTTATGACTGCCGTGTCGGCGCAGCAGAAGCCAACGACGGGCTACGCGCCAGTCAATGGAATCAACATGTACTACGAAGTCCACGGCGGCGGCGAACCGGTGGTGTTGCTTCACGGCGCGTTCATGACCATCACCAACAACTGGGCCGGGTGGATCAGCGAGCTCTCCAAAACACGGAAAGTCATTGCCGTCGAAATGCAAGGTCACGGCCGCACGGCGGACGTCCCACGAGATATCACCTACGAAAACCTCGCCGACGACGTGGCCGCACTGCTCAATTATCTCAAGATCCCGCGAGCGGACCTTATCGGCTACAGCATGGGCGGAGCCGTGGCGATGCAGTGTGCGATCCGCCATCCGGACAAAGTGCGAAGGGCAGTCATCATTTCGTCCACGTTCCGCCGTGACGGCATGATCGCGGAAGCGGTCGAAGCTATCCCGAAACTCACGGCGGACGCTTTCAAAGGCTCGCCCATTGAGGCCGAGTACAAGAAGCTGAGTCCGACTCCGGACGACTTTCCGAACTTCGTCCAGCGAATCGTCGCCACGGCCTCGAAAGGGTACGACTTCGGAGCCGACAAGCTTAAGGCCACCACGACGCCCATGTTTTTCATCCACGGCGACGCTGACGGCGTGCGGCTCGCGCACGTCGCGGAGATGTTTCGCCTAAAGGGTGGCGAGATCCACGGCGACATGAAGCCGCGCTCCGCATCGCGATTGGCCATCTTGCCCGACACCACCCACGTGACACTGATGCAGCGCATACCCATCATCGTCCCAATGGTGAACGACTTTCTCGACGCCAAGCCGTAGCCGTGCTACGGCTCGCGCCGTTTACCGAACGCGAAATTCGTACCGCAGTCAACACGACCGTCCGGCTGATCGAAACTGCACCAACGAAAGTTCCTCCTCCTGCTTCGAGCCGCTTACCTGAAAGCAGTAAAGAACGATCAGTCGCCCAGCGTTTTTCGATCCCGCGGCTCACGGGTCTGGAGCGGTTTATGGTAGAGATTCGCCGCCGCCCGCTTCCGCGCCATGGAACTGATCACGATTCTAAACCGCTGCCATCGTTTCCGAGGTTTTGTCTACCAGCACGCCCACTTCAGTGCCGACAAGAAGAGTATCGAAGTGGCCGTGCGACCGCGCAAGGGTTCGGCCGCAGTCTGCTCGCGCTGCCATTTGCCGGCGCCCGGTTACGACCAACTCGCCGAACGGCGCTTTGAGTTCATTCCCCTGTGGGGGTTTCTCGTCTTCCTTCTGTACACCATGCGGCGCGTCGACTGTCGCCGCTGCGGCGTTGTGGCTGTCGAAGAAGTTCCCTGGGGCGACGGCAAACGCACACTGACCAAAGCCTACATGCTCTTCTTAGCCCGTTGGGCGCGGCGACTGTCATGGAAAGAGACGGCGGAGGCCTTTCGCACCTCCTGGGACAAGGTCTTCGACGCGGTGGAACACGTCGTCACCTTCGGGCTGGAGCACCGGGTGCTAGGCCAAATCGATGCGATCGGCGTCGATGAGATCCAATATGCCAAAGGCCACAAGTACTTGACTCTGGTTTATCAGATCGATCTCGACGTCACGCGCCTGCTTTGGGTGGGCCGCGAAAGAACCATCGAATCCTTTCGGGGATTCTTCACCGTCATCGGCGACGAACTGGCTTCGAAGATCGTGTTCGTCTGCTCCGATATGTGGGAACCCTATCTAAAAGTCATTCGCGAGAAATGCTCCGAGGCGCTTCACATCCTCGATCGTTTTCACATCGTGGCGAAAATGAACAAGGCGCTGGACGAAGTCCGAGCGGGAGAATCGCGCCGCATAGCGAGCGAGGGCGGCGTGCCCGTGCTGAAGAAGTCGCGCTGGCTGCTGCTCAAACGCGAAGAGAATCTGAAGACGGAACAGCGCTTCCGGTTGCGCGATCTGCTCCGTTACAACCTGAAGACCGTACGTGCTTACCTTCTTAAGGAAGCCTTTCAGCAGCTCTGGGATTACAACTCGCCCGCATGGGCCGGAAAGTTCCTCGATGACTGGTGTCGGCAAGTGATGCGCTCGCGCATCGAGCCCATGAAGAACATCGCCCGGTCACTGCGCCAGCACCGCGAATTGATCCTCAACTATTTCCGCGCTCAGAAGCTGCTTTCCAGCGGAGTTGTCGAGGGTCTGAACAACAAGGCTAAAGTCACCATGAGAAAATCCTACGGTTTCCGCACCTTCCGCTGCCTCGAACTTGCGCTCTATCACTCACTTGGCAAGTTGCCCGAGCCGGAATCGACCCACGAATTCTTCTGACGAACCAAAAGAAATATGGCCGTTCTCCCATCGCTGGTAATCATGGATGGACGGCAGGCGGATGATACGATCTCGGCGCTCGTTAGTCAGCACGCGGGCCTTCTGGTGACGGCCGCCGCAGATGTGGTTCATGTTTCCCGCGCTGCTCTATCCAGTCTGCTGAATGGCATTGCCACGTTCTGGAGCATGGGCACAACGAGATGATGAGACCGCGTCAGATCTACTCGAACTGTTTCCGGAACTCCGCGAATTGCCGCTTCAGTTCCTCGAACTCTCTTTCTAGCCGATCCACGCTGGCTTGCAAATGCGCGATGGAGCCATCGCGGTTCTCGCGTACGATGGGTCCCGGCGTCAGGGGTTGCGCGTGCGGCTCGCCCGAGAGCAGGTGAGCGTAGCGCGTCTCCTTGTATCCGGTCTGGCGGGGGAGACGCGCTACCAGCGGATCGGGCTGCCATTCCATCAGGCGGGTCAGGCAGGCGTCCACGGCTTCCAGATCGTCGAATGGAAAGAGCCGTTCGGTGCGCCCGCGCAATTCGCCCACGGTCTGCGGACCGCGCAGCATCAGCATGCACATCACGGCGGCCTCGCGGCGGCCCAGATTGACGACTTCCGACAGGCGGTGGGCATGCTTGGGAACGCGCATATCGGGACCGCTGATGCGGGCAGCCAGACCCTTGGCCCGCAGTCCGTCGAGCGCGGTCTCGACCGTGTCCTCATCGTAGGAAACCACCGGTTCGCGGTTGGATTTCTGGTTGCAGGCGTTCACCAGCGCGTTGAGCGACAGGGGGTAATACTCGGGCGTAGCGATCTCTTTTTCCATGAGCGCGCCCAGCACTCGCACTTCGGCTTCGTCCAGTTGAAGAGCCATAGCGGCTACCCCGTGGCCGCCGACCGGGCTTGCGCCAGCGCCAGCAAGCGGTTCTCAAAGGCGAAGCGCGGCTGCGGCCATCGGCCATTGCGATTGCGCAGGTACCAGCGCCACGTTTCTTTAAGGCCCTCTTCGAAAGGCGTTGGGCGGACGCCCAGGACGCGCGCGGCCTTGCCCATTTTTTCGGTGATCGGAGGCATGTCGAAATACACGCCGAAGTAAGCGGGATCGCCCATGGGATTGCCGCCCGAATGCAGGATCGCTTCGCGCGGGATGCGGACCACCTGGGGAGACTTACTGGCGGCCGCGGCCAGCGACTGCACCACCTCCACTTGCGTCAGCGGGCGGGAGTTGCCGATATTGAACGCTTCGCCCGCGGCATTGGGAACTTCCATGGCGCGGATCATGGCGCGCACCAGATCCTTCACGTAGACGAACTGCATCAGGCGGTGGCCATCGCCGGGAATGATGATGGGTCGCGCCAGGCGCATGCGATCCCAAAAGAATGCCTCGCGGTAGAACGGATTTCCCGGCCCGTAGACAAACGGCGGGCGGAAAGTGACCACCGGCAGTCCGTGCCGCTGATGCATGCGGAACAGCATCCGCTCGGTCATGGCCTTATTGCGGACGTAAGCGTTCGGGATGGTTGTCCGGCGCCAGCGCATCGCCTTCATAATGATTCAGGCCGTCGCCATAGGCGGCCACGCTGGACATGAAGATATAGCGCTGCACGCGGTCGCCGCAGGCGCGCACGGTGGCTTCCACCTGGGCGGCGGTGGTGCCGCGCTCCCAATCGTAGACATTGTCGTAGACCACGTCGAAGCGCCGGCCATCGAGCGCTTGCTGGACGGCCTCGGCGTCGTTGCGGTCGGCCATCAGGTTCTCGACGCGGCGGGTCAGGCCGTGCTCCGGCTTGCGGTGCAGTACGGCCACATCGTGGCCGGCGTTGCACAACTCCTTCACCAGTTGCCGGCCGATGAACAGGGTACCGCCGATGACTAGAACCTTCATAGAGTGATGAGTGCTGGGTTCTAAGTTCCGGGTTCTGGTCGCCACTAGTCGTAGTATTCCAGTCCGAGATGGGTGATCAGATCTTCGCCCTGCATCCAGCGCAGCGTGTTCTTCAGCTTCATCAACTGGATGAAGATATCGTGCTCGGGATAGAGCCCGGGCGCGTGCATGGGCGCCTTGAAATAGAACGACAGCCATTCCTGGACGCCGCGCATGCCGGCGCGCTGCGCCAGATCCATGAACAGCACCAGATCGAGCACCAGCGGCGCGGCCAGGATCGAATCGCGGCACAGGAAATCGATCTTGATCTGCATCGGATAGCCCAGCCAGCCGAAGATGTCGATGTTGTCCCAGCCTTCCTTGGCGTCGCCGCGCGGCGGATAATAGTTGATGCGCACCTTGTGGTAGATGTTCTTGTACAGATCCGGATAGAGATCCGGCTTGCAGGATCTGTTCGAGCGCTTCGAGCTTGGATTCTTCCTTGGATTTGAAGGAGCCGGGATCGTCCAGCACCTCGCCATCGCGGTTGCCCAGGATGTTGGTCGAGAACCAGCCGTTCAGGCCCAGCATGCGCGATTTCAGGCCGGGCGCGATCAGCGTCTTCATGAAAGTCTGGCCGGTCTTGAAATCCTTGCCGCAGATGGGCACCTGGCGCTCGCGCGCCAGTTCCAGCAGGGCCGGCGTATCGGTGGTCAGGTGCGGCGCGCCGTTGGCGTAGGGGACGCCCGATCTTCAGCGCGGCATAGGCGTAGATCTGGCTGGGCGAGATTTCGGGATCGTTCTTCTGCAGGCCGCACTCGAAATCGTCGAGCGTCTGGTGGACGGCGGCGGGCTTGTGGAAAACCTCGGTGGAGCCGCACCAGATCATGGCCAGGCGGGCGGCGCCGGTGGATTCGCGGAAATTGCGGATATCGTCCATCAGCATTTCGGCGTGGTCCATCTTGGAGGCCTTGGGCTTCTTGTTGGGGCCGTCGATGCGGCGCACGAATTCGTGATCGAAGACGGCGGGCATGGGCTGGATGGCCGAGAGCGGCGCGCGAAGTTTCTCGAGCAGAGGCATTTCCAGCACGCCGGCTTTCTCGGCGGCCTCGTAGCAGTTATCGGGATAGATGTCCCAGGTTCCGAAAACCAGATCGTCGAGGCTGGCGAGGGGGACGAAATCCTTGATGCGCGGGCTGCGGCCTTCGGTGCGCTTCCCGAGGCGGATGGTGGCCATCTGGGTGACCGAGCCGATGGGTTTGGCGAGTTGGCGTTTGATGGCCTCCACGCCGGCGATGAAAGTGGTGGTGACGGCGCCCATGCCGGGGATCAATACCCCGAGCTTGCCCTCCGCCGGCGCGATAGAAACGTTGTCCATCTTGGACGAATTGTCGACAAGTGCTTTGCTCCTCTCAATTTAGGCAGTCTCCCGGCGCGTGTGACGCGTGCGCCCGAACGGGTCTGATGGCCCGCATGGGAGTGCCTGGCCGCACGTCGGCTAATCTGCCGACGCGGGACGAAATGTTATAATACCAACTCGATGCGAGAGCGCGCGACGGCTACTTTGACCACCGTTATTGTCGACGACGAACAACTGGCCTGCGACGAGCTGGCTTACCTGCTGCGGGACTTTCCGGAAGTGGAGGTAGTGGCCACCGGACGGAATGGGCTGGAGGCCGTCCAGTTGATCCAAAAGGCGGAGCCCGATCTGGTTTTCCTGGACGTGCACATGCCCGGTCAGGACGGCGTAGCGGTGGTGCGGCAACTGCGCGATTCCGGCATGGAACTGCCGCATTTCATCTTCGTTACCGCCTACGATCAATACGCCGTGGAGGCTTTCCGGCTGGAAGCCATGGACTACCTGCTGAAGCCGGTGGACAAGTCGCGCCTGGCGGAGACGATCGACCGGGCGCGGCGGTCTGCGCAGGAGAAGAAGGTGGCGCCGGCGGATGTCCCGGCGGCATCGGGTCCACCGGCGCATCGCACCAAGCTGCTGATCCGGAATGCCAACCGCAACTTCATCGTGGATGCGCAGGACGTGATTTACGCGACGATCGACAACGGCATGATCACGCTGGTGGCGGCCAACATGGAAGGGCATTCGAACTACCGGACGATCGAAGATCTGCAGGCGAACCTGGATAAAGAGACCTTCTGGCGGGTGCACCGGTCGTTTCTGGTGAACATTCACAAGATCAAGGAAGTGGTGCCGTGGTTCAAGTCGAGCTATCAGCTGCGCATGGACGATAAAAAGCACACGGAGATCCCGGTGAGCCGGGTGCAGACGAAGCGGCTGCGGGAGTTGTTGAAGCTGTAGGCGTAATTCTTCGCTCAGTGCAGGAAGAAGTCCGGTCCAACAGCCAGGTGATGGCTGATGGAGTCCCGGACCACCACGAACAGGTTCCTCTTCAGCACCTCCGCTTGCAACAGGTCAACAGAAAGATGCTTCATCTCTTCCGATTACTGGCCCGAGTTGAACCACTAGCTTCTTCGTCTCGGTAGCCAAGCGAAGACGAAGACGACGTTCAGCAAACACTTCACCAGTTCCTGTCATGTTGCTCCTCAGAAATTCATTGCGCGCGGTTCACGGATATCTACGATCAGAAGAAAACGTGCTTGGTTGCGTCCACCAGGGCGTGGCAAGCGACCGAGGAAAACACGCTGGACGATTTCTGAAATGCCTTCCCGTAGGCAATGCCGGCGATGGTGGCCAGGATCATGTAGCGCCAGTTGGGCAGCGTCTGCGGCCCGTTATCCAGGTGCGCGCAGCCGAATATGAATGCGGAAACCAGCAGCATCAGCGTGGTGAAGCCGTAACGCTGCATCAGCCAGTTCTGGATGAGCGAGCGGAACAGGATCTCTTCGGGCAGGGCAGTGCCCACGAAAATGACGGCGAAAGTACGGCCGATGCCACGCGCGGTGGGGTGGGCGGGCGCATGAAACGGCGGAATGAAATGGAGCAAGCGGGCGGCGGCGATCAGGATAGGAGCGGCGATCAGAAATCCGGCGGCGCCGTACGCCAGGTCGCGCGCACGCGGCACATTATATTTCATGCCGGATAGCGCGCGGAAGCCCACGAAAATCACGAGCGCCAGGATAATGGAAATCCCATAGGCCACGCTGTGCAGGAAGCCCTGGGCAGGCTTGGGAATCAAGGATCCTCCAGCGGAAAACTCCAGGGGAAACCACAGCATCAGGATGATGGCGAAGTCGAGCCAGGTGGGCCGGTCTCTGCCCGGACGGGGACTCTGGACAAAGGCCGCCAGGGCCGGGGCGAATGTATACAACAGGACGAGCAGCGCCAGCTTGAGGCTGAAGGCGCTCGAAGCTGCAGCCAGTGCGCTGAAAAGCACGGTCAACGCGACAGGCGCCGCGAACAGCAGGGGGGGCGGCGCTTCAGGACTGCTCGCGTGCGGTTTTGAACAACCGGGCACAGGAATGCCAGAATCGCAGCCAGCAGGAGTAGAAGGACGAGGGTCTGGACAAGGGTATGCATCGGCGCAACCGCCCGAGGGCCCGCGCGACGGTTACTTCGTGTCGGTGGTGATGCCGCCGCCGGTGGGCTTCCGCTCGGCTTTGATCTTACGGGTATCGATGGTCTTTTGGAAGTAGGTGTTGGCCTTGTCGATGTCCGCTTTATAAGCGTCGGGAGAATCCTCCAGATCCGCCTTCTGGCGGTAAAGGAGATTCACGTAGGCCATGGCGTCGTCGTATTCGGGATCCAGCTGCAAGGATTTGTCCAAGTCCTTGATGCCCTCGTCGACCACCGGTCCATTCACGCCAGCCACTTCCGCGCGCACTTTCTTGTCTTTCAGCGGCCCCGGATCCTCGGGCTTCATACCCATCTTGGCCCTGGCTTCGCCGTCCCTCACCATAGCCTTTAAATAGGCAATCACGCCCAGCGTATAGTAGGCTTCCTTGTTTTTGGGGTTGACGGCGATCAGCTTCACATTCCACTCGTTCGCCTCGTCCAACTTCTTCTCGTTAAAAAGCAGCGAGGCGATGGAAGCGATAGCCAGCGTATTCTTGGGATCCTTGTCCAGCACCTTTTGAAACTGTTCCCGGGCGGCGGTGGCCATCTGGATGTTTTCCGGCGAATCGGCGCCGGGGATGTATTGCTGCATGTAGGCGGTCGCCAGATACAGGCGCGCCGTGTCAAAAGTCGGGATCCAACTCGACGGCGCTCTTGAACTTCTCCACAGCCGCGGGATACTGGGCGTTCTTGAAGGCCTGCACGCCTTTGTTCAACTCGTCGCGCGCCTTCAATTTTTCGCAACTGGTGGCGAACACCGTCATCGCGGCGAGCGCCAGCACCACAAGAGCCTTGCGTCTCATTACTGTCCGGCCTCCATTTTCGATGTCATGAGCCCGACCTTATCGATACCGGCGCCGTGCGCGATATCGATGGCCTTGGCCACATACTGGAATTCCAGGTCGGGATCGGCCGTGGGATCGGTCTGGGGATCGTCTTCGCCCTTTACAAACACCACGCGCTCGGCGCGAGTCTTGAAAATCTCTTCCAGGCGCGAACCGAGGTTGGCCTCGGGGGTCGGCTCGTGGTTGATCTGGTAGCTGATTGCATGCGTGCGACGTCCTTCTTGACCACGATGACCACCGTGCGCGTATCCGCCGCCGGCGGCGTGCCGGGCGGAGGCGGTTGCGGAACCAACGCCTCCAGGCCCTTCGGCGTGAGCGGCGTAATCACCATGAAAATGATGATCAACACCAGCAGCACGTCGATCATCGGCGTCATGTTGATGCTGGACATCGCGCCTTTGGCGCCACCCACTGCCATTGCCATATGAATTACTCCTTAGTATCCTGCTATTGTCCCGCCGTGGCGGGTGTTGCCGGTTTTGCCTTTTGTTGCATCTGCTCGGTGAGCAGCCCAAGCTGATCCACGCCCGCGGCGCGCAGATTGTTCACCACATCCACTACCTTTTCGTACCGCGCCCGCGAATCCGCCCGGACGAAGCACATCTTGTCCAACCGGTTGGCCAACATGTCCTTGACTTTGCCGGGAAGCTGGTCGGCGGGCATCTGCGTGGTATTGAGATACGTCTTGCCGTCGCGCGTGACCGCGATGATGATCGCGTCGCTCTTATCGGCAGCCTGCATGGGGATCGGGTTCATGGTCTTGACCATATCCACGCTGACGCCCTTCGACAACATAGGCGTGATGACCATGAAGATGATGAGCAGCACCAGCATCACGTCCACCATGGGCGTGACGTTGATGTCCGCCACCGGCGGAGGGGCTTTCGCTTTGAGAATTACCGACATATAAAATCTCCAGACCAATAAAGTCTGCAGACCGGTCTGAAGCGCCCCGGCTCGCGCCGGGGCGCTCCTATTCAACTCGCTGGATGTTTTCCGCCTGCACTTCCTATTTACGTGCCGCAGCGCCGCGCTGCGACCGCTTCAGGAAGTAGTCGATCAACTCGGAACTGGAGTTGCCCATCTCCACGTCGAACGCTTCGATCTTGCCCGTGAAGTAGTTGAACATCCAGACGGCGGGGATAGCCACGAAAAGTCCGATAGCCGTGGTCACCAGGGCTTCGGAAATACCGCCCGCCACGGCGCCCAGACCGGTGGACTTCTCGGTCGAAATCCCCTTGAACGCGTTGATGATGCCGACGACCGTTCCGAACAGTCCCACGAACGGGGCCGTCGAACCGATGGTCGCCAAGCCGCTGATGCCGCGCTTCAGTTCGGCATGCACGATGGCTTCGGCGCGCTCCAGAGCGCGCTGCGAAGCTTCGATGTCTTCGCCGGAAATCTCCGAGCTCATCTGGTGGGCCTGAAACTCCTGCAATCCCGCCACCACCACTTTGGCCAGGTGGCTCTTCTTGTACCGGTCCGCGATCTTGATGGCTTCGTCCAGCTTGCCTTCCTTCAAAGCGCCCGCCACGGCCGGAGCGAACGCGCGCGATTGTTTACGCGCGGCGCTATAGGCCAGCAACCGGTCGATCATGACGCCGATCGACCACGCCGACATGAGGAACAGACCGATCACCACCAGCTTGGCGGCAAGCGCCCATCTGTGCCCACAGGGAGCGCGGGTCCCATCCGATGGCGGCCGGCTCCTGCAGTAAAAAAAACGCCCAAACCTGCATTTGCAAAAGCATTTTCCTTGTTCTCCTGCGAGTTGAATTAGTTTAACAGACTTACTACTGACTCAACGTGAAATTCACGTCGATCTGCGTGACCACTTCCACCGGCTCGCCATTGAGCAGAGTCGGCTGGTAGACCCACTGTTTCACCGCTTCCATGGCGGCCGGCACCAGCAGCGGATGGCCGCTGGCAACCGTGAGATTCTGAATGGTACCATCTTTGCCGATGATGGCGTTCAACTTCACGACGCCAGAGATGCGCGCCTGCTTGGCCAGCGGCGGATAGACCGGCTTGGGCTGGCGGATCAGCTTGGCCTGCTGCACGTTGCCGCCCACGCGGATGCGCTGCGGGGTCACCGGCTTCTCGACCTTGACCGGCGGAGGAGGCGGCGGAGGCGCGGCCGTGGGGACCGATCCGATGATGCCGCCGATCACGCCGCCCGCGGTGCCGCCGGGAACGCCGCCGGGAACGCCGCCTACCACGCCGCCCGAAGACGGCGGAGGCAGCTCTTCCTCTTTAATCATGGCGACTTCCTTGGGGACCGCTTTGGGCGCCATCAGGCGGCCGGCGTCGAACTGGCGCGGAATCACTTTGACCACTTTAGGAGCGGCGGCCGGCGGAGGCGGAGGAGGAGGAGGCGGCGGCGGAGCCACCAGAAAACTGGTCAACTGGCTCTTCGGCAACGCGTCGAAATAGATCATCGGGATGAGGATCGCGATCACCAGCACAAGCATCTGAGCCAGGAACGATACCAGCACCGTCCAGGTCTTGTGCGTCTTGCCCGTGCCATCGACAAATGTTTGCTCAAACATAAATTCCTCCTTACGTTCCTATTTCACGGCCTTGGCCGAACTCTTGCGCCCCGGCTGTTGCGGCTTGGCGGCCGCTACCGGCACCGGAGCCGTCCTCTTCCGCGCGTCCGCCCAATTGTGCCAGAACAGCACGATCGGGCTGGCCACGAAAACCGAAGAGTACGTACCGATAATAATACCTACCACCAATGCAAAAGAAAAGCCATGCAGCACCGGGCCGCCGAACAGGAATAAGCGCGACCACGGTCAAGAATGTCAGGCCGGAAGTCATCACGGTCCGGCTCAGGGTCTGGTTGACGCTCTTGTTGATCAGCGATTCCAGCGGCTCGCGGCGCAGCAGCTTCAGATTCTCGCGGATGCGGTCGAAGATGACGATCGTATCGTTCATGGAATAGCCGACCAGCGTCAACAATGCCGCGATCACCGTCAGCGTGATCTCCTTGTTGAAGAGGGAGAACAGCCCGATCGTGATGATCGTATCGTGGAAGCACGCCACCACCGCCGCCACGCCGTAAATCCATTCGAAGCGAAACGCTATATATACCAACATTCCACCCAGCGCGTAAAGGGTCGCCAGCACCGCTTTGGTCCGCAACTCCGCGCCCACCTTGGGGCCGACCATCTGCACCTGCAGGATCGAAAACGGCGCCAGGTAGCATTGCTGTTTGAGAACGTTGATAATAGCAGAGTTTACGCCGGGCACAGCCGCTAGTTCGATCGAAACTGGAGATCAAGCCGGAACGCGGCGGCGTAGTCGCGGATAAGTGCGCAGATCGCTCGCCAGTTTTTGCAGTTGCTCGTCGGAAAGCTGCACGCCGGCCTGCTGCAGCGGAACGGTCAGCCGGTCGGCGATCTCGGCGGCGCCGGCGTTGTTGAAGTCCAGTTTGCCGCTCTGCGGTTCGCCGAAAGTAGCCTCCAGGTGTCCTGCATGGTCTTGCGGGCCGCGTTCAGTCTGCTGCTCGCCCATGCGCTCGGTGCCGATCACCACCTCGTTCTTGGCGCGAGATTCGGTGAACGGCTGCACGGTGACCTCGCCCCCGATCCTTTTCGAGAGGGCGGCCCGGATCTTGTCCTCGGGAGGCGCGCCGTTCCACTTGACGGTCATCTGCGTGCCTTCTTTGAAGTCGATGCCGTAGCGCAGTCCGCCGTGCAGCGATGATACTGCCGATCCCCGCCACGGAAAGCACCAGCGAGGCGCCGATGAACGGCCACTTGTAGCGCAGAAAGTCGAAATTCGTGTTCTTAAAGATTTGCATCGGAATTACGCCATACCGGTGCTTAACATTACTTCGACACCGGACTTTTCAAAATTGTTCCCATCCGTGCGGCAGCGGGCTTCGGCCCCAGCCGCCGACGTCTCATAATGCTCAACTCCGCCAGTTGCCGGCGCCCGGACAACTCGTAGTCGAAAATCACCTTCGACACAAACACCGCCGTGAAGACGTTGGCGATCAGGCCGATGGTCAAGGTCACGGCAAAGCCCCGCACCGGCCCTTCCCCGAAAATGAACAGGAAAGCGCAAGAAACCACCGTGGTGACGTGGGTATCGACGATCGTCCACCAGGCCTTTCGAGAAACCCGCATCCACGGCCGAGACGATGGCCTTCCCGGCCCGCAGCTCTTCGCGGATGCGCTCGAAAATCAGAACGTTGCTATCCACCGCCATACCGATGGTCAGGATCACGCCGGCGATGCCCGGCAACGTCAGCACGGCCTTGAAGTAGGACAGCGCCGCCATCAGGATCACGGTGTTCAGGAACAGCGCCAGCACCGCGTTGACGCCGCTGCGCTTGTAATAGACCAGCATCACCACGATCACGGCCGCCAGTCCGGCCAGGCCGGCCACGATGCCCGCGTGAATGGAATCCGCGCCCAGCGACGGCCCCACGGAGTTCTCATATCAAATCTGGATGGTGGCCGGCAGCGCGCCCGCGCGCAGCACCAGCGCCAGGTCCGAAGCTTCCTGCTCGGTGCCGATATTCTCGATCTGGCCGCTATCCTCGATGCGCCCCTTGATGACCGCCACGCTGTAGATCTGGTTGTCCATCACCACCGCCAGCTAGTTTCCGATATTGGACTCGGTGAACCGGCCGAAGCGTCTTGCCGGCGTCCGGGCTGAGAGTGAACTGCGTATCCCACTTGCGCATGTCATCCTGGCCGGCGCGCGCGTTGCGCAGATCGGTGCCGCGAATCACGGGCGTCTTCGACACCAGGTACCACTCCGCGCGGCCGTCGCCGGGCGGCCGCGATTGCACCAGTTTGGTACCCAACGGCAGGATGCCGCCCTTGGCGGCCAAGGCCGCCTCGCGGCTCGGTATGGCCTGCTCTCCTTCACCGCGTCGATTTCCAGTTGCGCGGTGGTCTGCATGATTTCCCTCACGCGCGCCGGATCGTCCACGCCCGGCAAGCTCCACCAGGATTTCGTAGTCCGTGCCGGCCTGGCCATACTGCTGCACGGTCGGTTCGGTCAGGCCAAGCTGATTGATGCGGTTGCTGATGGTCTGCAGCGACCGCTCCACGGTGTCGCGCTTCAGCGTGACCAGTTCGGAGGGCCGCATATTCAGGCGGTAATCGGTGGCGTTGACGGGGGTCAGCGTCCACTGGGTGAAGCGCTCCGATATCAGGTTCCGGAAGGCGGTGGTCTTGGTCGGCGGAACGCCCTTCACGTCGATCTCGATCTTGTCGGCGTCCTCCACGGTGGCCGGGTCGTTGCGGTCGATCGCGGCGTAATCGATGCTCTGCTTGCGCATCTCGTCTTTCATCCGCTCGATGGCCCCGTCGGCCTCCGTCTTGATGGCGTCCTGCACGTGGACCTGCAACACCAGGTGGCTGCCGCCCTTCAGATCCAGCCCCAGCCGGATATTGTGTGCGCAGGTTCTCCATCAGATCGGCGCCCGATTTCGGAAAGCCGATGATGCCGAACACGCATACCAGGATCGTCACCATGATGACTACGGTCCTGCCCGTCACATTTTTTCGCATGAGGATTGTGCCTTGCTTCATTTGTAAACTCTTGTCCTGCTTATTTCTTGCCTTCGCCCGTCACCAGGTTGGAGACCGCGCTGCGGGCCACCTGCAGCTTGATATTGTCGGGCTTCACGCGCAATACCAGCGTATCGTCGTCGCCGATCGAAATGATGGTCCCGACGATGCCGCCGCTGGTGAGCACGACGTTCCCGTTCTGCAAGGAGCTCAACATCTTCTGCTGTCTTCTTCTTCTGCCGCTGCATGGGAAGGAACAGGAGGAAGTAGAAGATTCCGAAGATCAGGAGAATGGGGAGGAAGCCCAGCAGGGAACCGCCTGGCGCCGATGTTTGGAGAATCAGATTTAGGACCACGTTGGCAAACTACTCGATTTCAACCGGCGCGGAGCGCACGGTTCGCAAATATTCAGGATATCTACCAGATAGTATAGCGTGCCTGATCGCGGGTGTGATGTCAAGGCAGTCCTGGGCTATGTCCTGGGCTAGGGTCTCGGGGGCTCTGTGGTACTGCCTATGCGGGAATGCGCGAGGACTAGCCGGCCTGACCCGGTATGATAGCTTCATCCGGCGGAGGGTAACGATGAGAACGGAACGGATCGGCGGTTGGGTGCGCTTGGTCTGCCTGTTGGGGGTGATCGGCACAGCGCAGGCGCAGACACCCGTCGAGCATATCATCCATACTTTCGAAACTTTACCAAGGGCGCGAACCCGTTTGGAACGCTTGTGCGCGATAGCGGCGGCAACCTTTACGGCACGACATACGAGGGCGGCTCAGCTAACGCGGGCCTGGTGTTCCGGGTTGGCAAGTCCGGCTACGAAGCTCTTTACAGCTTCCGGGGCGGGACCGACGGGGCCAATCCCTATGCCGGAGTGGCGATCGATGCGGCCGGGAACCTGTACGGAACCACCTACTACGGCGGCGCGGCGAACGCGGGGGTGGTGTACAGGGTAGACCCGGCTGGAAACGAAACCGTATTGTACAGCTTCACCGGCGGGGCAGACGGGGCTAACCCCTACGCCGGGGTGACTCTCGATTCCGCCGGTAACCTGTACGGAACGACAGTGAAGGGTGGTCCTGCGAGCGCGGGCGTGGTGTTTAAAGTTACCCCGTCTGGGCAGGAGACCGTGCTGCTGGGTTTCAACGGCAAGGAAAAAGGGGCCAATCCATACGGGGCGGTGGTCTTCGATTCCACGGGCAACCTGTACGGGACGACGTACCACGGCGGCGGAGGCGGCTTCGGCGAGATTTACAAGCTAAGCCCATCGGGAGAGATGAGCGTGTTTTACAGCTTCCGGCAGACTCAGGGCGGCGAATCCCAGTCCGGAGTGATCACTGACGCGGCGGGCAACCTGTACGGGACTTTGCGGTTTGAGGTATACAAGGTGGATCCCGCGGGCAATTACACGATGCTGCACCGTTTCGATGGCGAGGGTCCGCAGGATCCGGCGGCGGGCCTGGCGATGGACGCGGGCGGCAACCTGTATGGCACGGCAGGGGACGGTGGCGGCGCGGCGAACGCGGGGCTGGTCTACAAGATCGACACGGCTGGCAATTTTAAGGAGCTTTACGGGTTTCCCGGGGGTCCGACGCACCAGGCGCCTACGCCGGGAGTGGTGCTGGACGCGGCGGGCACCATCTACGGGAGCAGTCCCAACGCCGGCATGGCGGGGATGATATATAAGCTGGAGCCGTCGGGGCGGCGACGACACTGTACAGTTTTCCCGCCGCGGCTGGAGGCACGCGCGCGTTTGGGGGCGTGATTATGGATGGGTCAGGGAACTTGTACGGAACCACCGTCAATGGCGGCGCCTCGAACGCCGGCGTACTGTACGAGGTAGACGCCGAGGGTAAGGAAGCGGCGCTCTACAGCTTCCCCGGAGTTTCCCTCGGAGCAGGCCTAGGGGAGGTCATTGCCCGCGACTCCGCGGGCAACATTTATGGGGCTACTGGCAGCGGCGCTCAGGGGCTGGGCGCGGTTTTCATGCTTGCGCCTTCCGGCCAGTACACGCTGCTCTACGAATTCAAGGGCGGCGCGGATGGCGCCGGCTCCGGCGGAGTCGTGCTCGACAGGGCGGGAAATCTTTATGGGGCGGCAGAAGGCGGGTTCGCGCCCGACGGCCTGGTGTTCAAGCTCGCCCCGAGTGGCCAGTTTACGGTGCTGCACACTTTTACGGGAGGATCCGATGGGCTCGAACCGAACCCCGGGTTAGCGGTCGACGCATATGGCAATGTTTACGGAACTGCAGAGTACGGTGGGCTTGGCGCGGGGGTTGTGTACAAGATCGATAGCGCGGGAGATTTCACGGTACTGTACAGCTTCACGAACGCCAGCGGGGCCAATCCCTTCGCAGGCGTGATTTTGGACCCCACGGGTAACCTCTATGGAACCGCCGCCAACTTTGGCACTACAAGCGGCGGCTTACAGGGGGAGGGGGTCGTCTTCGAATTGACCGCCAGCGGGACGTACCTTGTGCTCTACACGTTTACGGGTGGCGCGGACGGTGGTCTGCCTATCGGAGGCGTCGCACGCGACTCTACGGGAAACCTATACGGGACCACCTATAGTGGCGGCAGCACGGGTTGTGGCGGGACGGGTTGCGGCGTAGTGTACCAGGTGAGCCCCGTGGGCCAGGAAACCGTGCTGCACAGTTTCACGGGCGGAAATGGCTGGGTGAGCGCTGACGGCGGCCAGTCTGAAGCTGGGGTGGTCCTAGATCCGGCAGGCGGCCTATACGGGACATGTCCGTATGGCGGTGCAGCGAACGGCGGTGTGGTCTTCCGGGCTGTGCTGCAATAGGCTGCCGAGCCGACGGTGGGTCGTCCGGCATTTTACAGTGCGTTAGTTCAGCGGCGTTCCCGCTGGTAGCACACTCACCAACGCGATCGTCTGGCTACCTGCGCTTTGGGGATTTGTGATCGCGAGGGGGAGCCTGTCGCCGCTCATGACCGGACAAGAAAAGTTCGATAGCGGGGTGCCTGAGGCCGGCATTAGCGTTAGCGGGCTAATGTCGCTCAGCGGTGAAAGCGGCGCGCCGCTCATATCGCTGATGGCTACCGGAAGGTTCGCAAGTACCGATATCTCCGTGTCGGACCAGTTAGCGACATAAATCTGGCAGTAAGTGCTGCTGGCGTACGTGTCCCACCCAGGGCCTAGTCCTGAGTGGCCGTCGTTTGCTATGTGCAGGTAGCCTGACGAGCACGCCCCCCCCGGCACCGCAGCTTTCAATCAACTGTGGAAGGGTTGGGAGGTATCCAAAGCCGGACCCAACAATTGTGATAGGCGTGGGCGGAAGCGCGCCGCTCGGAGCGCCGCTCCACTGCATGGACTGATAAACGATCTGGCTGCAGGGGCTGGTTTGGCTGGCAAATGGCTCGTAGCAGTCCTGCAGGCTGGACGGGTAGAGGGTCGTGTTGCTAGCGTCCAGGGGCACTGGGAACTGCGTGGCTACGAAGTTGATCTGGGGTGTACCGGCTGGCGTGGTGCTGCAGCAGACGAGCGCCGGGGAGGTGGGGTAAGCGTCGTCGTCCTCGGGCCAAGTTTGGCCGGGCCAAGTCACGCACTTGCTGGGGCTTTCGCAATCGTACGTGGTGGAGTTGAGAGAGAGGGGGCCGTTTCCGCTCGTGAGCAGATCCGGTATCGTGGCGCACGCGCTCGCGGGAGGCAGGCCGCTCGTGGTGCCGGGGGGCGACGTTAGGGTTGTCGGATCCACGAAGTCAACCGGTGGGAGGAAGGGCCCCATCATGCCGCCGCTGGCTGTGTACTCCGCCGTGAAGAACGGAACAGCGGCGCCGGAGCAATTGAAGCCTGCCGGCATCGTGTTCCGAAGGGTCATCAGCAGCGGCACGGAATTGTCGAAGCTTGAGAACGCATGCACGTTTACGACGTTGTAGCCGTCGACCACCCACGCCGAGTACAGACCTCCTACGGTCTCGGGTTGCACGCCGTTCTGTGTCCCCATGCCGGCGGAGCTTTGCTGAAGCGCCGAGGGGATGTTCGCCCCAACCGATATGAGCAGCGTTACGTAGCCGTTGGTCGCGGTGAAGGCAGCGTCAGCCAAGCTAATAATGGAAACCGCCTTGGCGCCGGCATTGGGCGCGATGCCGTCAGGGTCGGCATTGTAGAGGTCCGGCGTGAAGTTGTTGGTTGCTGCTGCCAGAGCGTGAGACTCCAGTACCTTAATGCGGCGGTTCCGTTCAGCGTGCAGCCTGCGGCGTAATGCTGTTGGCTAAGGTGTGCTGCCCCTGTTGGTTCGGGTCCAGCCAGTACGACCCGACGCAGGTGTCGCCCGACGGGCATACCGAGAGGTCGGATGACGTCCGTGCCTGATGGCGGGTAGGATGTCAGGGCAGTCCTGGGCTACGGGCGGATAACTAGCCAAACGGCGGCGCACCCTGCGAAAATCACGAGAAAATTCCGTGGTAGAAACCACAAGATATACGTTAGATGGGCCGTCCTTCGAGATTAGGTGAGCCGGGCCGCCCTTCGACGCAATACAATGCAACAAAATGTAACGCAAAACTTAAAAATCAACGGAATTTCGAGTCCACCCCTAGCTGGCGGCCTTCAGTGCGGCCGTGCTCAGTGCGCTATTGGTGCCGCTCCAAATCTTACCGACGCTGCTGCCGGTGTTAATAAAAAGCGTAGCGGAGCACAGCGCCACAAACGCCATCGGCAGCGTGTACTCGATCGAATCCGGTCCAGGAAGGCGTTGAGGTGACCGTTGAGCAGGACGTCCAAAACCACCCCTACGCCGGCTCGCCCTCGGCCGCGGTCTCGCGCGCCGTTTGGAGGTACTGCGGGTACGCGCCTTTCAGAATGGCCTGCCGGATTTCACGCATGATATCGAGATAGCGCTTGACGTTATGCAGCGTCGCAAGAGATGCGTACAGGATCTCTCCGGCTTGAAACAAGTGGCGCAAATAGGCCCGGGAGAAGTTCGCGCACGTATAGCATCCGCAGTGCGGAGTCGAGCGGACCGGGGTCGTCCTTGTAGCGGGTCTGTTTGATGCGCACCGCGCCCTGGGAGGTAAACAGAAAGCCGTTCCGGGCGTTACGGGAGGGCAGCACGCAATCCATCATGTCCACGCCGCGGGCTACGTATTCGGGCAGTTCGCCCGGCATGCCCACCCCCATGGCGTAACGCGGCCGGGAGCGCGGCAGCAGGGCTTCGGAGATTTCCACCATCTCCATGCTGAGCGGGCGCGGCTCGCCGACCGAGAGCCCGCCGATGGCGTAGCCATCCGCGTCGAGATCCACCAGGGCGGCGGCGCAATCGCGGCGCAGGTCCGCGAACATGGAGCCTTGCACGATGGGAAACAGAGCATGGCGCGTCGAGAGATCGGGGCGGCGCTTTTCGAAATAGGTGTGGGCGGCGCGGGCCCAGCGGACGGTGCGTTGCATGGCGGTGCGCGCATATTCGTGGCTGACGGGATACTCGGGACACTCGTCCAGCACCATCATGATGTCGCTGCCGAAGGCCAACTGGGTTTCCACGGTGGATTCGGGCGTGAACGTGTGAGTGTCGCCATCCAGGTGGGATTGAAAGACCACCCCATCATCGGTAATTTTGCGCAGGCCGCTGAGGCTGAAGACCTGGAATCCGCCGGAATCGGTAAGGATGGCGCGCGGCCACGACATAAACCGATGCAGCCCGCCCATGCGGCGGATGAGGTCCGGGCCGGGACGCAGGTAAAGATGATAGGTGTTGGCCAGCAGGATGCGTACGTCCAGTTCGCCCGCCAGCTCGCGCGGCGCGAGTCCTTTGACGGTGGCCTGCGTGCCGACCGGCATGAAGACGGGGGTCTCGACGATGCCGTGGGGTGTATGCAGCAGGCCGGCGCGGGCGCGGGTGATGGGGCACTCGGCCTGAATCTCGAAGAGGAACTTATCCGCGGACAACCTGTTCAGTCTACACGATCCCGGCCGGGACGAACGCGATAGCGTATGCTGCCGCACAGAGGACCGCCGCGTGCTCAAGCTCCTTAGGAGGTTTCGAATCCAAGTATGAAAGCCACAGGATTGCTTTTCTTCGCGCTCGCCACTATGTTTGCGCAGGTGCCTAACCCGACCCAACAGCCGGCGCAGACGCCGGTCGAGACGGGCCAGCCGATGCCCATTTTCAGGGTCACCGTAGTTTCCCGCACCGTCAATGCGATCAATTACCATCATCGCAGCGGGACCACGCACATCGATTTTCGCGGCACGGAACTGATGCCGTCGGCGCGCGGGGAAGCCCGTGTCGACAGCCAGATGGGATCCACTAAGATCGATGTGCATGTGGACCGCCTCACGCCCGCCAACCAGTTCGGTCCGGAGTACCTGACCTATGTGCTGTGGGCCATCACGCCGGAAGGGCGCGCGCAGAATCTGGGTGAACTGGCGTTGAGCGGCGATCATAGCAGTCTGCTGGCTACCAGTTCGCTGCAGGTGTTTGGCCTGATCGTGACGGCCGAACCGTACTTCGCCGTGACGCAGCCGAGCGACGTGGTGGTGATGGAGAATTTTGTCCGTAACGATACCACCGGCACCATCGAGCAAGTGGAAGCCAAGTACGAGTTGCTGAAGCGCGGGCAGTACGTGCTGAACCCGGCGGCGTATCAGCCGGTGCGGATCAACCCGAAGGGGCCGCTGCAACTGGCGGAAGCGGAGAATGCCGTCGAGATCGCGCGCCTGGCGGGCGCGGACCGGTATGCCGCGGATACCTTCCAGAAAGCCACCATCGCCCTGCAAAACGCCGAAGGCTTCATGAGCAACCACGGCGGCAAGCCGGTGGAGACGAATGCGCGGGAAGCGGCGCAGATGGCCGAAGACGCGCGCATCATCACTTACAGGAAGATTGAAGAAGAGCAACTGGCCAATGAGCGGCGCACGAAGGAAGAGCAGTTGACGATGCAGCGCGCGGCCGCCGAGCAGGCGCAGGCTGCAGCGCAAGCCGCCGACGCGCAACGCGCCGCCGCGGAACAAGCTCAGGCCGCCGCGCAACAGGCTCAGCGAGACGCTGCAAGCCGCCGCGGCCCAGGCAGCGCAGGATAAGGCCGCCGCGGATGCCGCGCGCGCCGCCGCTCTGCAGCAACAGCAACAGGCGCAAGCGAGAAGCCGACCGCGCCCGCGAAGCCGCCGCACAAGCCGACGCCCAGCGCCAGCAGGCCGAAGCCGAGAAGAGCCCAAATGCGCGAGCGTCTTGAGGCAACAATTGAACGCCGTGCTCGAAACCCGCGAGACGGCCCGCGGCCTGATCGTGAACATCAACGACGTGCTGTTCGATTTCAACAAGTACACGCTAAAGCCCGGCGCGCGGGAAAAGATGGCCAAAGTATCGGGCATTCTGCTGGCGTATCCGGGCTTGAAGCTCCAACTCGAAGGCCATACCGATAGCGTAGGCAGCGACGACTACAATCTGAAGCTATCTCAGGCAGCGCGCCGACTGCCGTGCGCGACTTCCTGGCGGAACAGGGCGTGCCGTCCGCCAACATCACTTCGGTCGGATTAGGCAAATCCGATCCGGTGGCCTCCAACGATACCGCCGCCGGACGGCAGCAGAATCGCCGCGTGGAGTTGGTGGTATCGGGCGAGGGCATTGGCATACAGGGCGCGAACGCGGCGGCCCAGCAGTAAATGACTGGCTAAGTGGCGGACGACGGGGGGGAGCCATTTCTTTTGGCTCCGTTCCGTCGCCGGCGCTCTGGCGGGGTAGCGATCACCTTCAACTGCTCCACAAAATCAAGGTTCTTCTGAATTCCTTCGATCAACGCCGGATCTGTTGTGAGCGAAATAGCACGGCGTAAATCCTGCTCCGCAGATTTCAGGAATCGCCTGCAGTCCTCCCACGCCCGGCGTCTGGTCGGGGCAGGCAGATTTCGATTCTTGCCCGTCTGACTGCAGTGTTTTGCCTGCCCGATCAAGGCGTTGCCCCGTATCCGTAAAATCCACGGATTGTCCTTCAGATCGGGATGTTGATCGAACTGCGAATTGAGAAACTTGATGGCGGCCGAATCGTCTCCAGCCCTACTCAGACCCACGGCCAGTTGCCGGATTTCGCGTTCAGCGAAGCGCCCTTTGGTGGCCTCGTTGTATAGCCGCCGAGCAAGAGAGATATCCTCCGCGGATGGGTTATCGGCAAGGGTCAAAACATCGGCTAACTGAGTGAGGGCCAGTGGAGGAAAGCTGCCGAACTGGTCTTCATGCTTGTGTAAGAAGCCCCTTACAGGATCGGCCGAGTTTAAGGCCCGCTGTACTTCGGCAAATAGCTGAAGGGTGCGCACATTCATCGAATCCTGGGCGAGAAGGGCCAAAACTGCCTTCTGCGCACGCTCGAACTCACCCAGTGAAATCGCTTCTTCTATGGCGCGATGTTCCCGTGCCAGTGCGTGGCGCGGATGCGCTGGGAGTATGCACACGACACGGGTCTCATTTACTTGAAACTGCGGAGGTGGGCAGCCCTCCTCGCGCATGGAGCGCAAGATCGTCGGTATCCCTTGTCCCTCAGCTTGTGCTAACTGCAACCGGTTCAGGAACCAGGCCAAACTCTGACTCCTCCACTTCGCTGGCGCTCGCCCCAGCCGGAGCTCTTCGACTTCAACGCCACTGGGCACGGATCCAGGAGACAGAACCTCAATGCGGTCCGCGAAAACGGTGATACGTGTGGGCTCGACTATTTCATAGTCTCTGTGGGCGAGCGCGTTGATCATCGCTTCATGCAGAGCCTGCGGCGGATACTTCACCGCATTGGGTGCGGAACGATTGGTCTTGTCGAATGCGACGTAGGACTGGACGTCCAGCAACTCGATCAGACGTCTGGCCTGGTCGATCAGGGTTCCGGAAAGCTCGTTGCGCTCCGCATGTGGTTCCGAGCGATCGCTTCCCGGATAGACTGAGAACAGTGAGTAAGCCCGGGAATGTGCGCTTGTAGATTCCGTCCAAACAGGAGCATCGCGAAATTACGGGGACGCAAGGTCCCTGTGAGCGGTTCCCTTACGCAAAGAGGGGGAACAAATGGACTGAGAGATTGGCCGTCAGACAGGTATTCATCCAGCCCTTTTTCGGGACGGAAGGCGCTCATTCGCTGTAGAGCGTCCCGCAATGCTAACAGATCCAGGTCGTTAACGGTGGCAGTAGCACAAACACGGCGGTCCCACTCCTCGATCGCTCCTTTGCGAACGAGGAGTTCGCGCAGAATGCCGTTTCGCGCCTCTCTGGTTTCCCGGCTGATTCGGACATAATACTTACCGGCGCTCTCGCGCCGGCGGAAGAGGTGTGCCGAACGTGTGGCCGGCATCACAAATACGAGAACGCGGCGGTCTGGCAAATCTGTTCTCAGCCTCTTTCTATCAGGGGGGCTATCGAAGGTGAGACACGATCCCTGCACGCGGTCAGTACCTTTCCCTCAACCTCTTTTAACCTGGCCGCCGACAGGCCGACCATCACGACACGTGGAAAGCCGTGTTCGTCCTTCTCCTCCCGGGCACCGCATACTACGTACCCACCGCCAAGATTGGACCAGTCATTCGCAAAGGCAGAAAGGGTCGCGACCACGCCGTCGGTATCGGCGACATCCTCTTTCCATTCGATCTGGTCGCTTTCCCTGACCGCAAACGTCTTTAAATCCAGTCGATCCATTATTTCCAAGTATGGCACTGCCATCGTCGCGCCACGTCAGCGCACCACTTCGGCGGGATCGTCCATTTTTACCGAGGGCCGCGGATCGAGCGGCTCTCGCGCGGCGGCCGGATCGAATAGGCGTGGATCCTCACGCGCCACATGGTAGCCGTCGTAGTCCGGCGTGTCCGTAAAACAGTCGCTCAAGTCGCTTGACACCGCATCGAACAGATTCAGCGGCTGGTAAGCCCAGCAACCGGAAGATCGTCTTCAGCATCCCGGGAAAGCTGGTATTCACGTGCGACACGTGATTGCGTTTACAATACGGCCCGATCGCCATGAAGACGGTGCGATGCGCGTCGATATGGTCCCGGCCGCCCTGCGCGTCGTCTTCGGTCACGAAGATGGCCATCTCGCGCCACCAGGGCGTGGTGGAGAGAAACTCCACGATGCGCCCCAGCGCGTAGTCGTTGTCCGCCACGTACGACGCTTCATAGGGATAGCCATCCTCGGGGCGCGGCGCGGTCATGTGATCGGCGGGCAGGTGAATATAAATGAATTGCGGAAAGGGCTCGCCACCATTCACATACTTCTCCTGAATCTCATGAATGAACTGCGTGGCGCGAAATTGGTCCGGGATGTTCATGTTGAACATGGGATATTCGCGCGAGGTGTTGCGGTATAGCGGCGAGGGCATGGGCACGTTGGTGACGAAACGCGCGCCGGTGGGCTTGTAGCCTTGGCCCTCATCGCCGCCGGCCAGCTCAAATCCTTCGCCGTAATTGCGAAAGGATACGTTATGGCGCGCCAGGTGATGCCAGATAGTGCCGCCTTCGGGCTGCTCCTCGGGATGCACCGATGAGTTGCCTTCCGCGAAGCTGAACCGCCCGGGCGCGGTGGTCGGAAAGCGGAAATCGCGGCCATCGGCGTAGGAGGCGCGAAAGGATGTTTCGGTCCAGGCGTCGGGATACGCGCCGACCAGCCAGTGGTGGCCGTCCACGCTGACTTCCGAATCGGCGTAGAAGTTATCGCTGAACGACCAGCCGAGCGCCAGCGCATGGTGGTTGGGCGTAACGTCGACGCGTTGCAGGCTGAGGCGATTGCCCTTGCCGGCGGCATGGCCCTGCCGCCCGAATCGCGCAATCGCCGGAGCGCCCATCACCGGGCTCCGTTCGAAAGGCGCTGGATGTCGCCGAAGACTTCATCGTAAGTGCGGTTCTCCTTCACGATCAGCACCACGTGCTTCACTGCGGCGGGCAGCGCGCCGGCGCGTCTCGCCGCGCGGGGTCAAGCCGTTGTTATCCATCACCGTCTGCGTGCGCGGCGGCCACTTCCTCGGCATCCGGCAAAGGGAAATGACGAGATGCTGCCCCGCCGGAACGTGCCGCTGATGGTGTCGCCGGCCGGAAATGGGCTTTGCCAAACGTTCGGTCCGATGCCGTGGCCGTTCACGTTGGCCACATAGACCGTGTCGCCGTCGATCAGCAACGCGGCTTGGAAACCAGGCCGCCGGCAAATGCCCGAGCACCTTACCTGGCGATTGCCGCGTATCGATCACGCCTACGGCATTGATGCCCGCCTCGGCCACTAACAGCCAGCCGGTTGCTTCGTGATACGCCATGCCGACACGGCAGCACGCCGCGGAGTTCTCCAGGCCCGGAATCCGAATCTCGATCTGCCCGATGACGCTATTGGTCTTCGGATCGATCACCGTAATCGAATCGTTGTGGCCGTTGCTGACGAAGACGCGATCCGCCGTGGCGACCACACCGGAAGGGCTGCTGCCGCCCTCGATCCCTTCGCCGAACGGCAGGCCCGTGCGGATGAATGTCTCCACCTTGAGCGCGGCGGGATCGTCGCAGATCGACCACGGCCAGCGAATTGGCCTCCCGCGCGTTGGGATCGCCCAGCCCCGGCACGTCCACGGGACCCTTGCCCGTCTCGCGTCGCGCGCCGTCGCGCGACTTCCACCGACGGGAA
The DNA here is from genome assembly GCA_963795925.1 of Bryobacterales bacterium. Lineage (GTDB taxonomy): Bacteria > Acidobacteriota > Terriglobia > Bryobacterales > Bryobacteraceae > Bog-159. The sequence continues at coordinate 209,066 of CAWCJP010000004.1, read as the reverse complement.
ACCGAAAGCCGGAAACGGCAGCCCAGTCTCCCGTAGGTTGTGGCGGGTCCACGCCGGGCACAGGCCGATACTCGAACATTCCGATGTTGGTCACGTAGGCTTTCGTTTGTCCGGCGAAAGCGCCAGTGCGAACGGCAACCGGCCCAGCCGCGCGGACGAGAGCACGCGCTGCTTGCGCACATCGATGGCTACCATGCGGAAATTGGCCTGATCGAGCACGTAGACGATGCCGCGATCGGCGTCGAGCGCCAGGTCTCCCGTGAAGCTGTCCGCGAAACCTCGCGGTTCAGGTCGTAAATCTTCCGGGTTCCGCCGGTTGATAAATCCAGCAGCCGCATACGCCCGGAATTGCCTTCGGAGGAGTACACCGTGTGCTCGCTCGCGAACGCCAGTCCCATGAAAACGCTGTGCCAATCCTCCGTCGTCCTTGCCATCGCGCCGAATTTTTCTTCTTGGGCGCGATCAGTTGGCGCACCTGCCATTGGCCGCCCTTCTCCTGTTCCATCACGGTGAGCGAGAATCGATCAGGTCCGCTATTGGCGGATACCACCGTTTTGCCGCTCGCGCTGATGGCCAGCCCGAACGGTCCGGGACCGGTCACGTACTGATGGCCAAGCGGCGAAATGATGCGTCCACCCGGAAGGATGCTGGCGGCGCCGGGGCGGCGCAAGGCGGGCCGGATACCAGCCGGCGCCGAGTATTCCGCGGCGGCCAGCGGAATCGCAAGGACGAGGGGTAGATAGCGCATAATGGGTTCTCCCATGATATAGCGGCTGCCCGAGCCTACCCGCGTCAGGTCCAGCCGCGCGCACGGAAGGGTATCCGGTACTGCGTCATAAATAGTGCTGATTATCGCCGTTGCGCCGTCCTTATGACGGAGGACGTAAATGCGCATAGCCCGGCCCCGCAGTTCGGACCCTCAGCAGCGGCAACTTCTGCGAGGCAGCCCGTACGTGCTCTCTGCCGGCCCGCAAGGTAGAGCGAGCGCTCAGTCGTTTTGCGGGCATCCCGGAAAAGGGTCGAGCGCGCCCGCAAGAAATTGGATAGGCGGCGTTCTGCGTGACGCACTGCAGCGGCGTGCACAATTTCAGAGCGGTCCAGAACGATGCCCTCCTGGCGGTCGGCAATCCACAACCCACCATCGTCATCCACAGCTATACCCGAAGCCACTTTCAGATTGTCTCTAAGCACTCGGCGCGAATTTCCATCAGCGAGACTGATAGCAAGAACTTTTTTACGCGCAGCGACGTAGAGACTCTTACCCTGGGGATCAACCGTTAGAGCGCCAACATCTGGTATCCCAGCGGCAAACTGCGACACCTTTCTAGTCATGAGGTCAACAACGTCGATTCTATCGTGGTCAAGAGCTGCAACGAATAGCTTGTGTTGTGCTGTAGATAACGCTATCGGCCCAGCTAGTGTTGTCGAAAGCTTAGGAAGCGGTTCTAGGCCGTGTACTCTATTACCCTGAATAGCGCCCGAATAGATAGCTTGATCCTTTGGGCATGCTAGATACAATAGTGAATTATCAGTGTCGATCGCCACTCCAAAGAAGCGGCCAGGAGCCAGGAGTGCTTGTGTTTCCGGGTGGTGATCTCCTGGCCGAAACACTGTGATAATCTGGCCAGTAGCACCGCTGCTCAGGTTCTGAGTGACGACGATCACATTTCCTTGCCCTTGTATGCCAATGGCAAAGTTGAGCGGAGAAACGGTCTTGAAGAGCACGCCGGATGTTCCGGTCTTACGATCAATTGTTGAAACGCCAGAGCGTGTTAACACCAACAAGCCGATCTGCTTACTGTAGGCCAGCCCCATCGGCTCGTTTACGTGTATAATTCGTGGGCCGGATAACGGAATGTCTTTGATGTTTGAGCCAACCAGAACCGTGACCTTCCCTTGGTAGAGTATTTCAGGTGGCTGTGAAATAATCATGATGTACTCGCCAGGAGTGGCTGTGGAGAAAAAGAATGAGCCTCCTTCGGAGGTCCTGGTCGCGGTTAAGGTGGTTGCGCGATCGCCAGAAATCAGATACAGCCTAACGAGCGCCCCAGAGATCCCATTTCCTTGGTAGGTAACGTGCCCCGCGAGGGTCGCTACATCAGCGAAGATGCTGCTCGCAAGGATCGAAACAATTGCCGTGAAGACTACTGGGCTACGGCGTAATGTGATACTTGCGTAATTCCTCATCGGTAATGTCTTTCTTGGGTGGTATTAATGGCTGTTGGTGCGAGTTATCCCAGCGGAATGGTCGTTCAAGAACGATTTGGTTGTGACTAAGGCTTCCAGCCTGTTCATCAACTATCTGTTTGTCTACAATGACCTTGACGCGATAAGAGGTGTTTGGAAGTATAGGGAAGGGTGTAGTGAATGGGCCCGACGCATCGACCGGGTACTGATAGACTCCAGGAACGATTAGAAGGTTTACCGACTTGCCGTCTGTCACGATCTGGCCACTTAAAACAGCGAGGTCGGCGTGTGATTTTGAGAGAGGGTAGGCGACCATGCCTGCGCCCACGGCTATAATTGCAAAGGCAGGTGCCTGTGTTTTTAGCTTGCCAAAAATCGGAATCTCGAACTCGATGGCTTGCTTTGTTTCTGAGTCGATGTAGATTCGGCGAAGGCCAATCAAGAGCATCGTGGACAGCAGCAGACATATCCCAGCAAGTTGACAAATGAGGAGAAGTGTCCATTCGGTCATAGATTGCGTCGTCGTAATAAAGTATATGGAACTGCGCCACGAAGAATATCACAAGCGCCATGGGAACGCAAGGATTTAGAGACTATTTTGTCGGCACGGCCGGGCGGAGAGTGAAAAGAAAAGTCGCGCCGTCCCCTTGGTGGGATTCGGCCCAGATGCGGCCGCCGTGGGCGTCTATGATGCGCCGGCACAATGCCAGGCCAATGCCGGTGCCGGGGATTTCGCGGCCGTGCAGGCGCTTGAACGGCTCGAAAACTTTTTCCAGATGTTCCCCGGGAATTCCGATACCGTTGTCGCGAACGCGGATGAGCCAATCTCCCGTGGAAGTTTGTTCCGCGGCGATATCCAGGCGAATGGGAAGGCCCGGAGAGCAGTATTTGATCGAGTTGGAGATGAGATTCTGGAACACCCGGCTTAATTGCAGGCAGTCTCCGTAAACCACGGGCAATTGTCCAGCGGTCACGGAGGCGGAGGATGCGGCAATCACTTCGGAACAGTTTTTCAGAGCGACTTGCAGCGCCTCATCGAGGCTGGTGGGGCTGAGCGCGGGCGTTTCCTTGGCGATACCGGAATAGGCCAGCACATCTTGAATCAGGTTGGTCATGCGCCGCGCGCCTTCGATCACCACCTCGAACAACTGGCGTTCCGATTCGGTAAACCGGGAAGCGGCGGTCCGCTCCAGGAGCTCGATATGCGTGGTGATGTTGCGCAGGGGCTCCTGCAGATCGTGATTTCCGAGGTAGGCGAAGTGCTCGAGGTCCTGGTTGGAGCGCTGCAGCGCCTTGTTGACAAGTTGCAGCTCCACGTTTTTCTCCGACAACTCCTGGTTGGCCTGGGCCACGGCGCGTTCGGCATTGCGCAGGCGCAGAAGGGCGCGGATGGTGGCGACCAGCACATCCGGATCGACAGGTTCCACGAGGTAGGAATCTGCGCCGGTATTTAAGGCGGCAGTAGCCTGGGGGGCGGAGACGGCGGAAGCGGAAATCTGCAGGACGATTACGGCCGAGGTCTCTTCGCGGCTCTTGATCCAGCGGCAGACCTCGATACCATCCATGTCCGGAAGGTGGACATCGAGAAGAACGAGATCGGGCCGCACCTCGCCTATCTTCTGTAGCGCCTGGCCACCGGTGGCGGCGTCATGCACCGCAAAACCGGCCTGCAGGAGAATCCTGCTGCGGGCGTAACGGGCAGGCTCATTATCGTCGACGTTGAGGAGTACGGCTGTGGACACAGATCATCTCCTTCACGGCCCGTTAGGCCCAGGGGGCCGCTCGCCTTCGAATAAGTCCGGATTCGCCCAGTAATTTCTTAATGTACTCCATAATTTCCGGAGGCCAAAATTCTTCCTTGGGCAGCACGCCGGCGTGGCGGTTGGCGAGGCGCTCGAAATCGGATTCGCGGAGGCGGCGCGAGGTGTGGATAACGACCGGGATGCCGCGGGTGGCGGGGTCGTTTTTCAGGTCGTCGAGCACGTCGAAGCCGCTGCGGTCCGGCATCACCAGGTCCAGCAGAATCAGCGCGGGGCGCTCGAAGCGGGCGCGCTCGGCGCCTTCCACGCCGCCGGGCGCTTCGATCATGCGGTAGCGGGTGCCGCGGAAGCGTTGCCGGATAATATAGCGGGCGGCCTCGTCGTCGTCGATGATGAGAATGGAATCCGGCTCCGGCCGGAAGACGCGTCGCTGGCGGTGACCGGGATTCGCAGAACGAACGTAGAGCCCCGACCGGGAGTGCTGGTCATGTTCAATTCGCCGTCGAGCAGCGTGGCCAGTTTACGGGAAAGCGGCAGCCCGAGGCCGGTGCCTTTTACCCTGCCCTGGATTTTATTGTCGATCTGCGCGAACTCCTGGAAGATGCGCTCCCGGTGTTCCGGCGCAATGCCGATCCCGGTGTCGGCAACCGACACTTGCAGCCAGCCTCCGGTCACTTCCGATGAAATGCGCACCTCGCCGCGTTCGGTGAATTTGAGCGCGTTGGAGATCAGGTTGCGCAGGATCTGCGCGATTTTGGATTCATCGGAATCGAAGAAGAAATCTTCCGGCGGTTCTTCGAATACCAGGGCTACGGCATCTCCGGTCAACAGCGGACGCATCACGCCGCGCAAAGATCCGAACAACTGGCTCAACTGGATGCGGCTGAAGTGCACTTCGGTCTTGCCGGACTCGACTTTGGCGAGATCCAGGAGATCGTTCACCAGTTCGGTGAGATCCTGGGCGGCATGTCGAATGTAGCCGATCTGGCGCTCCTGCTCCGTGGTGAGGACGCCATCGGTACGGCGGAGCAGCAACTGGCTCAAGGCCAGGATGGAATTGAGGGGCGTTCGGAATTCGTGGCTGACGTGCCGGAGAAAGTGGCCTTTGAGCTCGTCGGCGCTGCGCAGAGCGGCGGCTTTTTCGTCCAGTTCGGCGTAGAGCGCCACTACGCCGCGGTTGGTCTCTTCGAGTTCGGCGTTGACGCGCCACATCTCGGCGCGGCGCTGCTCCAGTTCCGCGTCGCGGAGATGCAGGGACGCCAGCGTTTGCAGAAGCTCGCTGTTCTGGATCTGGGCTTCCTCGGTAGGCGAAACGCGTTCCTGGGTAAGGCGCGCTACGACCTTGGCGATAGAGGACGGCGCCAGGCGCGGCGCTTCCGGAGGCAGATTCTTAAAAAGGCGGACGGCGGTTCCCTGGCCGGGCGCGGAGTCGATTTCGAAGCCGTCCATCAGCCGCCGGCTGCCTGCCAGCCCAACGCCCATGCCGGCGCTGGATACGTGGCGGCCGCTGAGGACCGCGTCCAGGTCAGGGATGCCGGGTCCGTTGTCGATGACGGTAATCGACAGCGCCTGGGAGTCCGCGGCCAGAGCCAGCGCGAACTCCACCCGCCCCCCGCCGCCGTACTGAAAGGCGTTCCGCGCGACCTCCGATACCGCCGTGGCAATACGAACCTGGTCCTGATGGCTGAAACCGATCAGAAAAGCGAGCTGGCGCGCGCGTTGGCGGGCCGCGACCACATCGACTTCTTCGCGCACCAGCACGGTGACCACGGGCAGGAGAGCGGGCCGGGATAAACTCAGCGGCATTCCCGAATGTACCTTCCCACCAGAACACAGACATCGTCGCGGCCGCGGCTGGCATCGCGGTAGAGGACGCCGGCGATCACAGCCGGATGGCGGCGGAGCAAGCCGGGGTAGGCATCGAGCGACCAACTCGTGGTCAGACCGTCCGAGTGCATGACGATGGCGCCCTCGGGCGGCAGCGGATAATCGAACTCCTGAAAGCGGCGGGCTTCGAGGCCGGCGGTCCCGTTGTGAGAGACCATATACTGCGCGCGCAGGCCTCCGAGTAGGACGCCGGCGACATTGCCGAGGCCGGCATAATGTACGCGGCTGCTTTGTTCGATGTAAGCGACTGACACGGCGGCGCCGCGCGTCGATCGCAACGCCAGATGCACATTCTCAAGCATGGCGGCGGCCGATTCCGGGCTGCCCTTCTGGAATGCCGCGACGGCGGCGGAAGAAGCATCCGCGGCCAGAACACCGTGACCCAGGCCGTCGGCCACGATGAGGATCGTGCTTCGGCCGTTGCGCCGGATACTCCAATTGTCGCCGCAAGCGGATTCGCCGGGATAAGGGGCCCGAACGGCGCCAAACGTCCAACTCTCCGGACGAGGGCCGCGACCGTGGTGCAGGAACTTGCGGGCCACCATCACAGTTCCGCGTTGCGGCTGCGAATACGCATCGAAGACGTCCGCGAGGCGGGAAATAGCGCCGAGCCCGGTGCCGGATGTTCCGGCGGTCGAGAACCCGTCCGCCGCGCACGCCTGCAAACTGACCATACCCGGTCCCCGGTCAATCGAAAGAATTTCGACTCCGGGATCGCCCATGGCGGAAAGACTACTGATATGCACCTCGCCGGAACGGGCGTGTTTCAACAGGTTGGTGGCAATTTCGGTGGCGATGATGGCGGCTTCCTCGGCGGCCTGTTCAGCGAGCCCCTCCGACTGTGCGTAGGCCGCGGCGATGCGGCGCGCTTCGGCCACGCGCGTCGAGTCATCAACCGGGACGAGTGCGGAAAGCAAGAGCTAACCTTTCCAACGCGTAATGGTGATTCGCGTTCCTTCCCCCAGCCGGGATTGAATTTCAAACTCGTTAGACAGGCGCTTGGCGCCGCCCAGGCCGAGACCCAGCCCGGTGCCGGTAGTGAAGCCGTCTTTCATGGCGAGATCGATATCGCGGATGCCGGGCCCATGATCCTCGAACGTGAGACGCAGGCCGCGCTTGGTGGTGTCGCGCACGATTTCGACACGAGCCAGCCCGCCGCCTCCATGCACCACCGTGTTTCTGGCGAGTTCGCTGGCCGCGGTTACGATCTTGGTTTGATCGACCAGATTCAGGCCGATCTCGACGGCGGCCGTGCGCACGGATTGACGCACGAGGACTACATCGTCCTGAGAGGCGAGTCCCAGCTCATGAGATTTCTCGACTGCCAAGATGGGGCCCTCCGATCCCTGCGAAGCGCGCAGAAGGGCCATTCCCCGATCTACGTTCAGGGCAGTGCGGATGCCGGGCAGAGACAAGCCGAGTTCCACCAGGGTAATCGCGACAGACGGCTGCATGCCCACGACCACGGTTTCCGCATCCAGGATGCGGGCCATGTTAGCGATATTGGCCAGCATCCTGCCAATAAACGAATCGACGATATCGAGAGCGGAGATGTCGATCAAAACGCCGCGCGCGCGGCTGCTGACTATTTGCGAGGTGAGGTCGTCCTGCAAGGTCAGCGCCAGGCGATCGTGCATATCCACCTGGATCGTCACCAGAAGGAACTGGCCCAGCCTGAGGATCGGGATTCTGTCCATGCCGGTTCCTAGGATTTCGCCACGGCCAACCCCAATTTGCGAAGCGCGATCTGAAACGCATCGGCGAGGGTGGCCTTGGTAATCACGTTGCCCAAGTCGACTCCGAGGTGAATAATGGTCTGGGCGATCTGCGGCCGGATTCCGCTGATAATGCACTCTGCGCCCATGAGGCGGGCGGCGGCCACCGTCTTCAGGAGGTGCTGGGCGACCAGCGTATCGACTGTGGGGACGCCGGTGATGTCGATGATGGCGATTCCAGAACTCTTGGCGACAATGGCTTCGAGCAGGTTCTGCATCACCACCTGGGTGCGGTTGCTGTCGAGCGTGCCGATGAGGGGGATGGCGAGCACGCCTTGCCACAGTTCCACGACGGGCGTCGAGAGTTCGAGCATCTCCTGCTGCTGGCGTGAAATCAGCTCCTCACGAGTCTTTTGAAACACTTCGGTGGTGTAGAGGCCGAGCTTATCCAGGAGCGCGGCGGCGGACCAAAGCCCGCCGGCGAGCAGTTTCGGATCGTTCCCGGAAGCCGCCACGATCCGGTCGAAGAGCGGCTGCTTGAGAGAGAAGACGAAGGTCGCCGTCTCGCTCGGGGTGAAACCCAGAATAGCGCGGCGGCGTGAAAGTTCGCCCAGCAGGTCGCGCGCTTTGGCCCAACCGGCGCGGCTGATATCGTGATCCGCGCCGCTTGCCGCGGCTTCCCGCAGAAGCGAAAGGAGATTGCGCGAATCGTTACGCAATTCCGCGTCGGGGATCAGGTCGCGGCGGCTTTGCAGGCTTTCTTTCTGAAGCCGCATCCATTCGTTCAGCAATTCGCTTTCATGATGCTCGATTATGGTCGCAATTGTATTGTCAGACACACACTTTTCCTCTGGCGCGGAGGGGCTTTTGCCGGCGCTCTCTCCATTTTACCAACGCACATGCGCGTGCCAAGGAATTTGGGGTTGACCATCCGCGCGGCGGCGTATGGTAAGTTACTAGAACGCAATGATTTTATTAGTCGACGACGATGCCAGTCTGCTGGAAGAAGCGGAGAGCGTGCTGAATCGCGACGGGCATGTGCTCTTCGCGCGGGACGCCGCACAGGCCCGCAGCCTGATGAAGTCGATTAAATTCTCATTGGCTCTGGTCGATCTGAACCTTCCGGATTGTAACGGATTTGAACTGATCGGAGAGATGCACGAGGCACGGCCTGAATTGCCGATTCTGGCGTTCAGCGGGGTTTATTCGCGAACCGTCCTGGAGAGCGCGAAGGCGTTCGGGGCGGTGGATGTGCTCACCAAGCCTCCCACCCCGGAGTGGGCCGCGGCTGTCGCCAAGCATCGGATCACGGCCGCCGAATAGGCCATCCGTTCTAAAACCGCGCCGGGTACAAAGTCCTCCCAAAGTGCAGAAATTGCCGGGCAGCGGAAAGGACTACACAGCACATTTCTCCTCATTTTGTGCGAAAATGTACCTTAGCCGGGTTTTGGTACTACATTAGACCGTACTAGGGACGAATGTGAGATCTGGCACGCGAAGTGCTCAATAGTCGCGAGTGAGAGGAAACCGGATGCGGAGTTGGCTGTCGGTCCTGGTATTAGCCGGTTGTCTGGCGGCGGCTCCGCCACAAACGGGCAAGACCGAAAAATCCGCCGCAAAGGCTTCTCTCACCGGCTGCGTAGATGAGCACAACGGCCAATACGTTCTTACTAACGATACCAATCTGCAGGCCACGGCCCGCTTGCAGCCGGCAGCCGGAACGGCGGAAGACAATTTTGCCAAACACATGGGGCATAAGGTAAAAGTGCGGGGAAAGCTTGTTCAGGAAGATCCTCTCCCCGTCATGACCGTCGAAGGCATTGAAACGATTTCGGAGTCGTGCGCTCCGGCTTCGCAGGCGCCACAGCAATGACACCAATAAATCTAAGGACATTTGGAGGATTTTAATATGGCAAGTATCGCGAGAATGGTTACACCGCAAAGAACGTTGGAAGATCCCCTGGCTCACCTGCCGTGCTCCACCATCGTGGAGTACAAGAAGGGCCAGAGTGTTTACAATCAGGATCAACCCTCCACCAGCATCTACCTGGTAATCGAAGGTAAGATCAAAGTTTCCCGCATGGCGGGCGACGGTCAACAGGTGGTCGTGGACATCTATCAAACCGACGAATTCTTCGGCGAATCCGCGCTTCTGAATCTGCCCCAGCGCAGCGAGCAGGCGGCGGCCCTGGAGAACACCAAGCTGATGACCTGGACCACGGCCGAGATCGAGGATATGGTCACCAAGCGGCCGCGGTTGGCCGTGGCTCTATTGCAGATCCTGGTGCAGCGGAGCATCGAGTTCGGACAGCGTATCGAAAGCTTTTCGCTGGATAACATCGCGCGCCGGCTGGCTCGTTCGCTGATCCGCTTTTCCGAGCGTCTGGGCACCCCCGAGGCGGATGGTTCCGTCAGCATGGCGCCGTTCACTCACGAACTGCTCTCGCAGTATGTGGGAACCTCGCGGGAGATCGTCACGCACTACATGAACCAGTTCCGGCGGCAGGGTTACCTGCGCTATTCGCGCAAGGGGATCGTGCTGTATCGCGACGCGTTCAAGGACTGGCTGCGGCAAGAAGCGCGCTAGGCGCGGGTTCAAGCTACGGCATCTTCAGGAACTGGCCCACATGTTCCTCGGCATGCCCGATGGCTCGCGCCAGGGCGACTTTACCGAGGTTGTGGGCGAAGACGCTGGTGATGTAATCAAGGTCCGAAGAAGCGACTGATTCTTGCGCCTGAGTCACTTCGACGGCGTCGGTGATGCCGGCTTCGAAGCGTTGCCGGGTTAATGCCAGTGTCTCACGCGCCATGGTCTGGTTGTTGCGCGCCACTTCGATCTGGTTGGCCGCGGTTTCGAGATCCAGATACGCATCGCGCACATCGGCTTCGATGCGGCCGCGCATATCGGCCAGTTCCGCGCGGCGCTGCCCCAGGGCGGCGTCGGCTTCCTGCGGTTTCGCCTTCGGTGCGGCCTCCCTGCCAGATGGGAATGCGCAGCGTACCGACCACGGTGAAGGTGCCGTGCGATTCACCGGGGTTGACGCCGATGGCGCCGTAGTCGGCCGAGAACGCCAGCGATGGCAAACGTTCCCAGCGGGCGGCGCTGCGGGCGCGCTCGGCGGCGCGCACCTGCGCTTCGGCGGACTGCAGATCGGCGCGATTCTCGAAAGCCTGCTTGAGCGCCTGCTCGAGCGTCAGATCGGGCGACGGCGAGTAGGGGACATCGTCCGTAATCTCGTAATCGGCGTCGGGCGGCAAGCCCACCAGACGCGCCAGATTGATCTTCTGTTTGGCCAGGTCGTTCTGCAACGACATCAGGCGCTGCTGCTGGGTCTGCAACTGCACCTGGCTGCGATTCACGTCGATCTGCGGATTCAGTCCCACCGACCGCCGGTCTTCGGTCTGCTTGAAGAGCGCCTGCGCCGTATCGATCTGCGGCCTGGGCGGAGTGCACGCGCGCCTGGGCCGCAATCACCTGCAGATAGGCGCCGCCCACCGCCAGCACCACCAGGTCGCGCGCGTCGCGCAGGGCAGCCTCGTTGGCCTTCACCAGTTCCTGCGCCGACCGGTAATTATTCAACGCGGTCAGGTCGGCCACGGTTTGCGTGAGGGTGGCGCGCAGATCGAAATAGTTGAACGGCCCCACGATGGTGGGAAACGTAGAAGCCGCGGAATGGGCATGTGATGCGCAGCCCGAGAGCCGCCAGGTTGGTCTGTCTGCACGGCTTCGCGCAGGTAGCCGTTCAGATTCGGCAGCAGAGAGCTGCGCGCCACGCGGGCCTGTCCGCGCGCCTGCCGCATGGCCTGGGTCAGCCCTTCGGTGCCCAGGTTGTACTCGAGACCGCGCGCGATGGCCTCGCGCAGCGACAGCTTGCCGGAGAATGGCTTTGCGGTTCCCGGCAACGCTGCCGGCATACGGTCCCTGCACCTGGACCGTGGTGTTCAGGGTGTTGACGCTGGAGGTGACGCCCGGCACCGGCGTCTGCACGGTATTCACCGAGCCGCCCTGGCCGCCGCGTCCGGACAACGGCAACTGGGCCGCCGGCGTTCCCGGCGGCGGCGGCTGCGCGTGCGCCGGAGACGCGGCGCAAAGGCAACAGGGCTAAAGCGTAAGCGCTGAGGTAACGGAAGATGTCATCTTGATTTTGTCATCCAAGTTGTTTGCGGAACCGCCAGACGCTGAGCGACACCAGCACCACCGTGAAGGCGATGAGCGCCAGAAAATTCGGCCACAGCACGTCGAGGCCGCTGCCTTTGAGCAGAACGCCGCGCGTGATGATACCGAAATGGCGGATGGGATTCAGCCACGTGATCGGCTGCAGCCACGCGGGCATGGCTTCCACCGGCGTCAGGCGCCGGAGAGCGAAGCCAGCGGCGGATTGACGAAAAATGCGATCAATTGCGCCTGCTGCGCCGACTTGGTGAACGTCGCGATCGAACGTGCCGATGCCGATGCCGCAGAGCACGCACAGCGCCGCGCCCAGGACACCAGCAGCGATGCTGCCGCGGACCGGAACGCCGAAACCAGCGCGCATCACGCCAATGGCCAGCAGCACCATCACCATCAGCAGCACGAACAGCGGGCGTGATCTTGGCGACCACGATTTCGGTGGTGCCGGCGGGCGTCATCAGCAACTGCTCGACGGTGCCGCGCTTCGCGCTCCTTGATCATGGCGGTGGAGGCCACCAGCGAGCCGTTCAGAATCAGCAGCACGCCGAAAGTGCCGGTGACGATGAACCAGGCATTCACCAGGCCCGGGTTATAGAGAAACGCGGTGACCGTGCTCACCACTGCCGTGCCGGCCGGGCGGTGTCGGCGCCCACCATGTGCACGGCGGGCCGGATGCCTTCCGCGGCCAGGGTCTGGTTGTAGGTCTGGATCACGCCTTCGGCATAGCCTTGCGCGATGGTGGCGGTGTTGGCGTTCACCGCGTTCAGCAGAATCTGCACATCGACCGGCCGGCCGCGCTGGATGTCGCGCGCGAAGTCGTAGGGGATCACGATGCCCGCGTCCAGTTTGCCGCCGGCTGATGGCCTTCTGCAGACGTTGACGGAATCGATAATAGCCGCCCAGCGGAAGCTCTTGCTCTCGGTGAACGTCGCGACCAGTTCGCGGCTTTCGGGCGTGCGGCTCCAGTCGACCACGCCCAGGCGCAGGTTGGAGACGGTGGCGTCGAGCGCGAAGCCGAAGAGCAGAATCTGCAGCGTGGGCGGCACGATCAGCGAGACCGCCAGGCGCCGGTCGCGGCGGATCTGGTTGAACTCTTTGCGGATCAGGGCGCAGCGGCGCCGGAGCCTGGGTTTCATGCTCATGCTCACCTGCATGCGGCGCATTTTGCGCCAGGCCAGGATGTAGAACAATCCGCGCCGATGCACGCCGATCATCAGCACGGAGAACCACATGGCGGGCCATCCGCCGCCCTGCAGCAGCGCGTCGCGCACGATTTCGATGTAGTACCGGCCCCAGACGATGTTCGAGACCCAGCGCAAGCCCGCCGGAATGTTCTCCACCGGAAAGATCAGGCCGGAGAGCAGAAAGACCAGGAGAAAGCCGCCCAGCGCCACCGCCTGAATGGCAGCCGCCTGGCTGGGAATGCCGGCGCCGACCAAGGTGCCGAAGCTGGCCACGCAGAATGCGTAGAGAACGCTGGCCACCAGAAACGGCGTGGGATCGCCGGCGAAGCGCAGGCCGAAAACGTAAGATCAAAGCGATCATGCCCAGCACCCATTCGCAGAAGGCGATGATCATGAACGCCAGGATTTTCCCGAGCAGGAATTCGTGCGCGGAGATGCTGGAAACATAAACCTGCAGGATGGTCTTCTGTTCGCCTTCCTTGGCCATGGCGAGCGCGGCCAGCAAAGCGGGGAACATGGAAATGCCCATGACGAAGATTCCGGGGCTGTAGAATTTCTGCGAATTGCGGCCGGGGTTGTACCAGAGCCGGATCTGCGCGCTGACCAGCGGCGTTATCTCGACTGCGCCGGAATTCCGATTGAAGGCGCGGATGATCTGGCCGGCGTAGCCTGGGTGATTGCGCGGTGTTGGCGTCGGTGGCGTCGACCAGCAACTGGGTCTGCGGATTCGCGCCGCGCGCCAGATCGCGGCCGAAATTTTCGGGGATGATCAGCACGCCGCGCGCGGCATTGGCCAGCAAGGCTTCTTCGGGCTGCCGGTCGGTGGGCCAGGAGACCACGTGGAAGGTGAGGGAGGCGCGGAAGGCGTCGGTCAGCCTGCGGGACGCGGCGGAATCGTCCAGATCCTGGACCACGAGCGGCAGGTTGTGGACCGTGAGCGCAATGGCGGTGCTCAGCAGGAACAGCAAAATGAGCGGCAGCACCAGCGCCAGCGCCAGCGCCAGCGGTCGCGCACGATCTGCGTGAGTTCTTTGCGGGCTTGAGCGAAGATCCGTCGCATATCGGGCTATCAGCTTTCGTCGGCAACCTTGCCCTCTCGGCGCGCTTTTTCCACCACCGCGATGAAGACATCTTCGAGCGAGTAGTTCTCTTCGTGGATATCGCGCACCGCAATGCCCGCTTCGCGCAGCCGGGCGCGGAGCCGGCTTCCGGCCGGCCGCCACGTCGCTCATCCACGATCACGTGCAGGCGGTCGCCGAACAGCGACACGCGCCAGCGGTCCATCTCTTCCTTCAACAAGTCGGCGGCGCGCTGCGGCTGATCCACGCGCAACTCGAGCAGGTGCCCGCCCTGCGCGGCTTTGATGGCGCTGGGCGTGCCCTCGGCCACCAGTTCGCCGGCCACCATGAAGCCCAGCCGGTTGCACTGCTCGGCCTCTTCCAGGTAATGCGTGGTCACCAGAATGGCGGTGCCCATATCGGCCAGCCGGTTGATCATGCGCCAGAACGCGCGGCGCGCCAGCGGATCCACGCCCGAGGTCGGCTCATCCAGAAACAGCACGCTCGGCTCGTGCATGATGGCGGCGCCGAAAGCCACGCGCTGTTTCCAGCCGCCCGGCAGGCTGCCGGTGATCTGCTGCTCTTTGCCTGTCAGGCCCGAGAAGGCCAGCACCCACTGCTTCTTCTCCGCGATCTCGGCTGGCGGCACGCCATAGACGCCGGCGAAGAAATCCAGATTCTCGTCGATGGTCAGATCGTCGTAGAGCGAAAACTTCTGCGACATGTAGCCGACCAGCTGGCGCACGGCTTCCGAGCGGATGCCGCCCTCGCCGCCCGAGCTCGGTCTGCCCGGAGGTGGGGGCGAGCAGGCCGCACAGCATCTTGATGGTGGTGGTCTTACCCGCGCCGTTGGCGCCCAGCAGACCGTAAACCTCGCCGTAGCGGACGTGCAGATTGACGTTATTGACGGCGGTGAAATCGCCGAAGCGCTTGGTCAGATTCACCGCGCCGATGGCCACTTCTCCGGCCAGATTGCGGTGCGGATGGCGGCCGGGAAAGGGCGGCGCGTGCAGTTCCTGGCCCATGGCGCGCAGCGTGGCGACGAAGGTGTTCTCGAGCGTGGGATCGGCGACGCGGATATCGCGCCGCCACCACGCCGGCCTTTGCCCAGCGTTTCGTCCACCGCCGCGCGGCCCGCTTCGGGATCGCGCACCATCACGTCCAGCCGGTCGCCGAAGCGCTGCACGTCGCTGATGACGCCGCCTTCGGCTGCCGTGAGCTTGTCTTCGGCCTCCGCCAGATTCGCTGTATGAACTTCGAGGCGGCGCATTCCCAGGCTCTCGCGCAATTCGCGCCGGCGTGCCGGTCTGGTGGATCTCGCCGAGATGCATGAGCGCCACGGGATGGCAGCGCTCGGCTTCGTCCAGATAGGGCGTGGCCACCACGATGGTGAGGCCATCGGCCGCCAGGTGCGCCAGCGTGTCCCAGAATTCGCGGCGCGATACGGGATCGACGCCGGTGGTGGGCTCGTCGAGCAGCAGCACGCGCGGCTGCGCCACCAGCGCGCAGGCGAGCGACGAGCTTCTGCTTCATGCCGCCGCTGAGCCGCCCGGCCAGCCGCTCGGTGAAGCGGTCCATGTCGAACATGCGCAGATAACGGTCGCCGCGTTCGGTAATTTCCCGCGGGGGCACACGCCGCAGGTCGCCGATGTAGCGGATGTTCTCCGCCACGCTGAGATCGGGATAGAGGCTGAAGGACTGCGTCAGATAGCCGACAATCGAGCGGGCCTCGCGCGCGGGTCGCGCCGAATACCTCGACCGTTCCGGAGGTCGCCTCCATGACGCCGGCCAGGATTTGGAAGGTGGTCGTTTTGCCCGCGCCATCGGGACCGATCAGGCCGAAGATTTCGCCTTCGTGGACTTCGAGTGCGATGCCGCGCACGGCTTCGAGCGTGCCGTAAGCTTTGCGCAGATCTGTGGCCTGGATGGCCAGATTGGCGGAGCTGAAGCTCCGCGCGGACTCGGGTCCGCCCTCCAGGGTGGGAGTCACCGGCGCCGGCTTTCCGGCGGCCAGGTGTCGCCCGTCACCAGGACTTCGCCATCCGCGGGCATGCCGGGCTTGGCGTATCCGAATCCCGTCTTCAATCCGAGCTTGACGCCGACCACCTGCTTCACGCGATCGTCGCGGAAATAAGTGTTTTCGGGGGTGAAGGTGGCCTGCGGATCGATGCGCAGCACGTAGGCGTCCAGGGTTGGTTGGGATTGGAATCCAGATAAACGCGCGCGGGCTGGCCCACTTTCACGCGCCCGATCTGCGCCTTCGGGAATGAAGCCGCGCAGGTAAACCTTGTGCAGATCGAGCAGGGTGACGATGGGAGTGCCGGCGGTGAGCACTTCGCCGGGCTCGGCGGTGCGGGTGACGATGGTTCCGTCGAAGGGGGCGGTCACCGTGAGATCGCCGCGATTGTCGCGGGCCTCTTCGAGCGCGCCGCGGGCGCGCTGCGCATCGGCGGCGGAACTGTCGATGTCGGACTGTTGCTGGGAGATTTGCTGGCGCAATGTAGCGGCCTGCAAGGCGCGGATATCCGGATTGGACAAAGTGGCCTGGGCCGCCGTCAGCGCGCCGCGGGCGGCTTCCACGCGCCGCTTGGCGGAAGCCACCAGCGCGGCCTGCGTGTCCGCGGTGGTGACGGCCTGCTTGCCCTGGCGCTCGGATACGGCGCCGGTCTGGACCAGGCGCGTGTAGGCGTCCTTATCGAAGAGCGCCAGCTTATAAGCGGCCTCCTGCTGCGCCAGATCGGCTTCGGCGGCGGCCAGGTCCCCCTGGGCCTGCGCCACGCGGCCGTTGGCATCTACCTTCGACTGGCCTGTTTCGGCCTCGGTCTGGCGGAGCTGGTCCTGCAGGACGGTCGCTCTGCCGCCGCGCCCATTGCAGTTTGGCTTCGGTCTGCGCCAGGGTGGCCTGCGCCTGATCCACGCGCGCGCGCACCTGCTGATCGTCCAGCACGGCGATGATGTCGCCGGCCTTGACCAGATCTCCCTCGCGCACCTTGATTTCCAGCAGCCGGCCGGTGGCTTTGCCGGATACGGCCGAGTCGTCCCCTTCAATGCGTCCGCTCAGGGTGATGGTGCTCGCGGGGCCGCGAGGCTTGGCCAGGACCACGCGCCACACGGTGACGGTGGCGGCGGCCAGCAGAAGCACGATCAGGATAATGACGGTGCGGGCGCGGCCGCTCTGCGCGGCGGCGCGGGTTGTGGAGACGGAAGCTCTCATTTTGCCGCTCTCTTTCGTGGCCGGGTGGCCCGATGCAGCGTCCGGGCTGCTGGATGGGGTTCGCGCGCGGGGCGGGCGAAGGTCTTCAGCGCCGCATAAGAAAAGGCCGCGATGTGATCGGCTATTTCATCCAGCGTCTCCGGGGTGAACTTAAGGTCCGGCCACAGATGTTTGAGGATCTCGCGGCCGTGCGCGTAACTCACGATCTGGCCCATTACGCTTTGCGTGCACAGCCGCGTGGTGCGATCGTCCGCGGGACGGCCGATGATGCTGCCCACCAGGGCGCGGATGGCGTTGTGCCGGGGGCGGAAGATTTCATCGACCACGCCCTGAAATGCGGGCGTAGGCTGCGCCAGCTCATGGGTCATGATGCGTACCGGCCAAGCCGGCCGGTCCTCCCCATACATCTGCTCGAGCAGGCCGTGCACGAACGAGCGCAGCTTGGCTTGGGGGGTGCGGCCCGCCAGATCCGGATTGAAGGCCGCGCCGCTTCTCACAACCGGGGCCGGCCGCCGCACACGCGGCGTAACGCAGCACTTCGTGGTAGAGCCCCAGCTTGTCGCGGAAGTGATAATTCACGGCCGCCAGATTCACGCCGGCGCGCGCGCAGATGTCGCGCACTTTAGCCGCCTGGAAACCGGTCTCGGCGAAGACATGGCCGGCGGTTTCGAGCAGGCGGGCGTGGGTATCGTCGGGTCCGTGCATATCCAAACAGAATTTTAAAACAACAGTTTGAAAAAAGCAAGAGAAAAGACCGGGCAGAGAAAAAAACGGATACCTCCGCGCGCGGGTCGGCAACGCTAAAAAGTGATGGTGGAGGTTTGGGTGGCGCCCACGGAATTAGTGAGCCGGACTTGCGCGGCGACCACCTGTGTCGAATCGCCGTTTACAGGGAACAGGGCGGACAAGCCAAAGACCCCGCCCAGGTCCGAGCCGGCAAAGTATTGCTGGAACGCCGTGGCGGCGTTGACGGATATGCTTCCCGGGGCAATCGCACCACCGGAGGAATCGAGGAACGTGAACACGATTTCAGACGTGCTGCGGGTATTGTCCCAGCCATTGATCTGGAGCTGAACGTTGGTGGTCGTGCAATAAACCAAGGCGAGATCGCATGCCACGTTTCGGGCGGCGACCGCCGCATCGACGCCTATCGCCGCAGGGGGAATCACGACGCTCGCTTGCGCGGTGGTGCTTCCGAGCGAGACCGTGAAGTTTAACGTGCCGGCAGTGGTGCCGGTGGCGAAGGAAACGGACGGCTCCGCCGCGAATTGCCCCGCGGACGCGCCCAGCGCCACGGTAAATACTTCCGAGCGGGTCCCGTTGGCGAACGTGATGGTGGGATCGTCGCTGAGGCCGGTTGCCGGTTGGAACGCGAGCGTCGCCGTTCCAGTGCCGCTCGAGGCGGAGGCCGAAGCCAGGTTGACCGCGATGGTCCCTTGTTGGGCGCTCGCGGGAGCGGCCAGTGTCAATTGGATTGCGGGAGTGGGAAAGATCAGCGGAGGGGGAGCCAGGCCCGTGCCCTGGAGCGGATAGGTTGCAAGACCGATGGTCAAAGTGGCCCGGCGCTGACCGGTGGCGCTGGGCGTGAAAATGACGTCGAGTTCAGTGGAGGAGTTGGGGGGTACGCTGGTGGCGGATAATGCGCTGCCCGCCAGGCTGAAGTCGGCGCCTGCAATGGGGGGAATCGCAGGCACGGCGAGCAGCGCATTCGTCTGATTTGCCAGGGTCAGGGCAATCGTCTGGCTGGAGCCCGTCTGGACGCTGCCGAAAGTCACGGCTTGCCCATTGGCCAGAGGTTGGTTATTGAGGAGCACGGTAAGACCTGGCACGGCATTGCCCAACAGGATCATCGAGATGGTGTTGCCGGCGGCGATAGTCATGTTGGCGCTAGGAGATCCCAATTCGAACGGCTGGAACTGGACGGTGAAATCGAGCGTGCCGCCGGCTCCGATCAGGATGGGCAGTTGCTGTAACGGCTGTGCGCCGCACAGATCGGGAGACTGTGTGCAGGCCACCGAGAATTCCGGCGTGTCGGCGGGCGCGGGCGATGTGGGTCCGTTCAAAGCGAGACCGGTGAGATAGACTCCTTGCGCGCCCGTATTAGTCAAGCGGAAGACCGCATCCGCCACGCCTCCGAGCGCCACCGGGCCATAGTTGTAGGCGCTCCCGGCGAGGGTCGCGATGCCGCCCTCGACGCTCGATAGCGTCACCTGCGCGGAAGCGCCGGCCGCGGCCGCCAACAGAACGATTAATCCAAATGGTCTGCTCATGGGTGCCCCACGGTAAGGCCCGGCGTGCCGATGCTGACCACCGAACTCGGAGGCGAGGAACTGCTCGCGCCGGAGGCGCGGCTTACGCCCGCAAACGCCGCGACGGCGGCCCCCGCGGCGATCGCCGCCAGCACGATCCATTTCTTATGGCTTCCCGATCCCATTTTGGCGGTGGTCGGCGTGATCTCGCCGGATTTCGCGGCGGAAGGCGCGGCGCCGGAGGCTTCTTTGGCAGCGGCAGTGGGGGCGGCGGCCTTATTTTCGGCGACGGTGGCGGCCTTATTTTCGGCGATGTACTGGATGGAGACCGCGCCCGCGCGGGCCTGCTCCTTCACCGCCGTGATCCGAATGCGAAATTGCCCGCCAGTCCGGTTCAGCTGCACGGCGTGAATGGCGGCCCGCCCAGCGGTGTCGGTGAGCACCAGGTCGGTGCGCAATCCGTTCGAGAACAGGCCGCTGGCGCCTTCCGGCGGAAGCTGGAAGCTCACCGCTGCGCCAGGCACCGGCCGGCCGCTCTCGTCCGTCACTTCCACGGTCAGGGGATGGGAGACGCGGGCGCCCGGCGGATGCACAACCCCCTCGCCATCCAGCACCTTGATTTGGAGCACGGCGATCTGCGCCATCGCCACGCCCATTGCCACACCCATTGCCACAGATGGAAACACCACGGCCAGCGCCCTGGCGATGAATACGTTCATATATAATCCGATCGGGCGGGGCGCGGGACGCCGGATCGGACCAGCCCGATCCTAGACGGCCCGCACCAGAACCGCCGTAATATTGTCCGGACCGCCGGCGACCCGCGCGGCTTCGATCAAACCGCGGCACTTAACCTCCAGCGGCTGGTCCGGTTGCCGCAAAATAGCCTCGATGCGCACTTCCTCCACCACGCCATGCAGGCCGTCGCTGCACATCAGCAGCATGTCGCCGGATTGCAGACGGATGTCGTGATAATAATTAATCTCGAGCGCGCTGCCCGCGCCGATCGCCATCGTCAAAACATGCCGCATGGGATGCGTGCGCAGAGCTTCCTCATTCAGCCCCAGCGGACGGCCCACTTCGTTGACCCAACTCTGGTCTTCGGTGATGGCGCGCATCCCCTGGCGGTCCAGCAGGTAAGCACGGCTGTCGCCTACGCTGGCGATCAACAGCTCATCGCCCACCTCCAGCGCCACCACCAGAGTAGTGCCCATGCCCTCCAATGCCGGATCGCCGCCGGCCGCGTCGAGCACGCGCCGGTTGGCTTCTTCCACCGCCACCAGCAACGCCTGGGAATCCCGGCTGGCGGCCGCCAACAGGCTTGCCGAAACGGTTTCGACGGCCAGCCGCGAGGCGTGCTCGCCCGCCTTGGCGCCGCCCATGCCGTCGGCCAGCACGTACAATCCCTTCTCCGGTTCGATGAATGAATAATCTTCGTTGTTTGCCCGAACGCAGCCTTTGTCGCTGAGGGCACAAGCTTCCAGCATTACGCGCTCCCGCGTGGAATCAGCCACACACGCGTAAGTAATTTTAACCGAATGCCGGGGCCGCTTCGCCGAGCAATTGCAAAATGGGTAGTGCGTTCAGGCGGGGGATACTCTCAGGCGGGTTTTAGTTCAATGGCTGGTCCGGCGATTGCTCAACCTAATCCGTTCGGTCCGGGCTGTCACACAATTGATACAATTGGGAATCAAATGGATCTTGGCACAGGGACTGCCGTTCGTATGATGCCGGCAAAAACAAAGACGGGACGCCAACCTGAAGCCGAAAGGGAAATTGCACCGGGGCGCGTCTTCTGGATTACCGGATTATCCGGCGCCGGCAAGACCACCCTGGGGCAGGAATTGGGGATCCGTCTGCGCGCGGCCGGCCGGCCGGTCACCTTCCTCGATGGCGACGCGCTCCGCACCGCGATCGCGCAAGATCTTAACCACAGCGCAGAGGATCGGCGGCAATCGGCGATGCGCAATGCGCGGCTCTGCCGGTTGCTGGCCGAGCAGGGCGCCGATGTGGTCTGCGCAACCATCTCGCTGTTTCACGAGGTGCAGCAGTGGAACCGCGAGAACATCCCCGGTTATCGCGAGATTTACCTGCGGGTCCCGCTGGACGAGCTGCGGCGGCGGGATCACAAGGGCATCTATGCGGCGGCCCAACGGGGCGATACGCGCGACGTGGTGGGCCTTGACGTGCCAGCGGAGACCCCCGAGACGCCGGACCTGGTGCTCGATAATTATGGGGCGCTGGATGTTTCGGCGGCGGTCGACCGCATCCTGACTGTATGCGCCGGACGGGATGCCGCGGTGGCGGCGCAGCCGGCGCGCGTGGTCGCCTTCAAAACGAAGGCGGAATCGCTCGAAGCGCTGGCGCCCCTGCTGCGCCATGCGCGCGTGCTGCCACAGGTCCGGTTCTCGGTAGGCGAGTGGCGCTCGGACGCCGCTCAAGTCCTCGCTGCGGTTGCGGCTGCGCCCTGGGGTGCGGATCGGGTGATCGTGCGAAGCAGCGCACGGGGAGAGGACGGCGCGGCCAAAAACTCCCAGGCCGGGAAGTACGATTCCGTGCTCGGTGTGGCCGGCAGCGCGCCAGTGGCGCAGGCAATCGGCCGGGTGATTGAGTCGTTCGGCGATGAGGGAACCGGCGACGACCAAATCTTCGTGCAGCCCATGCTTGACCAGGTGGCGATGGCCGGTGTGGTCTTTTCGCGGAGCCCCAGCGGCGGCCCCTATTTCATTATTAATTACGACGACCGGTCCGGCCTGACCGATCGCGTTACGGCCGGCGCCGGCGGCAACCTGCAAACTTTTCTTTGCCTCAAGTCGCGGCCGGATGCGTGCCCGCCGTCGCTCGCGCCGGTGATCGCTCTGGTGCGCGAGCTCGAAACTCTTCTCGGGTGCGATGCCATCGATGTGGAATTCGCCATCGGCGGCGACGGGCAGCTCCACCTGCTGCAAGTCCGCCCGCTGGCGGTTGACCGCCAGGGGCGGGCCGCGGATGTAAAGGTTGAAAACGCCCTCGCCGACATTGCTTGCAAGGTGGATCTGCTGAGCCGCCCGCATCCCTACCTGCATGGCAGCCGGGCGATATTCGGTGTCATGCCCGACTGGAACCCGGCCGAAATGATCGGCGTGCGGCCCTGGCCGCTCTCGTTGTCGCTCTATTGCGAATTCATTACGGACGCCATCTGGGCGTATCAGCGGGACAATTACGGCTACCAGAATCTTCGCAGTTTTCCGCTGCTGGCCAGCTTTCACGGGCTGCCCTACATCGATGTGCGCGTCAGCTTTAATTCCTTCGTGCCGCGCGACGTGCCGGACGATTTGGCTGGGCGCCTCGTGAATTACTACATCGACCGGCTGCTCGCCGAGCCGCATCTGCATGACAAGGTGGAATTCGAAATCATCTTCTCCTGCTACACGCTCGATTTGCCGAAGCGTATGGGCAGGCTCCTGGGCCACGGATTCTCCGCGGAGGATCTGGCCGGCCTTTCGGGCGCGTTACGCCGCCTCACCAATCGCATCATGCATGGCGAGACGGCGTTGTGGCGGCGCGACCGCGCGAAGATCGACATGCTGGCACAGCGGTTTCCGGCAATCCGCAACGCGGAGCTCGACAAGATCAGCCGCATTTATTGGCTGATCGAAGACTGCAAGCGATACGGCACACTGCCGTTCGCCGGTCTGGCGCGGGCGGGCTTCATCGCGGTTCAGATGCTCCAGTCTCTGGTGGACGTGGGCGTTTTCCATGCCGAAGAGCGCGCCACATTCATGGCCAGCGTGGATACCGTGGGGTCGCACATCGGACGGGATTTCGCGCAACTTTCGAAGGCGGATTTTCTGGCGCGCTACGGACACCTCCGGCCGGGGACCTACGATATCCTTTCGCCGCGCTACGACGAAGCGCCCGATCTCTATTTCGATTGGTCGATGGCGCGCCCCGCGGCGCCCGCCCCGCCGCGTTTCGCGATCTCGATCGAGCAGTTGCGCCGCATTGAGCAACTATTGAAAGAACATGAGCTCGAAATTGACGCGCTGAGCTTGATCGAGTTCATCAAGGCCGGTATCGAGGGCCGTGAATACGCGAAGTTCGTGTTCACCCAGAACCTGAGCCACGCTCTATCGCTGATCGGACAACTGGGCGAGGACCATGGCCTTTCGGCGGAGGATTGCGCATTTCTGGATTACGGCGTAATCCGCACGCTCTACAGCGCAAGCGGATCGGTGCGGGAAGCGCTGCGGGACAGCGTGGCGCGTGGCAGAGAGCGTCACGCGCTCACGCGCAATCTGAGCTTCCGCCGATCATCGCTTCGCCGGGCGAAGTGTTCGCATTTCATCTTCCCCCGAGCCAGCCGAATTTCATTACGCGGAAAAGCGTGACCGCTTCGGTAGCCGCAGTGAGCGACCCGCCGGAGACCTTCGGTGGACGGATTCTTTTCGTGCCCAGCGCGGACCCCGGCTTCGACTGGATCTTCACGCGCAATATCAGTGGATTCGTCACCCAGTTCGGCGGGGCCAATTCGCACATGGCGATCCGCGCTGGGGAACTTGGTATACCCGCGGTCATCGGCGCCGGCGAAGCCTTGTTCCAGCAATGGAAATCGGCGCGCAAGCTGTGCCTCGATTGCACCAACCAGAAGGTCCTAGTGATTGCATAATGGTCATCGCATAGAGCGGCCGCCTGACCGTTTCAACCTTTTTCGAGGCCGGTGAACGGAACCGAGAACAGAAGCGTTTCCGAAGAGCTCCAGCTTGTTCCGCCGGGGTAAGGATACGGATCTTGCCTTAAACCAGTCTCCCGATTGCGTGGAGATCATGCGGCCCTCGAGCGTTCCCAATGCGGTCCGGCGGCTGAGCAGGAAAACGCTGGCAATTTGTCCCCCTCCACTGGCTTTGCTTGTGGACGTCCCACACCGTTCGTCCAATTGCTGGGAGTTGGCGAACAGTTGCTGTACGATCTGCCCGCGAGAACTGGCGCTCTTCACCGGAACCTGCTGCCAAAACCATGGTGGAGACTGTGGATCTGAATTGTGGCCGCCGAAAATATCGTGGCCGCCGAAAATTCCGTACAGGTTCGACCAGGTGTTTACTCCGACGGAGATCCACGCTTCCGCGGCGCAATTCGAGTAGGGCGCGCCGGCCATGGCGTAAAAGTTCGGCCCATAACCATCCGTTCTCTGGAACTGGGTTCCCTTCATGGTCAGCCATGCATGCGTCGTGATATAGCATTCGCAATCGGAATTCGCCAGCATCACGTCATACGCCCACGACCAGGCGGCGTTGCCGGCGAAGAAATCCATTGCCAGGATCAGCATTTTGATTCCGGAAATCGACGAACTTCACCGCGGTATTGGCTCCGGTATTGTCATGAGATCCAATCCAGTAAGCCATGTCTCCGCCGCCCAGATCGATACCGGAGCCATATACCGAAGAGCGGTGCTTGGCGGAGAAATAGCCGTTCGAGAATTGCGCGCCAAGGTTGCTTCGGGAATCGGGCCGGGCTGAGTAGTCGTGGTTCCCTGGGGGCGTGGTGAATGCGATGCGGTTTTTGTCGAGAATCGTCCAGGCGGCCTGTGCGTTCCTGGTCTCATCGGCCGTTCGGCCTGGTTCACGCAATCGCCAACGCCCACCACGGCCTTGATGTTGGCTTCAAACGACGGCCCGCTGGATGTGAAAGCAACGTTCCGGTTGGCCGCGATCCATTTCATCATGGCGGTGTAATAACCGCCGCGATTGTCGGGGCACGACTCAGCCAGGAATTGAGGATCGGGAATAATCGCGATCGTGAAATCGGCGCCCGCCGCCTCTACGCGATGTGTGCCTATGAGGCGCGCTGTGGCCGCACCCGCGAGGCCGCCCAGAACAGACGCTCCGAACCCCCGCCTGGTGATCCTTTTCAACACCCGCTTCGGCGTCAGCCCGCCGGTGCCGGATTACGTACTCGAGCGCCGTCATGATCAGGGGTCCCTTCTCCTGGTGCTAATATACGCCGCTCAGCGTGCAACATTTTGGGACGTTGCATGCGTCCACGCAACGCATCGCCGTCACCCATGAAGCGCGTGTATCTGTGGTGGTGGTTCCGTATGGCGAGCGCCGCGATTGCCTGGACCAGGCGTGGACCAGGTTTCTGACCGCCTGCGGCCTGGTTCCCATATTGGTTCCGAACGTCCTGGACGCGGCTCTGTCTTTGTGCCAGGAGGCAGGCGTCGGCGGGCTGTTGCTGACCGGCGGTAACGATCTGGCGGTATTAGGCGGCGATGCCCCAGAACGCGACGCCGTCGAAAATGCCCTGCTCGACTGGGCGGAGCGGCGCAAGCTGCCTGTGTTGGGCGTTTGCCGCGGCATGCAAGTGATTCAGCAGCGTTTCGCCATTCCGTTACGCCGCGTCGAAGGGCATGTGGCGCAGCGCCAGGTGATCCGAATCGACGGCGAGCCGCGCGAGGTCAACAGCTTTCATCGCTTTGCGGCGTTTGACTCGCGGCCGCCTCTCAACGTCTGGGCGGTAGCTTCCGACGGCGCCGTGAAAGCAATTCGCCATGGGGTCCAGCCGATCACGGGGATTATGTGGCACCCTGAACGGCTTGTCCCGTTCTCGCCTGCCGACATGGCCCTGTTCCGCGAAGTTTTCGAGGCCGCATGCGAGCCGTGATTCTCGCCGCCGGCCGCGGCAGCCGCATGGGGCATTTGGGCGGTGACCGCCCGAAATGCCTGGTCGAACTCGAAGGCCGGCCGCTGATCGAACGCCAGATTGCGGCGCTCCGGAAGGGCGGGGTAGACCAGATCGGCGTTGTCCGCGGCTATCGCGCGGAGATGATCGACTTTCCAAACCTCTCGTATTTCGCCAATGAGCGATGGGCGGAAACCAATATCGTGATGTCGCTGGCCGCGGCCGCTTCCTGGCTAAGCGCGGGGCCGGTCATTGTCAGCTATGCCGACATTTTCTATCGCGGCGAATTGGTGCGCGGGCTGGCCGGCGCTCCAGGCCAGTTGGTTGTCAGTTACGACCGTGCCTGGCGCGATCTGTGGACCCGGCGTTTCGCCGATCCGTTGGCCGATGCCGAAACCTTCCGGATCGCGGGCGACGGCCAATTGCTGGAGATCGGCGGCAAGACGGCGCGCATCGAAGACATCGAGGGGCAATACATGGGTTTGCTGAAGTTCACGCCACCCGCATGGAATGCGGTCGAGGCGCTGCTCGGCACGCTGGACGCGGCGGTCCGCGACCGGCTCGATATGACCGGGTTGCTGCGGCGGCTGCAAGCCGGGAACCACCTGACGATCGGCACTTTCGCGACCGAAGGGCAATGGGGTGAAATCGACAATCCGGAAGACGTGGCGCTGTACCAGAAGATGGTCCGGGAGGGCGAGATCTTACTCGAGGATACGCTGCCCGAAAGAGATGTGTCCCGATGAAACACGGAGATTTTACGGGGTTGGCGGGCGACTACGCCCGGTTCCGGCCGGGCTATGCGCCTCAGGTGGCGTCCGCGATCCTGAGCTATACGGGGCGCGATGCGGCTAGCATCGATGCTGCCGATATCGGCGCGGGCACCGGGATTTGGACGCGGATGCTGGCGGCCCGCGGCCTCAATTCCGTCGCCGCTGTGGAACCCAATGACGACATGCGCGCGCAAGGGATCGAAACCTCGCGCGGCATGGACATTGCGTGGCACAAAGGTTCGGCGGAAGCCACTGGATTGCCTGACGGCTCAGCGGACCTGGTGAGCATGGCCTCGTCGCTTCACTGGGCCGATTTCGACAAGGCGTGCGGCGAGTTCCACCGCATCCTGCGGCCGGGGGGCGTGTTCGCGGCTCTTTGGAATCCGCGTTTCATTGAGGCGAATCCTCTGCTGGTCGAAATCGAGGCGCAGATCGGACGGCTGAAGCCTGACATCCGGCGCGTATCGTCAGGCCGCTCCGGCATTACCGAGCGGCTGACCGATATGTTGAGCGCCAAGCCCCAATTCGCCGAGGTGCTATACCTGGAAGGCCGGCATTCGCTGCGCCAGACGCCGGAGCAGTATATGGGCGCGTGGCGCTCGGTGAACGATCTGCAGGTGCAATTAGGACCGGAGCTTTTTAAAAAGTTCCTGGATTTCACGGAGAAGCGTATCGCGGATCTGACGGAGATCGAAACCACCTATGTGACTCGCGCCTGGGTGGCGCGGCGTGCCTAGTCGGCTCAACTTAGAGGGTATAACCGATTTTCTCGATCCGTCTTCTTGTCTCCGCGTGAAGCTCGTCGATGAAGTGTTTGAATTGAGGGACTTTTTCTTTAACAGCCAAATAACGGTACGGCGGGGCCGTGGGACGGGCTACGGACAAAGCGCCCAGGTTAAGATCGACCGACATGACCTCGGCGATTTTCGAAAACTCCCTGAGCGGATCGACCATAAAGTCCTCCAGTCGTAAAGTGAGCGTGGCGCATTGCAGATGCAGTTCAGTCTCTTCGACAAACTCGGGGAATGACAGGAACGGCTGGCCGGCCGCAAAGAAAGCGGGCTCGCCTTCGGCAAAACTCTGAAATTCAGGGAAGTTCTGCTCCAAAGCCGCACAGAGATCGTCGTGAGTGGTATAAATCTCCGAGATTCCGGTGATCCGCCTGTTATCGCGCATGTATGTCCGCCACCAGACCCAATTAGTGAGTAACGAATCGAGAGGATGGCGATAGATAAAAATCACATTGGCAAACCCGGAGCCGACAGCATCCAATATAAGGTTCATCACCTCCGGCGGCGCCTGGTCGCGGGAGATATACTTCATGGTGGCGTGGCCACTGTAAATCATGGGGGTCGGACCTGGGTGCAAGCGGATCGCATCCCTGAAGTACTTCGATCTCTCTCCAATGTTCCGCCGCATCATTTCATTGATATAGTGGCGTCCGCTGCCGAATAAGCCAATAATGTAAGTCGTTCTGCCGCTCCCAGGGGCTTGCCTCTCCCATATCGCCGATCGCCTTTCAAGGGCGACGACGTTCATGGACAGGTGGTCAACGGCACAGACGATTTCTTCGAGCGATCGGCTTACGGGATCGTTGAATTCGCGCAACGGGCGCGTATACCAACTCAGCGAGCGGGCAAATACTTTCTTGACCAGTTGGATCAGCTCGTTGCGCCACCCGGGTGGCCGGGGATTAACGGCCCCCACGTTGTTGCGGAGCCGCTCCAGATCGTCGGCGGCGCGGAGTAGTTCGTTGAAGTCATAGGGCCAAAAGTAAGGTGTTACCCCCTTCTGGTCTTCTTGTGAATCCACGATCTTTGTTCTCGTAACTATAAAATAAAGTCTCAGGCTGGCACATCATAGCCGATTGCTTCAATCCGTCTTCTGGTGTCCGCATTCAGCCCTTCGATAAAGTCTCTGAAGCGGGGGACTCTCTCCCTGACTGCCAGGTAGCCATATGACTTGCTCTTAGGACGGTCCACAGATAAACGGCTCGAATCGAGATCGACGGTCATGGTTTCTGCAACCTTACGAAACTCCCGGAGCGGATCGACCATAAAGTCCTCAAGACGTAAAGTGAGCGTGGCGGATTGCAGATGAAGTTCAGTCTCTTCGACAAACTCCGGGAACGACAGGAACGGTTGGCCGGGCGCAGCCGCAAAGAAAGCGGGATCGCCTTCGGCAAAGC
Source organism: Bryobacterales bacterium (assembly GCA_963795925.1). Taxonomy (GTDB): domain Bacteria; phylum Acidobacteriota; class Terriglobia; order Bryobacterales; family Bryobacteraceae; genus Bog-159. The sequence goes on along the minus strand of CAWCJP010000004.1, from coordinate 180,023 downwards.
TTTGAAATTCAGGAAAGTTCTGTTCCAAAACCGCACAGAGTTCGTCGGGAGTGGTATAAATCTCCGAGATGCCGGCTATCCAGCGATTATCGCGAATATGAGTGCGCCACCAGATCCAATTAGTGAGCAACGAATCGAGCGGATGACGATAGAGAAAAATCAAATCGGCAAACTCCAATCTGACCGCTTCCAATATACAGCCCATGACCACTGGCAATGCCTGCAATCGGGAGCTGTGCCTCACGGTGGCGTGGCCACTGTAGATCATGGGCGTCGGGCCTGGATGCAAGCCGATCGTATCCCTAAAATATCTTGCCCGTTCTCCGATGTTATTCCGCATCAGCTCATTGAGATACTGGCGTCCGGTGCCGAATAGCCCGATGATGTAAGCGGTCCTGTCCTTGCCCAGACCCGTATCGATGTAGGGCACAGACGTACTGACCGGATGTGCTTCCGGAATCGCGATCCTTTCCAAGCCGACTAACGCCTTCACCTCGTGCAAGACCGCAAGCTGCTCGCCGATTAGTTCGGCCAGGGCAGCTTCCCTCTTCTCCGACTGCGCCAACCGCTCCTCCAGAGCAATCATGTTCATTGAAAAATGATCGTCAAGCGCATAGAGGGTTCCTTCGAGCAACTTGCTAACTGTGGTAGTGAATTCGTGCAACTGCCGGATCACCACGCGGCAAATGAACCTCTTAACACGTTCGATCGGGTTGTGGCGCCGGGCGGCGGGCTCGGTGAGGAGCCCTTCAAGGGCTGCCGCTCGACCGCGCATCTCATCAAAGTCATCGACCCAGAAACGGCGTGCCGAATGCGGTTTGGCGATGTGCGAATTCATGGCTTAGACCTTCATGTTGTAACCGATTTTCTCAATCCGCCCTTTGGTCTCCGCATCCAGACCGTCGATGTAGTGCCTGAATCGAGCGACTTTCTCCTGAACAGCTAAATAACCATAGGGTTTGCTTTTCGGAGGCGCTATAGATATACGGCTTGAATCCGGGTCGATCGACAGGACCTTAGCCAGCTTACAGAATTCGTTGCGCGGATCGATGGCGAAGTCTTCGAGGCGCAACGTCACCGTGGCGGCTTGCAGATGAAGCTCAGTCTCTTCGACGAACTGAGGCAAAGACAGAAATGGCGGGCCGGGCGCGGCCGCGAAAAAAACGGGGTCGCCCTCGGCAAATGTCTCGAATTCAGGGAAATTCTGCTCCAGATCGGCACAGAAATCGTCCGTGGTTTTATAAATCTGCGAGATGCCGGCAATCCACCGGTTGTCGCGGATGTACGTCCGCCACCAAACCCAGTTGGTAAGCAATGAATCGAGGGGGTGGCGATAGATAAAAATCAGGTTGGCAAATCCCGATTCGACCGCCTCCAATATGCGGCTCATCACTGCGGGCGGCGACTGATCGCGGCAAAGGTATCTCACAGTGGCATGGCCGCTATAAATCATGGGTGTGGGGCCCGGATGCAAGCGGATAGTATCCCTAAAATATTTGGCTCTTTCTCCAATGTTCGCGAGCACCAGTTCGTTGATATAGCGGCGTCCCGTGCCGAATAGCCCAATGATGTAAGTTGTTTTGTTTCCGGAGCACGTATTGATGCGGAGTTGGTTTCCGGTGGCTAGCGCCTCCGCCAAAGCGGCGTTCCTATTCTCCGACTGCGCCAATCGAGCTTCCAGGGCAACTACGTCCATGGAAAGTTGTTCAAAGGCCACCATGTGTCTCGAAAGCTCTGCAGGCGTAATGGTGTTCTGGGAAAGGTGTTCCAGGGACCAAACCACTCCCTCGAACGCTTTGGTGGCGGTGGTAGTGAATACACGCAAGGGACGCGTATACCAGCTCAACGAGCGGGCAAACCACTTCTTCAAATATTGGATCAGGTCGTTGCGCCATCCCGGAGGCCGGGGATTGACGGTCCCCACGCGGCGCCTCTGCCACTCCAGATCCGCGATGGCCCGGCGCGGTTTATCGAGGCCATAAAGCAGCCAGCCGTATTCGGTCTCACGCACGAACTCCGCCTCTTTCATATGAAAGAGGGCCGCCGCAACGGCGAGGACGGGCGGAGCTTCGTCTACGCGTTGGATCAGCAGCGCGGCGATGTTCTTCGTCGTGCAGGGCAAATCTTTTCTGGCGTACTCCAATAGACAGATAGCCTTCGCCACGCGTCCCGGCATTCCAGGGTAGTCTTCGTCGTGGTCGAGGCGTTCCCGAATGTCGATTATGTCCTTTTGCTTCTCGGGCGGAATATCCTGTTCCAGCAGGTCATAGATCTTATCAAGGCTTACCAGCGCGCCGGCGGGCCGGTCCAGAAACCGGGTCCGGTCGGACACGAGCATGGCAAATGCCAGCCTGGTGATCGTGCGATTACCCTCGCCGAGGCGTTTGGGCGCATGGGGATCGATCAGAATGCCGGTGACGATGTCCAGGAAGAGGTCGATTGAAAACGGAAGAAAAGGATAAAACCGGACAAACCGGTCTTCGTTGAACTCCATGCGGCGGGTCGACCGCTCCAGCTTGAGATTCTGTATGAGCGTGGCGCCGCTGTCGCGGAACAACTTTCTGAAAACGAACTCTTGACCGGTCTTTTTGCGTAGCACGCGGCGGGCGACGGCCTCGCGGACGTCGTCGGGCTCGAAGCTCGATCTGGCTCTGAAAACACTCCTGTATTTTGGGCCAGTCGATTATGCGGCTGGCTACCAGGTAGGTGGAGACCCACTGCAAATTCTGTTCAGCCGTAACCACGATCCATGCGGGACCGGGAATCTTCCCGGCCTTCATCCGCTTGAGGCTTTCCCTGCCAAACTGTTCCACGATGTTGCGCAGGCACTCGAGGCGTTCGCCGCTCAGCGAGGCGTATTGGCCCATTTCGTCCATGATGAAAGCCAGGGAGCGCCCGGGACGCCGGATTTCGCATAGGTTGAACGATTTTTCAACCAGATCCCTCACGCCCGGAATTTTGACCGGAATCTTGGAAGGCCCGGCCTTAACCGTTTCCAGCCACGTGCCGGTTGAGGTGTAGACCCCGGGGTCGAGCTTGTGAAGCAAAGCGCTGGCGCTCGCCAATTTCTGGCTGCCTTCGCGGATGGTGCGCCACTCTTCGCGGTATTCCGCTCTGCAAACCTCCTCGAACGCCTCGAGCTTGCCGGCTTTTTCCAGCTCCATCTCAAGGTCCGCGATATCGTAGTCTTCCGCGTAGTCCAGATCGCGCAGCAAGACCTTGTACATCTCCTCCACGATCCGCTCCGCGTCGGTTTCGACGGGCGGCTCTGCCTGGGCGGCGAACATTTCGATGCCGAACATGAAAACCTGGTACGGGACCGCCCGATTGAGGAGCTCAACGGACTCGGCCACCCGCTTGGATCCCACCTGCTTCAAGAAAAGTGAACTCGCGGATTCGCCATTGACCTCGCGATTTGCCAGGACGTATCCGAGGTTTTTCGCAAAGGAGGACTTGCCCAAGCCGAACGAGCCCGAAATCCAGACTCCAACGTTTTCGTTTGGCGATTTCGATGCCGCGGCAATTGCGGCGAACAGGCCTTCGTACGCGGCCTGGATTCGCTCAGTGGCAACATTTTCGGTCAGTTCCGCGAAAACCGTATCCGGATCTTGGTTGTCGAGTTTGACAATCTCATCGATGGGCCGCGAAAAATCTCGGTCGAGAAGATCGGCAATTCTGATCGTCATCTCTTGTTGCGGCCCGTGGCAGAGAAACACCTGATTATATATGAGAATGTCACACGGCGATGACACTCAAATCGTTAAGCCTTTGCAAAATCTGCCATTCCTAAATGTCGGGAAATCACCGGATAGCGATCGAAACCATCTGCGGCGCCGGACGTAAGATGGAGTACAGGAGGGCGCATGCGCACATCGATTTGGGAAGCGTTACTGTCGTGCGCGGCGGCAATCGCTTCACCTGCGCAGACCGTTACGGATCTGGCAAGCTTCAACGGGATCTCCGGCGCCATGCCTTTGTATGGGTCTCTCATACAAGACGCCGCCGGGAACCTTTACGGAACTACCAGCCAGGGCGGGGCGAACAACGCAGGCACAATCTTCGAAGTCTCGTCCAGTGGCGCGTCGACCACGCTCTACAGCTTTTGTTCCCAGACCGGCTGCGCAGATGGCACTTACCCCTGGGGCGGACTCGTTCGAGGCACGGACGGCAACTTCTACGGCGCAACCTCGGCAGGCGGGACCGGCAATGACGGCACGATTTTCAAGTTGACTGTAACTGGCGCTTTGACGACGCTCCACAGCTTCACTGCGGCTGACGGCGCAAATCCCTACGCACTGATACAAGCCTCGGATGGGAACTTGTATGGGACGGCCCCCGCCGGCGGCGTTTACAGCTATGGCACAGTTTTCAAGATCACCCCGAGTGGCGCGTTCACCACGCTTTACAACTTTTGTGCGCAGGCCGCCGGCGTCGATGGCGCAGAGCCCAACGGGCTGATCCAGGGCATGGACGGCAACTCTTGAGGAACACGCGCAAAACGGGCGCCCGCGCCGCCCAGATCCTCTGTGTTCCTCCTTTGAGTGGCGGCGCGGAAATCGCGCCCTTTGCGCTTCTACGGGACCACTTTAGTCGGCGGAGCCTCTGGCGTTGGTGTCGTGTTCAGCTATACGGTGGGCTCGCCAAGCCCGTTGTCGATCACTGGTGTCAAGAACGCGGCCGACTATACGGCGACAGTGGCGCCTGGCAGTATTGCCGCGGCGTTCGGCAATTTCCTGTTGCCATCGCCCGAAGGAGACTCCGGCTTGCCGCTCGCGATGAACCTGGAGGGGCTCTCATTGCCATGGTCGAGCACCTGCGCGCCTCCATCCTCCGGCGCCATGGTCCGCCCGGCAATTGTGATTGGCGGCGATGCGCCACTCTACTATGTCTCCGGAGGGCAGGTCAATCTGCAGATACCTTGGGAAATGCCGCCGGACACAACAGGGCAACTCAATTGGAATAGCACGATTGCCGCGATGCTGTATGGCGAAGTCAGCCCGGCCAAGACCATCACCGTGGCGCAGTTTGCGCCGGCGATATTTACTATAAATTCCCAAGGCACGGGACCGGGCGCGATTCTCGATTCGAACTGCCAGTTGGTCGATCCTTCGAACCCTGCGGCCGCGGGCAGCTTCATACTGATCTATTGCACCGGTCTGGGGCCGGTTACTGATCAGCCGTCTACCGGTCAGCCCGCTCTATCGACCCCGCTCTCAAGGACAACTACCATGCCGGTGGTCACCATCGGCGGCGCGCCGGCCACCGTATCGTTCTCCGGACTCGCGCCCGGCTTCGTGGGCCTGTACCAGGTCAATGCGCAAGTGCCCGCGGGGTTGGCTTCGAACGGAGCCACGCCGGTTGTGATATCCATCGGCGGCGCGATATCAAATACCGTCACCACCGCTATTCAATGAGATGGTTCGCGCACTGCCGAAATACCGGCGCGCGCCCCCTGGTCGGCGTCGGCAGCCCTTCGGGTCCTCGCATTTCCCACTGAAACGAAAGCGATTGCCTTTGGCCGTACACTTGCCGTGCCATTGGAATGCTGCGCATTACCATGCAGGAATCGCCCGAGGCCATCACCTTCAAGCTGGAAGGGAAGCTCACTGGACAATGGGTGCGGGAACTGGAGCAATCCTGGACCGCGGGCACAGCCGCCGCGTCCGGCCGCGCTGTAGTGCCCGCTGTGGTAATAGACCTGGCGGACGTGACGTTCATCGATTCCGCGGGCAAGGGCCTGCTGGCGCGCATGCACCAGAGCGGAGCGGCCCTGCGCGCGTGCAGCCCGCTGAACCAATCCATTGTCGATGAAATCGCGCGCGCGGGCAGAAACGCTCTGGTGTTACTAGCGGTGGTGCTGGCCGCCGCCGTGGGTATCCGGGCGCAGGATTCCGGGCCGCTGCGCCTCACGTTGCGTGATGCCGTGCACCAGGCGCTCAATCAGAATCCGCAGGTGCAGATCGCCAACCTGAACGTAGCCCAGAGCCAACAGGACCAGAACGTGGCCCGCGCCGGATTGCTGCCGCAAGCCAGTTTTCAGACTTACGAGCAGACACGCCGCTTCGCAGTGGCGCCTCTGTTCGGTATACAACACCTTCCTCCGAGTTTCCCCTTTCCAGAGCACCTCGGGCCGTACCAGGTTTACCAGGCTGGACCTAATTTTTCGGCTCCGGTTTTCGATCTGACGCTGTGGCGGCGATGGCAGGCATCCAAGGAAGGAGTGGGGGCATCGCGCGCCCAGGACCAGGGAGTTCGCGAGCAGATCGCCATGCTGGTGGTTTCGCAGTATCTCGGCAGCCTGCGCGCCGCCGCCGACGTCAAAGCGGCGCAGTCGCGCGTGGATCTGGCGCAGGCTCTCTACGATCAAGCTTCCGACATGCAGAAGAGCGGCGTTGGCACGGGCATCGACACCCTGCGTGCGAACGTGGAATTGCAGAACGAGCGGCAGCGGCTGATTGAAGCGCAGACCCAGTTCGAAACATCTCTTTATGGCCTGGCGCAATTACTGAACGTGGACCCGACGCGGGACATCGAATTGGCCGACCAAGTCAGCTTCTTCGAGACGCCGGCCATTGAGGTCGATCGGAGCCTGGAAGCCGCTTACGCCAATCGCCCGGAAATGAAAGCGCTGTTGCACACCGGGCGGCAGGCCGAGTTGGAGAAGCGCCAGGCGTTCGATAGCCGGTATCCGACCCTGACGTTCGATGGCTATTGGGCGGAGCAGGGATTGACGCCGGCGACGGCCATTCCCGCGTACACCTATGGATTCACTTTGAACGTGCCGCTGTTCACGGGCGGCCGCATCGGCGCGCAAGAGGCCCACGCGGATCTGGAGATCCGCAAGGTCGCGCAACAGCAGCAGGAGCAGCGCAACCAGATCGCGCTGCAGGTGCGGACGGCCATCGCCCAACTGGCCGCCGCGCAACACGAAGTGGATGTGGCCAACCAGGCGGTGGGCCTGGCCAATGAAGAGGTGACGCAGGCGCGGGACCGGTTCCAGGCGGGCGTAGCCAACAACATCGAAGTGATCACGGCGCAGGATGCACTGGCCCGCGCGAACGATAACCAGATTGTGGCGCTCTACCGCTACAACCAGGCGCGGGCCGACCTGGCGCGCGCCACCGGACAGATGGAAGCCGTCTACGCCAGGTAGGCGCCATCGAGGCAAGGGAGAGGATACGATGGAAACTTACACCATGGAAGAGGAGAAGCCAGTCAACGAGCAGCCCCCCGAGCAACAACGCCAGGCTGTCACGCGCAGGCCGCGGGCGCGCTCCCGGAAATTACTTTGGGCTCTCGTGGCGGGCGTGGTTCTGGCGCTGGTAGCCGTAGGTTTCTGGCTGCACTATCGCTACCGGGTCTCGAGCGACGATGCGCAGGTGGATGGCCACATTGTCCCCATGGCCGCTAAGATTTCCGGCAGCGTGCTGGAAGTGCTGGTGAATGACAACCAGCAGGTAAAAGCCGGCGACGTGCTGGTGCGCCTCGATCCGCGCGATTATCAGGCCAAAGTGGATCAGGAAAAGGCATTGGTGGCGGTGGCGGAGAGCGAGGTCCGCGCGGCGCAAGTCACCGTGCCGTTGACGCGTGAGACCACCGAGAGCGGCACATCGGGAGTGTCGGCCGGTTTAGCTACAGCCGAGGCGCAGTCCACCCAGGCGAAGCTGGCCGCCAACCAGGCAGCCACTTCGGAGCTTTCCTTTGCGCACTCGAATTTGACCGCCGCGCAGGCCAATAACGAGAAGGCCCAGGCCGACCTGGCCCGCATGCGTCCGCTGGTGGCCAAGGCTGAAATCTCACAGCAGCAGTTCGACGCTTACACCGCCGCGGCCAAAGTGGCGGAAGCGCAGGTGAAGGCGGCCCAGGATCGCGTGCAGTCGGCGGAGCAAGGGGCAGCCAACGCCCAGGCGGCATTTGAGGCCTCGCAGGCGCGCGTGCAGCAGATGCGGGCGGAAGTCGCCCAATCCAAGGCTGGTGAGCGGCAGGTGTTGGTTAGCAATGCGCAGGTGGTTTCGGCGAGGGCCAGAGTGCAGGAGGCGCAGGCCAATCTGGCGGCCGCGGAATTGAATCTCAGCTACACCACCATCGTGGCGCCGGTCGATGGCGAGGTCACCAAGAAATCCGTGGAACCCGGCGAAATCTTACAGCCGGGCCAGCTCCTGATGGCCCTCATTCCGCTGAAGGACGTGTGGGTGACGGCGAACTTTAAAGAAACTCAGCTTGCCGGCGTGCATCCGGGTCAGAGCGCTGAAGTTCACGTGGACATGTACGGCCGGACAATCAAAGGTAAGGTGGATTCCATCGCCGGAGGCACAGGCTCGCGCATGAGCCTGTTGCCGCCCGAGAACGCCACAGGCAACTTTGTCAAGGTGGTGGAACGCATCCCCGTGAAGATTACTTTCGACGCATTGCCGCCGGATGTGATCTTGCGCCCCGGCATGAACGTGGACGCCACCATCATCACGCGCTAACCGGGATTTCCATGCCGACGAACGATCACCCGACCGGTGTCGCTATTAATCCGTGGATCATCGCGATGACGGTGATGCTGGCAACTTTTATGGAGGTGCTCGATACCAGCGTAGCCAATGTGGCGCTGCCGCATATCGCCGGCAGCCTCTCCTCCACGGTGGATGAAGCTACGTGGGTGCTGACCTCCTATCTGGTTTCCAACGCCATCGTGCTGCCGTTAAGCGGCTGGTTCTCGTCCCTGATCGGGCGCAAGCGCTTCTACATGGCTTGCGTGACGCTGTTCACAATAAGTTCCATGCTCTGCGGACTGGCTCCCAGCCTGGACATGCTGATTTTGTTTCGCGTCCTGCAAGGCATTGGAGGCGGCGCGCTGCAGCCGATTTCGCAGGCCATCCTGGTCGAGAGCTTTCCGCCGCAAAAACAGGGCATGGCGATGGCGGTGTACGGCATGGGCGTGGTCGTGGCGCCTGTGATCGGGCCCACGCTAGGTGGTTGGATTACCGACAACTATAGCTGGCGCTGGATCTTCCTGATCAATATTCCAGTGGGGGCGTTGTCGCTGACTTTGACCTCGTTGCTGATCTTCGATCCCTCTTACCTGGTGCGCCGGGCGTGGCGAGGCCTGAAGGTGGATTACATGGGGCTGGGCCTGTTGAGCCTGGGCCTGGCGTCGCTCGAAGATCCTGCTGGACGATGGACAAAAGAACGATTGGTTTGGGTCGAACTTCATCGTGGCCGCGGCCGTGATCGCGGCCATCGCGCTGGTGGGCGTGGTGGTCTGGGAGTTGCGGCAAAAGGAGCCGGTGGTGGATTTCCGCATGCTGCAGAACCGCAACTTCATGCTCTCGACCGCCTCCATGTTCCTGCTGGGATTCGTGCTTTACGCCAGCACCATGCTGCTGCCGGTGTTCCTGCAAACGCTGCTCGGCTACCCGGCCATGCTCAGCGGGCTGGTGTTATCGCCCGGGGGAATCGTGATTGCCCTATCGATGCCGGTAGTCGGCTTACTGCTGGCGAAAGTGGAGGCCCGCTGGCTGGTCATCTTCGGCTTGTGCGTGTCGTCATTAGGGCTGTTCCACATGGCGCATTTCGATCTGGATGTGGATTACCGCACGGCGATGCTGGCGCGCGTGTTGCAGAGCGCCGGACTGGCGTTTCTGTTCGTGCCCATCAACACCATGGCGTTCGCCACAGTGCCCAAGGAGAAGATGGGCAGCGCCACCGGCTTGATCAACCTGGCGCGCAACGTAGGCGGCAGCTCGGGCATTGCCATCGTGACTACCATGCTGGCGCGGCGGGCGCAGTTCCATCAGGCGCGGCTCGGGGAACACTTGACGCTTTATGACCCGAGCTTTACGCAGGCCCTCTCGGGCACATCTCACATGCTGGCCACGCGCGGCGCCAGCGCGACGCAGGCCATGGCCCAGGCACAAGGGATGATGTACGGCATGTTGCAGCGGCAGGCGATGATGAAGTCGTTCGTGGATTGTTTCTGGATGCTAGGAGTTATTTTTCTGGCGGTGATTCCGCTGATGTTCTTTGTGAAGAAGGTAGGGCCGCACAAGGGTCCGATCGTCATGGAGTGAGAGCCGGCTTGAAACCTGCTAGCATGATGCCGAATGCAATCGCGCACCATATATCAGGTCCTCGAAGAGACCGCGGCGCAATACGGGGACGCGCCGGCCCTGCACCAGCCCATACCCGCAAAACAGGGGCCACGCGCATATCTCACCTATTCCTGGAACCAATATAAGACCGCGGCGCAGGAGATCGCCGCGGGCTTGCGCTCGATCGGTATCCGCAAGGGCGACGTGGTGGCGCTCGATTCCGAGACGCGACTGCAGTTTTATATCGCCGACCTCGGCATTTTGGCCGCCGGCAGTATCGCCGCCGCTCTCTATCCCAGCTATCCGCCCAAAGACCTGATTCGCACTATTGAAAAGTGCGGCGCCAAGGCTCTTTTCGTGGAAGATCCCAAGACCTTGGAAGCGTTGCGCGGAGCGCCGGACATCCCGCGCATCCTGCTCACGGGCGAAGCGCCGGGCGCGCTATCGCTCGACCAACTGCGCGCGCGCGGGCGTCTGGCACTGGCGGAAGACCCGGAATGCATGGCCCGGCTGAAGGCCGATGTGACTGCCGCCGACTACGCCATCCTGTACCTCACCTCCGGCGCCACCGGCGAGCCTAAGATGGCGCTCGTCACGCATGGCGCGGTGGTCGCGAATCTGGACATGGGTCCCTACGCGCTGCCCCTCGGGCCGGAGGATTCGACTGTGGCCTTCCTGCCGTCGGCCCACATTGCGCAGCGCGTGGTGATCGAGTTCCTGCCCATACGCGGCGGCATGCCGGTGACCTTCGCCGAAAGCCTGCTCAAGCTCCCGCAGGATATCAAGGCCGTGCGGCCGACTCTGCTGCTCGCGCCGCCGCGCATGTGGGAGCGCATTTATTCCACCGTCTGCACCGAGTTGCGGAAGCGGCCCGCGGTGGCCCGCAAGGCGTTTTACGGCGCGTTGGGCCTGGCGTTGTCGGCCGCTAACTACAGGCGCCAGGGGAAGCCCGTGCCGATGCGCATCCGCGCGCCGCTGGCGGTCGCCGATAAGCTGTTTTTCCAAAAAGTGCGTGACCGTTTCGGCGGACGGCTGAACAAGGCCTGCTCCGGCGCCGCGCCTCTAAGCAAGGAACTGGCCGAGTTTTACGAGGCGATCGGCATGCCGCTGATCGAGGGGTACGGTTTGACCGAGGGCGGCGTCGCCGCGCTGAATCCCATTGTCCATCCGAAGCCCGGCAGCATCGGCAAAGCGCTGCCCGGCGTCCAGGTGCGTATCGCCGAAGCGGATAGCGAGTTGCTGCTCAGCGGCCCCTGCATTTTCTCGGAGTACTTTGGCGATCCGGAAACCACAGCCGAAGTCCTGCGCGACGGCTGGCTGCATACGGGCGATATCGCCTTCATCGACGACGAGGGCTTCATCTTCATCACCGGGCGCAAGAAGGAGCTGATCGTTTCATCGACCGGCAAGAAGATCCATCCGTCGCGAGTGGAGAGCCTGTTCAAATTCGAGCCGCTCATCAGCCAGATCATGCTGGTGGGCGATCGCCTGCCCTACCTGACGGCGCTGTTCACCATCAATCCCGCGGTAGCCGAAACGCTCAAAGGGATGGAGATGCTGAGGGGGCGCACGACGCCCGAGTTCGCGGCCGCCGAGCCGGTGCAGAAAGAGATCCGGAGGGTGGTGGAGCGGGTAAACAAGCAACTGGCGCCCTTCGAGCAGATCCGCAAGTACCGGGTGCTCGACCGCGATTTCAGCATCGAAGACGGGGAACTGACCGCAACCATGAAGGTGCGCCGCGCGCGCGTGATGGAAAACTTCCGGGAGAGTATCGATGAGTTGTACGCGGGCAAGGAAGTGTGAAGACATCTGATGCGTGCAGGCAAGGGTGCAGACGGCCAAAAACGATCGTCTGCGTTGTAAAGCGCCGTTTCGTCCCCAGCCGCTGATTTGCGTGGCTCGTTCGGCGGTCGCTTGTGCGCAGGGTTGGACTTGTCGAACAGCATGTCAAGAGGCGCCGACGAAGCCGGCGCCCCTGGCTGCGGTGATCGACAAGCCGTGTTACGCGTTGCCGGAAGCTACGGGGTCCAGGTGCCCTTGGGCTTCAATCCGCCGCTAGTCTCGCCCTCATTGCTGGTGGCGTTCATGTAGATGTTCTTCGATCCGGTAAAGGCGCTCTTAAAGGTGATGCTCACAGCTAGCGTCAGATTGTTTCCCGACGGAGTGACTGAGGACCCTACGCCATTGATGGTGCACTGGGAGTTAGCGACGGTTGCCGATTGGCCCGGAGTCACCGATCCCTGCGCACCTGTGCCGGCATTGTTCTCAAGGTAGATCAGGTTGGAGGACTGCACGTAGTACACGTAGCAGGCATGCGAGACAGCGGCGGTGGTGTGGAACATACCATAGACGGTATTCAGGTCCGCGCTGCCATCAGTGTCGGAGTACAGGAAGCTGAACGTCTGCGTAGCACCGCTGCCGGAGCCAGGCGTCACCGAGACGGAAGTGACCACGGGTGTAGCAATTCCCGTCCCGCTGAGCGTGACGTTCTGCGTCGATCCCGAAACGTTATTGGCGTTGTCGGTCACGGTCAGCGTGGCGCTGAGGCTTCCCGTCGCCACTGGCTTGAAAGTTACGGCGATCATGCAGCTTGTCCCCGCGGGCAGACTGATGCCGCATCCGTTGGTCTGCGCGAAATCGGTAGGGTTGGTCCCGGTGACGGCGATGCTTGTAATGCTTAGGGGTCCCGTGCCAGCGTTTGTAAGGGTGACGTTTTGGGCCGCGCTGGCCGTATTGATCACCTGGTTGGCGAAAGTGAGCGAGCCGGGCGACACGCCGCCTAGCGGCACAGCTACGCCGGTTCCAGTCAGCGCCACGTTCTGGACGGAGCCTGACACATTGTTGGCATTGTCGGTGATTGAGATGGAGGCGCCTTGGTTGCCGGTCGCGGCCGGCGTGAAGGTGGCCGAAATAACACACGATCCGCTCGGCGCGAGCGATGCCGGGCAGTTGTTGGCCGTGATGGCGAACTCGCTTGCATTCGTCCCGGTTAGGGCGACGCTGGAGATATTCAGGGAAGCGCCGCCCGGGTTCGACAGCGTGACGCTGAGCGCTCCGCTTGTGGTACCGAGGTTCTGGTTGCCAAAGGAAAGACTTCCGGGGTTCAGCGACGCCGCGGGCGCGGCAAGGCCCGTGCCGCTCAGTGCGACGGTCTGCGTGGACCCCGAAACATTATTGGCGTTATCGGTGACCGTCAGCGTGGCGCTGAGGCTTCCCGTCGCCATCGGGTTGAAGGTTACGGCGATGGTGCAGTTTGTCCCTGCGGGCAGACTGCTACCGCATCCGTTGGCCTGCGCGAAATCGCTAGGATTGGCCCCGGTGATAGCGATACTTGTAATACTTAGGGGTCCCGTACCCGCGTTGGTAAGGGTGACGTTCTGGGGCGCGCTGACCGTATTGATCACTTCGTTACCGAAGGTGAGCGAGCCGGGTGAGGCGCCGCCTTGCGGAACGGCTACGCCGGTTCCGCTCAATGCCACGTTCTGCACGGAGCCTGCTGCGTTGTTGGCATTGTCGGTGATCGCAATTGAAGCGCCCAGGCTCCCAGCAACGGCCGGGGTGAAGGTGGCTGAAATGATACACGATCCGTTCGGCGCCAGCGATGCCGGACAGTTGTTGGTCGTGATGGCGAATGCGCTGGCATTCGCGCCGGTTATGGTGACGCCCGAGATATTCAGAAGGTCGGTGCCCGGATTCGACAGCGTGACGCTAAGCGCTCCGCTGGTGGTACCGATATTCTGGTTGCCAAACGCCAGGGTTCCGGTGCTGAGTGACGCCACGGGCGTGCCATAGCCCACTCCGGTCAGCGTGAGTGTTTGTGGCGAACCGGTGGCGTTGTCGCTCACCGTAATACTGCCGGTTCGGTTACCGCCCAGCGCCGGCGAGAAGCTCACGCCGACCACGCATTGCTGTTGCGGTGTGAGCGTGGAGCCCGCGCAGCCATCGGAAGCGATGGGAAATTCAGTGCTGTTCGTCGAAGTCACCAGGTTGATTGTCAGGTTCGCACTGCCGGTGTTTGTGACGCTGAAATTCTGCGCCGCGCTGGTAGTCCCGACCGTCTGCTTGGGGAAGGCGATCGATGACGGTGTCAGGGCCGCCGCAGGACCCGGAGCGGTCGCCGTGCCCGTGAGAGTGATGGTCTGGGGGCTGCCGCCCGCTCCCGTATAGGTAAGAGTAACCGACGCCGTCAGCGCGCCGCTGGCGTTGGACGCCGGCGTGAACGTGAGATAGATATAGCAGCTCCCGAAGGCGGGGAAAGAGCCGCTGCAGGAACCAGTACTCAACTGGAAATCGGTCTGGTTCGCCCCGCCCAGCCTAATGTTGGTGATGGGCACGTTCGCGCTTCCCTGATTGCTAATATAGACCGCGGTTTGAGAACTTGTGGAGCCGGCCGGTTGGTTGCCGAACGCCACCGCGGTTTGCGAAAGCACGATCTGCTGGCTCGCGGGAACGCCGGTGCCCGATAACGCGACCGTGTGTGGACCGCCAGGGGAGTTGTCGGCGATAGTGAGAGTGCCGGTGACGGCGCCGGCCGCCGTTGGGTTGAAGTAGACGTAGACGTAACAGGTGCTGCCTGGCTGAATGGTGGAACTGGCGCAGGAATCGGAGCTGATGACGAATTTGCCGGTGACGCTATCGGTGCCCACTACCACTGGCGCACTTCCTGTGTTGGTCAACTGCACGGTGTTGGCGTAGTTTGCGCTGCCGGTATTGACTATCAGGTTGCCGAACTGGATGCCCGCCGGAGTGACCTCGACGGAGTCTGCTTGACGCCAAGCCGTTGCCGGAGAGCGTGGCGGTGCGGCTCGCGGTGGTGCTGTCGGCATATGTAACCGGGAAAGTAACGCTACCGCTACGCGCGCCGGTGGCGGACGGCGTGAACACTATGTTAACGGAGCAGCTACCGCCCGCGGCCACAGCAGTGTTGCTGCAGCCATCGGAGCCGCCGGCCGAGGCGGCTGAGAATTCGCCGGAGGAACTGCTTCCCACGGCGATGTTGACGCCGCTGAGCGTCCCGACGGTAAACGTTTGGTTGCCGCTGTTGGTCAGAGTTAGAGTGTCGGCTGAACTGGTCGTTCCGACTACTTGATCCAGGAATGTGGCGGCGGTTGGGGAAAGCACGGCCGAGTCTACTACGGCCACGCCGCTCCCGGCCAGAGTCGCCGTGAAGTTGGCCGTTGAGTTATTGGAATAGGTTACTGGCAAGGTAACACTGCCGCTCTGTCCACCCAAAGCGGATGGCGCGAAGATCAAGTACACGGCGCAGGATGAGCCCGCTGGAACCGTCGTGCCGCTGCATCCGTCGTTGCCAGAACCAGCGGAAAATTCGCCGCTTGCACTGGCGCCGATGATGGTGTTCGTGCCGGTAGCCGTGCCGACCGTAAGCGGCAGGTTGCCATTGTTGTACAGGTAAGCGTACTGGCCGCCGGTGGTTAGGCCGACCACTTCGGGCCCAAAGTTGAGGGCGCCGGGATCGATGTACGCCGAGTAGACGGGCGCCGGGGCATAGCCGGCCAGAGGCACGCTTACCAGTGTGGTACCGGTGCTCTTTTTGAAGGTCAGGGTACCCGTGAGATATCCTGCCGTCGTGGGCGCGAATTCCAGGTACGTGTAACAGGAGCTACCCGCTGTGATGATCTGGCCGCTACAGTCGTCATAGCCATTCGGGACTAGGAAGTTGCCGGTGACCGCGTCGGTTCCCAGGGTCACGCTGGACGCTCCCTTGTTGTAAAAGTACACGTATGTGCTGAGGGGGCTGGTGGTTCCCTGGACCTGCAGGTCATATGCCAGCTCGTAGTTCGATACTGTGTACGTGGGACTGGTGGCAACGCCCGTGGCGGTGAGAGCCAACGTTTGCGTGCCGGCGGAATCGAAGACCTTCAAAGTGGCAGTTCGGCTCCCGCTGGCGCCGGGGACGACGAAAACATAGAAATAGCAGCTGGTGTTGGGATTCAGGACGTATCCATTAAAGCCGCAGCCGGTTTCGTCGGTGACACCGAAATCTGCCGAGTTAGCGCCGGTGATAGTGGGATTGGCCGTAAAAGTCACCGCCTCTGTGCCGGTGTTCCGGACGTAGACGTAATAGTTTCCGGAGGATTGTCCGACAATCTGGCTGCCAAAGCCCAACGCAGTGGGCGTAAGCCCGATGGCCTGCGTGGCGGTCTCGCCGGTGCCCGCCAAGGAGGCTACCTGGTTGCCGGCGGAACTGGTTATGGTCAGCGACCCGGTTTGGGAACCGGTAGCGGTCGGCGTGAATGCCACGTACACGTCGCAGTATTCTCCCGGCGCAAGTGTATAAGGAATGGTCCCGTTAGAGCAGTAGCCGCTCCAACTCGTGACCGCATAGGCGCCGGTCGGCGTCTGGGCGTTAACGGTCACGGGCGTATTTCCGAGATTCGTGACGGAGACGACTTGGCTTGAGCTGGTAATACCCACAGCCTCTGATGGGTAGGTGAGTTCCGTTGGCGTTGCCGATATCGCGCCAGTCGGGGTGATGCCGTTGCCCGACAGGTTCAAAACGTTCGGGCTGTTCGGCGAACTGCTCAGAATGGTCAGCGTTCCGGTTTGAGCGCCGGTAGCGGTGGGCGTGAATGTTATGTAGACATAGCAATGGGAGAACGTGGGCCCGGGCGTGACGCCGGCTATCGTCGCCGCTTCGCAATTGGACGAGTATATCTGGAAGCTGCCGGTGGTCTCTACGCGATCGATGGTAACGGTTGCGTCGCCAGCGTTGTATACGTAAATAAGCTGGTAAGCGCTGACGTAGCCGACCGGCTGATCAGGGAACGGAATGGCCGTTCCGGGGTAAAACTCCAGGCTCTTGGTGGCTGCCTGGCCCGTGCCGGTTAAAGAAACGGTATGCGGGCTGGCAGGCGTGCTGTCGTTAATGGTAATGGTTCCGGTGGCGGTGCCAGCGGCGGTGGGGGCGAATTGTATAGTGACGTAACAGTAGCTTTGGGGCGCGATCTGGGCGGGTGGGCTACAGTTGTAATAAAGATCGTTTAGCACGTAGTTGGCGCCCACGGTAATCGAGTTGATGGTCACCGGCGCGGCGCTGACATTAGTAATGTAAACATACTGGAGTGGACCTGTGGTGCCGACCGTCTGCACGCCGAAATTCAGCGATGTCGCGGAAAGCGCCAAACCCGTGGCGTTGCCGTTGACGGTGCCGGTGCCGGTCAGCGTGACGCCGGCCGAACCGTTGCCCGAGGTATAGAAGGCCCCCGTCCAGAGGCCCGGAATGGTGGGAATGAAAGCGATGTTCGCCGTGCAACTGGAGCCAGGCGCGAGTTGCACGGGGCAGTTGTTCAACTCGGTGAAACCCGTTGGCGTGCTATACAACGTCAGAGCCTGCGGTCGCGTTGCCAATATTCGTAATCGTGACCTGCTGGGGCGTACTTAGCGTGCCCACGGCCTGGTCCGCGAACGTCAAGCTGGTGGTGGGGATGTAGAAGTACGCCCCATCGTAGCCTGTGCCGCTAAGCGGGAAAACGGCAGGACTATTGCTGGCGTTCGACGTGACGGTCAGGGTGCCGTTGCGCTGGCCGCTCGCCGCAGGGGTAAAATTCACTTCCAAAGTGCAGTAGCCGCCAGCCGCGATGCTGCCGTTGCAATTGTCTGATTCGGAGAAAATGCTGGGAGGGGACGGTAAGACTGACTGCAGAGTAACCGCAGCGCTGCCAAGATTACGCAGCGTGATGCTCGCGGTTCCGCCGGTGAGAGCGGTGCTCACGTTCACTATCTGGCTGGGAAAGCTGACGCTGGTGGGCGTCGCCCAGGTAAAGCCCGCGGTTGCCGGGCCGATCTTCGCCAGGACACCCACAGTGGGCGTGCCCGGAACGGTCACCGGGAAGTCGCTGCCGCTCACATTTTCGATCACCGAGATGTTGCCGGAGCTGTCTACGGCCAAGGCCGGGACCGAATTGCTGCCATAACCGGAGTTCGCCGAATAGGTAGTGGCGGTCGCGCCGCTGAGGTAAGTGGAAAGAACGGCGGCGCTCCCATTCGCCGACAGTTCCGTCACAAAACCGCTGTTTCCGGAAGAGGAGGGAAACGTCTGCACGGCGTTAATGAGCGGAAAATCTGTGGTGGTGGTCTGGCCGCTGACATAAGCGTTGCAAGACGACGAGCACCCGGGAAGGATGGCGATGCCGGATGGAGTCACATTAGAGCTGGTGTAGCCGCTGGGGCCGCTGAGAAAGGTGGAATAAGTCTCGGTCGCTCCGCCTGGAGGAAGCACCGTCACAAACCCGCCCGCATAAGTGGTCTGGTAGGCCCCGGTGGTGGTGGGGAAATCCGCGTAGCCGACGCTGCCCGTAACGTAGGCGTTGCCCGCCCCGTCGACCGCGATGCCCCATCCGGTACCGTAGCCTATATACGCGGAATAGACCAGCGCGCTGCCGGCGGGGTTCATCTCCGTGACGTAGACGCCTCCGCTCGTGGAGTCCGCGCCCGTGTATGCGAATGCCCCCGGTGTGATGGGAGTTCCGTTCGCCATATTCCCGGTCACATAGGCATCCCCGGAAGAGTCCACCGCTATGGCATTGGGATAGCTGCCGTTGGCTCCAAGATACGTGGAATATACAAGGGAGGCATTCCCGCTAAGCGAGGGGTTAATTTTCGCCACGAAGCCGGTATAATTGGTCGGGGGGGTCGTGTCGTAAGCGCCCGACGTGACAGGAAACCCTGGGTATGCTACGCCGGTCAGGTAAGCGTTGGCATTCGAGTCCACGGCGACGCCGGTGGCAAAGGAGTAGCCGGTGGTGTTGCCAAGGTAGGTAGCATAGTCCAGCGTGGAACCGTCGGCGGAGAGCACGGAGAAGAATCCGTTGTAGGGTCCACCGGGGTCCGAGGTCTGGTAGGCGTTGGTGGTGGTGGGAAGTCCGGCGCCGCCGTAGCCGGCCACATAGGCGCGGCCAGTGCTGTCTACGGCCAGCGCATACGGCGTGGTATACGTTATACCCGCGCCGAACGAGGTGGTGTAGATCACCGTCCCCGTGGGGCTGAACTTCGTGACGTAGTACCCATAGCTGCTGATCTCTCCAGTGACGTAGGTGTTGCCCGAACTGTCCACGGCGACAGCGGACGAAGAGTAGCCCGCGTACGCGGAGTAAATCAACGATACGACCGGATCGATTACCAATGGACGCTTCGAATCGTAACGGCCAAGCGCGAAGGTCACTTCGGGCGGGCCGCTGGCGCTGGCGCGCAGGCAGTAACTGGCCTCCACGATCTCCCGTCCCTTGCCGTCGGCCGTTGTTTGCCAGGCCACCGGTTTGTAGAACCGGATCTCGCCCTTGCCGAGATCGAGGACCAGGTCTCCGGCGGCGTCGATTTTGGCGCTTTCGGCGCCCGACAGCCGCATCCCGATCTGATCGGGATTGGCTCCTGCATCGAGCAGAAAGTCGTATTCCAGACGGTTATCCTTGCCATAGAATGCCAGGCCGACGCCCGGATAAACATCTTCATATCGCACTCGCGAATAGGTGGGGATATTCTTGAACCAGGTCTTGGGATCGCCGCTGCCGATATAGTTGACTTTTCCGGGTAGGGGCGCTTCGCCCTGAATGGCAGGGCGCGGCGATGCATTCAGCAGTTCCATGGTCACAGTGCGCGAATCGAAATCCAGCACTGCGCGCGAGGATTCCAGCTTTACGGAATAAGCGGGGCCGTGCGCCAGAAACCGCGCCGCCGGGTCGCCTTGGCCCACATTCGGCTCAAAGGAAAGCGGAAGCTTGGTGAACGACAACTCGGGACTGTGAGACTTTTGGTCCGCAGCCTGAGTCGAGAAGGAAAGAGAAAGAGCAGCGACGAAACCTACGAGGGTTCGGTTCATTTCGAAATGTCTCCAAAGTACGAAGGATCACAGAATCCCAGAATGCTCCGTGGATGTCAAGGCCTAATCTAAGCTTTAAGCATAACCAGGCAGGATATAGCCCAGCCAGTACTAAGGAAGCGCTGAGAAGCCGTGGGGTAACTTATTCCCGCGAAAGACCGCGCCGGCTGAACAGCCATGCGGCCAGCAGAAAGAACACTAAGGCCCAGTCAAGCCCATACGCCAACGCGGTGAGATGATCGAATACAGATGTCTGCTTCAGCGACGCCTGCGTAATAGTAAGGAATCTTGTCTCCGACAGTAGATTCGGCGAAGGCAGTACGGCATAAAGCCCGTTATGGAGCCAGCCCGGTAAGTAGTTCGCGCCCGCGCCCGGCGCCACGATGGACTCGACTACGCAAAGCACTAATATGATCGCGAACGATACTATAGGATGCATCACCGAGACCAATAGCATGGCAAGCCCGCTATAGAGCGCGTACCTTACCATCGGGTAGACGATCAGCACCCAAAACGCCGGCTGTATCCGCTCGCCTCCCATCCAGGCGAGAAGATAACTGAGCGCCAACATCATTATCACGTAAGCGCCCATCAGCAGTTGGACACCCAGAAATTTGCCCAGCAGAAATTCCCAGCGCCGCACGGGGCGGGCCAGCACGGCGAGAATCGTGCCCGATTTGATTTCGCTCCACACCGCGTCGGCCGCGGCCCACGCCGCGAGCAGGCTGCCGAAACCACTGACCAGCCCCATGATCATGCCAACCAACTGCAGCGTCATGCTGCCCGCGCGCATCGCCTGCGCGGCAGCCTGCGTGCGCATCACCAGCAACGGGGCCGTCATCAGCAGCACCACGGCGGCGAACAGCGCGCAGAACAGGATCATGAGTTTGTTGCGCAGAAAACCGGCGAACGTCAACCACGCGATGGCCCGGATTCTCATTGGGCTTTCTCCGCCTCATCCACCAGATTGAGAAATACATTCTCGAGCGAGCTTTTCACCGGTTGCATGCTGATGACATCGCAGCCCGCGGCCCATAGTGTCTCGGCCATTTCCCGCTTCCGCGCCAGATCCACCACGATGTGAACGCCATGCGCCTGCCGGGCAATGGCCGCTCCCCCATCGGATAAAAGCTTCTCCGTCTCTTCCGGAAGCTGGTCGACGAGGAACTCCACACGGCCACCGCGCTCCAGCATCTCATCCAGCCTGCCCTCCCGCACCAGCTTTCCGCGATCGATGATAATCACGCGGTCGCAAATCTGCTCCAGCTCCATCAAGTTATGCGAACTCAGGAAGACCGTCTTGCCCTGCGACTTCAGCGTGAGGAGTAATTCGCGGACATCCCTGCGTCCCGCCGGATCCAGGCCCGACGTGGGCTCGTCCAGCACCAATAACTGCGGATCGCCCAGTAGCGCCTGCGCGATCCCGATGCGCTGCACCATACCGCGCGAGTACTTGCCGATACGCTGCGATTCGTGACCGCAGAGTTGGACTTTGGCAATCAGCTCCGGAATGCGTTGCGTGGTGGCCGGCGCGTCCAGACCCATCAGGGCGGCATGGAACCGCAGCAGCTTGGGGGCGGTGAGAAACGGATGATAGGCGAAGTTTTCCGGCACGAATCCGATCTGGCTTTTGGCGCGCACGTCGCCCGGCGGATATCCGAGTACGCTCACCGCGCCGCCATCGGCGAAGAGAAATCCCATCAGGGTGCTGATGCAGGTGGTCTTGCCCGCGCCGTTTGGCCCTAGGAATCCGCAAACCTCGCCCGCCGCCACGTCAAACGACACATCCGCCAGCGCGGTGACGGTCTCGCCCTTGAGCCGGCTCCGGTAGGCTTTCACCACGTTTCGGAATTCAATGGCCGCCGGCATTGGGCGCTCCTGGCACGGGGTGTATGACAACGCCGAAACGGGCGTTCAGTTGCAACTCGAGCGAGGCGTCGAATCCCACCTTTCCGTAAGTGACCTTGCCGCTCTTATCGACGATCACCAGCGTGGGGATGGCTTGCACGTTGTAAGCATTCATAGCCAAGTGTGCACCATCCAGCAAAACGGGAAACGGCATTTTGAGCTCGGTGGCTGCCGCTTGGGCCGCCTCGCGATCGGTGTCGACACTGATGGCCAGCACCTCAAAATCGGTTTTGGCCGTCGAGCGCTTGTCGCAGAAATCCTTCAGGATGGGCATTTCCATGCGGCAAGGTCCGCACCAGCTTGCCCAAAAGGTGACAATGACCTCTTTCTTACCACGGAAATCGGCGATTGAAACCTGGCGGCCATCGAGTGTGGCGAGCGTGAACCCGGGGGCGGGCTTGTTGAGAATTTCCACCGTCCGGTCCTGGCTCGTTGCGCGCATCTCCAGGCGCTTGGCTTCCCAGGTGATGAAGACGGTAAAGGCCGCCACGGCGATCAGGCCGGCCGTTATGCCGGGAGTTGTTTTCGGGAATCGCGCTGGCGCCAAGTCAGTCTACCTGTCCAGTGCATTATACCGTTAGATTAAACAATGATGCCGCATGCTTGGGGCGATGATAGCCGCGTGCGCCGCGCGCGATTATGGCGCTACGCTCAGATTTTCAGACACCGCCGCGAAACTTGCTGCGCTACTCCGCGCTGAACGCCAGTAGCACGTTCCCCGGCATGCCTCCCAGCGATCCATAACCCGCGTTGACGTAGAGCATTCCGCCAGTCACCACGGGTCCGGAAGCGCTCATTGATCCGCCGTGGGCCTTCACGCCGTTGACCGTGGGGAAATCGCGCGCGGTGTCGAAATCCCAGATCACCGCGCCATCCGAAGTATCGTAGGCGCGCAGATGGCCGTCCATCGATCCGTTGAACACCACCCCTGGGATCACGGTGGCGGCGGCCATTTGAGCGGGTGTGCATCCCAGCGTCCCCGCACACTTCGGCTTTTCGGGCGGCGTGTACCAGGCCTTGTCGCCGGTGGCGATGCGCAGGGCAAACAGCCCCCCGCCGGTGTTCGGATCGCCGCCTTCGACAGGTCCGCGCAGCGTGAAATCGGACAACGGTACGTACACCTTCTCCGCATCCACGGAGGGCCCAAACATGATGCCGCCCAGCACGCCACCCTTGCCGAGGCGCACCTTCCAAACCACATTGCCCTTGGCATCCGGGTCGAGCGCCCACATCACCCCGGATTTCTGCCCCACCAGCAGCAGCCGCTTGCCACTCGAAAGCGAAACCAGTATCGGCGACGCGCCGATATCCGTATCCTCGCCCGGTTTCTGCGGGACAGTTGGCCGGATTCGGAAGCACGCAAGCCACGTTCCATTCGTCCTCCGGCGTGAGTTGCTTGGACCATAGCAACTTGCCGGTTGCCATATCGATGGCCAGCACCGCGTCGCTGGTGGCGGTCGCCGGTTCGGAATGTTCGTTGCCCGTACCGGCATAAAGCACCTTGTGCCTCGCATCGATTGTAGGCGCGGACCACACCGACGCGCCCGAAGGTCCCATCAGTTGCGTGCCGGCGGAATTCAGGCGGGTGGGTTTGGGCTCGGGAATCGTGTAGGTTTTCCAGAGGCGCTCGCCATTTCGCACATCGAGGGCCACCACGCTGCCGCGCGCGGTGCAGCACGGGTATTTCGGATCGCCCGCCGCCACGAACTCCTCCGCGCCCGTCGAGACCGGCACATAGAGGCGGCCTTCGTATAGCATGGGGCTGCCTGTGATGTGCGAGAAGGGATGCTCATCCACGCGCGTCTTCCAGAGCAGCGCGCCGGAGTCCGCATCCAGAGCGTAAGCAGTGGAGTGGGCGTCGCCGAAGTATAAAGCGTGGCGTCCCGCGCCATAAGGCGCCACGCTGATGGCCGTGCGTACGGTTTGGCCGGCCTCAAAGGACCAGTAGGTACAGCCTGTTTGCGCGTCCAGCGCATAGACCGTGCCGCTGGCGCTACCCACGAAAAGGCGCCCGCCCGCGATCGAGGGCTGCCCGAAAGCCGACGTAGCGCCGGGAAATCCGAACGCCCACTTGAGCTTCAGCTTGGTCGCCTGGGCACGGTCCAGACCGGCGCCCGCGGCGCTTTGGGAGCGGCTGTTCTCCGGGTCGACGCTCCAACCATGCCACCCGCGCAGGTCTGCCAAGGGCTTGGCGGCGGTCTCGCACCGGCCGCCGCTGATCTCGACAGGATCCTTAGTGCCCAAATAATTGGCGATCGTCATGCGCTGCATGATCGGCAGCGCGGCCGCTACCAGGATCATCTTTCCCGTGTTCAGCGCGTCCAGGATAGCTGTGCGCGACATTTGCCGCAGCGCATCCGGCGATGGCGCATGCGTGGGGCTTCCCACCTGGTGGCACCCCGCGCAGTTCTTTTCGAATAGCTCCGCGCCGGTTTGAGCCCGCGCCCGGGGCAATGCGAGGGACAACGGCAGCAACGCGGCCAGCCAGATCGATGCAAAGTTTTTCATTCGTTTGATGCTACGTTTGCGGTAACATTCTTGTCAAATGGAGGCAATCCTCGAGCTGCGCGGCCTGGTGAAGCATTTCCCGAACCAGCGCGCCGTGGACGGAATTTCGCTCCAGATCCCGCGCGGCGGATTTTACTCGTTGCTGGGACCCTCCGGTTGCGGCAAGACCACCACGCTACGCTTGATCGCCGGCTTCGAACAGCCGACTTCGGGCGATGTGCTGCTGGATGGCGTAGTGGTCAACGAGCAGCGGCCTTATCAGCGCAACGTCAGCACCGTCTTCCAGAATTACGCGCTGTTTCCGCATCTGACGGCCGCCGATAACATCGCATTCGGATTAAAACGCAAGCGCCGGCCGGATATCGCGCGGCGCGTGCGGGAGGCGCTGGAATTGGTGCGTCTGGCGGGCAAGGAATCGCGCTACCCGGCGCAGCTTTCAGGCGGCGAGCGGCAGCGCGTGGCGCTGGCCCGTTCGCTCGTGCTCGCAGCCAGGCGTGCTGCTGCTCGATGAGCCGCTGGCCGCGCTCGATCCCAAGCTGCGCAAGCAGATGCGCCTGGAGCTGAAAGAGATGCAGCGGCGCGTGGGCATCACCTTTCTGCTGGTGACGCACGACCAGGAGGAAGCCCTATCGATGTCGGACCAGTTGGCGGTGATGAATGCCGGCGCCATCGAACAGGTAGGCACGCCACAAGACGTCTACCTGCGCCCCCGCACGCGCTTTGTGGCCGGATTTCTGGGCGCGGTGAATTGGATCGATGGCGTGGGCCTGCGCCCGGAGGTGACGCGCATCTCCCGCACGCCGCCGCCCGCTGGCGCGCGGTTCCGTCCCGCGACGGTCACCGGCTCGGTCTTCCTGGGCAACTGCGTCCACGTGCTGGCACGCCTGGAGAGCGGCACTGATGCCGTCGCCGAAGTGCCGCGCACCAACGGCGAATATCAAACAGGTGAAGCCATCCATGTTTGCTGGAATCCGTCCGACGAGATGATTTTCCCGTGAAGACATTCTCCGGTTGGGAACGTCTGCGCGCATGGTTCCTGTGGCCCGCGTGGATCTGGATGGTGGTGTTGTTCGCGTCGCCCTTTGCCATCGTGATCTGCTACAGCCTGCTGACCCGCGGCGCCTATGGCGGGCTGGGCCTGCCCTGGACGCTCGAAAATTACCGGCGGCTGATCGATCCGCTCTACCTGGCGATTGTTCTGAAATCGTTCCTGATGGCCGCGGAGACCACCGCCATCTGCCTGCTGCTGGGCTTTCCGCTGGCGCTATTCATCGCGCACGCCGGCCGCCGCAAGAATATCTACCTGCAACTGGTGATTCTGCCTTTCTGGACCAGTTTCCTGGTGCGCATCTACGCGTGGCTGTTTCTGCTGCGCGATACGGGATTGATCAACACGGCGCTCCAGCATCTCGGGCTGATTCACGATCCGCTGCCGTTGCTCTATAACGATGGCGCGGTGCTGTTGGGCCTGGTGTACGGTTACCTGCCGTTCATGGTGCTGCCGGTCTACGCCACTTTGGAGCGTCTGGACCCCGCGCTGGTGGAGGCGGCCGCCGACCTCGGCGCCAAGCCCTGGCCGACCCTACTGCACGTCATTTTGCCGCTCTCCGCGCCGGGCATCCGCGCCGGCAGTATCCTGGTTTTCATCCCGGCGCTGGGCGCGTACCTGACGCCCGACCTGCTGGGCGGCGGACGTACTGTGCTGATTGGCAACCTGGTGCAGAACCAGTTTACGAGCGCGCGCGACTGGCCGTTTGGCGCGGCCATTTCGGTGGCGCTGATGGCGCTGGTGGGAGTGCTGGTGCTGCTGATGCTGCGGCGGGAGCGGGAGAGCCTGCTATGAAGCGCTGGTTGGGTTTCTATGCCGCCGCGGTCTACACGTTCCTGCATTTGCCGCTGGCGATATTAGCCGTATTCAGCTTCAATTCGTCGCGGTTCACTGTTTGGCAGGGCTTTTCGCTGCACTGGTACCGGGCTATTTTTGAGGACCGGCAGCTTGTCGAATCCGCCTGGAACAGCGCGATCATCGCGGTGGTTGCCACCATTGTTTCGACCATCGCCGGCACGCTCTGCGCTTACGGCCTGTGGAAGCGCGGCTCCGCGCTGCTATCCGGATCGCTCTACCTTTCGCTGGTCACGCCCGAGATCGTGATGGGGATCTCGCTGCTGGCGCTGTTCCAATGGTCGTTCCGGTGGCTGCAATGGCGGCTCGGGCTGCACACGGTGATCCTGGCGCACGTGGCCTTTTCGATCGCTTACGTGGTGATCGTGATCGCCGCGCGTCTGCGGACTTTCAGCCCCTCGCTGGAGGAAGCCGCGCTCGATCTGGGCGCTACCGAGTGGCAGGCTTTCCGGTTTGTCACGCTGCCTGCCCTGCTCCCCGGCATCGTGGCCGCGGCCTTGCTGGCGCTCACCGTTTCATTCGACGATTACGTGATCACCAGCATGGTGGCGGGCGTGGATTCCGAAACGCTGCCCATGGTGATTTATGCAATGGCGCGGCGCGGCGCGAGTCCGGCGATCAATGCCATCTCGGCTTTGATTGTGGTGGTCTTCGGTGCGTTCGTTCTGATTTCCGAACGGGTGCAGAAGTCGTGAATCGCCGTCTGTTTCTGATGGGCCTCGCGGGCCTGGCCGGATGCTCGCGGGGACGGCCGCGGCTGAACGTCTATAACTGGTCGAACTACGTGGCGCCCGACACCGTCGCCAATTTCGAGGCGGAATTCGGCGTGCGCGTACGATACTCGACCTATGAGAGCAATGAGGAGATGCTCGCCAAGGTGCTCGGCGCCAACTCCGGTTGGGACGTGGTTTTTCCCACGCACAATCGCATCATGCCGATGCGCCTGTATAAGCTGCTGGCGCCGCTCGATCATCGCCGGCTGCCCAATTTGCAGAATCTGGAGCCGCGCTTCCAGAATCCGCCATGGGACCCGCGCCTGGAGTACTGCGTCCCCTACATGTGGGGAGCCACGGGGATCGCCTACAACCGGTCTGTTACGCCCCCGCCGGCGGCCTGGGCCGACCTCTGGGACCAGCGGCTGAAGGGCCGCCTGTCGATGTTGGACGATCCGGAAGAGGTATTCGGCGCCTGCCTGCTGAAGCTGGGGCTGTCGTACAACGCGACGGAAGACGCCAGCCTGCGCCGCGCGGAACGCGAAGCCATCGCGCAGAAACCGCTGCTGCGCGCGTATCTGAACGCGGAGTTCCGCGATCAACTCGTGGCAGGGGACTTATTGGTGGCGCACTCGTGGGCGACCACCGCGCAGCAGGCTATCGACGCCGCGCCGCAGCTTGCGTTCGCCTATCCGGCGGAGGGCTTCCCGCTGTACGCCGACAACGCCGTAGTGCTGCGCGAAAGCGGACGCGCGGAGCTGGCGCACGCGTTCATCAATTACCTGTTGCGCGCGCCGGTGGCGGCGGCGATTGTCCAGACATCCCGTACGGCGACGGCGAATGGTGCGGCGCAGGCGCTGTTGCCGGAAGCGCTGCGGCGGAATACCACGCTGTTTCCCACCGCGGAGACCATGGCGCGCGGGCAATGGATCGCAACCATGCCGGCCGCCACGCAACAGTTGCGGGACAGGTTGTGGACGGAGATCAAGTCGGCCTAGGCTGAGACGATGCGAGCGTGACGCTTGCGGCCGTAATCGAGCAGGGCCTGGTCGCGGGTCATGAACCGTGCGCCGATGTGGCGCGCGGTCGCTATCAGGATGCGGTCCGCGGGATCGCCGTGCAGGTCCCCGGGAAGGCGTGTGCTATCGACAGCGATTTCAGGTGTGAGGGGCACCAGGGTGAGGCCGGGTGTTTCGAGGGCTCTGCGGATCCACTCCATGCAATCCATGTTGATCTGCACCCGGCCCTTGGCTTCGAGCATCGCGATCTCCCAGACTGAAATAGCCGACACGCGCAGCATGCCTCTTGCCCCGGCATGGCGTATCTGTTCGACGGTCCCGCGGGAGAAGTTCTCCGTTTGGCCGGACTGCAGCCAGACCCAGCAATGGGTGTCCATCAGCAGCGGTTCGTCTTCAGATGTTGGCTTCATCGTCGCGGTCGGCATTCCATACTTCGCCGGTCGGCCCGACGATGTCCCCGAGGATTTCAATGCTGCCCTTCATCCGCCCGAAGATGTCCGGCGCCTCTTCGGTGACAGGCACCAAGCGGGCCACGGGCTTGCCCCGCTTGGTGATCACAATTTGAAACCGTTGCTGGTTGACCTCATCCAGCAGCTGGAGGCACTTGGCTTTGAATTCGCCCGCCGGGATCTCTTGGATGGGTTGTGATGGCATGACTATAGTCACTATACCATAGTCATGTGAATAAGGGGACCGTTCCTCAGATCTGGCCCTGACCGCCGTCCACGAAGAGTTCACTGCCGGTGATGTAACTGCTTTCGTCGGAGGCGAGGAACGCGACCGCCTTGGCGATCTCATCCGTGGTTCCTGTTCTGCCCAGCGGAATGGCCGGAGTGACGGACTGGATGTAGTCGTCCAGTTGCTGTTCCGTCATCCCAAGGCTTGTGTGATAGCCCGGCGTCGGAATGACGCCCGGACTGACCGCGTTGACGCGGATGCCCTTGCCCTTCAAGTCCACGGCCCAATTGCGGGCAAACGAGCGGAGCGCCGCTTTGGTGGCGCTATAGACGCTGAAGGCCGGGTTTCCCTTAATGGAAACCAGCGAGGCGTTCAAGACAATCGCGCTGCCCGCGGACATCAGAGGCAATGCGCCCTGAACCGTGAAGAGCGTGCCCTTGACGTTGACGTCGAACTGCTTGTCGAAGTGTTCCTCCGTAATCTGTCCCAGCGGAGCGAACTCGCCGATGCCGGC
The DNA here is from genome assembly GCA_963795925.1 of Bryobacterales bacterium. Classification (GTDB taxonomy): domain Bacteria; phylum Acidobacteriota; class Terriglobia; order Bryobacterales; family Bryobacteraceae; genus Bog-159. The sequence continues at coordinate 150,866 of CAWCJP010000004.1, read as the reverse complement.
GTTGGCGAAAAGGATGTCGAGTTTGCCCTTCTGCTCGCGGATGGTCTGATAAACCTTGTCGATATCCCCCAGGCGCGAGACATCTCCCTGGATACCGGTTGCCGGTGGGCCGATCTCGCGAACCGCTTCGTCGAGTTCTTTCTGGCGGCGTCCCGTGATGTACACCGTGGCGCCGCGTTGTGCGAAGAGTTTAGCCGTCGCCAGTCCGATTCCGCTGCTACCTCCTGTCACAAGGGCGACTTTTCCGTCAAATTGCGAGTTCATATTGCTGCCTTTCTATTGAGAAGCAACCCCGCGTTCGGTTTGTGCATCCCATATTATGTACCTACCGGTATAGATGTGAATCGGTAGGCTGGAGTTGCGGAAATGGAAAAGAAAATTGCTGGGGCGAGGAAAGAACAAGGCGGTATGGGTCGGCCCCGCGAATTCGATACCGATGCCGCGCTGGAGAAAGCCATGCGCTTGTTCTGGACGAAAAGCTACGAAGGCACTTCAGTTGCCGACCTGACTGAAACCCTTGGCATCAGCCGTCCCAGTTTGTATGCAGCATTCGGGGACAAGCAGTCTTTGTTTCGCGCCGCTTTGGAGCGCTATGCGGCCGGACCCGCAGGCTATGTCTCCGCGGCGCTCGGGAAGCCCACGGCCCGCGAGGTGGCGGAGCAACTCCTCAGGGGAGCCGCCGACCTGCAAGCAGGTTCCAGCAACCCCGGCGGCTGCCTGACAGTCAGTGGCGCGATTGCCTGCGGCGACGAGGCGGAGCCGGTTCGCCAGGCTCTGAATGCACATCGGACAGCCGGTGTGGCACTCCTGCGGCGCCGCTTCGAGCAGGCGAAGGCACAGCATGATCTGCCGAGGGATAGCGATCCGGCGGCATTGGCCCGCTTTTTAGCCGCAGCCGTTTACGGAATGGCCGTCCTCGCGTCCGGCGGCGCGAGCCGCAAGGAACTGGAGCAGGTAATTCGCACTGCGATGAAGGCTTGGCCGGCCGGCTGAGGTCCTGCACGAAGTGACAGCCTGGCCTACTTCCCGAAGGCGCGGAAGAGGAAATCGACCAAATCCCCGCGCTCTTCCGGCTTCACCTCCGCGCCCCACCGCGCCATCTTATCCACCTCGCGCTCCCATTGCGCGCGGGTGAGATGCTGGCCGGCGATCATATCCTGGCCGTGACAACCGATGCAGGTCTGCTTCACCTTATCCGGAAATGCCGGGACCTCGGCCGGCTCGGGCGGGGCCGGCAATCCGGGCGGACCGCCTCCCACCTCCACGCGCACCGCAGGAACCACGTTCCAGAGATAGCCGGAGGGATTCCAGTCTTCCACGAATGGCTGCGGTCGCCCTTTTTCGTCGGTGGTCTTGGACATCAGCACATAAGACCCATCGCCGGGCGGCGTCCAGGTGGCTTCCCACAAGCGCCAGGCGTAGCGCGCGCGGTCCGCGCCGAGTTTGGCCGGGCGCCAGGTGCGGCCGCTATCGGCCGAGACATCCACGCGCGCGACGGGCGATTCGCCGGCCCACGCCGCGCCGCGTATGGTAACCGGTCCGGGCGCCAGGCGCTGGCCCGCCACCGGACTCGAAATCGCGGATTTCGGCTTGATGGCGGTTACCGGCGTCATGGCTGCGGGATCTACCGCCGTGCCCGGCGCGACCGTGTGCACAGGGCGGCGATAGGCGGTCTTCATGAAGAAGCCGTCGTACTCCTTATCGAGCAACGTGATGTTCGTAACCCATTTGACCCAGGAGTCGCCTGCCCATCCAGAGGGCACCAGGCGTAGCGGAAAACCGTGTGAGGGCGGTAGCGGCGCGCCGTTCATGTCAAATGCCAGCAAGGTGTCGGGATGAGAGCTTTTTCGAGCGGCACGCTGCGGATGAAATCCGGCACCTTGCCCATGGGAACGTCCGCGCCATTGAACAGCACGTTGGTGACGCCGGGCTTGACGCCCGCGCGCTTCAGTACGTCGGCTAGGCGCACGCCGGTCGAACCGGGCATTGCCCACCGCCCCCACGCGCCACTGCATTCCGGCGACGCCCGGCTCGTAGAAACTGCGCCCGTTGCCGGCGCACTCAAGCACTGCGACCTGTTCGGCGCGCGGAAGCTTTTTCAACTCGCTCATGTCGAGCGTGAGTTCGTGTTCGACCAGACCGTCCACTTTCAAGCGCCACTCGGCCAGGTCCACCTTTGGCTTGTAAATGTGTGTGCGCACGAAAAAGTTATTCGGCGGGCGTGAGCCACGTGTCGAAGCCCGAAAGCGGCATTTCGAAGTCTTCCGGGTTGGCGGAACGGACGATCAATCCGGATGTCTCCCCGCCGCCCAGCGTCAGCCCGGGAGACAGCGAGAGTAAGTACAACAGACGTCTGCGCGAGAGAGCCATAAGTCACCGATCCAGGATGAACTTTTCGATGCCGGTGCTGCCATTCTGAACTTCCACTTCCTTCGAGGATTGCTTGCCGTCTTTCTCAACCATGATCGTGTATTTGCCGGGCGGGAGTTGCAGTTTCGCCGGAGTGACTTTGTCCGACTGCGTGCCATTGACAAAGATGTGCGCGCCCACCGGAGTGCTGGCCACCATCAGGACGCCGCCGGGAACGCGCAAGGCGATGGGCGAAAGCTCGATCGCCGAATCTGGCAACTGTCACCGGCCGATGCTCGGTCTGGTAACCTTGCCGGCTGATACTGACAACGTGCTGCCCGGGGGTGGCATCGAGCGAGCAAGGCGTGGTGCAAGCGCTGTCGGGACGATTGTCGAGCATAGCGGTGGCGTCGGGTGGAATGGTGGTGACGGAGACTTTCAGATAGGGGCTGGATGACATGTCCGAGGTTTGTGGCGGCGTCGGACGCACCGGCGTGCCTGTGACCGTTGGCGCAGGGATGGGGCCGCGATCGGGCGCGGAGCCGGTCGCCGCCATAGGACTTGGCTTTTTGTCCTCAACTGTGGGGAGCGGCTCGGTAGCCCCGGACGGAGGCGAAGCGGGTTGCGTGGAGGCGGCCGCCGGGCTCTGCGCGGCTGGGGGCCCCGCATTGGCGGGCGGGGACTGGGAAGGGGAGCCGGTGAGCCACGGCGCGGCCTGCCAGGCTATTAACACGACCAGCCCGGCCGCTACCAGGATGGCCCCCAGAACCGGCAGGACCCTCACCTTGTGGCGCGCGCGCGGCTTGGTTTCTTCCGTGGTGGCCGCCGCAGGGACCATGGCGGGGCGCCGGGCTTCCACCGCCGTGGGCAGGTTCAGGCTGCCGCCGCGCGCCAGCGGTTTCCAGCCCTTGGCGGCAGCGCAGGCGGCTTCCAGGGCATCCACGAATTTCTGGCAGTTCGCATACCGCGCTTCCGGCTTCTTGGCCAAGGCGCGGCGCAACACATTGGTGATCTGCTGGTTCAGCGTGGAATTGAGCCTGTGGGGCGGGACAGGTTCCTCGGCCACGATCTTGTAGACCACCGTGGTAAGCTGTTCGCCCGTGAACGGCTTCTCGCCGGTGAGCATTTCGAACACAATCACAGCCAGCGAGAACTGGTCGGCGTGGCCATCCACGGCCTGCCCCTGCACCTGCTCCGGCGCCATGTAATGCGGCGTACCCACGATGGAGCCGGTCATGGTGAATTGTTCGGAGGTATTGATTTTGGCGATGCCGAAGTCCGTGATCTTGACGGAGCCATCCTCGGTGACCATGATGTTGGCGGGCTTGATGTCGCGATGTACGATGCCCTTTTGGTGGGCGTAATCGAGGGCCACGGCGGTCTGGCCGATGATGCTGAACAGGCGTTCCGGAGGGAGGGGCGCGCCGGTAAGGAGTTGCTCCAGCGTAGGGCCGCTGACATACTCCATAGCGATAAAAGCGATATCGTCCTGCGACTCCATGTCGTAGATCGTCACGATGCCGGGATGCGACAGCACTCCGGCCGAGCGCGCTTCGCGGAAGAGCCGCTCGCGCAGCCGGGCACGCTCCTCGGCGTTCGATGACTTCGCCGAGGCGGATCGTCTTGATCGCCACGGAACGGCCGATGGTGGGATCGGTGGCCAGGTACACCACGCCCATGGCGCCGCGCCCCAGTTCCCGCACGATCTTGTAGCGTCCGATGCGGTCCATCAGACTTACAGTGTACTGTGCCCGGAGGCGGCTTGACAGCGGCCTGCCGGCGAAATGCCGGCGAAGCGGGCCGGACCCCCAACCGTGATATCGTGAAGTACGGTGTCTTCGCCTTTAAACGTCCACCTGGAACGCTATGACGGACCGCTCGATCTATTGCTGGATTTGATCCGCAAGCAGCAGATCGACATCAAAGACATCCCCATCGCCACCATCACCGCGCAATATCTGGACTACATGGACAAAGCGCGCGAGATGGATTTCGATCTGGGAGCGGAGTTCGTCTATATGGCGGCCACGCTGATCCATATCAAGTCGCGCATGCTGCTGCCGCGCGATCCCGAGCTGGCCAAGGACAATGCGGAAGAAGATCCCCGGCAGGAACTGGTGGAGCGGCTGCTCGAGCACGAAAAGTACAAGAACGCCGCCGAGATGCTGCAGCAGAAGCGGATGATCGAGGAGAACGTCTGGTCGAATCCGCAGATCGCCCAATTTACCGCCGGGGATGAAGATCCGGGATTGGCGATCACGTTGTTCGACCTGGTGAAAGCCTTTGGCGAACTGGTGGAGCGCGCCAAGAACCGGCCGGTTTACGAAGTGACCGAGGAAGAAATCAGCGTGGGGAGCATGATGCTGCGCCTGAAGTCGCTGTTCCTGGAGGCGGGCGAGGACGAGCCGGTCTACATCATGCGGATTTTCGCCGAGCAGCGCAGCCGGAGGGCCATGATCGCGCTGTTTCTGGCGGTGCTGGAGATGGTGAAGCTGCAGGCCGTGCGTGTGGCGCAGGCGGACTTGTTCGGCGAAATCGTGCTGCGGAAACACCGGTCGTTCGACGCGGTGTTTGCCGCGGATCAGCCGGTAAATGCGATTGAGAGGGAATACAGGTAGTGACGGAAGAAGTGGAGCAGGCCGGTTTGGCTGAGGAAGTCGCGCCTGGGGAAGTTGCGGCCGATGAGCTCTTCGTGGGGGTGGAGGCGCCCAGCGCCATCGACACGGAAGACCTGCAATTGAAGGCTTTGATCGAAGCCATCGTCTATGTCACGGAAGAGCCTCTTTCCCTGGCTCAGATTGCCGCGGCTTTGGGGCAGCCCCGCGAGCGGGTGCAGACCATGCTCGACAATCTGGTCGCGGAGTACGACAAGCCCGAACATGGCGTCACCTTGCGCGAGGTGGCGGGCGGTTATAAGATCACCACCAAGGCGGAGCATCACGAGACGGTCAGGAATTTCGTCAGGAGCCTGAAACCGCCGCTGAAGCTGTCGCTGCCGGCGCTGGAGACTTTGGCGGTGATCGCTTATAAGCAGCCAGTGACGAATCCGGAGATCATGGAGATCCGCGGCGTGCAGGGCGGGGGCGTGCTGAAGACGCTGCTCGACCGTAAGCTGATCGCCGCCGCGGGACGCAAGAACGTCATCGGCAAACCGATCCTCTATAAGACCACCAAGGAGTTCCTGGTGCAGTTTGGCCTGAAGGATTTGAGCGAGTTGCCGTCGCTTAAAGAGTTCGAGGAAATCCGGCGCATGGCCATTGACGGCGACGCGCCCGAACCGGAGCGTCCTGGCGAGCCGGAGCCGCCGGCCGGGCAGAGCTGATGGCCGAGGAGCGTCTCCAGAAAATCCTCTCGCGGGCCGGCGTGGCCTCCCGCCGCAAGTCCGAGCAGATCATCCAGGAAGGGCGCGTGACGGTGAATGGCGCGGCGGTCACGGAGCTTGGCAGCAAGGCCGATCTGGATAGCGACCACATCAAGGTGGATGGGAAACTGCTGCGCCAGCCTACCCACACGGTATCGATCGCGCTGCACAAACCCCATAGCGTGATGACTACGGCATCCGACCCACAGGGCCGGCCCACCGTGATGGATCTGGTGCGCGGCGTCAAACAGCGCGTGTATCCGGTGGGGCGCCTGGATTACGCGAGCGAAGGCCTGCTGCTGCTGACCAACGATGGCGAACTGGCCAACGCGATTACCTCCGCCTCCACGCACATTCCCAAGACATACCTGGTCAAGGTGACCGGGCTGCTCACTCCGGAGCAGGAGCAGATATTTCGCGACGGCGTGCCGCTGGGCGGGCGGCGCACCAAGCCCGCGGGCCTGAAGCTGGTGCATCGAGCGCAAAATCCGTGGTATGAAGTGCGCCTGATCGAGGGCCGCAAGAATCAGATCAGGGAGATGTTCAAACATTTCGGGCGGCTGGTGGAGAAGCTGAAGCGGGTCAGGATCGGCTTTCTGGACCTGGGTACGCTCAAGCCGGGCGAGTTCCGTTACCTGACCGCGGAAGAGGTGGAGCGGTTCCGCAAAGCGGCCGCCAAACGGGCTACGCAATGAGCACGCCATGACCATAACGGATCTGCTGAAGACCAGCCGCACCATCGCGGTGGTGGGCCTCTCGGGCAAACGCTTCCGGCCAAGCTACGGCGTGGCCGAGTATATGCAGCGCAACGGATATCGCATCATTCCGGTGAATCCGTTCGAGAACGCCGTGCTGGGCGAGAAATGCTACCCCGATCTGGACGGAATTCCGGAGCGGGTGGATATCGTGGATATCTTCCGGCGCTCCGAATTCGTGACGGAAATTGTGGAAGCCGCCATCCGGATCGAGGCGCGCGCGGTCTGGATGCAGGAGGGCATCGTCCACCAGGAGTCCGCCGAGCGGGCCCGGGCGGCGGGTCTCGAAGTGGTGATGGACCGGTGCATTTTGAAGGATCACCGGCGCATGTCGTTTGGGTAAGCGCGGGTAGGCACACCCTCAGCGCACAGGCAGCGGGCAAAACGCCCCTTCCGAATATCCTTCCGCCTCGCACCCGAAAGCATGATCGAAGCGCGCCCGGTAATTCTCCCACGCAATCGCCGCGGTCAGCTCCACTAACTGCCGTGCGTCGAAATGCGCTTCGAGTGCGGCAAACAGATCGTCCGCCTAATTCCACCGGCGTGGCAGTGAGGGCCGCCGCATACCGTAACGCCGAGCTTTTCAACTTCGCTGAATTCCGGGCTGCCCTCGAAATCCGTCAAGCCCTCAGCTTGGCTTCGGAAATGCCCGCTTTTCTGCCGACCGCAGAACCGATATCGATTCAGAAAGGACACCCGATCAGCATGGCCGTCCTGATGTCCACCAGCGCCTTCAGCGCGGGATCGACCGTGCGCATGGCCTCCTGCGCCATCTCCATACCGCTGAGCGCCGCCAGCAGCCGCGGCTGATGCGCAGTGATTCGGATTGGCTCCGGGAGGCGCCCGAGTTTGTGCCGCACGGCGGCGTAGATCGAGCGGGTGAAGACGTTCGCCTGTTTATCGCCGATTCCTTCGATGCGTGCCATGCTTCCATTCTGCACCAACCGGTGCGGGCTGATCGTTCACTTGCCCGGGGCTTGGCGCGCGAGAGCGGTTGGTTTGGGGGTAACCTCGAACAGCAGGTTGTCGCCGAATTGTCCCCTGAAGTTCATCTGTGCGCCGTCATCCACCAGCTTGAAGATCAACCAGTCCAGCGGATCGTGCATGGGGCCGAACACCATGAAGCGGTCGTGACCGGCGATGAACGGCTGGTAATCCGCGATACGGCCTTTGATCGGAAACCAACGCCGCAACACCAGATAGCCGTCATCGAAAACGTCGCTGCCGGTGTAACGCACCGCCGTCAACGGGTCCCGGAGCAGATATAGCCGCGCGGCCAGATCCGGTTTCGCGTAATGGTCCACCTGCAGAAAGAGGGTCCCGTTGCCGATGACAAACGGCACGTCCTTCTCCACCTGGTCGGGGTCCACACCGCGCGTAGCGATCGACTGGGTTGTGTCATCCGGCGGCGCCCAGAAAGAATTCACCAGAAACCCGGCCAGGAAAATGCCATGAGGAGCACGCCGGTCGTCGTCCGATTGCGCCGTGCGGTTATAGGCCAGAAAAGCGAACAAGATTCCGAGGCCCATGACTGCCGGCAGCCCGTAGCGGGTTTCGAAGACGTGCGTCAGCGCAAACGCCAGCACCAGTACGCACACGGGAATCGAGACCAATCCTACCGCGGCGGCAATTTCGTGGGCCGGAATTCGAGCGCGGAGGCGTCTCAACGTTTTCGCCCGCTCGCTTCGCCGGCAACAATACCGCCGCGAAGCCGATCAGCCAAGGCCAGACCGCCGGCCCCAGCACCATGACGCAGAACTCCCAGATGGAAGAAAGCCGCGGTTCAAATTTGGCATTGTTGAGGGCGAAGCCTCCATTAGCCCGCATCAGTGGCAGATACGTCAGGACCAACGGTCCAGTGATTCCTATAGCGAGCCAAACCGGCCAGTCGATGCGCCTCGCTCGCACCGCGCGCACGGTCTCCCCCAAAACCAGCGGGACGAACAGCAGAACCGCGTAGCAGTGACTCATCAGCGCGCCGGCAACACTCAGGGTCAACCCGGCCAGCGCCCGCCGCCGGCCCTTTCCGCTCGCAGGCGCTCTGCCAGCAAACGAGTGAAAGAGCGGCGAGAATCCCAGTACCAGCCCGTAGGCTCTGGCCTCGTAGGCGTACCGGGCCGCGCCGGTGATCCACGGAAACAGCATAGCCACGAAGCCGTACAGCGCGTTCGAGCGCCTCGCTACGAACCGGAACAGACAGACGCTCATCGCCAGAAAGCCGATCATGGCCGGCAGGCGTGTCGCGACGGGACCATCCCCGAACAGGCGAAATGCGGCGCGGGTCGCCACATACAGCAGCGGCGGGTTCAGATCAGCCCCCTGCTTCAGTCCCGCCCAGATGGCGCCCATGCCGGGCAGGTGCGACATGTAGAAGGTGAATAACTCGTCGTACCACAACGCTCTGGAAGCGGCTCGCAAAGCCGTCACGGTCAGCGAATAACATCAGGAAGCAATATAGATAGAAATACTGTACGGCTTCTATGCGGTCCGATGCGATCCCGATGTAGCGCCGGCAGCGGTCCAGCAGGCGCGCGCACACGTTCCCCGTCATGTTCTAACGACACATCATAGCGGCAGTTACCCTGCACGCATGCTGACTTTGGTTAACTCGATTTCGACACCTTACCCTTAAACGAGGAGTTAACCTTTTACACCATGGTTTTCCGCCCGCTCTGTATGGTTAACTGAATCCGCGGCAATGGAGTTCGAGATCATTATCCGTGGTGGTGCCGGTGTACAACAGCGAGGCCAGCCTGGCGCTGCTGATCGAGCGCCTGGAGCCGGTCCTCACGGCGCACGCCCCGATGTTCGAAGCCATCCTGGTGAATGACGGCAGCCGCGACCGCAGTTGGGATGTAATCCACCAGTTGACGGATCGCTACCCATGGGTTCGGGGTATATCTCTGATGCGCAATTACGGGCAGCACAATGCGCTGCTCTGCGGCATCCGCGCGGCCCGCAATGAGGTGATTGTCACACTCGACGACGATCTGCAAAATCCTCCGGAAGAGATTCCCAGGCTGCTGTGAAGCTTGCGGAGGGTTATGACGTGGTGTATGGCGCGCCCGAGGAAGAGCAGCATGGCGTTTGGCGGGACATGGCATCGCGCGTGACCAAGATCGCACTTGCAGAGCGCCGTGGGCGCGCAGACCGCCACGGCACGCCAGCGCCTTCCGTGCATTCCGCACCGAAGTGCGCGGCGGTTTCGCAAATTTCCAGGGACCCTTTGTTTCCATCGACGTATTGCTTACCTGGGGCGCGTCGCACTTTACCGCGGTCCAGGTGCAGCCACGATGCGCGGCGCCTGGGGACGTCCCAGTACACCCTGCGCAAGCTGATCCGGCACGCGTTCAACATGATGACGGGCTTCAGCGTACTGCCGCTGCAGATCGCCAGCGTGGTCGGATTCGTTTTCACGGTCATTCGGATTTCTGGTGCTGGCATTCGTAATCGGGGGCTATCTGATCCGCGGCGGAAGCGTGCCGGGCTTCCCGTTCCTGGCCTCTCTGATCGCCATGTTTTCGGGAGTGCAGATGTTTGCGCTCGGAATTATCGGAGAGTATCTGGCGCGCATGCATTTCCGCATGATGGACCGGCCGGGCTACGCCATCCGGCAGCAAACCGCCGTGCCGGTCGAGCGCGCGGCGCCGCGGCTGGTTGGCGGAATAAACGCGGGGATGCAGCGGGGATGCATGCCTGAAATTCAATCCGGCCTGGCAATCGCGAGCCCGCCGCTGTGGCCGTCGCCTCCGGCGTCCGGAAGCCGCACGCGAACTACATTCCATTCAACCGGTTTTCCAAGACCGGAACCGAATTCACTTACATCCAGCAAGCCATCGACGAGATGCATGTCAGCGGAAATGGCCGCTTCACCAAGCTGTGCCATGCGCTGCTCGAAGAAGTGCTGGGCGCGCCCAAAGTGCTGCTGACCACTTCCTGTACGCATTCGCTTGGAAATGGCGGCGTTGCTGCTGGATATCCAGCCGGGCGACGAGGTGATCGTTCCGTCTTTCACCTTCGTCTCCACGGCCAGCCGCATTTGTCTTGCGCGGCGCGCGGCCGGTCTTCATCGATATCCGGCCGGACACGCTGAACCTGGATGAGGCACATGCTGGAGCGGCTGATCACGCCGCGCACGCAAAGCCATCGTGCCGGTCCATTATGCGGGCGTGGGCTGCGAGATGGACGCCATCCTCGATATCGCCCGCGGCTACGGAGTGCCGGTGGTGGAAGACAATGCGCATGGATTGATGGGCAGGTACAAGGGAAAGTATCTGGGCACCTTCGGATGTCTCGCCACGCAGAGCTTTCACGAAACCAAGAATTTCACGTGCGGCGAAGGCGGCGCGCTGATATCAACGATGTCCGCTACGGCGAACAGGCGGAGATCATTCGCGACAAGGGAACCAACCGGCGGCGTTTCCTGCGCGGAGAGGTGGATAAGTACACCTGGGTGGGGTTGGGGTCCAGCTATCTTCCCTCGGACATCCTGGCGGCGATCTTATATGCCCAGTTAGAGGCCCGCGAGACCATCCAGGCCCAGCGCCGGCGTATTTGGGAGCGGTATAACATGCGGTTGAGGGACTGGGCCGCCAGTTATGGCGTGGGAATGCCGGCAGTGCCGGCGCATTGCCAGCAGTCTTATCACATGTTCTATCTGCTGCTGCCTTCCGAAGGCAGCCGCGCGCGTCTGATCCGCACTTGAAAGCCAGAAATATCCTGAGTGTATTTCACTATCTGCCGCTGCATCTTTCGGAGATGGGACTGCGGTTTGGCGGCGCCAGCCGTGCGCGTGTCCCGATAACGGTAGATGTGAGTAACCGTCTGCTGCGGCTTCCGTTCTACAACGGGCTGAGCGAAACGGAACATGCGCGCGTGATTCGCGCCATCCAGGAATTCGAGCCGTAAGATCGTGGTGTCTATGAATCCGGTGACTGACGGCACGGATGGCATCGACGTATTGATTGAGCGTGGGCCTGCCGAGAGCCTGGCCGGCCTCGAACGTCATTGGAAGCTCCGGCAGACGTTCGCCTTCATCCATGAAAAGAGCCTGGCGGCTGCTCCCTGGCTAAATAAAATGCCGACTGGAATTGAGGGACAGCTTCCACCGGCCTACCGCGTGGATCACTTTTGCCTGTTGACCTCCGGCAGCACGGGTGCGCCCAAGCTGATTATCGGACGCAAATCGAACGCCGAGGATCTCGCCCGGGTTTTGCACGTAGCGCAGGATAGCGAACCCGTTCGTGAGACTATCGTTTCCCTGCCGCTCACTTATTGTTACGCCTTCGTCAACCAGTGGCTCTGGTCGAGAACCTTGAACCGGAAACTGATTCCGACGGCCGGTCTTCGCCAGGCCCGAGTTGTTTCGCGATTCTCTGCGGCGTGCTCGGGATGCCATGCTCTGCCTGGTGGGGCCGCAAGCCGCCATGCTGCGCGGCATGTTCGGCGAAGAGCGCTTCGCCGGCGTGATCCGGCTGCACTTCGCCGGCGGACGATTTCCTCAGGAGCGGCTCCCAGAGCTTCAGGACATGTTTCCCAATGCCGCCATCTTCAATAACTATGGATGCGCCGAAGCGCTTCCGCGGCTTACTATACGCCGCGCCGAAGAGAGTGAATCCGCTGCCGATGTGGGCGTTCCTCTGCCGGGCGTGGAACTAAAGAGCGGCGAGGGAAATCGAGCTCCTGTTTCGCAGCCCATACCGGTGCGTCGCCCGGTTCGACAGCCGCGGTTTCCTCCCGATCCCCTCCGGCCAATGGATTCCAAACGGCGACCTGGTGCGCCAGGGCGAAGATGGACATTGGCATTTGCTCGGCCGCGCCAGCGAGGTTTTCAAACGCTATGGCGAGAAAATAGCTTTGCCGCAGGTGCTCTCGACGGTCAGCCAGCAGTGGAACGGACAGGTCGGTTATTACCGGGAGAAAGACGGCGCCGGAGAGGATGGATATGTGCTGGTCCTGTCGCCGCGGCCCGAAGAGGCGAACTTGCGCGGGCTGATGCAGGTATTCCGGTCCCGCCATCCCCGGACACACTGGCCGCTGCGGATCGAATGCGCCGCGAGCCTGCCTTTGCGGACGAATGGAAAAGTGGACTGTCTGGCGGTCCAAAGCATGGAGGATAGGACTCTGCTATGGCGGCAGCGACTCTAACGGCCAATACCGGGAAACTCAAGGACCTGTTAATAGATGTCTTCCTGATCGATCCCCAGGAGTTTCATCTGGATTTGAAGCGCGAACAAATCGAGACATGGGATTCGCTCGGGATTGTCTCCCTCGCCGTCGGCGTGCAGGAGACTTTCGGCTACCACTTAACCCAGGACGAAGCCATCGGCATTACCGGCGTCCGCGAATTGATCGCGATTCTGGAGGCGAGAGGAATCTCGTTTGATGCGTAGGCCGAACGTCCAGGACCTCGCGTGGTTGCGGACCATTCCCCAATCCTCGGCCGTGGTGCGCGCCAGCCGCAGCGTCCAGACGCGTGTGTCTGCGGAACTGCCGTTCCGTCCAGTCTCGTCGTTCGACGATATTCCCGCCGGAGCCGGCACGTTGATTGTGTCGGGCGGCGGCAGCCTGATGGACCAGGCCAAATACTTCCGGGCGCGGGTGCGGCCGGCGCTGCGTCTGGTGCTGATCCCTTCGATTTGGGGCAGCGGCGCCGAGGCGTCGCCCATCGCCGTGCTCAATTGCGAGGGCTCGAAAGAAATCGCGATCGGTGATGAGTTTCTGCCCGACGCCGTAGTCTATTGGCCTGAATTGTTGGCCACTGTTTCCCCGCACAGGCGCGCTGGGCTTGTGGAGACGCATGGGCTCACGCGCTGGAGGGGTTTCTTTCTCCGCTCGCTGGCGACGGGCTGCGCGGCGAACTGGCGAGCCTTATGCGCGTGATGCTGCGTTTGCCGCTCAGCCGCGACCCGCGTTGGTTCGAGGTGAGCGCCCGCGCCTGCGCTTTGCAGGCCCAGGCCTCCGCTGGTCTGGTGCACGGCATCGCCCACGTTAATCCGGAACCCGAACAGGCATGGGGACACGCCAGACTGTGCTCCGCATTCCTGCTTCCGGTGATGAATCTCAACCGCCAGGCGTCATCCAAGTGGTCCGATCTGGCGCTCCAGTATGGGCTCGATGAAGCGGCATTGTGGAACGTCCTGCGAGCGTCTCTCTGCACCCGAGGGCTTTTCCGCGGTTCTTCCCCTCCTCAGAAAGAACTGGACAAAAATCCTGCGCGACCCGAGCACGCGCACCAACGGCACTTTGGTCCGCACCCGGAACCTGGAAGAGATCGAACGTCAGGTCGCGGCATGAGCCAGCTACTCGACCGCCCGCCTTATTCCCCGCGGGATGATGCCGCTTTCCTCACGGAAATGCGGCAACTGACCGAACTCCACCTGAACGGCTGCCCCGCTTATGCGAAGATCTGGAGCGGGTGGAAGGGCGCCGATGCCGTGGAGGAACTGCCGTTCCTCCACGTCAACCTCTTCAAGCGCCTGGAACTGCGGACGACCGGCGAGGACATGATTCACGAGCGCACTCTGCTGTCGTCCTCCACCAGCGGGTCGCAGCCCAGCCAGATTGCGCTCGATAGCCGCAGCTCGCGCCTGCAGGCCCGTAGCGCGCTGGCCATATTGCAGGAGCTTGTCGGCGGCCGCAAGCGTCCCCTGCTGGTTTTGGACGACGCCCGCTCGTTGCGCCAAAGGGGAGTCGTCTCCGCCCGCGTGGCGGCCGCCATGAGCCTGAGCCCGCTCGCCACCAACATCCATTTCCTGCTCGGCGATGCGCACGATCCCGTCACCATGAAATGGGACCTGCTCGCCGAACTGCTTTCTTCCGCCGCCGACTTTCTGGTCTACGGATTCAGCTCCGATTCTCTGGCAGGCATGGGTTGCCGGCGGCATGCCCGAGAACGTGCGCGCCCTTCTGCGCGGCAAGCGGATTCATTTTGTTCACAGTGGCGGCTGGAAAAAGCTGGAAGCGCTCCGCGTGGAGCGCTCGGAGTTCGACGGCGCATTGACCAGGGATCTCCACCCATCCAGCCGCGTGGTGGATTACTACGGGCTGGTCGAGCAGGTAGGTGTCATCTATCCATTGTGCGAGCAAGGCGCCCGCCACGTTCCCGTGTGGGCCGACATACTGATTCGCGATCCCTACACTCTGCGCGCCGTCGAAGACCAGGCCGGACAGATCCAGTCGATGAACGTGTTGGCCTACGGCGCTCCCTACCATTCGGTGCTGTCGGAAGACATGGGCCGGATGGTGCCCGGGGATTGCCCGTGCGGCCGCTCCGGAAAGCGTTTCGAACTGCTCGGCCGCATGCCTCAGGCCGAGTTGCGAGGCTGCGCCAATGTGTGATTCGCTCGCCCTGTTCGAATCGGCGTACGGCGTCACCGCCCTCGCCCTGCCGGTTCCACCGCGGCAAATCATTGCCGGTTGGGGCGCCCTCCGCAGCGCCATGCGCAAAACCGTTCCCGGTGAGTTCGGCCGCAGCGAGTGGGCTTACTTGATGACTTTCCTCGACCCGGAAAACCTGGGAGCCCCCTTTCTCGAAGCTTTCGGCAAACCGGTGGATGAAGGATGCCCGTCGCGCCTCGTCCGTCCGCGTGGCGTGGTGGCCGTCTGGTTGCCCAACAACGTCAGCCTGCTGGGACCCCTGACGCTGATTCTGTTGAGCCTCACCGGAAATCGGATTCTCCTGAAAGGCGGATCGCGCAGCCAGGATCTCACCGGCGCCTTCCTCGCCTTTGCCCGCCGGCATTCGGCCGATGGCCCTCTGCGCGACTATCTCGCGCAACAGGTCCACCTGGCGGTCTTCGCGCAGGGAGACGCGCGCGAGCGCCAGATGATCGAGCAGGCCGTCGTGCGCATCGTTTTTGGATCGGATGCCGCCGCCCAAGCCATTCACGGCGCAGCCCCGCCGCTGCATGGGATCGGCTTCTCCTTTACCGACCGGCAATCCCAGGTCTGGATCGAAGCGGGCGCCGATACCGCGGATGTCCTGCGCGACCTGATCCGCGTCTTTGCCATCTATGGTCAGGCAGGCTGCACTTCGCCGCGCCGCGTAGTCCTGCTCAACGGGACGCGGGCGCAGGCTGAGACCTTGCGGTCCCGCCTGATCGAACTGTGGCCGCCAGTTCTGAGTAATGCCCTGGATAATGTCCTGCGCTCCCGTCCGCCCGTCCACGTAGCGTCGTCCAATACCATGGCGTTGCAATGGGCTGTGGCGCGCGGCTGGGATGTGGCGCTGGCGCCTGACCGGCACGCGGTGATCGGCGTGGGCGGGCTCGCTATGGAACCCATCGACGCTCCCATGTTCCTGCCCATCTGCCCGGCCACTACCGGCGAAGCCGCCGCGCAGTTGCCGCCGAATATTCAGACCATCGGCCATGCCTTCCTCGATCCGGCCGACCCGCAATGGCTCCGCGTCGCCGCCGCCACCACCATCAAGCGGCTGGTTCCCATCGCCCGCATGCATCATTTTGGTCCGCTCTGGGATGGCCAGAAATTCTGGAGCCAGTGTTTCGAAGAGGTCGAGGTCCGGCTATGATTCGCCCGCACGATCTCAACACGCGCTGGTGGGGAGCGCCCGCTGGCCTCGTGGACGATTCCGCTTTCTTCTCTTTGCCGGAGAGCCAGCGGGAACAGGCACTGGCGGCCTACCGGTGGGTCGAGTTCAAGTCCGCATTCTCCGCCGCGCCGCCGCTTTCCGCCATTTCCCGCGCCGGCTTTTTTCTGGCCGATACCCAGATCGCCTTCCGCATCGCCCTGAAAACGACTGCAGCAGGATGTAGTTGTGGAGCGGAATTAACCGTGCGCTTTGCGGGTGATCCCGGCTTTATGTACCACGGCGAAGATTTGGCGCCCTTCGAGCATGAACGGTACGTCCATCTTCCGGGCCACACACCGGAACGCCTGCAGGCGCGTTATGCCGATTGGGGCCGCCAGTTGATCCGCGATCACCCGGAAACCTGCCTCGCGGTCCTGTCGGGTGATCGGGTCGAGGGATGGTTCCTGGCGCAACCCTCGCACGCGGGATTGAATCTGACGCTGGCCGCCGCGCACCGCCAGGCGCGTATCCCCGGCTTCCTGCTCTACGAAAAGGCTCTGGCCGCCTATGCCGCCCAGGGCCGCCGCATCGGGTGGGCCAGTTTCAGCGTGACGAATACCGCCGTGCACAACATCTATGCGAAGCTGGGCGCCAGGTTTACCGCGCCCATCGGTATTTGGCTGTGGACCGCTCCCGTCACGCCCTGACGCCGACGCCAAACACATACTCGTGGTAAATCGCAAACTGCTCCCAGTGCGCCACCCGGAAGTGCTGGCTGAAAACCCGCCGCAGCGTTTCCGCGGTGCGCGGGTACGACCCGCGGTCGAGCCGCCAGATCATTCGCCCAATCCGCCGGCGCTCCGCGAAGACCGGGTCCAGGAAAAACATTCGCCCACCCGGCCTGAGCACACGGACGCTCTCGCATAGTACACTCGCGAGCATCGCGTCGGTCAAATGATGCGCCACCGCCATGCAAACTACCGAGTCCGCGCAGCCGCTCGCGATGGGCATCCGCGTGGCGTCGGTTTCGAGCGCCATGCCGCCGGCCACTTTGGCGCGAAAGCCTTCGAGCTTCGGCCTTTCGATATCCAGGCAGACATAACGGCAACTCGCCGGCCATAGGGGACGCATCGCGCCGGTGCCGCCGCCGACATCCAGCACATAGCCTGTGCCCTCGCCGGGCAGTTGCCGAGACATACGCGCGTGCACCTGGCGCACGCCAGCCAGCCTTTGGATCCGATCGTAAACCCAAGGGTAGGACGCTATCTCGTGCAGCAGCGAGAGCAGCATGTGGCTCCATTATCGCCTCTGCCGCCAGTTTCGGGAACGGACAATCCGCATGCTTTGACTATGCCTTAACCGAAGATAACGTCGCCCCAGCCCCGCCGGTCCGGTGTGCCAGAATGGCTCTTGGTGCACGATCTTTTCAAACGTTGGCGTCATTCTCTCCTGTGGCCCTCGCTCGCCCTCCTCATCGTCAACATCGCCATTGCGTGGCCGCTGTTTCACGTCGAGTATCTATCGCAAACCGGCACCGGCGAACCCCTCACCCTGGCCTACGCGCGCTACGCCCGCGATCACTGGCCGGATCTTGGCTGGTGCCGGTTCTGGTTTGGCGGCATGCCCTTTCAGAACGCCTATGTGCCCGGATTGCACCTCACCGTCGCCGCCCTCTCTTACTTTGCCCACATCAGCGTGGCGCGGGCATTCCATTTTGTGGTCGCGTCCATGTACAGCCTGGGCCCGGTCACGCTCTTCTGGATGGCTTTCCGGCTGACGGGCGCGCCCGCCTGGAGCTTCGTCGCGGCCCTATGCTACTCGCTCACCTCGCCCTCCGCGCTGCTGGCAACCGAGATCCGGCACGACCTCGGCAGTCTCTTTTGGGACCAGCGTCTCCACACCATGGTGTTTTACTCGGATAACCCGCACGTGGTGTCGCTGACCCTCCTGCCCCTGGCAATCCTGGCCCTGGATCTGGCGCTCGAGAAACGCAGGCCCATCTACTATGTCGCCGCCCCACTGGCTCTGGCGGCCGACGCGCTCACCAACGTGCCGGGAGGCATCGCCCTGGCGATCGCCGTGATTGCTTATGGGCTGGCGACCGGCGCAGGTACTTGGCTATCGCGCTGGGCGCGCATCGCCGCCATCGGCGCCTTGGCATATGCCTACGCCATCCCGTGGCTCCCGCCTTCGACGATCCTAACCACCCAGGCGGATGCCCAAACCACCAGTCCCGCCCACAAATTCAGTCCGCACCATCTCGTCTATCTGGCGGTGCTGATCGTCTGCACATGGCTTCTGCTGCGCCTGTTTTCCGCCGTGCGGGCGCCCACCCACCTGCGCTTCTTTTTCCTGTTCTTCTTCTATCTGGCCGCCATCACCTTGGGACATTACTGGTTGGGCGTGGCCCTGATCGCGGAGCCGCACCGGTTCCACCTCGCCATGGAAATGGGCTTCACCCTGAGCCTGGTCTTCGCCGTCCGCCTGCTTCTTCAGCGGAGGACCGTTCTGCTCAAGCCGCTGGCCGTGGCATTCGCTATCCTGTGCATCTTTCAATTCGTCGAATACCGCGGCTACGCGCACCGCCTGATCCACGGCATCGACATCCGGAAGACCAGCGAATATAAAACCGCGCGCTGGTTCGATGCGCATATGCGCGACGACCGCGTCCTGGTGCCGGGTTCCACCACCTTCTGGCTGAACGTCTTCACCGATACGCCGCAATTGACCGGATGCTGCACGCAAAGCGTGCTATCGCAAATGATCCCCTACGCGAACTTCGGAATCACCACGGACCTGAATGCCGGGAATCGCGCCTTCGAGAACAGCCTGCTATGGTTCAAAGCTTTGGGTGTGCGGGCCGCGGCGGTGTCCGGTCCGCGCAGTACGGAGTTTTACAAGCCATTCCTGCACCCCCACAAGTTCGACGGCCGCTTTCCTGTGCTCTGGCATGACGGCGATGACGTGATCTACGAAGTGCCCTGGCGTTTCTACTCACTGGCGCATGCCGTGGAACCCGGCGATATGGTGGCGCGTACGCCATTGCACGGAGTGGATAGCGAGCCGCTCATTCCGTACGTGGCGGCCATCGACCGGCCGGACGCGCCCGACTTGGCCGTGCGCTGGCCCGACAACGAGACGGCCCTGATCTCGGGGAATCTGCGGCCAACCGAAATCGTGAGCTTCCAGGAAAGCGCGCATTTTGGATGGCATGCGACCGTAGACGGCGCACCCCGGCGGGTCTTCGCGGATAAATTGGGATTCCTGGCCGTAGTTCCCCTCTGCAACGGGAACTGCACGATCCGCCTGCACTACGATGGCGGGATAGAAATGAGGGCGGCGCACTGGCTAACTGGCGCCGCCCTTGGAGGGTCGCTGCTCTGGATACTAATCGGCTGGTTACCGCGCCGCCATCAGCGCGCGTAACCGGCGGGCCCGCTCGGGGGCTCGCAGTTGCCGTAGCGCCTTGGCCTCGATCTGCCGGATGCGCTCGCGCGTAACGTCGAACTCCTGCCCGATCTCTTCGAGCGTATGCTCCCGCTCGCAGCCGATGCCGAACCGCAGCCGGATCACCTTCTCCTCCTTCGGAGAAAGCGTTTTGAGTATCCCGGCCGTTTCATCGCGCACGTTGGTTTCGATCACGGCGTCCACCGGCGAACCTACCCAGCGATCTTCGATCAGGTCGCCCAGCGCCGATTCGCCGTCCCGCCCCACAGGCGTCTCCAGCGAAACGGGGTCGCGCGAAATGGTCTTCAGCTTCTGGACTTTTTCCACTGGAATATCCATCCGGCGTCCAATTTCGTCATTTGTAGGAGTTCGCCCAAGCTCCTTTTCCAGCTCGCGCGAAGCGCGCAGGAACTTGTTCATACTCTCGTTCATGTGGACCGGAATGCGGATCGTCCGCGACTGATCGGCGATGGCCCGCGTGATGGCCTGCCGGATCCACCAGGTGGCATATGTCGAAAACTTATAGCCGCGGCGGTATTCAAACTTATCGGCGGCGCGCATCAGCCCGATATTACCCTCCTGGATTAAGTCCAGCAGGTGCAGCCCGCGATTCACGTACTTTTTGGCGACCGAAACCACCAGGCGAAGGTTGGCCTCTACCAGATCCTTCTTGGCCCGCTCCGCCTCGGCTTCGCCATGCCGGATCACCGTCAGGGTATGCTTCAGGTCGGGCAGGGTAGCGCCGGCTACCGTCTCGCGCTTGCGGATTTCCTTCTTCAGGTCCTTCAGGCGCTGCTGCAATTGCGGCGGCCCGCCCTTCACCTCGATCTTCTTGGCCTCGCGGTCCAGTTGGCTCACTTCCTCTACGGCGCGCTCGATCTCCTTGGCAAAATCCTTCCATCTGCTGGAACGAAAGGGGATAGCTCTGATCCCCAGAGACACTTGCACCTTCGTCCGGTTCAACCGGTTGCACCATTTCTTGCGCTGCCGCTTCATATTGACCGGGACAGCTTCCACCTTATCGGAAACCTGCTGCATCTTGCGGTACAGCCCGATCAAATCGGTAAACAGCTTCAACAGATCGGCCCGCTTCTTCAGATCGGCCGGCGTGCCTTCCTCGACATCGCCCACATCCACGACGTTGTCGATTTCTTCATCGCCCTTCTTCAACTGCTCGGCGAGTTCAACCACCACTCGCTGCACCAAGGCGGAACGGCTGATCGCCTTCTGCATGCGCAGCTTACCGCGTTCCATGCGCCGCGCAAGATCCACTTCGCCTTCCCGCGTCAGCAGCGGAACCGCTCCCATTTCACGCAGATACACGCGCACCGGATCGTCGGTGTAGATGGACTCTTCCACCGGCGCCGGGTGCAGGAAATCGGCTTCATGTTCCGCCTCGGGACCAAAGAACTTCGCGTCTTCCTCAAAGTTGAGGCCCAACGCTTCCGGATTATCTGCTAAGAATTGATCTTCGAAATGATCCACCGTTAAACTCACCTCCCCCCAATTCGAACGAAATACGAACCTGTCACTTAATTCGATTCTAGGGCTTCTGAAAAGCTTCGGGTTTTGCCGGGTTCGGCACGCCGAGGCGCAGGACTAACTGGACATCAATTGATGATAGCACCGTTCACCTGGAATTTTGAGTACCAATTTAAAGATTCCTTTAGAATCGTTTTGGTTACAGGGGGTACCAGTATTAGGGCGCCTTGTGCCGCATCAGCGTCTTCAACTCATTAAAAAACGCCTCTTCATCCTGAAAGTCGCGGTACACCGACGCAAATCGGACATAGGCAATCTTGTCCAAGTCCCGCAATGCCTCCATGAGCATTTCTCCTATTTCTATAGTAGATATCTCTCGATCCGCTGAATCCGTGACCCTTGCCTCCACCTGGTCCACCAGCTCCGCCAGCCTCCCCATGCTGACAGGACGTTTCTCGCAAGCCTTCAACAAACCTGATAGTACCTTCTGGCGCTCAAACTTCTCTCGCCGCCCATCCTTTTTGATCACCATATACGGCACTTCGTCGATCCGCTCGTAACTGGTGAAGCGTCGCTTGCAACCCAGGCACTGCCGCCTCCTCCTGATGGCGTCCCCCTCCTTGCTTTCCCGCGAATCTACGACTTTGTCTTCCATGTGATTGCAAAAAGGACACTTCATCCTGCAACCTCCGGTTCCAACTGCTTCAAAGTGCGCCAGCGGATGCCTTCTCGAAGAGCCAACGCCGCGCCAAATGGCACCACAACTACAAAAGTAATAATCCACAACACGAGTGCTACGCTCGTCGATACTTCGAGCGGAATGCGGAACAGTTCAGTTAGCACCAGCACCGAAACCACCTGCATACCCCCGCCGACGCCGGGGATCTGCACCACCGCGCCAAAAGCCAAAAAACCCAGGAAGATGAGCACATCCAGCCACCCGAAGTGCAGCGCATCGCCGAATGCCCGCATCACGCAGTAGAGCGTCACCGCGATAGTGGCCCACTCCACAATGGTGTACCAGATGACCAGCAGCATCGCCTTCTCACTCCGTGTGGATCCGGCCCCCTGTACGAAAGCCGTAATGAGCCGGTCCGCGCTTGTGAGATAGCGCTCCGGCAGTATCCGCAAAAAGCCGAGCAGCCGCTCTCGCATTCCCTCCGGGGAAAGGTGCCGGGCAGCAAACAACAACCCCAGCACCAGGATCGATAGCGGGCCGGCGAGCCATCCGCCCGTGGAGAATACCCACGAAAGGGCCGGACCAGGCCTCGCATCGGACCGGCGCACCCGGCTCAGCGCGAATCCGAATATGGCCAGCACGATGAGCATGTCGTAAATCCGCTCGAGCACCAGGGCGGCAATCTGCGAGGAAGTGGGCACTTTCTCCTTCATGGCGATCAAATACGGCCGCACGAACTCGCCCGGGCGCCCCAAAACGGTGATGGCCGCGAAACCGATCACGGTCGCCGCGAACAGGTTCCAGAGATCCGGATGCGGCTTCACCGGGCGCATCAGCACCCGCCAGCGCAGCGCCCGGCCGAAATAGCCGGCCATTACCGCGATGCAGGCCGCCGCCAACCACCCGAGCTTGAGAGCCAATAAGGACGCGCCAAACGCCCGCCAGTCGAACCCCCTGCGCAGCAGGAACCAGCGCACCAGCCAGATGCATGCCGCCAGGCCGGCGACGCCGGCTGCCAGCCACTTCCAGTTGCGTTTGAAGGGCAACCCGAAATGTACCACGCACCGTTGCCCCTCCGCCCCCGCGCCGCGCTACAGTCAAGCAGTGTCTCCCGCCCGCCTTCTGGCTTTCGAGATCCTCACCGCCGTCGAAAAGGGCGGCTACGCCTCCGACCTGCTGGCCGCTCGCGCCGCGGCGCTCGATACCCGCGATGCCGGTTTGACCTCGGAAATCGTTTTCGGCGTGCTGCGCTATCGGGCCCAACTCGATTACCTCATCGGCCACTATTCCGGCAAACCGGCCTCCCGGCTCGACGCGCCCGTGCGCCTCGCGCTGCGCATGGCCATCTATCAGATTCGCTATCTGGAACGCATCCCCGCGCACGCCGCGGTTTCCGAAAGCGTCGAGCTGATCAAACACGCCCGCAAGCGTTCCGCGGCCGGGTTCGCCAATGCCGTTCTGCGCAAGGTGAATCGCGATCCGGTGGCCTGGCCCGCCGCCGCGGCGGCGGTTTCCCACCCGGACTGGCTGCTGGAACGCTGGGAACGCCAGTATGGCGCCGAGACCGCGGCCGCTATCGCGCTCGCCAACCTGCGCGTGCCGGAGACTTACGTGAATCCGTCGACCGGGCGCATGCAGGATATCGGATCGCAATCGATCGTGCCGCTGCTGCGCCTCGAACCCGGCCACTGCTTTCTGGACCTGTGCGCCGCGCCCGGCAACAAAACGGCCCAAGCGCTGGCGGCGGGCGCGCGCGCCGTGGCTTGCGATATTCACCTGCACCGGCTCGCCCCGCTCAAGACGCTGGGCATCGGCCTGGTGGTGCTCGACGGCGCCCAACCGCTGCCTTTTGGGCGCAGTTTCGACCGCATCCTGATTGACGCGCCTTGCTCCGGCACCGGCACGCTGGCCCGCAATCCCGAAATCAAGTGGCGCCTGAAACCATCCGATCTGCCGGATCTGCATGCCCGGCAGGTGGCCCTGCTCGAACAGGGCCGGCGCGCGCTGGCCCCCGGCGGACTGCTGGTCTATTCCACCTGCTCGCTCGAACGCGAGGAGAATGAAGACGTGGTGGCCGCTGTGCCCGCCGCGCTGCTGGTGGAGACCATGCAGCGCATCCCCGGCCGGGATGCCGGCGATGGGTTCTATGCGGCCGTGATTCGGGCCGCCGGTTGACTGGCGCCAGCAGGCTTCACCTGCGAGCCCGGCTCGCGACCGTACGGGCGCGGTTGAATAGCGGATAACGCGGGCGGCCCGCAGGACTTCATACTGTCCCCCAGCGAGTTCTCGGTCCAGCCGTCATGGCGCGGAGTGTTTGCTCCGAAACCCGTAATGCGCGGGTGCCGGCGGCTTTAAGTTGAAACAACCGCTTGGCCCTCCCGCCACGCTCGGGCGTCGGCTCACCGATTCTCGAACTGACGTAGCCTTTTCCTTCGAGCCGATCCAGTGTAGCGTACACCGCGCTGATAGAGATGTCCCGCCCCGTGCGGATGCGGATTTCTCGCCATATGAGCGCACCATGGGCCGTGCCGTCCAACTGTACCAATGCTAGCAGGACGATGTGTTCCAGTGACCCGAGAAGTTCGCCGCGATTCACAGGATCTGGTAGACGCGGTAAAGGATTTTTCCGGCTGCTGGACGGTAAAGGCCGACGGCGACGACGTGGTTCAACCATGCATACTTGGCCGCGCCCGTCTCGAACATCGGCAGGATACGAGCATAGAGCGTTCCGCCCGGAGGCGTGTAGGCTATCCCGCGCCAGTTCATGTAGACGCGCTGATCATCATCGGTCTGCAGCAGGGCCCGCACATCGAGAAGTCGAGATTCATCGTGCCGTTGGACAATCCAGTCGCCAGCCGGCCCGATAACCGTGCCTTTAAGTCTCGGCCCGTCGAACGTGCCGCCGCTAACGGCCACAACGGTTAGGTCGGGGCCGATCGAGGCAGGCGGCAGCGTAGCGAGCGCCAGATCGAATAGGAATTCCGATCGCAGGTCTGTCGTATCGGCCGCATACGACGGCTGGTGACTTATTGCGACTGCGGCCGTCATCCCCATCGCGGCGGAGAGCGACCGTTTCCCAAAGCCACGGCGTGTCGATAATTTGGTCATCGGTTTCTCGAATACGATATAATCTGCATTATAGAGCAAATCGACGCGCACGGGGATCGGCACGTCGGAGGAGTGCGAAAGGTGCGGTTCCGGGAATCAAGGAGCCAATTCTCTGGCAATATCGATCCATAACATATTGCTCCAGTCTGCCCTCGGATCGGCAGCCGCGCGTGCAAATGTCCACAGTTGAAGCCGCTCCGAATCGACCTCGGCGAGGTCCGCGAGACGCTTCACCAGACCCGAACGGGTCTCGATGAAGCCGCGCTTCGCAGTTGTGGAGATGCTGCACCAGGTCATAGGGTGCGTCCCCGATGAATGGCTTCGGGTCAATCGCCAGCCAGGGTTCTCGCTCGGATCGCAAAACATTTCCAGCATGAAGATCGGTGGCCAGTAGTGTGTCTGTGGGTAATGGGTTCGCCAGCGCCTGCAGCATCTTCAATCCCTCACGCACCAACCCGGTATCCGGCCAGTGATGTGCCTGCGCCAGAGTCTCACAGCGCCAGTTTTCCAACATTTCCGACAAGTGCCGGAATTCGTGCAGTCCGTTCGGCGAAGCAGCGCGCCGCCAAAGGCGCTTGAGTAGGCTCGCGATCACCGCATCTTGATTGTGCTCCGGTTCGGAATGCAGCGTGTATCCGGGTTGGCAGCGCTCAAGTAGCATCGCACCAAGGCCATCGTCGGCCTTAAGCAGGCGCACCGTCGGATTGCCGTTCCAGAAGCGAAGGCCTTGAATTTCATTTGCGCCTTCCATGTGCGGCATTCCCAGTTTCAGGACAGCCGCTGCGCCGTCGGCGCAAACCACCGGGGCAACCCAGGAGCAGGTTACGTTCGCGTGCTCAAATGGGGGACCAATGCGCACGGACCAGCGCCCCGTCAATTCCTCCACGATCGCCGGTAAGCTTTCGAGCCACGCCTGCCGTTCAGGAGATCTGCGGCAGTTTGCGATGAGTTGTTTGGGGAGGACCATCGGCCACTAGCGAGGGTCCCATGGAGACCAAAGATTGTCAAATGCCATCGGGAATCCATGCTGCACCGATAGCCAGGGCACGCGCATCGAATCAGTTCAGGAGAAGACGTTTATGAAAGCTGCAGTCGTCCCCGCTGTGAGCAGTTCGTGGCAGATCAACGATGTTCCGCAACCTCAACCCGGCCCCAATCAAGTGCTGGTGAAGATGCATGCAAGCGGCATCTGTTATACCGACGTGCACCTCACGCTTGGACATTTTCCTGGTGCATTTCCCCGAATCTTAGGCCACGAGCCAGTCGGCGAGATCGTTGCCGTGGCTCCCGACGTCACGACGCGGCAGGTGGGCGACCGCGTGGGTACGGCATGGATCCAATCCACGTGCGGACGTTGCGAATGGTGCCAGCGCGGCCGCAGAATGTTCTGTCCCTATATGAAGGGCACGGGCGTCGATGTACAGGGCGGTCACGCGGAGTACATGCTGATGAATGCCGACGCCACCTATCTGATTCCCGACAAGGTTTCCTACGAACAAGCAGCCCCGATCTTCTGCGCCGGTTACACAGTCTATAGCGGGCTCCGCTGGGCCGATCCCAAGCCGCATGAGCGCGTGGCCGTGCTTGGGATTGGCGGGCTTGGGCACCTGGCAGTGCAATACGCGAAGGCTGCGGGCTTCCATACCATCGCCGTTTCGCATTCCCCCGATAAAGACAAGATGATCCGCGATCTTGGCGCGGATGAAATTGTCCGCGATGGAAAGAGCCTTGCCGCAGCGGGGGGCGCGGATGTGATCCTCAGTACTTCCAATTCGACCAAGTCCATGGTGGACAGCATTCAGGGACTGCGGCCAGACGGCCGGCTTGTCGCGATGGGCGCCGATGTCGAGCCGCTTTCGATTTCTCTGATCGACCTCATCATGAAGCGCATTCGGATAATTGGCAGTCAGCAAAACGGCCCCGAATATCTCTACGAGGCCCTCGATTTCGTCGCGCAAGGCAAAGTTAAAACGATAGTCGAGACGTACCCATTGGCTGAGGCGCCGAAGGCCTACGAGCGCGTCGCGGAGGGCAAGGCCCGGTTCCGCGCCGTCCTCACCATGTAATTGCCGGCCTGCCTGAAGGTGACCGGGCGATCCCCGAAACACCCGCTCAGGTTGAGATGCCGTCGGTCGTGCTCCGGGTAATGACGCCGGACGTCGGCAGCCGCTCGGCAGGTTCTGATAGATTGAATAAGGGACGAATCCGATGGCGTTTCAGCCAGACATTCTCATCACCACTCCCGATGGGCAGGTCATGGTCATCGAAGCCAAGGTCTCAATGAACGACCTTCCTCGCACCGAAGAGGCGCTTAAGGGGTACATGGTAGGCATGCAGTACCCTTTTGGTTTGTTGATTACGCCCGAGAAGGGATGGGTTTATCGAGATTCCTATTCCAGCATTTCGCCGGCATCCATCAAGCGAGTGGAGGAGTTCGACAGCGCTCAAATATGGCGCCAGAGATCCGCCTCGCGGGGGACAGGAGTTTGAAGCTTTCGTGCAGCAATGGATTGAAGATCTGGCGGATTTTCCTGGCGAAGCGTTGCCCCCCCAGCTCAAAGACATCGTTCAAGGTTACGTCTTGCCCGCAATCGCTAGCGGTGAAGTAAGGGCGGCGCATCCTCGTTGATTCCTGGAACAGAGATACGCCACCTCTTCGTTGAAACGAACTGGCTTCATGATTATGCGGCGCCTGCTCATCACAAGGTGCCTGCGGCCGTCACATTGCTTGAAAGGGCGCAACGAGGCGACTTCATTTTGCATATTCCCAATGTATCGTTTGCGGAGGCGAGCCAGTCAATCCAGATGAAGTGCCAGCCGGTCGACGGCCCCGGAAATCCATAGGTACATTCGCTGGGCACATGACAACGGAGAATTGAACGATGAGCAGGCCACAGAGGCGCATCAACTCGCGGACCGATACGTACAGGAAATCAAAAAAGAGCTGAGCGCTGTTCCCTCATTGCTCAAAGAAGTTGCGGGCCTTCCGTGCGTCAAGGTGTTTGCCTTCGACGACGAAATGCTGGACCTGGCGAATGATCTGGCTTTAACGAAGGTCGCTCAGAAGCCCTTCGATCATGCCATCCTGGCTGGAATATTGGTCTGTTCTTCCAGGCTTTGGAATCACGGAGAACGCGGCATCTCGTTTGCTGAGAATGACAGCGACCTACAGCCGTGGGATCGGAAGGGAGCGGCTAAGGACGACTTGCGCAAGCTATATGATGACGCCCACATTTGGGTCTTTGGCGACTTCACCTTGCAATTCCCTCGACGCCATACCGACTTTGAGTAGTCCCCCTGCCAGGGGTCCATCGTTTTGTAAGGACTTACCTCGCCCGCGTCGGCTGCGGAGCTCATCTTTTCCGAGCCGTCTCCAACCTCTTCAAATAAGCCTGCCCGAACTCATTGTGCGGATCCTTCTGCAGAAGCTCCTTGAGCGTAGCTATAGCCAAATCCTCTTGATGATTCGAAACATACGCCTGGCTCAGCACCCGGTACGGATACCAGGAGGCGGTGGGGTACAGCGAGATGGTCAGTCTCATCACCTCGATACCCTCATTCAGGTGTCCGCCTCCGATAAGCTGCTCGCCCCAGCCCGTAAGGTCGCCTACCGTTAAGCGGGCGTCTCCATTTGTCTTCCGCGCGTCGGCGTAGATTTCGGGCAGACGGCTGAATCCTTCGCTGTGCGCCTTCACCGCTAATGCTTGGACCGTCATCGGAATTCCGCTTCCCGGCCGCGCGTCCAGCGAGAGCAGGTGTGGCGGAACTCCGTTCTCGCCTGGTGTCTTCTTCAGAAATGCCAGGCCGGCAGCGTCGCCGTTGAGCTCAGCCTGGAGAAATTCCCGCGTGTACCTCGCCATCCAGCTATAGCTGGTCGCGATCTCAGCATCGGTAAACTCCGAGGCCGGCCTATCCACGGTTCCGGACGGGGTGCGTTCCGAGATCGCGGAGAAATCCCTATGTTCCATTTCTCGCATATTCACGATGTAAACGTCACTGTGTACCATCTCGTTCAGCACGCTGGCCGAAACGTCTTGTTGGTCTCGGACGATCTCTTCCAGGCTCTGGTCTTTACTGGTAAAAAACAGCAAAGGCAATGTCAGTTTCTGCGGGAAGACCTCCTTCGAGTCTTCAATCTTCTTGGGAAAGTAGCGCGCCGATCCATCCAGGCAAATCAGCGTCGTGATGCGGTCGTCATTGGCGGCAGCGAAGAAATTGGCGAGGCCGCCCCAGCTATACCCAATAACGGCCACGCGCGCTTGATCCACCATCTTCAGGCTTTCGGCGAATCCAATCAGGAATGAAATATCCTGCGCTTGTGCATGTACTCCCTCCAATCCTTCGCCCGTCATGCCGCCATGCGCTCCGTTGCTGGGACTTGCCATCACGACGAATCCGAAGCTCGCCAGATACTCGCAAAGATCCACGTTCTCAAAAGCGGGCGAAGTGAACGCGGGAGCGTAGATAATCAAAGGAAAGGGACCGGCCTCCGGGCCGGCATTCTCGACTGCCCGCATCTGCTCGCTGGCGCCCTCCGTCTGCTTCCCGGCGTCTGGTGCCGGCTGAAACGTGTACTGATGTGCCGCCAATGAGAGATAACGCGCAAGCGTTACCGGCGTTCCACTCTTTGCCGCGGCGGGATACCAAATCAGGGTCTGCACCGGCCTGTCGCGCTCACCCGCCATGGGCTCACCCATAGGTCCCGTACGAGGCGCGAACACCCGGGAGTGATCGTACTGCTCCACCAACCTGAACCCGACAGCATGCGGACCAAAGGATTGTGAGAGAGCAAAGACCGATCGCTCAGCGCCGCAGCACGGGCCACTTCCGGGGATTAGACCGGCGATAAAAAGGAGAATCGCAAAGTGAGAACGGGTGTTCATCTTGGGTTCCCCAGCATAGTCAGTATACACTCGAGATTCCTGGGGATCTTGGTGATAAAATCATCTTATCCCGACGTGCATGCCAACGGTTGAAATCCTTCCGTCCATCCTGGCCGCGGATTTCGCCCGCTTGGGCGAGCAGATCGCCGCAGGTCGAGCAGGGCGGCGCCACCATGCTGCACCTCGACGTCATGGACGGCCACTTCGTGCCGAACCTGACCATCGGGCCGCCGGTGGTCGCCTCCATCCGCAAAATCACCCGCCTCACGCTGGACGTTCATCTGATGATCGCCGATCCCGACAAGTACGCGCCCATCTTCATCGAGGCCGGCGCCGACCAGGTGATCGTCCATCAGGAAGCCTGCAAGCATCTGGACGGCACCCTGCGCGAAATCCAGCGGGCGGGCGCGCGCGCGGGCGTGGTCATCAATCCGGCCACGCCGGTGTCCAGCCATCGAGGAAGTGCTGGGGCTGGCGGATTACGTGCTGGTGATGAGCGTCAATCCGGGCTTCGGCGGGCAGCAGTTTATTCCCTATACGCTCGATAAGGTCCGGCGGCTGGCCGCCATCCGCCGTGACCGGCGCCTGGCATTTCCCATCGAAATCGATGGCGGCATCACCAAGGAAAACATAGGCGATGTGGTGCGCGCGGGCTGTGACTGGATCGTCACAGGGTCTTCCATATTTCACACCCCGGACCCGGCTGCCGCGGTGGCCGAGTTGCGCCAGGCGGCCCTGCAGGCGCATGCCGTCCGCTGTTGAACGCAGGTCCGATGGCGTTGCCCGGCCCACCCCAAAGCTGGCGACGCAATTGCTATCCTAGACTGAAGCGAAAAATTAAGGAACGGCAAGAGTCACAACGATGTATCCACGCATTCTTTATCAATCTGACCGCGGTGGCCGCACTGGCGGGCCTGCTGAGTTCCTGCGGTATCCGCCGCCACAAGTACGCGGATCCCATCACCAAGAACACCGAGCAGCCCGATAAGGTGCTCTTCGACCGGGCCATCAACGATATCGAGCACAGCCGCTACGAGATCGCGCGGCTGACCCTGCAGACGCTCATCAACACCTACGACAGCAGCGAGTATCTGGCCAAGGCCAAGCTGGCCATCGCCGACAGTTGGTTCCGCGAAGGCGGCGCGCACGGCCTGGCGCAGGCCGAAGCCGAATACAAGGATTTCGAGCTGTTCTATCCCAACATGGAGGAAGCCGCCGAAGCCCAGGAGCGCGTCTGCGATATCCATTACAAGCAGATGGATAAGGCGGACCGCGACCCCATGCATGCCATCCGCGCCGAGGACGAGTGCCGCCAGTTGCTGATGCAGTATCCCAACAGCAAATTCGCGCCCGAAACCCAGCAGAAGCTGCGCAATGTGCAGGAGGTGCTGGCGGCCCACGAGTACGCCGCCGCCGTCTTCTACCATCACAAAGGCGCCATGCCCGCCGCGGCCAATCGCCTGACCACCATGGTGGATCAATATCCGCTGTTCAGCCAGGCCGACGAAGCGCTGTGGATGCTCGGCGATTCCTACGATCGCATGGGCGACCGTTTCGAAGACAAGTCCGCCGCCGCCTACACCCGCATCGTGAAGGATTATCCGCTGAGCCCGCACGCGGAAGCCGCCAAGGAGAAGCTGGAGGCCATGAAGCGCCCCGTGCCGGAGGCCGATCCGGTGGCCTATGCGCGCATGAAGTATGAGATGGAAAACCGGACCTCGCCGCAGTAAAGTCAACCGCGCGATGGACACCTTCAGGAGGAACCCGGATACGCACTTGGCGGCCAAGAGCGGAGCCCGTCCATGACCATTCTGCGCCCCGGGATTCCGGTCAGCGTGCCGCAGTACAGCCCGGCGGCGCGGCGCCGGGCGCGGCCGGGGCCGGAGGCACCGGATCGGATGTGACGGCCACGGTCAGCAACGATACCAAGGAACTCGATCAACAGGCCCGATGCGCGGGCGATTCCGCCTGCCGCCGCAGCCGCGCTGCGGCAGCCGCCCCGCGGCCATACCGGCGGCGGAGGTGACCGCCAAGCCGGCTGACGGAGCCGCGGTGGCGCCGCAGCAGCCCTTCGCCACCAACCATCCCTTGAGCGAGAAGGACAAGAAGCGGGCCATGAAGATGGCGCAGGACAAGGCCAAGCAGACAGAAGAAAGCTCAGGCCAAGGCGTCAAAGCGGCCAAGAGCGCAGCCGGCTCAGCCGGCATCCCAGACGACGCCGCGACGCCGTCCGCTCCGCCGCAACCGTCCACGCCGCCCCAGCGCTCAGACGCCGCCGCAGGATAAATGACGCGCATTCTGCTCGCCGATGACAGCCCTCACGCGCAGCGCATGGGCGAGCAGATTCTCAGCGAAGAGGGCTTTGAGGTAGTCACCGTCAGCGATGGCGATTCCGCGCTGCTGCGCCTGGAGGACGTGGATCCCGACCTGGTGCTGGCCGACGTGATCATGCCGCACCGCTCGGGCTATGAAATCTGCCAATACGTGAAGCTGAGCCCGCGGCACAAGCATGTTCGGGTGATCCTGGCCGCCGGCGTCAAGGACCAGCTCGATGAAGCCGAAGCGCGCCGCGCGCAGGCCGATGGCGTCGTGCAAAAGCCCTTCCAGGCGTCCGTTCTGCTGGGCGTGGTGAAGCCGCTGGTCGAGCTGGCCGCGAAGGACGCGCGCGAGCTCGGGACGCACCGGCCGCGGGATCGCCCTCCGGGCCGGGCAAGCAGCCCGTGCCGAAGACGCCCGGTCAGTGGCGCTGATCGATCCGGAACGCGTGCGCGCGGCCGTCACGGTGGCGCTGGACGCCTGCTGCCCGGTATCATAGAAGAGATCACCGAGAAGGTGCTGATCGCGCTCAGCACCCGATAGATAAATATCTATGCCCGATAACAGTTTCGACGTCGTCTCCAAGATCGAATTGCCGGAGGTCGGCAACGCCATCCAGCAGGCCATGAAAGAGATCCTACAGCGTTACGATCTGAAAGACTCCAAGTCCTCGATCGAGCTGAACGAGAAGGACCATAAGATTGTGCTGGCCAGCCCGGACGAGTACAAGCTGAAAGCCGTCATCGAGGTGCTGGAAGGCAAACTGGTGAAGCGCAAAGTGCCGCTCAAGGGTCTGACCTACGGGACGCTGATTCCGGCGGCGGGATCCTCCGTGAAGCAGGAGATCACGCTGCAACAGGGCATCCCCATCGAGAAGGCGCGCGAGATCGTGCGCAAGATCAAGGACAGCAAGCTGAAGGTGCAGGCTGCCATCCAGGGCGACCTGGTGCGCGTCAGCGGCCGCGACCGCGACACCCTGCAGAGCGTCATCAAGCTGCTGCGCGAGAGCGATTTCGGCATCGATGTGCAGTTCACCAATTACCGGACCAATTAGCCGCGCGCTTTCGCCGATTTCGGCAACCCGGCGGCCCCGGCCGCGTCTACCACATTGAGGATCTTTCATCTATGAAGCTCTCCAGATTGGCTTTGGTGCTGCTCTCGGCGGCCTGCACCTGCGCGCTCCAAGCACGAACAACACACCGCGCACGTCGCCCTGCATGTAGCCGCTCTGGATTCGGCAGGAGGCCCGTGCCCGATCTGACGCGGCCGACTTCAAGGTCTTTGACAACGGCTCGCCGCAGAAAATCGTTTCTCTCCAGGACCAGAGCGGTCCAGCCCGCCATGGTCATCCTGTTCGATCTGATCAACTCGACCTGTCCTCGCGTGGCGAGATCGCGAGTTCATGAAATCGTCCCTGCCTGCTTTGCCGGCCGACGGTCCGCTGTATCTCTATCTTCTGGTTGAGCGATGGCAGCCTCTATGCGGTCCACGGCCTGCCCGCCAACGGAGCTGGCGCCCAGCCGGCGGACGACTCCTGGGTGCAGAACGTGGTGCCGCTGCTCGATGCGCGTTGAGCAAGACCCTGCAACTGAAACCCCAGGATTTACAGCCGGAAGCCCCATCGCCCTCCCGGCGCGCTTCAACGCCACTGGCAGGCGCTGGACAATCTGCGGTGCGCATGGCGGTGTTGCCAGGTACTAAGGAACTGCTTTGGGTCACCTACGGCTTTCCCAGCGCGATTCCATGGCGGATCATGGCTGGTGGGATGGCGGCCCGGCCTGCGCCAGCTTGGCGCGCGGTTCGTGCAGTCCGGCGTAACGGTCTACACCGCCGACCCGCTTGAATCTTGACCGCGATGCTCGATCGGGATGCGCTCGATATTCTGACCGGCGCAACCGGCGGCCGTACATTTCCTTCAGTCAACCTGACCCTGCGATCACCAGGCCGAAGCTGCCGCCGCAGCAAGTACAGCCTGGAGTTCCAGCCTGCGCCCGGCTGGGACGGCAAGTACCACAGGTGCGCGTGACGGTCGCCCGCAAGGGTACGTCCGCCTGCGTCTGCGGCGAGCTATTACGCGCTCCTCTAACCAGCTAACATTAAATCTGTATGCCGCGCCGCATCGAAACCCATCTGCTGGACGGCCCCGCGGGCAAACTGGAAGCCCTGCTCGAAGCGCCCGAGGACGCCGCACCCCGCGCCGCGGCGCTGGTCTGCCATCCGCATCCGCTGTTCGGCGGGACCATGCACAACAAGGTGGTCTACCGGGTAGCGCGCGCGCTGCGGAATTCGGGTCACGTGGTGCTGCGCTTTCAACTTCCGGGGAGTGGGGAAAAGCGAGGGCCGGCACGATCTGGGCGTGGGCGAAATCGAGGATGCGCGCGCGGCGCTCGACTGGCTGCGCGGCCGCTATCCGGGCCTGCCGTACACCCTGGCGGGCTTTTCGTTCGGCTGCGCGAGTGGTCCTAAGCCTGGGCTGCGCTCTGCCGGACGCCGCAGCCGCCTGATCGTCCTTAGGATTCCCCGCCAAGCGCGACCCCGTAGGCGTCGCTGGCGCACTGCACCGTGCCCAAAGTCTTCATTCAGAGCACTCACGATGAGTATGGTCCGCCGCCGGAGATGGAGGCCCTCTACGCGCAGGTCGCCGAACCCAAGCGGCTGATCTGGGTGGAGGCGGAGGACCACTTCTTCGCGGGCGGCTTGGACGAGTTGGAACGGCAGATCGCCGCGCTGGGGTAGCGCCGCCTGAGGCTAATGCGCACGGCCCGATTGGCCCGCCGCTGCGCGCGCATCCCGATCAGGTCGGCCACCTGGCCGAGCAACGCCGAAACATTCTCGGCGTTGATCGAAACCTGCTGCTTGTCGCCTGCCGGATAGCGGGAGGCCTTGGCTTCCCTATAGGCCGTAACCAGCGCCGTGGCGGGCTGGTAGGGCTTTACCCGGGCATAGGAAAGCACGCTGCCGCCCGGCTTGCGGCGACTCCACCTCGGCCTCGCTCAGCACCAGCTCGTATTGGCCTTCATCCAGCTTCGAAAACGCCTCCGCCGCCGATCCCGCCACATCCACGCTGTAGCCGCCGGCCTCGAGGAGGGTCTGCAAGGTCAGCCGCGACGACAATTCGTCGTCCACCAGCAACACGCGCGCCAGTTCGAGGCTTTTCGGCATTCCGTACAGATCTACTTTACCCGAAAAGCCAAAACATTACGAGCAAAAAATGGTACCGCCTTCACACGCTGTAAACATTCTGCGTTAATTAGTTGAAAACACGGCGGAAAATGGCGTCCACGTTGCGCAATTGGCGCGTCCAGCGAGAAGCTCTCGGCGATCTGGTCCGGGCTTGAGGACCGCGCGGATCTCCGGGTCGGCCTCGATGGCGGCCCGAAAGTCCGATTCCTGCTCCCAGGCGCGCATGGCGTGGGTCTGCACGATCGCGGTACGCCTGCTTCCCGCAACATCCCGGCGGCCGCCAGATCCAGCAGCAACTGCCCGGAGAAGACCAGCCCGCGGGTCATCTCCAGGTTGCGCCGCATGCGCTCCGGATAGACCAGCAGCCGATCCACCAGTTGCGTGGTCTTGTCCAGCAGATAGTCGGCCAGGATGGTCGAATCGGGCAGGATGACGCGCTCCACCGAGGAATGCGAGATATCCCGCTCGTGCCACAGGGCGACGTCTTCGAAGGCGGCCTGCACGTTGGCCCGCACCACGCGCGCCAGGCCGCAGATCTGCTCGCAGGTGACCGGGTTGCGCTTGTGCGGCATGGCCGAGCTGCCCTTCTGGCCGCGCGCGAAGTACTCCTCGGCCTCCCGCACTTCGGTGCGCTGCAGGTGCCGGACCTCCAGGGCGATCTTTTCGCACAGAGCGGTGACCAGCGCCAGCGCGGCGATGAGCGCGGCGTGCCGGTCGCGCTGGATCACCTGCGAAGCGACCGGCGCGGGCTTCAGACCCAGCCGCGCGCAGATGCGCTCCTCGGCTTCCGGGCCGATGTGCGCGAAGGTGCCGACCGCGCCCGAGATCTTGCCCACGCGCAGGTCTTCGGCGGCGGCTCCGCAGCCGCGCCAGGTTGCGCCCCGCTTCGCCGTACCAGATGGCCAGCTTCAGCCCGAAGGTGATCGGCTCGGCATGCACGCCGTGGGTGCGGCCGATCTGCACGGTGTCTTTGAATTCGAAGGCGCGCCGCTTCAGCACCGCGCGCAGGCGCTCCAGCCCGGCGCAGCAGAATCCCGCACGCCTGCCGGATCTGCAGCGCCTGCGCGGTATCCACCACGTCGTTGGAGGTCAGCCCGTAGTGCAGCCAGCGCGACGCCTCGGCGTGCCCGGCGGCCTGCCATGCTCTCGGCCACCGCGGTGGTGAAGGCGATCACGTCGTGCTTCACTTCCTTCTCGATTTCGAGGATGCGCGCGGCATCGAAGCCGGCATGCGCGCGCAGCGCGCGCGCCGCTTCCGGCGGCACCACGCCCATTTCGGCCAGCGCCTCGGAGGCCGCCAGCTCCACTTCCAGCCACTGCCGGAACTTGTTCTCGTCGTCCAGATGCGGCCCATTTCCGGCCGCGTGTAACGGGCGATCAAAAGCGATAAACCTCCGTGGGACGCGACTGGCTGGCGATCACGAGCGGCGTCGCGAGGCCGCGCCGCTCCAGCGCCTGCGTAGCCACCAGCCGCACGATCTCCGGATGGTTGTTGTGCTCGCTCAGGTGCCCCAGCACCAGCCGCGCCGGCGAATCCGTCGAAATCGCGCAGCAGGAAGTCGCTCATCAGTGTCGTTCGAAAGATGGCCGACGCGGCTCATCACCCGCTGCTTCACGGACCAGGGATACGGCCCGACCTTCAGCATCTCCAGATCGTGATTGGATTCGAGCAGCAGCAGGTCGCAGCGCCGCAGATGGAACTTGACCGACTCGGTGATGTAGCCGAGATCGGTGGCCACCGCGATCTTGATGCCCTCGGCGTGGAAGCAGAAACCCACCGGATCGATGGCGTCGTGCGGGATGCCGAAGCTATCCACCTCGATATCGCCGACGGTGAAGCTGGCGCCGGCCTGAAAGCATTCGAGCGCGCGGCCGGATCTTCGCCCCAATCGACGGCCGGCGCGGTGAGCTTGCTGATATATACCGGGATCCCCAGCCGGCGCGCCAGGCGCGCGAGGCCGGAGACGTGATCGGAATGCTCGTGCGTGACCAGCACGGCGTTGAGCTGTTCCGATCGCCTCGCCGATCGGATTCCAGGCGGCGGGCCAGGCCTTGCAAGCTCAGGCCGGCATCCACCAGAATGCGTGTGCGATCGGTGGCCAGCAGCGCGCAATTGCCGGAACTGCCGCTCGCCAGCACGCAGAATTTGACGATACCCGCCTCCCGTGAATCACCATCAGCATACCAGCATGCCGCCGCAGTTGATACGCTGGATTGCATGAAAGTCGCACGCATCCACCAACACGGCGGGCCGGAAGTGCTGGTCTACGAAGACGCGCCCGAGCCGCAAATCAAAGCCAACGAAATCCTGCTGCGCGTGCGCGCCTGCGCGCTCAATCATCTGGACCTTTTCGTGCGCGCCGGCATCCCCGGCATGAAGTTCGACATGCCGCACATCCTGGGCAGCGACATCGCGGGCGAAGTGGTGCGCGTGGGCGAATTGTGCGAGCGCGTGAAGCCCGGCTGGCGCGTGCTGCTCTCGCCCGGATTGAGCTGCCGGCAGTGCGCGCAGTGCGTCGCGGGCCAGGATAATCTGTGCCGCCGCTACACCATGTTCGGCTATCGCGTCGATGGCGGCAACGCCGAGTATCTGGCCGCGCCCGAGTATAGCGCCATCCAGATTCCGGACGATCTGAGCTTCGAACAGGCCGCCGCCGTGCCGCTGGTCTTCCTGACCGCGTGGCACATGCTGATGGCGCGCGCCAATCTGCAGCCCGGCGAGGACGTGCTGGTGCTGGCGGCCTCGAGCGGCGTGGGATCGGCGGCCATCCAGATCGCCAAACTGTTCCAGTGCCGCGTGATCGCCACCGCCGGCGGCGAAGCCAAACTGGCGCGAGGCGCGCGAACTTGGGCGCCGATCACGTGATCGATCATTACCAGCAGGACATATCGGCCGAGGTGCGCAAGATCACCGGCAAGCGCGGCGTGGACGTGGTGATCGAGCACGTGGGCACGGCTACGTGGCAGAAGAGTGTGGAATCGCTGGCGCCCGCCGGCCGCCTGGTCACCTGCGGCGCCACCACCGGCTTCGATGCCAAACTGGACCTGCGCTTCCTGTTCAGCCGCCAGCTTTCGCTGCTGGGATCGTTCATGGGGACCATGGGCGAACTGCACCGCGTGCTGCAATTCGTCTTTCGCGGGCAGTTGAAGCCGGTGATCGACCGGGTCTATCCGCTGGCGGAGATCCGCGCCGCGCATGAGCGGCTGGAGGCAAGGAGCAGTTTGGCAAGGTGGTGGTGTGCCGTAGGCGCGCGCGATCAGATACACATGCAATTCTTGCGGAGACGTGCTGGCGGCTGGACCTTGATTTTGCTTTCGCTCTTGCGGGCCTGTGCGAGGTCATAGGCAAGCTGCATCCGCAACCACGTTTCCTCGGTGCTGCCAAATGCCTTCGTGAGCCGGATAGCCATTTCCGGGCTAATGCCGGACTTCCCATTGACGATGTTGTTCAGCGCCTGCCGCGTGACGCCGAGAACCTTTGCGCCCGCGGTTACAGACAGGCCCAACGGCTCAAGGCAATCATGCCGGACGATGCGGCCGGGATGAGCGGGGTTTTTCATAGGCATGGCGATGTCGCTCCTTTTCCTTAGTGGTAGTCGATCAATTCAACGTCAAAGGCGTCCGTCCCTTCAAAACGGAAAATGATGCGCCAGTTGGCCCGCACGGTCACAGACCATAACCCCTTCAGATCGCCTTTCAGCGGGTGGAGGCGATAACGGGGAACGTTCAGAGCTTGCGGCGTGGTGGCTGTGTCGAGAACCGAGAGTATTCGTTCAACCGTCTCCAACAGGTCGGCTCTGTATTCCGCTGCGATCGTCCGTCTTCGTAGAACCGTTTCAGGCCACGATGCTTGAAGCTCCTAATCATCAGGATACTTTGTAAAGTAGCAATTGTCACTAGTCAGACGAAAAGAACGACGGCCGTGCCGCGCTGTCAAATAATGACCAGCTCCCGCTGGATCTCCCCCGTCACCCGCGCCTCGCTGTCCCCCACGAACATATTCACTTCCGAGCGGATGCCGAAGTCCTTCAGATACACCCCCGGCTCAATCGAGAAGCAGGTCCACGGCGCCACGCGGCGCTCGTCGTGCGTTTCCAGATTGTCCATGTTGGCGCCGTTGCCGTGCACTTCCTCGCCGATCGAATGGCCGGTGCGGTGCACGAAGAATTCGCCGTAGCCGCGGCTGGCGATGTAACCGCGCGCCGCATCGTCCACTTCGAAACCGCGCAATCCCGCCCCGCCGCGACGGCATCCTTCACGCGCGCGATGGCCGCATCGCGCGCGCCGCTCACCACGCCGTACACTTCGTGCATGGCGTCGCTGGGGCGGTCGCCGCAGAAGCCCGTCCAGGTGATGTCGTAGTACACCGCGCCGGGCTGGTTGAGCTTCGCCCACATATCCAGCAGCACCAGGTCGCCGCTGCGAATCGGGGCAGTGATCTCGGCGGTCGGCTCGTAGTGCGGATTCGCGGCATTGGCGTTCACGCCCACAATCGGCCCATCGTCCGCATAACAGCCCCGCTTTCGCGAAGCCATCGCGCACGAATTGCGCGACCGCGAATTCCTGCACCGTGCCGCCGCCCCGCGTGATCTCGCGGATCATCTCGAAGGCCTGCGCGCGCACGCGATCCACGCGGCGCCCGGCTTCGAGATGCGATTCCAAAGCCTCCGCGCTCCAGCGCGCCTCAAAGTGCTGGATCAACTCGGCCGAGCTCACGACCTCCACGCCCAGGCTGCGCACCAGTTCCACGGTGCCCGCATCCACCATGGACACGTAAGGGATCGCGCACAGCGGCGAATACTGCATAGCCACCCGCCGCGCATCGCCCAGCAGCGTGCGCAGGCCGCCCGTCTGTTCGCTCCAGCTCGAATAGCGGATCTTCTCTCCCGGCAAGCGAGTCCAGCCTGCCCGATTCAATGCGATGCACCAGCCCGCGCGGCTCCCCCGCCGCCGGAATCCAGTAATACCACCGCCGCGTCACGTGCGACGCGGGTTGAAAGCCGAGCACGCGATACGCCAGCGGATCGCGCTTATGGTGATCGAAGAACAGCCACCCGTCCAGCTGTTGTTTTTGCAGTTGTTCCTGAATTGCCGCGAGGTTCATTTTTCAAAAGGCTCCAGATTGGCGCGCGAAGGCGGCGCCGTGGCCAGGCTGACGAAGACAGCGCCAGCAGGGAAACGCCCAGCGCCGGATACACGGCGTCCAGCCATTGTATGTCCAGAATGTTCCAGACCACCGTGATGATGGTTCCCAGAACAATCGAGCTGATGGCGCCCGCCTTATTGGCCCGCTTCCAAAAGAATACCGCCATCACCGACGGCGTGACGGCCGCGCCGTACACGGTATACGCGTAGAGCGCCGCTTTCAGCACCGACTCGAAGTAGGCCGCCTGCAACAGCGCGAATGCGCCCAACAGGATCACCAGCGCGCGCGAGACGATCAGCGTGCGCCGCTCGCTGGCCTGGGGATCGATGAAGCGCTTATAGACGTCGTGAATCAGGTTGCTGGCGGGCGAGAACAGATAATTATTGGCGGTCGAGATGACCTTGGCGAAGACCCCGCCCAGCAGGATGGCGCCCACCAATTCCGGCAATTGCGTGCGCGCCGTCAACGGGATGATCTCGCGCGGGCGGTCTGTTTTCAGAACGGAGCTGCCGATCACCGCGATAGTAATGATCACGGTTTCGAGCACCAGCGTGCCGGCGATCCATCCGAAGACCGCCAGCCGCGCATCGCGTTCCGAGCGCGCCGAGAAGAACTTCTGGTACATGCCCTGATTGCCGATCAACAGCAGCATGGTCGGCAGCAGGTACCCCAGGCAGTGCACCCATCCCAACGGTCCGAACGCCGTGAAGTGATCGGCCGGCAGCGCCGCGTGCACCGCCGGCCAGCCGCCCACATGCGTCAGCAGCAGCGGCAGCGAGACGATCGCGATCACCGTGACCAGCAGGCCGATGATCAGGTCCAGGTATGCCACCGAGGCCATGCCCGCCAGCGCCGTAAACGTGATCACGAACGCCGCGATGATGTTCATGCCGGTCTTCTGATCGAGCGAAGGGAAGATGAGATGCAGGATGTCGCCGCCGCCCTTGAACTGGTAGCTGGTGATCACGGTATACGAAATGACGATGGCGACGGTCGCCAGCACGCGCGCCGTGGTGTTGTAGCGCGTCTCCAGCAGATCCGGCACGGTGAACTGCGCGAAGCGCCGCGCGCGGCCGGCGATCACCGCGATCAGCACCAGTCCCACCCAGCCGCCCGCCGGCTGCCAGAGCGCCGAGAAGCCGTTCTTGTAAGCATTCTCGCCGCCGGCAAACAGGCTTCCCGCGCCGATCCAGGAAGAAAGCAGCGTGAAGACCAGCACCGGCCATGTCAGCTTGCGGCCCGCCACCAGGAAATCGGACTGGTTCTTGACGCCCAGGGAGCGGTAGAGCGCGGTGCCCAGCAGCACCAGCCACGATGAGCGACAACACTACGCATAAATCATGTCGATCTACTTTGGTCCGGTTTGACAAGCCTAACACGATCCGCATGGCGCGTGATGCGCGCCATTCGATGGTAGCCCGCAGATTCGCCACGCCCGCCGCCACGCGCGTATCCACCACCTCGAACGGGATCACGTCGTCCAGCCAGTCGTGGCTGGAGCCGTCGGGATTTTGCGTGGCCACCGTCAGCGTGTACTGCTGCGGCGTGAGCCAGCAGTCGAAGCGGAAATCCACTTCCAGTTCGTCGCCCGCCTGGAAGCTGCCAAGCTGCATCCTTTCGATGCGCGTGTTGGTGCCGTAAACCTCCATGCCGATGCGCGTGCGGATGAGAATCCCCACCATGGGATCGCAGGCTGGCTGGTGGAAGCGGCAGCGCACGCGCACGGTGACGGTCTCGCCGCTCGACCACCGAGGCGACCGTCTCGCCTTCCGCGTTGAGCAGATCCACGCCGAGAATTTCGCTGCGCCCGTCGCCGTGGCGGTAGCTGGCCCCCAAGTGCTCGCGCTTCTCCTGGCTCGACTGCTGCTTTTCGAGCACCAGCCCGATGTAGCGGTTGATCACGTCGCTGGGCGCGCCTTCGCGCCTCCATGCGGCCGTTCAGCAGCAGAATGGCGCGATCGGAAAGCTGTTTCACCAGGCCCAGATCGTGCGAGACGAACAGCACGGTGATCTTGCGCTCGCGCAATTCCTCGAACTTGCGCACGCAGCGGTTGGCGAACACCGCATCGCCCACCGCCAGGGCTTCGTCGACGATCAGAATCTCGGGGTCCACGTGAATGGCCGTGGCGAATGCCAGCCGCACGTACATGCCGCTCGAATATTCCTTGACGGGGCGCGCGATGAACTCGCCGATTTCCGCGAACGCTTCGATCGAAGGCATGGCGCGCTCGATTTCGCCGCGGCTCAGGCCCATGATTTCGCCATTCAGGAAGACGTTTTCGCGGCCGGAGAATTCGGGGTTGAAGCCCGCGCCCAATTCGAGCAGCGCGGCGATGCGCCCGCGCGTCACCACCCGTCCCTGGGTGGGCGGCAGGATGCCGCCACGATCTGCAGCAGCGTGCTCTTGCCCGACCCGTTCGGCCCCACCAGCGCCAGCGTTTCGCCTTTTTCCACCTGGAAGCCGATATCGCGCAGCGCCCAGAAATCGCTGTGGAAAGGGCGGTGGACGAACGGCAGCGCCTCGCGCAAGCGGTCGGACGGGGCGACGGTAAAGCTTGTAAAGCTTGGATACGTTTTGGAGCAGGACCACTGGTATTATTCTACGCGGGCCAAGCGTGGGACAAGCCCGCTATTCGGATTTCGAGGCGGTCGGCGCTTCCTTGGAGAGATGACGAGGCAGGCTTCGCTGTTTCGGTCTTCTTGTTGTCCGAAGACTTCGATCCGAAGACTTGGAGTCCGAAGATTTAGAATCTGACGACTTGGAGTCCGACGACTTCTATCCGAAGACTTGGCGTCTGAAGACTCCTGCTTAGACTTTTCCTTACTCGCGGAGCCGTTCCGTCCGTAATCGTTGACGTACCAGCCGGAGCCCTTGAACTGTAAAGTGGCGGCGGAAATCAGCTTCTCCACCGCGCCGCCGCAGCCCGGATGCTCATGCAGGGGTTCGTCGGAGAACTTCTGCCTTAATTCAAAAACCTCACCGCACTTGGCGCATTTATACTCGTACAGCGGCATAGGAATTCGTTAGCCCAGACACAACAGTCACTAAATCTGTTCTTATTCTAGCAGATCCGGCTGCGGCAAGAGAAATCGCTAACGCGCGGCCCCGATCGTTCGTCTTACTGATATGAGAATGCGAGCGAGCTTGTTGACGGTGCTGATGGTTTCCGGGTTGGCGGCTGGCCAGGCCCGCCACCTCTGCGTCACGGCCGTCGGACGCTCGGCGCATGCCTTTTGCCAGTATTTTCAGGCACTTGAGCAGGAGCGTCTGAATCCCGTGGAACGCGTGATGTTCAGCCTCGCGTTGGCCAAAGTGAAGGTGCAGCAAAGCTGCACCAAACCGCCCTTGCACGGGTGAGTCTCAGCGGTAGGATCCCCGCCCGAGCGGCCGCGGCTCGAACAAGCCAGACGTCCTACTGCTTCTTGTGCACCGGACGGTGCGCCGGCGCTACCTTCTCTTCCTTCAAAGTGGTGCAACCATCGGGCGTAACCGTGCAGATCTTGCCCTTCTCCACGTCGAACGTCACCATTAAGCGGTTCCTTGGTGAAGGAATCCCCGATGCCTTCAAACTGCACCTCCACTCCCACTTCCGGCTTGCCGGTCAGGGGCGCGGGTGTGGTGCCGTCGCTGCCCACCAGCTTCAGCGTCACGTTCGGCGTTTGATCCTTCCCCTCCATGCTGATCAGCAATTCCTTGGACTTTACCGGCGGCTTGGCGGAAACCAGCCAACCCTTCAGCTTAGGCACCGCCGCGCCTTTCATGGAGCTGTCGAAATAGGTCTGCCCCTCGGGCGACAGCAGTTGCCCCTTGACGTTCAACCAGAGCGCCAGTTCGGGGTTGGTCTTTTTCAGATCCTCTTCCTTCTCGGATGCGATCTCGGCGGCTGTCTTGATCTTGAAGTCCGCGGGCGCGATCGGATTGGCTTTGGCCGTGGCCTTCAATTCCGCCAGGCCGGTGGTGTCGCCATGCAGGGTGGTGTAGATCTTGGTTAAGTAGTCGTCCACCTTCTTCCGCCCGTCGGGATTCAGTGCGCCCTGTCCATCCAACGCCGCCGCCCTGGCGAAGTAATAAAGCGCCTGCGATTGCATTTCCGGCTTCTTCTCGGCAATCGATTCGGCCAGCAACACTTGCGCGAGCGAATAGGTCACCTCGCCGGTCTTGGGATCCACCCCCAGGCTCTTCTTGTAATTCTGTCTCCGCGTCGGCGTTGTTGTGCTGGGAAAACGCGACCCAGCCCAGGGTCTTATAAGCGATAGCGTCGAAGTTCGCCTTGGCGGTCTTCCAGTCTTCATCTTTGGTGGTGGCGGGTTTTTCCGCCGCCAGCAGACCGTTGGCAGCCTTGCTGTCCGTGGCCAGCGCGTCGGCGCTGGTGTTGCCCGATGAGGGAGCCAGGAACGTGATCCAATAGAGCGCCGTGATGTCCTTCGGGTCGATGGCCAGTATCTCCTTGGCGGTATCCACCATCTTGGCAGCCTGCCCCAGCGCCTGGTACGTGTTCAGATAGAGGGTCAGCCGCTCCTGCTTGAAATCGGATCTCGGGATATTTATCCTTCCAAGTGTTCAGCGTGGCCAGCTTCTTGTTCGCGTCGGTCTCCTTGGTGGCGGAGTCGTAGAGCGTGTACTCCTGCTGGTCCTTGTAATTCTTCTTCTTTGCCGCG
Source organism: Bryobacterales bacterium (assembly GCA_963795925.1). GTDB lineage: Bacteria > Acidobacteriota > Terriglobia > Bryobacterales > Bryobacteraceae > Bog-159. The sequence goes on along the minus strand of CAWCJP010000004.1, from coordinate 105,966 downwards.
GGTGCGGCCGGTGCGGCCTGGCCGCTTTGCTGCCGGCTGGCTGGTGGTCGGCGCCGGCTGGCTATTTTGCGCCGCTCCAGAGATGACGGCGCCCAGCGCCATAGCCAATATTCCCGTTAGCCTTCGTGAGAAATGCTGCACTTGCTGCCTCCTGCCGATGTGCTCATTAAAAGTCTGGACCTGTGGGACCTACCGGATCGCGCTTCCCCGCCGTCACGTCCGCATCAGCGGGTAATTGCGGAGTATAACCGTAACCGCATGATCGACGCAACAATATTCGACGCCCTGAGTGGCCCCTGAGTTCCGACTTCAAAATCATAGCACGGCGAGGTTTGGTGGGGCAGCCCTATCGTGCCGTTTTCAGTTCCAGGCGGCGCTGCTTGAGCCACCGCAGGCGGCTTTGGTGTTCCTGGTACAGAGTACCCCAACCCGCCCAGTAGTACCCGGCCACGAACAGCAGCAGAAACGGAATCGAAAAGAAATTGTTGGTATCGATGGCGAATGCAATCATCGCCACGAAATACGTCCCTATGGCGATCTCGATATAGGGCAGCAAGCCGCTCTTGCGATGGTAGCGCTTGTTCTCAAGATTCACATGCCGGTCGCCGACCGCGTATTTGGGCGTGCGCACGAAAGCGCTGGAGATGCCGAACAGCGCCTCGAGCACCGCGCGCGTATTGATCACGGTCAGCGCCACACCCACCGCCATCAGCACCGGCAGCAGCAAAATCGAACGTTTCCAGTTCTTCGGATACAGCTCGCGCTGCGCCATCACGTAAAACGCCGAGATCGACCAGAACGCGGCCATGATCAGCGGCAAATCGATGAACACCATCTGCCACACGCCCATGTAGAAGCGCACGATCATCACCGGCAGCATCAGCGCCGAAACCACGATCATCAGCGGATAGGAAATGTTGGGCGTCAGGTGCATGAACGCTTCGAGCTTCACGCGCCGCGGAATGTCGGCGCGGAAGATCGCGGGCAGCAGCTTGCGCGCGCATTGCGTCAGGCCCTTGGCCCAGCGCGATTGCTGCACCTGGAAGCCGTGCATTTCCACCGGCAGTTCAGACGGGCATTCCAGGCCCGGCATATAAACAAATCGCCAGCCCTTGAGCTGCGCCCGGTAGCTGAGGTCCGAATCCTCAGTCAGCGTATCGTGCTGCCAGCCGCCCGCATCGTCGATCATGCGGCGGCGCAGGATGCCGGCTGTCCCGTTGAAGTTGAAAAAGTAGCCCGCCCGCGAACGTGCCCCGTGCTCCAGGATGAAGTGCCCGTCGAGCAGCATCGCCTCCACTTCGGTCAGGAAGCTGTAATCGCGGTTCAAATAGCTCCAGCGGGTCTGCACCACCCCCACGGTGGGGTCCGCGAAATGGTGGATGGTGCGCGTGAGGAAATCCGGCGGCGGAATGAAATCGGCGTCGAAGATCGCGATGAATTCGCCGGTGGCGGTTTGCATCCCTTCCTGCAGGGCGCCGGCTTTGAACCCATGCCGATTCGTGCGGTGATGGTACTCGATGGGGAATCCCAGCGCGTGATAGCGGTCGACCAGCGCCTCGGCAAACGGGGCGGTATCGTCTGTCGAATCGTCCAGCACCTGGATCTGCAGCAGCTCGCGCGGATACTCCATGCGCGTGATCTCGTCGATCAGCCGCTCAATGACGTAGCGCTCGTTGTAGACCGGCAGTTGAATGGTCACCGGCGGCAACTGCGCGAAACGCATGGGCGGTTCGCCAGTGGCTTTCTTGCGGTACTTGAAGTACGTCCGGATCACCTCGTAGCGGTGCACGCCGTAAATCGAAAGAAGCACCAGTATGCTGAAGTAGGGGATCAGAATCGCCCAGTCGAACCAGCTTAATTGATGGATGCCGCTGAAGGTGTCGTCGAAAAGGCTCCGCATCAGGCGCGAGGTGGCCGAGTTAGCTAGAAATGCGATGGGAAGCACAGTAGCGAGCATAGGAACAAAACATTAATTTAACACGGCGTGCGGCCCGCGCACGCTCTCGAATGTGATATTGGACCTAAAACTGCTCCGCAATGCCTGATAGGATGGTGAGAAATGGTCCGGTTCTGGCTCATGGGATTCCTCTTGTGCCTCCCGCTGATGGCAGCGGGCGAAAACGCCTGCGGCGTGGAATCTCCCGAGGTCGCCGATGCCTTCGACCACCTCTACAGTTTCAGTTTTCCGGCCGCGCACGCCAATATCGACCGGTACATCGCGGCGCACCCGCGGGAGCCGCTGGGATACGCCATCCGCGCCTCGGCCTATCTGTTCTATGAGCTGGATCGGCTGGGCATTTTGGAAAGCGAGTTCCTGACCAGCGATAAACACATCGCCGACAAGAAAGCCCTGCGGCCCGATCCGGAAGTGCGCGCGAAGTTTCTCAAGGCCGTCGAAGATGCGCAGTCGCGTGCCGATACGGCGCTGGCGGCCAATCCGAACGACCGCCAGGCGCTGTTCGCCATGTCCATCGTGGAGGGCGTCACCACCGACTACATGGCGTTTGTGGAAAAGCACCAGATCGCCAGCCTGTCCTCCGCCAAGCGCTCCAACAATTACGCCCAGCGCCTCTTGAAACTGAATCCCCCCTGCGTGGACGCGTACATTACCGCCGGAATTTCCGAGTACATGGTGGGCAGCCTGCCTTTCTTCATCCGCTGGTTCGTGCATTTCGACAATGTGCAAGGAAGCAAGGAGCAGGGCGTGAAGAACCTGGAGCTGGTGGTCCGCGATGGGCGCTACTTCAAACCGTTCGCCAAGATCCTGCTGGCCATCATCGATCTGCGGGAGAAGCGCCCGCGCGACACCGAAAAGCTGCTGGAAGATCTGGCGCGCAGCTATCCTTCGAATCCCTTGTACCGGAAAGAGCTCGCAAGAGTGGCCGGCGCCAACGGCGCTGGCGGTCAGAATTAGCCAAAGGCCAATCTTGTAAATCACCTGCATCGGCCTATTGCATTTCCTCTATAGGCATAATATAATTATGCCTATGTTCGATACCCCTAAATCCGGAATGCCTCCCGGCACGTTGCCCCTCCTCATCCTGCGTGTGTTGCAGTCCGAAGCCCTGCACGGATATGCGATTGCGCAGCGCATCCATTTGCTTTCGAGCGAGGTTCTCGCGGTCGAAGAGGGGCTGCTCTACCCGACTCTGCAAAAGATGCTGGTGAAGGGGTGGGTCACCGCCAGATGGGGCATATCGGAAACCAACCGCAAAGTGCGCTTCTACGAGTTGAGCAAGAAGGGCCGCGCACAGCTCTCGAGCGGTTTGTCGGACTATCGCCGTTACACGCAAGCCATCCAGGATGTTCTGCGCACCGCTTGAAGGAGACCGCCGATGATTGAACTATTTCGACGCTTGCGCCACCTGCTGAACCGCCGCCGCTTCGATCGCGAACTGGAGAACGATATGCAATTCCATCGCGAGATGGCGGCCAAGGCCGGAGGCGCTCCATTCGGCAGTTTGCTGCGGCTGCGCGAGGATTCGCGCGACGCATGGGGATGGATTTGGATCGACCGCCTGGGGCAGGATCTGCGCTACGGCCTGCGCATGATGGCGCAATCGCCTGGCTTCACGTTGATGGCGGTGATGGTTCTGGCCATCGGCATCGGCGTCAATGTGGCGGCATTCAGCCTGTTCGATATGGTCGCTCTCAGGCCGCTTCCGGTTCGCCATGCGGACCGCCTGGTAAGAATGGAACGAAGGTCGCCGAACGCCTACACGAGCGAAGCGTCATACCCGTCGTTCCTGTTCTATCGAGAGCAGGCGAAGTCGCTCTCTTCGGGCATAGCCGTGCTCGGCGCGCCGCCCATGCAGATTGGGGACGATATCGAAGGCGCCAGCACCTCGTTCGTCACGCCAAATTATTTCACGGAATTGGGTGTGCGGGCCGCTTACGGACGCATGCTCGATCCCACGTTGGACGGCGGTTCCGGAGCACCTCCGGTAATGGTGATCGGCTACGGACTCTGGCAGCGGCGCTTTGCCGGAGATCCAGGGGTGATCGGCCGGAGCGTGACGCTCAATAAGAAGCCAGTCACAATTGTGGGTGTCACGCCGTATGCGCTGGCCACGCTGGGAGGACAGGTTCCGGACATCTGGCTGCCGATTGCGCAGCAGCCGTACCTGATCGATGGCAGCCATGTGCTCGACCATTTCGATGAGTCCATCGTACGGATGTGGGGAAGGCTGGCTCCCGGCGTGACGGCGCACGCTGCCGAGCAGGAACTGCGATCGCTGACGAACGAACTGCGGCGGGAGCATCCACACGCCGTTTGGGAGAACGAATTTATTCAGCTCTCGCCCGGGGGGCACCTGCAAGTCATGCAGCCGGCGATGTATCAAGTGGCGGCGATGGTTGGCCTGCTCACGCTGCTGATCCTGGCGGTTGCGTGCAGCAATTTGGGTGCGCTGCTGTTGGCGCGGGCCGTCGAACGCGAGCGCGAGATCGGCATACGCCTGGCGATCGGCGCCGGCGCTGCGCGCGTTTTCAGGCAACTGTGCACCGAGAGCCTGCTGCTCGCCGGTCTGGGTGCGGGCGCGGGGCTGGCGCTCGGATGCCTGGTCATCCGGGTCGTGCTCGCCACGACGGATGCGCCGCGTTGGCTGAGCGCCGTGCCGGATGCCAGGATCCTGCTGTTCACGATCGCGATGAGTATCGTTTCGGCGGTATTGTTCGGCCTGGCGCCGGCCTTTCAGGTCGTGCGGCAGGGCCAGCGGAAAACCACGGCGCGGCAAATCCTGGTGACCGTGCAACTGGCCGGCAGTTGCCTGCTGCTGATCGTGGCCGGACTGTTGGTGCGGAGCTGCCCAGCATGCATTGTTTACGGATCCCGGCTTCGGATATGAGCGGCTGATCACCATTGACCCTCAGCTTGGCCAACATGGCTACGATGCCGCCAGGGCCAGGACGTATCTGGACCAGATGCAAGCGCGGCTGAGCGCGATTGGCGGAGTGCGCGCGGTGTCGCTGGTTTCTATCCCGCCGCTCGGCCATGTAGTGTCCTACAGCGATACGCAAGTCGAGGGGCACGACGTCCGGATTTACCCAAATTGGGTGGCGCCCGGCTTCTTCTCGACCACCCAAATTCCGATGCTGCTCGGCCGTAGCTTCCTTCCGAATGAGAAGAGCGTGGTCGTCGTGAGCAAGTCCTTCGCGCGCTCCCAATGGCCGGGACAGAATCCGTTGGGAAAGCTGGTGGGCGACGGAAAAGTGAAGGATTTGGTGATCGGCGTGGCCGGCGATGCACACATGAACGGGTTGAACGACGACGACGCACTGGAAGAATATTGGCCGGCCGGTGAGGAACAAATACCAGGGCTGGTCCTGATCGTCCGTTGCGCGGGCGCGGCGGAGCACCTGCCCATGGCAGCCAAAGCGATCGGTGAAAGCATCGATCCCAAGCTCTTCCCGGAGATTCGTCTGGTGAAGGCGCTCTATAACAAAAACGTCCTGCAGATCGAGCAGGTGGCGGAGGTAGTCACGTTGATTGGGCTAATTGCGGTAGTGTTGGCCGGCGTCGGTGTGATTGGCCTCGTGAGCTTCACCGTCCGGCAGCGAAAGAAAGAGATCGCCATTCGGCTCGCGCTGGGCTCTCCGGCGCGGAACATTTTGAAAGTGATTCTGCTGCAATTCTCATGGCCAGTGCCGATCGGGTTGTTAGTGGGCACGGCGGCTGCGGCTGCCGGGTCGAAAATCCTGCGGCGCGCGCTGTTCGGCGTGAGCAATCTGGATCCGATTGCGTATGCGGGCGCTATCGGATTTCTGATCGCGGTGCTGGCGGTGTCTGCATTGTTGCCCGCGCGCCGGGCGTTACAAATCAACGTATCCAGGGAGTCTGCATTACCAATGAGTGATGTTCCGATGAGTGATGTCCCGATTTACATTTTCGCCCGTCTCGAACCATTACCCGGCAAGAGCGCTCAAGTGCTCGACGAATTGATGCTCGTGCTCGAACCGACCCGCGCCGAGCCCGGCTGCCTGCGCATTCATCTCTACGAATCGACGGGCGATCCGTTTTGCTACTTCATCCACTCCGTGTGGACCGATGCGGCCGCGTTCGAGGCCCACGTGGACCTGCCCCACACCCAGCGCTTTAGCACCCGCGTAGAAGAACTGATCGCCCATCCTTTGCACGCCGTTCGTACCAAACAAATCGCTTGAAATCGCCGCCGCAGTACTAGGCCTGGCCAAACTCCCCGCGTACCACCGTTACGGGCGCTCGGCCGCGCGTTGTGAAACACTGGAAATAAGGATAAAAACATGCCTTCCAGTGATATCTTCGCCAGAGCCTTTGAAACTGCGCGGGCCGGGCTGTTGCTGCTGGACAAGACCACCGGCCGCGTGATCGAAGCCAACGCCGCCTTCCTGCGTATGTGCGGCCGCGCCCGCGACGAAGTCGTCGGCAGCGTTTTCTGGCAACCGCCGCTGGTCGCCGACGCCCAGGCAGCCGCGGAGATCTTCGAGCACCTGCGCGCGGGCCATTCGGTTGAAAACGCCGAACTGCCGCTCAAAACCCGCGATGGTGCCTGCTTATTGCTGGACGTCTGCGGCCACGATCTGAGCGATGCCCTGGGCGATGCTCTTGGCGGAGGCGTGGTTCAGTTGGAGGTCGCCGACGCCATGGCGCGCGAGACGGCGCGCCTCGCTCAGCGGATGGACGCGCAGCGCCAGTTGGCTCAGCGTGTGGCGGCTGAGTTTACCGGGGCGCAAGAGGCTTTACGGTCCGCTGGAGAGATGCTGGCGAGTTGCGCCCGGCGCGGCCAGTCCACGTTCCTGGAGTCGGATGAGGTCCGCAAGGCCGCCGATCTTGCAGGGGGCATTGCCCGCGAGTTGCTGGCCTTTGGCGAACAACATGGTTCTCGATCCCGCCCACGTCCATCTCAACGAGCTGATGGAATCGATGCGGCTGGAACTGCAGCGGCTGCTCGGTCCGGAGATCTGTCTGATTTTGGAGTTGAGTCCGGATGTGACGCCGGTCATGGCCGATCGGGCCCAGATGCGGCAGATTCTTCTCAAACTGGCAGCCAACGCGCGGGAGGCGATGGCCCATGGCGGCATCTTCCGCATCGAGATGGGCAACGCGCCCGTGGACGATCCCGTGCTGGCCCACGCACGCGGGACCGGCGGCTATGCGGTGATGGCGGTAAGCGATAACGGCCCTGGCATGGACGACGAAAGCTGGGCGCATCTCTACCAGCCGTTCTTCTCGACCAAAAGCGGGAAACGCGGTTTGGGCCTCGCCGCGGTGCACGGTATCGTGCGCCAGAGCGGCGGGCGCCTGTGGGCGGATAGCGTCCCTGGGCAAGGGACCTCGTTCCGCATTTACCTGCCGCAGGCGATTCAGGAACCTGCTCTCTCCCCGGTAGACTTGCCGGCGAAGCCGGCCATCCCGGCCATCTTAGTCGCGGAGCCAAACGATGGAGTGCGCTCCGTGGTCACCAGCATCCTGAAGAAGCGCGGCTACCGCGTGCTGGCGGCACAGGAGGCGCAGCAGGCCGCCGGCACGGAAAATGTCCGGACCCTATCCCTGAACGGGCATCTGACTAAGCCGTTCGAGTTGGAGACCCTGCTGGAGAAGGTGCGGGAACTGGTGGGCCAATAGCGTCGGTCACCGCAGCATCTCGCGGGCCCCTGGGAGCAGCAGTCGAACCGACTGCGCCACGGTCTTCCCGCCTGCGCCATGCACTTCCAGCCGGAACTGCACATCGTCACCGGCCGGTGTGTATAGAACGGCGCCGGTCGCAAGCTGCACAGTGTCCAGGTCCAGGATTTTTTGCCGGTCGCCGTCCCGGATGAACAGCCTGGCGTGTTGCGCCGCCGCGATTTCAGGAGCCTTTTGGTTCCACTCGACCAGCAGGTCCGGCGGATTGCGTTTGATTTCGAGGCCCAGCATTGCGGGCGCGGGTACCGAAGCTGCCGCTATCTCACGGCTTGGCCGTGTCGATCCCAGGTAAGTCAGAACGGAAAGAACCACCACCACCGCGGCCAGCGACACAATCGCCCCCCGCAGCAAAAAGTCCCGCACGGCCCGCGGCGCCATTGCGCGTGCCTGGGCCCGCGCCGGCGCCGGCTCAGGGAGTGGCACTTCCTCCGCTAACCTCCGCGTCGTGATCCATCACCGCCGGCTCCGCCCCGATCGCGACCTCTAAAGCGCTGAATTCCGGTTGCACCTGGCCGTCCTCCCAAAAGAAGAAACCGGCCGTGCAAGCCCCCATGTAAGCCATGCCTTTCCGCACCGCTTTCACCAGCAGGAACACGCTGGCCGGCGCCGTGAAGTAGCTCTCGATTACGGATAGGTCGCTCGCCGATAGCGACAAACCATCGCGCTGATGGCTCCGGTAATACCCGAGCACCGGCGGCGCCAGCGTATCGCACGCGGCCAGTGCGGCCCGGAGCAGAGCCGCCTCCAGCTTGAGGGTATCTGGCTCCGACAAATCATAAAGCGCCCCGCGCGCACGAACACGGCACCGGCACGAAGTCTTCAATGATGATCAGCCCGCCCTGTTCCGTCTCGGCCCGGCCCAGCAGTATTCCGCCGGTTTCCCTGGCGCTCTGCAATACCTCGGCCTGCAGCCGGTCGGCCATTCCGGAATTCATGTAGATCCGGACGCCCCGGCCGGGTTCCTCCCAATGATAATAGTCCGCGAGGTTCCGGGCCGTCATGCGGTGAGTCTCTCAAGAAACGCCATCAAAATCAAGGTTAGCTTGACGCGCGCAATCGCGCCCGCACCCTCCGCGCCGCCCCACGCACCGCCGCCGACGCCCCCCAGGCTCCATTGCGCCATCGCGCTGGCCGGCCGCCGGTCGAAGAAACGCACCGTGGCGATATGCCGCGATAGCTCTGTCCACTGCGTCTTGTACGGCTCGTCTCCGCGCAGGAAGTCGAAAGTAGTATGCCCGCTGGAGACGGCGTGCTCGATAGCATTGCCCGCCAGCACCTGGCCTACCCCATGCCGGAGCCACTCGGTGTGCATCCCGCACTGATAGAACTGGAATGTCCCGCCGATGGAGAAACCGTACAAAGCCGCCACCGTTTCGCCGTCCGCCTGGAGCAGCAGCAGTCTGGCCATTCCTTGGCTCGCCAGTGCCCGCACGGCTTCGAAGTGAAACTCCGGGACCCGCGGCGCCAGGAACGCGCTCTCCGCCGCGCGTTGCTTAAACCGCATCCGGTGCAGCTCCATCAGGCTGGGGAAGTGCCGTTCGATTTCCGCGGCGCTCGATAAGACCACACATGCGGCCTGGTGCTCGCGTTGCAGCATGCGCCATCGGCGGCGGTAGTTGCACCTCAGGCTGGTGCCCAGGCCGGCCAGGTATTTTTCGAAACTCGGAGGCAGAGGAATGTAGTGGCAAACCCGCCGGGTGGCTCTGCTGTGCGCGCATGCCGCGGCTTTCAAGCCGTGCGGAAAATGCGGACGCCAGCGGTGAATCCACCGTATCGCGCAGCTCGATATAATCCCATCGGCGCGTGGTGCTCATAGAGTGTCCGCGCAATCTCGTAAGCGGCCATCTCCTCGCATTCCGGGTCGGCCAGGATACTCAGGTAATCGGATCCCACGTGCTCGTCCGCCAGGTATCCCAGACGCCGCGGCCCCACCCCAGCGAGCCGCCTTGTGATGTAAAACGGCGCAACGGCCACCAGCCGGCCCGCCCCATCCCGCACCGCGATCACCGCCAGTTCACCGGTGCCGAAGTGCTTCCACCAGGTGGACATCCAGCCGAAGGTCAGAAAGACGTTCTCCTGTTTGGCGCGCTGGAACAGGTCGCACCACTCCGTGTCGAGCCGGGCGAACTCCGCGCCGGTAGCGATCCATGCGCTGTGCACTTCGGTCATCACTTCCACGCAGACTGCGCTCATCGCCCTCAAAGCCCCCGCCAGCGCAGCGCGCTGAAGATCCGCTCGATTGGGCGCCTGTCCGGAACCTGCAACAGCTCATCGAGCAAAGAGCCCTGCCCCGCGCCGTCGCCCGTATCGCCATCGTCCGGGCTGTGCCCCGCGGCCAGACACAATTCCATGGCGGCTTCGAGCAGTCCCGCCTGCAGCGGACGGCTGGTCCGCCGGCACTCGCCGCGCGCCGACCAGCTCGCGCACTTCCCGCGATGCGTTGGCTGGCGCAAAGGCGATCTCCGCGGTGCGCAGCATCTCCATGTCCTGGCGCGAATCGCCCATAGCCGCCACTGGCTCGCCCGAGCAGCCCAAGTAAGCCTGCACACTCGCCAATGCCGCGCCCTTTCCCGCGCCTCTTTGCACGATGTAAGTGTCCGCCTGGCTCTGTATGAATGTCAGCCGGCCGCAGCCCATGCGCTCGATGGCCTGCTCGATCTCCGCATCGCGCAAAGGCCGCATGTATCCATCCTCGAAACGGTAGGCACGTATAGAATAGCGATTTTCCGGATCGATGAACACCCCCGGCAGCCTGCGGATCTCTTCCCGCAACTCCTCGATTTGCGCGGCGGATTCCGCATCGATCAGCGGCACCTCCCAATCGCGCACGGCGTCGAAGAAGACGCTGCCCAGCTCCGCCACGCCGCCCGGCAGTCTGTATGCGCGGCAGTATTCGCGTACGTGCTCCAGGCTTCGCGCGGTATTCAAAACCACCGCGAACCGGTTGCGGCGGAGCAGCCGCAACGCATCGACGCCACAACGCGAAGTATGCGGAAACCCCAGCAACCCCCAATCCAGCACGCCGTCCAGATCCAGAAAGAACAGCCGCCGTTCCCATGCGGTGGGCGCAGCGCCTAGTTCTCGGCCGCAGTGCCGCGCCGTGTGGAAGGCCGCGAAGCTGCGGCTGGCGATGAACTGCCGGTTCCACTCCTGCGCGCCTTTCATCGGATGGTCTGCGCGCGAGCCAGTACTTTGCCGCGCGCAACGCCGACATGGCGTACAGAATCTTGTATAACGGCAAGCGGTCTTCAATGCCCGCATCGCCGGTCTGCGCCACATACGTCTCGCAGCAGATCCTCCTCGGCTTCCGGCGCCAGTTGGAACTCGTAAATCGCGGAAGCCAGGTCCCATGCCGGATCCACGATGTCCGGTTCCCCGCCGCCGAAGTTGTGATGCTCGAAATCGGTCTTCAGCGCCTCCCCGTCCGAGCCCACCCAGTCCGCCGGCTTCATGCGGCCGTCCACCAGCGTGGGGTTTGGCGCGGCATACGATTGTAGCCTGCGCCGGATGGCGCGCTTCTTCATAAGTTCCCAGCCGCGGACCGTAGATGCGGCTGAGTTGCGCCACCAGATCGTCCCATCCGCACCAGCGGTATCCGGCGGCGGGGAAAGCGGGATCCTCGTTTAAACCGAGAGCGCTCACGCCTACGTGCGATATAAGAGGCTAGCAGTTGTGGCGAGCAATATTGTCCGCTGTCCGCGACCGGCTCGCCTTCGACATATTCCGAAAATAAAATACCATCGCGAAGCCGGACCAACCGCGGCACGAACCCCTGCAAAGCCGATCCGGCCAGCCATGCATGGTATCCCAACCAACCCCATCCCACGCTCTTGGCCATCAGGCGGCGTCCGTCCGCGGCCTCGATTACCCGCTTCAGCCGCACCTGAAACCCATCGCCATAATGCGCGGCGAATCGCTCGTTCAGCGCTGCGGTCGCCGCGTTGCGCGGCGAAGAAGGGAAAGCCTGGCTCTCGTGACTCTCCTCCGCTTCGAGCAGCCGGGCCTTGTAGCGCTGCTCCGGAGGCAGCAGGCAAACGCGCACGCCGCGGTCGGTTTCCTCCCTAAGGGCGAAGTTTGGTATGGAAGGGTGCCCCGGAAGCGCCACCATAATCTGTTGCGGATCGGCCCCCAAACCGCCCATCGCGCCCAACAACAATCGCAGCGTATGGCCCGAGTTGGGATGGTCGTCGATGATCAATATCTGCGCGCCTGCGCCCAGCGCCGTCGAAATGGCGCCCGACTTCCGCCCGCGACAGGCCCTCTTTAGGACGCACCGTGACCCAGGTGACGCGGCTGTATCCGAGCGATCGCAGACGGGCGGCGGCTAGTGGCGCAAAATATGCCCCCGCCGTGCGTGGGCCAACGATAATCGTCGCCCGATCTTTTTCCGTCAGCCACGGCAGGCACAGCCGCACCATCGCGCAAACATCCTGGTGCGTCAAATCCTGGCAGCGGAACGCTTCCGGAATGCGCATCCGTTGCCCTTGGGCCGCTTCACCCAGTGCGCCGGACGCGGAGATCAGCAACTGACGCACCCGTTCGAAGAATCGTGCGCCATCGCCGCCCAGCAGCAGTTCGCAAGCGGCGTCCACGCATTCGGTCCACTGGTGGCGCCAGGCCGCTGCCCGCGCCGCGCCGGATCGCTTCACCTTCACCGCCGGACGGCCGGCCAGGAATCGCCGCGCCCGGCCGGCTACGCTCCGCGGCTTGCCGCCCAGATAATCGTCCAGCGTGCAGCCGATCGCACAGGCAAACAGATATAAGTTAATTCGGCGTTCTTCGCCCTGCCATCCCGTAGCGCCGTTCGCCCGATAGCTCTCGATTTCCGCGCCCAGATGCTGGAGCAGGTCCCGCAGGCTGAGCATCGGATTGAGACACCACCGGTAGCTCGCGTAGAACCTATCGTCCGCCATCGTGTGCGGCGCTTCGATTGGCAGAATTTCCGTTGCCATATTCTCTTAGTTTCTCGATGCGTCCCGCAGCACCCACCACAAAATGCGCGGATCCCGCCGCGCCTGGCGCAAGGCATAGGGAAGCCACGCGTGCCCGTAGGGTAAGTAGTAGCGGACCGGCACTCCCAATTCGCGGCTCACGTTCAGAACCGCCTTGCTGGGCAACCCGAAGAGCAATTCCATCTCGCACGGCGTCCCGGCCGACTGCAGCTTTCTGATGGCCGCGGCCGCCAACACCGGCTCGTGGGTGCCTACTGCGACCGGCGCCGCCGATCCGGCGATGGCGTCGATGACGTCCAGAAAGCCGCGATGCGGATCAACCGCCGCCCCTGCGTCAGGCCACTGGCCTTTGACAACCCGGATGCGCAGCCCCATTCCGGCAGCCACTGCGGCATCCCGCGGGCTGCGCCGCCAACGTCCGGGAATCGTGCATCCGAGCGGGGAGCCATACGCGCGCGCCTGCTCAATCAACCGGAACGTGCGGTCGGCCGTCTCCGCTCCGAGTGAGTCGAAGTGTATCCGGATACCGCCCCCCTCGCACGCGGCTTCCACAATATCCGCCACCAGGCCTGCGTCGAACCCGAGCGAAGGCGCTTTGATCGAAACATAGGAATCGAGATTCGCCTCCGCTATAGATTGCACGGCCGCCAGGTATCTATCGGCCACATGCCGCGGCGCGTCGTCCGGCCCATCCCAAAAACACAGAGTGGATGCCGGCACGCCCTGCGCTGCGAACGTATGTGCCCGCTGGATGGCGTCTTCGAGCTCCGGGCCCACCACGTAGTTCCGGGCGGCTCTCCGCAATAATGGCTGCCAGGCCGGCTGCAAGAGTCCGGCGATCATGCTTGGAACCTCTGCCGCAGTCTCCGCCGCAGTTTCCGAAATGCCGCCCTCCCGCCGTCCGCCATCAGCGCCGCCAGGCCGCGTGGGCTGAAAGGATACGCGCGCAGGCTACAGCAGACGTGCTCGTGGCGGGTCCAGACTTGTGTCCACGGCTCCACGTCGCCGTTGAACTCGTAGGATCCCAGGCCCCGTCTGGCCGCGTAACGGATGCTCTCAACCGTGAGCAGCATGCCGGGCGAGCAGCGCGCGAATTGCTCGTCGTAGCCCGCGCGCAGCAGGTCGAATCGGGTGCCGCTTTCAATGGCGATCTGCGCCGCGGCGGCCCGTTCGCCGATGCGTAAGGTGCACATGCGCAGCACGCCTTGCGCGCAGGCGCGCTCCGTATAACGGCGGAAGAACGCGCCCCGCACCGGGTCGCTCGCGAGCGCCGTGCCGTGCGCGCCTTTCCATCCGGCGGCCTCCACTTGAAAGGCTTCTTCGAGAAGTTGCGGCAACTGTGCGGGTGTGGGCGTCACGATCTCGACGCGCACGGCGCCCATCTTCTCGGCCTGGCGTCTGGCGCGCCGCAGATCCGAGCGCCGCCCGGCCTCCAGCCGCATTTCAGGCTCCGCCCAGGATTCATCGAGCGGAATCCAGGGCGATCCGCCCACCGGCTTCCGTCTCACGATGCCGCGTCCACGATAAGCGGCCTCGATCGCCTCGACCGCCGGTGATCCGGCGGGTATGCGCTTCAAATCGAGCGGACGGCCCGTGCGTACGATGGCCCGCGCCAACTCCCAGACCGCGCCCTCATCCGCATGCGGGAAATCCAGGATCTCGTACATCTCCGCGGCCAACAACGTCAGCCAGCCACCATCGCGGTTGATCACCAGCGGTGCGATCGCCCGCGCCTCCGCGCCTCCGGCCACCATCACGCTCAGCCGCTGCGCGCCGTTCAACCCCGCGGCCCATGCGCGCGCGTACGCAAAACCGGTCACCGGATTGCGGTCCGCCGCCAGGCGCTCCCACGCGAATTCTATCCGATCGAGTTCGGCTACGGACATTTACCGTTGTCCCCCCAGCAGTTGGTCGTACATCGTAACCATGTTCCCGATCATGCTTTGCGCCGAGAACCGCTCCTCCACGTCGCGCTTCGCCCGAAGGCCCATCTCCCGCGCCCCTTCGGGATCGTCGAGCAGCTCCAAAATTCGCGCGGCGGTTGCCTGGTAGTCTTCGCTCGGAACCAGATAGCCTGTGCGTCCGTCGTCGATCGCCTCCGGTGTGCCTCCCACGGCCGTAGCCACGCACGGAAGGCCGCAACCCATGGCCTCCAGCAGCGCGTTCGACATGCCCTCGCTGCGCGAAGGCAGGCAAAAAACGTCGCACAACTTCAATAGACGACCAGACATTCTGGCTGTCCATCTTGCCCACAAAGCGTACATTCCGCTCGAGACCCAGTTGCCGTACCATATCCCGCAATTCGCGATCGCAGTGCGGCTCCTGTACGGAGCCCACGATCAGGAATGTGGCTCCCGGATACGCCACGCAAACTCGCGCGGCCGCGCGCAGCAGCACGTCGAAACCTTTCACCCGCCGGATGTGGCCCACCGTAGCGATCAGCGGCCGGGCGTCCTCAAGCTGCAGCCGCCGGCGCATGGCTCCAAGCGCCGTTGGCCGCCGCCAGTTTATCGATTTCGATTCCATTCGGAATGGTGACCACTTTGTCCGGGATCGATGTCCATCGGCCCGGATCGTTTCCCGCCGCACGGCGCCCGAGACAGCTTGCACTTGGTTGAAGAGCGGGCTCATCAGCCTGTAAGCGATGCGGTGCCTGGTGGAGCGCAGAATGCCCATATCGCGGCGGCTGGACACCACCACGCGGCAGCCGCTCAGCTTGGCCACCAGGCCGCCCAGCAGGTCCGCCGATTCAAAAAAGGTATGGACGATCCGCACCCCCTCGGACCGGATGAATCGTCTCAAATCCATGGCCGCCCGCAATGCCTGCTTGCCGAATACCCGGCTGACCGGAAACTCCCGTATGGGGCAGGAGAATCCGTCGAATATCGGCGATGCCGGCCTCAGCCGGAAAGTGCCGATCGTGCAACGGTAGCGGTCTTGCGGTAGCAATCCCGGAATTCGGGACAATACGCCCTCGGCGCCCCCCAGCCCCCAAAGGACATCGATGAGATACAGCACGTGAACGCGCCCGTCTGGCGATGGCGTCATCTGGGTTCCACTAGCATGTTCCGTTAAATCCATCCGCGCAGCCGGTACCACACCAGTCCGACCGATTCATGCACGGCGTCTTCGTTCCAGGAAATCGGCTCCCAACCCGGCAGCAGGTCCGCCAGCAGGAAGCGATGGTATGTGCGGTAGCCGCAAGCCGCCGGAATCACGGTCAGCGACTCTTTCCGGAAGCACGCGTCCGCGCGCAGCATATGATAGGCGTCCGTCACCAGCACGATGCGGCCGATACCCTTCTGCCGCAGAATAGCTGCCGAAAATGCGGCATTCTCATGCGTGGTGCGCGAACGGTCTTCCACCAGAATCGCCGAGGCTGGCACGCCCTCCCGCTCCAGAGCTTCGCGCATGGCGAAGGCGTACGGCGGGCTGTCCACGAATCCGCCGCCTCCTGTCGCGAGCACCGGAAGCTGCTTCCAATGCTTATATAGCCACGCCGCATATTGGCAGCGCTCGTACGTGTCGCTACCGGCGCGCGGAGTCGGCATAGGCGGGCAGGGAGGGTAGACGGCGGACGCCAGCACCACGATGGCCTGTGCATCGCCCGCCGGATAATCGCGCGGCGGGAACCATCCTTCGAGTCCCCGCGAAGGCAGCCAGGCAGCCGGTTCCCAGGAAACCAGAAACACAGCCGCCAGAGCCAGCGCCAGGCCGCGAAAACCCGGCGACCGCAAAGACTTGCGGTAACGGATTACCTGCACCAGTGCCAGTAAGAGCACGAACGTAAATACCGGTTGCAGGTAAGTCATGACTTTATTTGGCGCCGGACTGTAGCCCGCGTGAGAGCAACAGCCGCCGGATAGTGAAATAGGATTCGCCCGCGATCGCTTTCACGGGTTTCTTGGCCTGCCACAGGATGCCCTGGCGCCACCGCGGCCACCACTGCCGGGCGGCGATGGCCCCCGATACGCCGGCGGGCGTGCGGCTCTGGATGGAATAGCGGCCCAGGATCAAACAGCCATCCACCACCGATACCTTCGCGCTCGGCTCTGAGGTGAATAAAGCCTCGATACCGGCGACCGCGGCGGCTCGGCCCACCTTGTGAGAGTAATAACCGTCCGCTACCGATGCGGTCACCACCCGCTCCTGCAGGATGTCGCTCAGTATCTCGCAACTGACCACCCATTCTCGCAGCAGTTCCGTACAGTTCAATGCCGACATGCGCGCCGGATGCGAGCACGAGTGGCTGCCGATAATGTGCCCGCGCGCGCGCAACTCCCGGATCTGTTGTGCATCGAGAAAGCCGGGCCGGCCGATCCAATCGGTCGTGACGAAAAAGTGGCCGCGCCAGCCGCGCTTCTCAAGCTCGCCCGCCACGCAGGTATAGGAACTGACCGCGCCATCGTCGAATGTCAGAAACAGGGGCACTTCTTCGCGCCACCTTCTCGCACGCCCGATCACCCGGACTGATGAATTGCCGGCCGTCCGCCCGATCGAATCCAGATGCTCGCGAAAATGCCGCTCGTCGAGCTTATAGCGTCCGGAGTGGCGCGAGCCATCGTCCGCGGGACGCTCGCCCCCTTCCACGATGTCGTGATAACCGATGGAAATTGCTCTCATGAGACCTTCGGAAAACGGGGCGCCGGGCCGCTGCCGTTGAAAACGTTGTTGGTTCCCTGGATCCACTTACAGTTATCCTTATCGGCGCAAACCGCGCGCGTCGACGGATTCCAGATCACCACGTACGGAACGCCGGACGGGTACAGCCGGGTGGCCGTCTGGGAGATCACATTGTCCCGAATGCGTATATATATCGCGGCGTTCCCCCCCCCATAAGTAATTGCGGCATTGGCCTTTCCATATGGCGGAGCGTTGAAAGTGCCGCAGGCAGAGAACGTGTTGTTGTACACGTCGACCATGCCGGAGCCCGCCGGGCCGCGCTCGGTCGATCCGGGAACGTTGAGACAGGCCCAGTTGCCGCTTTGCTCCGGATTGTTGGGGCCTTTGCCGGCGTTGTAAATCACGTTGTGATAAACCGAGATGGGCCCCTGGGATGGATCGATCGTGTCTAGCACGATGCCATCGCACTGCGTATCGTGGATGGTGTTGTCGTGGATACGGATGTCGAATTGGTTCCGGCCGGAGCCGGCCTCGCCGCTCTGCGGCGTCGAGTGAATTTGAATGCCGCGGCAGCCATGGACGTTCGCGATGGTGTTCCAGCCGATATCCAGGTGATTACTGTCCGTGCCGAAGTAAACGCCGTGATAGAGAGCCGATGCATTAGCCGTGCCCGTATCGTGCACCGTATTTCCGTAAAACGCGATGGATGAGGATTCCACGGTATCCATGCACGCCCCGGCGCCGTTGCCGTTGGGGCATGCGAAATCGTTGGCCACAATCCGCCACCCGCTGCTGCCCCACAAGGCCATCGCGGCGCCTTGTCCGCGCAAAGTGAATCCCGCAAATACCCAGTAATTCGGGTGAGTGCCATCGCTCGGTGCCGTGCGTACACCGGTAGGCGGACCGTTGTCGCTCCCAATAACTGCTGCGGCTCCGGGGTAAACCACGAATGCCATGGGGGCCGCGGCGGTGCCGCCGCTGCGAAGCAACAACGACGTATTCCATCCCGTGCCGTCATCCGTAGTTTGCGCCACGCCGTCCATTACGTAAGTAGTGTCCCCGGGCTGCATCGTGTCTCGGGCTTTCATCAGCGTGTGCCAGGGCAAATTAAATCTCCCGCTGGAGTTGTCCCTTCCGTTGGCGGCCACGAAATAGATCTTGCCTGGGCGCACGGTGAACGGCGATCCATTAGAAGCTCCGGCGGGAGTATTCACGACAATACTGCCGGTCGCCGCGGCGCCCCCCAGTTGGATCGAGATCTTCGTATCGGTCCACATCGGGTACGATGCGGCCGGCCCGCCGCCGATGGTTACCGTGGAGCCGCCGCGCGTGGCTCCAAAGTGACTGCCGTAGATGGTGACGAAGGCGCCGGCGTTGTTCTGGCCTCCCGATTTCGGGCCGCTCTCGAGGTCCGTGAAGAACACCTGCGGAGCCGCTGCCCACGAAGCCGTAGCGCCCAGAAGCCAGCCAATCAAAAGCCTATACATCATTGAGAAAGCCTCACTAGCGGATCCATGATCGCCCTGACAAGCATGTACACGTTCGGCACGCTCAATGGGTTGTACACCACCGCCCTGAAATAGCTGGCAATAGACTTGGCCACCAGGCCGCCTCTGAAAAGTGAATCGCCCAGTTCTCTATACGTATTTCCTAGTGCTTGCAGGTGCTCCAGGCGCGTGCAGGCGCCTGACCGGTAGTGCTTCCCGATGAAATACACTTGCCCGTTCAGCAAGCGGTCCAAATCGGCGGTCATGGAAGCTGGGGAAAGCCGGTAGTGCGCTAGCACTTCGTCGATGTAAGTAACCCGATCGCGCAAGGCAATCCGGAACCAAAGGTCCCTGTCTTCGGTGGCGCGCATGGCTTCATCGAACCAGCCGGCCGTATCGAGGCACTGTTTTCTGAACATCACCGTCGGACAGACGATATGGGCGCGCCGGATGTAAATGTAATGTGCGATTCTTCCGGAAAGATACTCGGGATTTACCGGCAACTCGCCAATGACCCGCCCCTGTGCGTCGATGCGAGTCACTCGCGCATGCACCAATGCGGTTTCAGGGTCCCTGTCCATCGCTTCGACACCCCGCTCCAGGCGATGGGGCAACCACACATCGTCCGCATCGAGCAGCGCGATGAACTCGCCGCGCGCGCTTCGCATTCCGGTGTTGCGCGCGGCCGGCAGCCCGCGGTTGGCTTGATAGATGTACTGCAGCTTATCCCCCAGCGTGGGCCGGTAGGAGTCGGCTATCGCGCGTGTGTTGTCTGTGCTGCCGTCGTCGGTGATAATGATTTCCCACTCGGAAAATGTCTGACTAAGCACACTGTCGATGGCATAGGGCAAGTAAACGGCGGCATTATAAGCCGGCACGATGACACTTACTCGAGGCGTCATTTGCAGACTACCTCCGCCTCTTCCTCAGTGGCCATAACCTCTGTGGCCATGATAGGTGTAGCTACGTCAATGCGCTCCCGCCGTCCGCTGCGGAGCAGGTAAGCGGGCAGCGCCCGCAACCTCGCGTCAGTCAGGAACAGGATGCCGGCGTACACGCCCAGGCCCGCCGCGCATCGCGATATGGCGTTCAACAGATGCGATGCGAGCGCGATCTGCGATGCAACCGCCCAGCCTGCCAATCCGGCCACGCCATACTTGGCCAATGAGCTCACGCGAACCCCAATCGGAAGAATGCGCGACGACGCGCGCCACAGCAGCAGAATCGTCGCGATGTGCGTCAGCAGCAGCGCGATCGCCGCGCCTTGGAGCCCCAGCCGCGGCAGCAGCACGCAATTCAAGACGATGTTGAGCCCTGTCGAGCAGATCAATGCGCGCGCCATGGTCCCCGTCTTCTTTTGGATCAGCAGGCCGGCGCACAGAAACACATGCGTGGTATAAATCAACAGGCCGCCCACCAGGAACGGTATCAGCCGATCGGCTCCCAAATACTTGGGCGAGGCCAGCAGCACCAACGCGTCGTGCGATCCCAGTGTAACCAGCATGTAAATGCCGGCCGCCGCCATCAAATAAAAATCCAGTGAGACATGCAGGAACTCCGTGGTTTTGGCGCGGCCTTCCGCCGACCAAAGCCGCAGGTAGATGGGCAGAATGGCCAGGCCCAGCGGGACGGTCATCAAGTCGTTGACATACTGTGACAAGCCATATGCCACCGAGTAATAACCCAGCGCTTCTGCGCCCAAATAATGCCGCACCAAGGCGCGGTCCGCTGTCAGCAAAATGACGCCGGCTAACTCATAGAAGATCAATGGCAGCCCGAATCCCACGGCCGAACGAAACAGAGCGCTGTTAAAGCTGAACGCGCTCAACATCCTGCGGCGAAACAGCACAAGAACTAAAACCGCCACGAAGGCGATCTCAGCAACCATCGTGGCGGATAAGTAGGTGTGCACCGACCGTCCGATCCACGGCAAAAACGCCAAAACCGTGCCCACCGTAGCCGCTTTCATCAGCACCGAAGCCGCGTTGTACGCCGCCGTGCGCTCCTCGATCCGCAAGAACGACAGTAAAATGGATTCGACCGCCCGCAGCAGGATCAAGGCGGATGCGAAGCACAGCAGCGTAGCCAGCGGACCGTCGATGAGATGTTTCAATAAGACCTTGACGGCCACCAGGAAAACCAGCGTAATAACCACGGCCATGGCGGCCACGCCGAAAAGCATGGTGGAGTAATAACTGCGCGCCTTCTCGCGGTTGGTGGAGAATCCTTTTTCGTCGTAGAACCGCAGCACCGAGTTCTGCATGCCGGCCTTCGATAGCGCGGTGGGCACCAGCAGGATCTTCTGAATGAAGTCGATCATGCCGTAATCCGCCACGGAAAATACGCGAGTGAAGATCGGAAAAGAGATGAAACCGATGGCCAGTCCACCGAACAAGCCGGCTAAATAGTGAGACGAGTGCTGGATCAGCTTCTTCATCTCCTCGGCTACGGCGCGCGATATAAACATAGGGTTGGTATGTGAGAATGCTACGCCAAAACCGCGTCTTCCGGCAGCGGTGTTTCTTCCGCCCCGGCAGGCTCGCTCTCGGCCCCGTCGGTATTTTCGAGCGTCAGTGCGTGCGCCACCATGCCTGCGACAACCCACATGTATCCGCACACCTGAAGATATGACCAGCGGTCCCCAAATAGATTTGCGGTAATCGCGGCGACGATCCATGCCGCGAGACCCAGCCCCAGAGAGGCAAGAAAGGGATCTCTCGCTTGCCGCGAAAATTTTAATCCGATCGAAAACGTTTTGCCGATTAACCAAAGAAACAGGCAAAGCCCAAACACGCCTGTCTCTACCAAAACCTTCAGAAAGAAATTGTGAGTGTCCTGGTAATTTCCCACCCGGTGCATATAGGCGTATGTGTTGAAGCCTGAGCCCACCACGATATTGGCGTCGAACACCTGCATGGCGTCTTCCCAAAGGGTAATGCGGGTCTCCGCCGAGTGATCCAGGCCCCCGCCCTGCGAGTCATAAGTCATCGTGACTCGCTCCCGAACGGCGTTGGGCACCAGCGCCGTCCATGTGAAGATAAAAGCGATCAGCGCCACCAGCATCCAACGCTTTTTCACCAGACCCAGAAAAAGCCAGCCCACCAGCACCGCCACGTACCCTCCCCGCGAAAGGCTGTACATCAGGCAGACCGCCGACAAACCGCTCAGCGCAAAGTATCCGAGCCTAAGCCAGAAATTCTTCTCGAAAGCCGCCAGCGCCAGCAGAAAAGTTACGAACTGCGCCTCGAAAGCCGCCATTCCGTTAATGCCCGCATAGCCCATGCTCCCTGCATCGCGCAGATCGTATGAGAACGCCGAGAAATCGCGTCCCGCCACCGTGCTCAAGAAATTTCTGTCGAGCGCCAACACGGCCACGCACATCAGAATAATGATCGCTTTCATCTGGTTGCGGCTCGGCTGGACGGCTGCTACTAACAGCAGTAACAGCGGCATCATCATGTATTCCATCCACACCGCGAACCGTTCGTTGCCGGGAAGCGGAAAGGATGTGCCTAGATACAGCGAACCTAGAATCAGTGAGACAAAAGTAAACGCCGCGTAAATGCCCAGCAGCGTGGTCCACGGCGTCTTCGGAAATACCTTCCCCTTTCGCCGCATGATGCCCAAAGCCACAGCCAGCAGCACCACGCCGACCACGCTGGCGCCTAGCGGGAAAGTGTTCAAACGATACCGCATCGTTTGTAGCGGGATCAGCGGCGTCAGATAGAAGATACCTACTACCGGTCTCCAGAAAAGACTGGCAAGCACGCACAGAATGCCGCTCACGTACAGCAGAATTCCAAGCGATCCTTCCGCGCCAAAATGGAGTGACATCAGCCCAGAAACTCCGCGGCTGGGCCGCCCTGACGCGCCCTGCCGGTAATGCTCCGCGGTTTGCGCGCGCCACCGGCGCCTAATAAACACATCGCGCGGGCTAACCCATAAGCCGCGTATAACACGATGAGCGCGCCCAAGTGGTCTCCACTTCTTCCGCTCCAGGCAGGCGCGCAAAGCCAATGCCACCGGACCGGCCAGAAGCAAACCGGCTGCCGCCAGTGCTCCCGCGATCCTTCCGTCAAACGCCGCGGCGCCCACCCCCGCTATAACGGCTGCCATCCCGATCAGCATGTAAACGGCAAAGAGTGCTGCCTTGCGGGATTTGGAATGCAGCACGTCGCGCAGAAATACGCGGTGGACATTGATTCCATGCCAGGATTGCTTTCTATAAAACCCTTCCAGAGTCTGCGGCGTGCCCAGATGGACGACGCTAAGTGATGGGATAGCGAGTATAGGCACTTGCGCTGCGGCTGCCCGCTCGCAGAACTCGCAGTCTTCGCTAGTGACCAGTGTCTCGTCAAAGCCCCCCAGGTTCACGAATAAGTCGCGGCTCACGATCAGGTCGCCGCCTGGCACATAGGAGACCGGGCCGTCTTTCATTTGCCATAAGTCGCCATACCAGGCTTCGGCTACCCAGGAGGAATCGGCCGGGATTCGATAATGCGCGCCGACAATCCGTGCGTCGTCCGCCCGCATCAGGTCGAGCGCCTGAAGCAGCCAGTGCTTGGGCGCCACGCAATCGGCATCCAGAAACGCCAGAAACTGGCCCCTGGCAATCGCCGCGCCGGAATTGCGCAGGGCTGAGATTCGTGCGCCGCCTCTCTCGAGCACCGTGACCGACAGCCAGTGGCTGTAGCTGCGGGCGATCGCCTTGGTGGCGTCCGTCGAGCCATTATCCACTACAATTACTTCGAAACGGGCCGCCTGTAGTTTCTGGTGTTGCAATGAGGCGAGACAGCGTCCGATGACGCTTTCCTCGTTCAACGCCGGAACGATAACCGATATTACCGGCTGCGGATCAGGCTGAATCATCGCGATTATGCCTTCTGCGCCAATGCCGCCATGACCTGGGAGCCGAGCTTGTTATTCTGCATGGGGCTGCCGTGCAGCTTCAGATACTTCACGTTGCTATACAATGGCGCGCCATAGTCGGATAGCTCGCCGCTTTCAAACGCCGCCTTGATTTCGTGAATCCCGTCCTCGATCGTCTTGGAACAGGAGAAACCCAGATGGCCCTTGATTTTCTGAAAAGACACCCGGTAACTGCGCCGGTCCGCGTTCTCTACGTGCTCCACGCGCGTATGTGGGAAGAACTTCAGAAGCTTCTCCGCCACATCGGTCAACGTGAAGTTCAGCCGGCTGTCACCCACGTTGTAGATTTGGCGTCCGACCAGCGCCTCGGGCGCTTCGAGCACCCGCACAATAGCTGCCGCGGCATCCGCCACGTGGAGAAATGGCCTCCACTGTTCGCCGTTGTAGATGGTAATCACGCGGTCTTTCATAGCCTTCGCCGTGAGTAAATTGACTACCAGGTCGAATCGTGGCCGCGGCGATAATCCGAAGATAGTCGCAAAGCGCAGAATCGTGGGATGAAAGCTAGTGGTAGCCGCCGCCAGCAGCGCCTGCTCCGAATCGACCTTCGTATCGGCGTAAAGCGAGATCGGCTGCACCTGTGAGTTCTCGTCCATGACTTGATCGGATGCGCCATATACGCTGCAACTCGAAGCGAAAATAAAGCGCTCGACCCCTTCGCCCTTGGCGATTTCGATGGTCATGCGCGTGGCCGCGTAGTTGATCTCTTGCGCGGTCTTGTGGTCCTGATCGCAAGCCGGATCGCCGACTATGGCGGCTAGATGGATAACCGCGCCGGCGCCGCGCATGGCGCCCACTACGTCCTGGATATTACGGCAGTCGCCCCTAATAAAGTCCAACCGCGGGTGATGCATCACCTCTTCGATGGCCGACGCGCCGTAGACCAGGCTATCCAGCACGCGCACGCGGTATCCGCGCTTTAGCAGCGTGCGCACCACGATCGATCCGATGTAACCCGCGCCACCCACCACTAACACCCATCCGCCGCGCGCCGTAGTGGAAGGGCGGTTCGCCTTCTCGTTTTCGAACAGTGTGTGTTTCAGCCAGCGGATACCCGGGGTGCCGGTAATCACCAGTGCGGAAAAGATGATCGCCGCCGTGTGCGGCAAAGTCTCCGAGTGCGGCAGCAGAAAGCCGGCTGCCAGCATACCCAGCGCGGCGATCGAGGCGCTGGTCGCCGCCCGCCGCAGCGCCAATGCCTTACCGTAAGTGCGCGACGTGGTATATAGGCCGCTCAGAGCGTAAAACCCGGGGAACAGAATCGACATAGGCAGAAACAACGTCAGGTAATAGTGACGCAGCTCGGCCAAGCCCATGCGAACCGACTGTTCTGTCCCTGGCTGAAACTGTAGAGCGACGGCCATCAGCGCGCCCAACATGGCTGTCTGCACGATCAGGAAGTCGGCCATCACGCGCAGCGCGATGTGCGAAATACTCGAAAGAACATTTGCCGGTTTCATCGGTAAGTCACCATTTCCGCGCATCGGAGCGCTAATCGCCCACCGCGGCCATCACCGCCCAATTCCTCTTGCGGGATTGCCGGGCAATCCCCTTGATGGCCTTCGCGACATAATGTACCTGGGCTTCGGTCATCGCCGGGAAAAGAGGCAGCGAAATCAAACGGGGATAGAGTTCCAGGGCATCGGGGCACTGGTTTTGGCGCAGATTGGCGAAGGGCGCGAAGAATGGATGAAGCGGAATGGGAATAAAATGGACACTCGTTCCCACGCCGCGATCCTTCAGCTCTTCGATAAATTCATCGCGCCCGATCGTCAGGTTCTCGAGATTCAAACGCAAGGTGTATAGATGCCACGCGTGCCGGCAATCGTCCCGATCGGCCGGCAGCTCCACTTCTTCTACATCCGCCAGCAGTTGGTTGTACAACGCCGCGAACCGCGCACGCGTTTCTATGAATCCTTCGAGCTTCCTTAGTTGGTGAATTCCTATGGAAGCCTGAATGTCGCTCATATTGTACTTATAGCCGGAAGTGAGCACTTCATAGCCCCAGTGTCCGCGGTCCGCGTAACGGTTCCATGCGTTTTTGCTGATTCCATGCAGAGACAGGATCTTCATCGTGGAGGCCAGTTCCTCATCGTGCGTAAGCACCATGCCTCCCTCGCCCGTAGTCACATTCTTCACCGCATAGAAGCTGAAGACCGAAGCGGCGCTGCGTTCACCGGTCGGCGGATTGCCCGCGCCGGCGTGCCGGCCTTTGTACAGAGCGCCGGCGGCGTGCGCGCAGTCTTCCACTACATCCAGCCCGTGCTGCCGTGCCAGCCGCCAGATGGCGTCCATGTCACACGGCAAACCCGCGAAGTGTACCGGGACGATGGCGCGCGTCCTGTCCGTGATGCGCGACGCAATCGAAGCGGGATCGATGTTGCCGTCCGGCCCCACATCGGCCAGCACCGGAGTCGCTCCCGTGTGGATGATCGTGTTCACCGTCGCGCAGAAAGTCAGCGGAGTGGTGATAACCTCCATTCCCGGCCCGATTTTCAATGCTACTAGCGCCAGATGTAAACCCGAGGTGCACGAGTTCACGGCCAGGGCGTGCGGAACATCCGCGTAGGCGCTGAATTCCTGCTCGAACTGCGCGGTGCGCGGACCCGTGGTCAGCCATCCGGATTGAAGTGTGCGGACTACTTCATTGATTTCTTCGTCGCCTATGCTGGGGCGATGGTACGGCACCTGTAGAGTCGATTGCATGGTAATTCCTCCGGTAATGCTTATAAAAGTGTTTTTGTTTTAACGCCGGGCAACCGCGCGGAATACCAGATTGGCGGTGGCCAGAACGATTCTTGCGTCCGTAACCGTCGAGCGTATGCGCAAGTAATCCAGATCCATGCGCAGCTTGCGGTCCATTAAGTGATTGAGATAATATTCGAGTGGCTGTACACCCTCGGGAATCGTCTCCGACTCATCGTCGCTATCGAGTCTGGACTCTTCCCGTAACTCCGGGCTTAACTGCCAGTACGGCGCGCTGGCTGGGCGTATACAGCGCCACGATCTCGGGCGATTCCGGCCGCGGCCCCACCAATGTCATATCGCCCAGCAGAAGATTGAAGAACTGCGGCAGTTCATCGAGCTTCGTCTTGCGCAACACCCGGCCCAATGGCGTCACGCGAGAGTCGTTCTTGCCTGTGATCGGACCCATTTTCGCCGCGCCGCTAATCATGGTCCGGAACTTCCACATTCGAAAGTTCCGTCCCTTTTGGCCGGCTCGCCAGCCGCCGTAGAACGGATTGCCGGGCGATGAGATGAAAACCGCCAGCATGATCACCGCCAGCAGCGGACTCAGGGCCACCAGTGCGGCCACAGCTACTATAATGTCTACCAACCTGCGCATATAAGTAAGAACGATTAACGCGAAATCCGTGTAAATAGCGGCTGGTTACCCGCTCGTTGGGCCGCGCTGGGAAAAAACCAGCGCAACCCTGCCAAAAAACCCAATCCCCAGGAAAAGTGATACACGGTGAACACGGCCGGCAGATAAGGCAATGTTGCCCAGCCGGATTTCCGCGCCGCAAAGACGGATGCCATGATGTTGGCTGTAAAGTAGGTCGCGGCCAGACTGATCCACAGCCGGCTGACCAATGCGAACTGTTTTCGATCGGCCGCCGCGGTAACTGCGCACGCGGCACAGAGCAGTATGTTCGCCAGCACGAAGGTAACCGGCGCCAGGTGCCGCCATGACCCTGGAAGCCTGTGCTTCCGCACCACCGCCACTTTCCAAAAACCGTATTGGAAGTACTGCAGAAAGAGCGCTGTGAGAGTGGCCCGCGGCGAATACCAGGAGACGATATCGGGACTCTGCCAGATCTTTCCGCCGGCCCGTGTCAGTCGTAAGTTCAGTTCATCGTCCTGATTGCGTACCAGCGTCTCATCGAATAGGCCGAGCCGCTCCAGGGTATCTTTCCGCCAGCAGCCATACGGCACCGTGTCCACCCAGCCTTCGTAACTCGCATCGTGGAACCGCGCACCCGTTGAGAAAGGCGAGTGATACGCGGCGGCGAATGCGCGCGCGCGCGTCCCAGAAGTTCGTGTGCGCGCCGGTCCGCCCACATTGTCCGCGCCCGTGCGCTCCAGCTCGGCCACACACCTCCTGCAGTAGTCCGGCGCATACGAGGTATGCGCGTCCATGCGGATCACGATAGTCCCGCGCGCGGCGCGTATGGCGGCATTCAAACCCGGCGAAACCACCCGCCCCGGATTGTCGATCGCGCGCAGTTCCGGATGACGCGAGCTATATTCGTCCAGGATCTGGCGCGTGCCGTCGTCGCTCAACCCATCGGCGATAATCGCTTCCCATCGAATACCGGACAATTCTTGCGCCAGCAGTGAGTCCAGGAACTCGCGGACATGGCCGAGTTCATTGCGGCATGCCACCACGATGGTGAGTAGTATCGTATCGTCAGTGGTCATGGGCGGCTCCGCTGCCACACTGCCTGAACTTCCGTTTGGCGCGCATGGCCATGCAATGCTTCGTGGTATATGCCGATGTAACTCTTGCCGATCGTCTCGGAAGCAAAGTGCCGGATAACGTGCGCGCGCCCATTCTCCCCCAGTGTGCGCGCCAGACTCCGGATCGCGGAGCAGCCTAAGCACAGCCGCGGAAATAGCGTTCACATCGCCGGTTTCAAAGAGCATCCCCGTGACTCCGGGTATGACTATCGTGGGCACCGCCCCCACGGCCGTCGCAATCACCGGCTTGGCCGCGGCCAGCGCTTCGAGCAGACACATAGGCATGGCTTCTTCGTATGAGGGCAGCACAACCATATCTACCGAGGCATAGAAAGCCGCCATATCGGCAAGCTTCCCGGCAAAAACAACATGGGATCGAATGCCCACCCTGCTTGCCATCGCCTCCCATTCCTCTCGGGCCGGGCCTTCGCCGGCAAATACGAATTTCACTTGGGGAAACGCGGCCAGTATGGCTGGCGCGGCCGATAGCAGCAATGCGCCGCCTTTTGCCGCCACCAGTCTTCCGGCGAAGCCAACCACCTTGCCCGCGCCGCCAAATTCTTTCCGCAGGCAGGGCCCCGCTTCGTGGAATGTCTCGTGGAATGCTTCGCGGAATGGCTCTATGTCCACGCCGTTCGGTATTGTCTTCAATTTGTGCGCCGTAACCTTCCATCGCCCGAGTGTTTCAGCCACCGGCCCGGAAGCCGTGGCGACCCTGTCAAAATGCCGCAATACCAACCGGTCGAGCGCCGCATAAACACGCATCGCCGGTAACCGGCTGGGCCAGTTGTGACACGTGGCCACCAAAGCTGCGCGATTTCGCCGCGCTGCCGCATAACCGTAGACATCGGCTTTGTAACCATGCGTGTGCAGCACATCGGCGCCATGCTTCTCTACTAACTCCCGGATCCGACTGACAGCCTTCCAGTCCCACCGGCCCTCGCAGGGTACGGTTTCTACTGTTAAACCCAACTGGAGCGCACGCTCTTGTAACTCGGTGTTCTTCGAACGCCCGCCGGTGAAAACCGCGATCAGGCTGTTGCAGCCGAGCCCTCGCAATGCGCGCGCCAGCGCCAGTAGCATGCTCTCGGCGCCATAGTAACCCTCGCTGCTAATGAGCTGAAGAATAGTCACGGAGTGTGATGCGGCGCGGCTTCGCAGGCATCGGGCGTTGATTTCGCAATGCGCGCCAGGCCTTCCAGAAGACGCTGTATTGAAATAGCACGGACGAGAAACGGCCCCTGATGCCTGTCACGCTCGAATCGGACACATTGACGCGCGGAATGGCAAGCGGATCGGCGCCCGGAATCCAGGCCCCTCGCTCCGTCGTGAAAGCGGCGGTGAAACCCTCTTCGGCGAGAATCTGTTGCACCGCCGGCGAGTAGTTTCCATTTGGATAAGCGAATGTGCCGCACCGTTTGTCGAGCGCGGCTTCGATGGCGCGCCTGGATTCGCGAATCTCCCGGCGCGCGGTCTCACTGGGTACCGCCGTCAGGATCTGGTGCGTATCGGAATGCGCGCCGAATCTTACGCCTGCCGCATCCATTGTTCGTATGTCATCCCACGAAATCGTTCGGTCGTTCCCGTTACAAACCGCCAGCGAAGTTCCGCAAAGCTCCCTGATAAACTGTTTGCGCCGCTCCGGAGGATAAGTCTTTAATCTCTCGATCAAAGGCTCGATTTCTGTGGAAGATACCGGCTTCGAAGCATTTCGCATTTGTGAGACGATTTGTTCCGGCCAAAAAGGTTGCGTGCGCCCCGCGAGGCCCGGGCAGACAAAAATAGTCAGCGGTATTCCGTATGCGTGTGCCACTGGCATGGCGTTGGTGTAGTTGTCTTTCCAGCCGTCGTCAAACGTAAACATCACACGCATTTTGGCGCCAGGCGCTGCGCCCGCGGCGCCCGCGAAATCCACCGTCTCATATTTGGCGGCTACGTACGCGGCGAGTCTTTCGAACGTCGCGCGCCGCACCACGATTCCCGGCAGGCTGCAGGTGTCCCGCGATTCGTCGTCTTCGAGTACCCGGTGAAACGTTAACACCACCACAGCGCCGTTCTTGCGTAGCCGGCGATTCGCCAACCACAAGCATCCGCTCGCGTGCAGCCCAAGTGCCCACGCATGCCGGATAATTGGCCGGACTTTCCGAGCGAAGTGAGTCACTTGCAGCTCTTGCGTCCTTCCTTCGGCAAGCCGCTCTGATAGTAGTGATAATTAGTCGATGCGCGCTTCCACAGGAACCAATCCAGTGAGTCGTTGATCAGGACTCCTGTCAATTTACCTTTCACCTTGGCGAGCGCGCTGTTCAGAAGCGGACGGCTGGTATGGTCCGGGCGCACTACTAAAACCACCCCGTCGCAACTGCCCGCGATCAGATCGTAATCCGCCACCGCTTCCACCGGTGGGCTATCCACCAGGGTGCGCCGGAACTCTGCCCGAAACCGCGCCATCAGCGCGCGCCAGTTCGCCGAATCGATCAGTTCGGTGGGGTTTGTCTGCGCGTCGCCGGCCGGCAGGATATAGAAGTTCGGCAACTGTTCCACGCGGAGCATCGCCTCTTCCAGCGTGCATGCGCCGGAGAGCACTTCGGCCAGGCCGGGCGTCTTGGATATTCCCAGGCGTTCATGAACTTTGGAGAGACGCAGGTCTGCATCCACTAAGATGACCTTATCCTCGCTCTTCAGCGCCAACGCCGCCGCCAGATTCACGGCCGAGACTGTCTTTCCGTCGCCCACGCCCGGGCTCGATATCACCGTGATCGACGATCCGGGCAGTTGGTGGAAGATCTTTGTGCGGATCACTCTGTATTGTTCCGCGGCCCGCCGGTCTTCGCGCCTCGACGAGAGCAGCGGCGCCGAGTCGGAAATTCGCATCGAAAGGGACCTGGCCGTCTCCCGCGCCGGCGGCGTCTCCGGTTCTTCCCGCCAGTCGTCCGGATCGGGCACTGCGGTCGACGTGCGGCTTCTCGAAGATCGGCTCCACTACGGCGGCCGCGCGCCTTGCGCTGAACCGCCGCACACCGGTCACGGCCGCGGAAGGCGCATCCTGCCCGCGTTCGTCCAGGCACTGCATGACTAAGTCGGCAATCTCGCTGTCAGCCGTCTTCAGCGCGTTCAGTATCCTACCCATACCATCACTTTCCGCTCAACCGCCCCGATGAACTTACTTTGGCGAGCAACGCGCGTTTCTGCACATCCGCGGCGTACCAATCGGAATCCTGCGCCACGCCCGGCGCGCCGTCGAGCAAATCCAGTTCTACGCAACTTTGGCTTACGTGGCTGGCCTCCACTACGCGGCTCTGCTCACCGAAAGCCGCCAGCAGCGCGTTGTCGCAAACCACGTTAATCAGCCGGGGAATGCCCTGCGACACGCGCGCCGTCAGATCCACCGCCTGCGGCGAAAATGGCGCGCGCTGCCTGGCTCCCGCGCGTGCCCACCGGCAAGCGATATACTGGCCCACTTCCGCGGATGTGAGCGGCCGTAGCGACACTCGCAGCGCGATGCGCTGCTTCAACTGCACGCAATCGTCGCGGTTCATGGTACCCGCAAGCTCATTCTGGCCGGCCAGAATAATTTGTAGCAGTTTTTCTGAGCGTTTTTCCAGGTTGCCTAGCAGCCGCACTTCTTCCAGCGCCTCCACACTCAGCTTGTGCGCTTCATCCACAATCAGCGCGGCAATCTTTCCATCCGTCTGCATCTGCAAAAGGTGCTTCTCCAGCCTCACCAACCGTTGCGGCTTGCCCGCGGGAATATCCCGAAGGCCGAATCCTAGCAACACGGTCTCCATGAACTCCGCCGTAGTGAATGTAGGGTTAACGATGGATGCGAACTGCACCCGGCTGGGAGGCAATCCCAACACGGCCCGGGCCACTAATGTCGTTTTCCCCGTGCCTGCGTGGCCTAACAGCAGCATCAGTCCTTTTCGTTCCAGCAGGCCGTAGCAAAGCGCTGCCAGAACCTCCCTGTGTGAATCCGTGAAATATAACATCGACGGATCCGACGTGAGGCTGAAAGGCTTCTTCTTTAGACCGAATGACTCCAGATACATGATAGTTATGCCCGCGGACTCTCGATAAGCATCTTGGGCACTCTGCCCACCACCACCGTGCCGGCCGGCAGTTCCCACTCGCCCAGAAAGACATTCCGTCTGGTTTCCAGCAGAAACGAGATTCCGGCCGCCAGCGCCAGCGATAACATGACCCCGGCCGTCATGAACATCGGCCGGTTCGGTGAGGTCGGTTTTTCCGGTACGCGCGCCACGTCCAGCATCACGAACCGTTCCGCCTTTTGCCAGCGTTCCATATTGGCCGCCATTTCCGCCGCCAGCTTCTTATCGAGCAGAGACTTGTAATTCGCCTTGCTCGTCTCATAGTCGCGTGTAAGGCTCGCCAGTTGCTGCTCCCGCATGGGTAGCTTGTCCATGCGCCCCTCGACCGCGCTTACAGCGCGCAAGACTCTCTCCCGCCGCTTATCCAGGTCTTCAATCTCCCGGTCGGTCAGCGCAAGCTGTGCTGTTAAGGTCTCCACCCTCTCCTTTTCAGCCACCTGTGCCGGATCGTTCGCAGCCACCGGCGCCCCGATGGAAGATTTTCGGGGTTCCGGCGCCCGCGCCGTGGCCGCGGTCACCGCGTCCTCTTCTTTCAAAGCCTTCTCGAGTTCCGCCTGTTCCTCCAGCAGCGCTTTTACTTCGGGATGTCCGTCTTTGTAGCGCAATCGCAGTACGCGAAGCTTTGTCCGGATGGCTTCGAGCGCCGCATGTGGTTCCTGGTTCAAAGGCTGTCCGGGCGCGGCTTTCTCATCGGAACCGGTATCCTGCGTCGGCCGGCGCCGGGCCAGTTCCTGCAAACGGCCCAGGCTCTCCTGCGCCGCCGCCAGGGAGCTGGCCAGAATCAGCTTGTTCTGTTGCGCCCGCCCGATGGCATCCTGTATCCCCAGTAACTCCGCCTTGTTCTGTCCATTCGCCGCCAGCATGCCCACTTCCTGTTCGGGAAGCTCGCCATTGTAAGTCATCTTGAATTCGCGGAGTTTGCCTTCTTGTTGCTGTAGATCTGTCTTTGCGGTTTCAAGCTGGCTTTCCAAAAACTGGGACGTGCCATTGGCTTCCTGTTCGCGTTCGCGCAGGTTTTCCGTGATGAAAAAGTTTCCAATCCGATTGGCCACTTCGGCGGCTGTCTTCGCCGAGAACGCCCGGTACGATACGCGGAAAGCTCCCGGCCGGTTCGCGCTCCAGCCCCGCTCCAGGCCTATCGTAATGTCGTGGCGCATGACCTCCAGCACCTCTCCCCGCGTGCGCGTCTTTCGCAGCTTGGCATACAGATCCAGATCCTCGATCAGGCTCCATAGCCGCTCGCGGCTGAGTACTTGCTGTTTCAGTTGATCGAGCCGGGCTTCCAGGCCCGTCTGCACGGTGGAGGTAACGAAGTTTTCCGGAATCTTCTGCGACTCAACCAGCACCAGCGCATCGGCCGTATAAACCGGCCGCAGACTGAAGAGCACCATCGTACTCGCCAGTATGCCGCCCACCCACAGAATGCCGATGAGCGCTTTCCATTTCCAAAGCGCCCGGATAACCGATCGCGGCGATAGCGCTGGATTCGTCTGTATCTGGAGGACGCTCATGTCAGGCCGCCCTGCTTTTGGAACACGCTGGCTTAGTAGGTTGCACCCAATCGTTTTCGATTTCAACCGTTACCGAGCGCTGCAGCATTTCCACCGATACCACCAGCCGGCTGCGGTTTTTGAACGCCATGACGATCCCTTCGAGACCGGTCAGCGGCCCCTGGTTGATATACACGAACTGGCCGGCCTTCAGGAACGGCCACGGCGCTACCGGGAGACCCGATTCCATGATTCTCCTGATCGCGGCGATCTCACTATCCTCGATCGCCATCGCGCATCTGCCCACGCCCACCAGGCTCGCCACACCGGGAGTGTTCAACAAAGGCACGCGCTCCTGCAAATCCATGCGGCAGAATAAATACCCGGGAAAAAGGGCGCACTCCACAACTTTCGACCGGTCCGACCAGCGCCGTTTCGACTCGTATACCGGCAGAAAAATTTCATATTCCTTTTGCAGTAAGCTCTGCGCCACAATCCGTTCGAAGTTGCTTCTTACCGCCACTGCATACCACGCGGGGTTCATCGTCATCGGTTCCTCAAAATTCGTCTTCAAGCGCCACGTCAATCTTCCGTCTCCTCATGATTTCGGTAAGCGCTTGGATTGTTGCGGACAGCCCCGCTATCAATCCACTAAGTGCGGCCACCCGCTCGGTCAGGCCGTCGCGTATCCGCGTTCTTCGGAGACCAGATTCTCTAAGGCCCGACCGCGCCAGATCCGAGATACTTCTGACTCCTTGCGCGCGGCAAAATGCCATATACCGTTCAAACTCTGCTTCGCTTACGCGAAAGTACACGACTTTTGTCCGGCTGCGAATTAAAGTCATATCTATTTCTTACTAAGTATCGACGTCTTGTCAGGACGATCAAGACAGCCTTCGGCCCCTTCTGTCACACAAACTAACTGTTTGTGTGTTGCGTCTCCGGCGCAACTGCGGTGGCTGAATCTCAATCATCGCCGACTTTATTACAGTTGTCAATGACTCATTGCAATCGCGAAGTACGGCGTCTACTACACTTTGCAGCTCTAGTACGGGTGTGACTGGGCAACCCATTTAATGGTATTTGTGGTCGGTTTTTGGGATTTGTTCCCTGCGAGTTGGTACTGCAGTGGGAGGATATGAATTGTTGTCTGTTTAGAAGTACTAATAGGAATCGTAGGACTACCCGGGGCGGCGATGCAGAATTCTAGGAAAATACCCGTGGGCATGTCAGGGGTGTTCCGTCGAAAATTTGCCCGGCCGTGCAGCCGGTCCCGGCTAGCAGCAGCCCATCCGCACTTCCCCCTCCGCATCTACGGGAGGGCCAAAGCCTCTGCCGGAGCCGGAGCGCCGTTCAGAACCGCAATCCAGCGCCGCACCGCGTCGAAAACCACCAGCAGTACCCCCACGATGAATATCGCCGTCAGAATGGAATTGAGATAGCCGGTGAGTTCCATGCCGGGCTTGGCCGTCAGCGGCCAGAAAATGTCCCTTATGGAAAGAACGCCCGCGGAGACCGTAGTCACTCCCACGAAACACATCGGAAGAGCGGTAATCCACGCGTACCTGGCTTTGCCCATGTTGATCAGGAACGTAGTTGCCACGGCCAGTGCGATCGTGGCTAGCAATTGGTTCCCCGTGCCGAACAGAGGCCAGATAGTCGAGACGGTCCCTGTATAAAGCAGATAACTCCAGCCCAGCACCACCAACAACGTTGCAATCAAGTTGCCCGGCACCCAGGCGGTATTCGCGAAGCTCTTATGTACGCGGCCCAGCATCTCCTGCATCACATAACGCGCCACCCGCGTCCCGGCGTCGATCGTCGTCAGAATAAAGAGCGCCTCGAACATGATGGCGTAGTGATACCAATAAGCCAGCAGCTTGTCCATGCCCGGCAGGCCCCGGAAGATCTGGGCCATGCCGATCGCCAGAGAAACCGCGCCGCCCGTGCGCCCGGCCAGTTTCTCCCCCACCTCGCGCGAGAACATATCCAGATTCACCGTGTGCAGCCCCAGCTTTCCGAATTCCGCCGCCGTGCTGTTGATGGCGAAATAGTCGCCCGGATACATCGAAGTCGCCGCGATCAGCGCCAGCACACCCACCAGCGACTCGGCCATCATGGCCCCGTACCCGATGAACCGCGCGTCGGTCTCCTTATCGAGCATCTTGGGCGTGGTGCCCGACGCCACCAGCGAATGGAACCCGGAAATCGCGCCGCACGCGATAGTGACGAAAAGGAACGGGAACAGCTTGCCCTTGATGATCGGCCCGCCGCCGTGGACGAACTGCGTGAATGCCGGAAAGCGGATGTCCGGATGCACCACAAAAACTCCCACCACCAGCGCCGCAATGGTCCCCAGCTTCACATAGGTGGAAAGATAATCGCGCGGCGCGAGCAGCAGCCACACCGGCAACACCGAAGCGCAGAATCCGTACGCCGCCATCAGAAAGGCGATCTGTGTGCGGTGAAAAAGTCAGTGCGCGCGGCCGCGCTCGACTGCGCGAACCAGTGGCCGCCGATCACCGCGCCAATCAGCAGCACCACGCCGAAGATGCTCGGGCCTGTCACGCTGATCCGGCCGGTGTGTCTCTTGAACATCCATAGGCCCATCGCCAGCGCGATGGGAATCGTGGCGCCGATAGTGAAAACGCCCCAGGGGCTGTTGGCCAGCGCGTTCACCACCACAATGCCCAGCCCCGCCATCGACACGATCAGAATAAACAGCACCACAATCATGGTCACCATGCCGGAAAACGGGCTGATCTCCGTGCGCGCGATATCCGCCAGCGAGCGCCCGCGATGCCGCACCGACGCCGCCAGCACCGTGAAATCCTGCACGCATCCGGCTAACACCGCGCCCACCAGCAGCCAAAGCAAACCGGGTGCGAAACCGAATTGCGCGGCGAGCGTCGGCCCCACCAGCGGACCCGCGCCGGCGATGGCCGCGAAATGATGCCCGAACAGCACCCATTTGGGCGACGCGATATAGTTGTGGCCGTCCCGATACAGGTGCGCGGGCGTGATGCGGCGGTCGTCCAGCATCAGCGCCTTGGCGGCGATGAACGCGCTGTAATACCGGTACGCGATCGCGTAGATGCACAGCGCGCCGAGCAGTATCGGAAAAGTGTTCATGGCACCTTTACAGGAATCGTCCCCGGAAAAACGTACGCCTCCAGCAGCACCACCACCCCCACCAGAGCGGCCAGCGCCACGCTATGCGGAAACACATAACGCAGAATGCTGCCTTCGTTGCCTTCCTGTCCGGTAGCCACGCCCGCCACCACGATGCTCTGCGCGTCGATCATCTTGCCCATCACGCCGCCCGCGCTGTTGGCCGCCGCGGCCAGCAGCGGCGATACACCCACCTGCCGCGCCGTGATCTGCTGCAAGCCGCCGAACAGCACATTGGAAGAGGTGTCGCTGCCGGTCAGCGCCACGCCCAGCCAGCCCAGCAACGGCGAGAAGAATGGGAACAGCACGCCGGTGGCGGCAAACGCCAGTCCCATGGTGGCGTCCAGACCGCCGTAGCGCGTCGCAAACCCAATCGCCATCATGGCCGCGATGGTCACCAGCGACAGCCGCACCCGCCGCAGCGTTCCCCAGAAAATCGCCGCCAGTTTGAGTGGTGAGAAGCCCAGCAGCAACCCGCTGACAATGCCGGTCAGCAGCAGGCTCGTGCCGGTTGCCGAAAGCCAGTTGAAAACGAACACGGCCGGCTCGGCCACCGGCTTGGGAACCACCGGCGCCACCCGCATGACGGCCTTGTGCAGCCCCGGAAAGTTAAACGTCGCTTGCGAGATGCCATTCAAAAACGCCTTCACCTGCGGAATGCCCCACGCGAACACCAGGATCGAGAGCAGTATCCACGGCATCCAGGCCTTCAGGGCGCGCCGGCCGCCAATATCCGGCCGGGCGGCCGCTTCGGCGCTCCTCCCGGCTGCTGTTTCATGTTCGAAGCTCCA
This sequence comes from Bryobacterales bacterium, assembly GCA_963795925.1. Lineage (GTDB taxonomy): Bacteria > Acidobacteriota > Terriglobia > Bryobacterales > Bryobacteraceae > Bog-159. The sequence continues at coordinate 68,293 of CAWCJP010000004.1, read as the reverse complement.
CGTGCTCTTCGGCTGCCAGAATTTCAGCAGGATCACCAGCGCCGCCATGGAGACCAGCGATCCCGCAATATCCACCACCCACGGACCATGTAGATTGCTGACTAAGTACTGCGTCACGCCGAAGCTCACCCCCGCCGTCAGGCATGCCGGCCAAACCTCCACCATGTTCTTGCGCCCGGCCATCGCCCACACCAGCCAGAACGGGACCATCACGCTGAACACCGGAAGTATGCGGCCCACCATCGCGCTCAGTTGATCGAGCGGCAGTCCCGTCACCGTGCCAGCGCGATCAGCGGCGTGCCCAGCGCCCCGTAAGCCACCGGCGCCGTGTTGCCGATCAGCGCCATCCCCGCGGCCTGCAGCGGACGGAATCCCAGCCCGATCAGCATGGCCGCCGAAATCGCTACCGGAGTTCCAAAGCCCGCCGCACCCTCGATGAATGCGCCGAAACTGAAGGCGATCAGCAGCGCTTGCAACCGCCGGTCGCTGGCCAATCCGGCCACCGTGTGCTTGATCGTTTCAAAATCGCCTGACTCGACCGTCATGTCGTACACGAAAATGGCGCACAACACAATCCAACCGATCGGGAACAGACCGTAAGCCGCGCCATAGAGCGCGGCCGCGCCGGCCAACTCGCGCGGGCATGCCGAAGACCAATACGGCCACGGCCAGCGAAGCGCCCAAACCGGCCAGCGCCGCCCAGTGCGCCCGCGCGCCAAACGCCAGCAGGCCGAGTAGTACCGCCACGGGCAATGCGGCGATCAGCGCGGAAAGCCCCAGGCTCCCCGCCACGGGCGTGTAGACCTGCGTCCAAATCATGGCCGGATCATTGCACCGTATTCAAATACGCCACCAAATCCGACATCTGCTGTGGGTTGTTGAACCGCGGCCAGATCATCTTCGCCTGCCCCATGCGCATGAACATCTGCGGCCCGTGCTTCCACAGCGCCGAGATAATGGTGATCTCCGAGTATCCGCGCCCTTGTCCCGGCAGCGGCGGCGCGCCGTGTTCCCCTCCGATGTGGCACTCGGCGCAGCGCTTGGCGGCAAACACCTGCTTGCCGCGCGTCGCGTCGCCCTTCGCATACACGAACTGCCGCATCCATAAGTAACTGAGTAACTGCCGCATCTCGTCTTCGGTAAGCTGCGGCACCGGCTGGATCATCCGCGGCGCATGATTCCACATATCCACCGCGATCTCCGTCAGGGCTAGATTGATGCAGGCGGTCCTCCAGCGCCAGCTTACCCACATGGCATTTCACGCAGCCCTTCGATTCGAATATGGCTTGCCCGCCCTCGCCCGCGGTAAACGAAAAGCGCACCGGCAATCCCGCGTCTCGGGCAGATTGCGCAGATAGGCCAGAATATCGCTCAAATCTTCCGCCGTCAGTTCCTGCCACGCGATTTTCTTGCGCGCGAATGCTTCCCGCATGCGGCTGCTGTGGTCCCACATCTGTTGCACCAGCACGATGGGCTGCCCCAGCGATTCCCATTTCACCACCGGCGGCGCGCCCTCCGCCCGCGACTCCGTAATTCCGTGGCACTCCGCGCAATGCCTGCCGCGAACGCCTGCTTGCCCCGCGCCGCATCGCCCGGCTTGTCGAAGAAGCGCGTCGAATAGAGGTATGCGAACAGATCGGCGGCGTCCGTCGCGCTCAGCTTCGGCCGTTCGATGCCGGCCGCCTCCATGGCCGTCCACATCACCGGAGCGTTGTTCCAGATGGCGCTCGCCAGCAGCGCCGGCGTGAATCCCCGGTCCACGCGCGCGCTCAGGTCCATCCCCATCTTTCCGCCCTTGCCATTTACGCTGTGGCACTGGACGCAATGCGCATCTTGAAACAGTTTCGCTCCACGCTCCGAATCGCCGGGAATCACCGGCGGCGCGGCGGCCCTCGCGCTCCCCAATGCCAAAGCGCAAACCCACCACGCGCATATTTTCCGCTGTGCCCCTTGCATTGTTAAAGCGTATTATAGTCCGCGTTTGCGCGTCCAGACCCTCCACGTCACCGGCCCGGCTTCCTTGTCTGAGATCGGGCGGCCCGTCAATTTGAGCGCCAGTTTGATCTGACCGTGGTGATAACCCTCGTGCCAGATCATATGTTGCAGGAAAAAATTGGGTGGTCGAAATGGAAATCCATGTCTCGGCCTGATTCCAACCGGCCCCTGACCGCATCCCGCACTGATTTCGCACTTTCGTTCAGCATCTGCGCAATGCGTCCGGGATCGCGCTCGTTCATCCATTCTTGATATAGGACCTCGCCCGCGAACTCCGGCGCGTCTTCGGAGAGGAACGCCATCCGTACATAGTGAATGTGCGTGAACATCTCCGCCACGGACGGGCTATCCGCCGCCGCCCTCGCTGCAAGGCCGCCCTCCGGCACCGCGCGCAAGCAGGTTGACCAGGATAGTGTTATTCCGATCCCAGGAATCCAGCAACACATCCAACAGACTCTGTTCGTGCATCGTTTGACATCCTCACCTCCGTTCGTCCCGAAGTTATAACCGGGTGCTCATACGCTACCCAAACCCGCTCTCAAGCACGTACGAACTGAGGCCCAATCGGACTCGGAAAGCCGCCCGACCAGGCGTACTTCACGCTTGCAGCAACGTCACTCGGCAACAATCTGAAATACGACGGCTGATGAAGACCCACCTGCCGCCAATCGTGCTATTCGTAATCAGTCGTAAAGCTCAGTAGACAGCACCACAGCGGGCCGGACCTTCGTCGTGTCTGCGCCCGGAAACGCGCCAAACTACGACATCGCCCGGCTTCAACGCCCTTCCCGTCCCTGCTGGTCAAACCGTTCGAGAGACGCGAGTGTAGCTTCCCGAAGATCGTCGTCCGACCAGGAATCCGACCATTCGACAGCCCGCCCGCCCTTAAGGTCCGCAAGTCCCTGCGCCCAAACCAGCACTTTCGTAGCCTCGTCCGGCGGAAGCATCCTGACAACCTTGATGAGGAATTCCTCGCTGGAACTAAGAACCATGGTCTCCATCTCTCGTTCCCAGTCTACCGCCATCGATAGGCGACTAAGGGCCGACATCCGCAAACGGCCCGCCAACCGATCTGGAAACCTACTCCTGCGAGAGAATCATGAGCGAATACGGACCGATCGTCGGGCTGGCGCTGTGGGGCATCCCGCCGTATTACGCGCCATTCGCTTTTACTAGACGATTACATACTTTATCGTCTAGTAAAATAGAGATCGCAGGTGCGGGGATGGGCGGGCGTGATGGGAGCGGTGGGTTAGGGTGGCTAGTGGCTATGGCGCTCAGCCTCGCCGGGCGGCATCCCATCGCCGGCGGGTCCGAACATGGCTGTTCCTCGCTCTCAAGTGAACGCTGTCGGTCCAGGCGAATCAACGAAGGGAGCCATCGGCGAGGGCCACATAGTAATAGACAAGCCCCCGCTCTTTACCCACGACCGGAAAGGCCAGAGTGCCTCGATGAGTCAGCCTGCCTTCCCGCTCCACCGTCCATTGGACCGAATCCTTCCTTCGGTTCAAGTGCGCGAACTCAACGGCCCGCCCCGTAGGGAAAGGCGAGCCGACGGCGGTACGGGCCGCGCCCTGAGCGCCAAGGTCGAACGTGGTCGATCCTACCGCATTTCGACTGAACTTCAGAGTTCCATTGACGACTCCATTATCTTCAAAAACGACAACCGCGCAGTAGCCGGGCGACCACCAGCTTGTTCCCGAGCCAGGGGACGACACGATGAAGTTCGGCGACACAGCGAGTCTTGGGTGCTTCCCAAAGCAGAGAGCAATGCTCGCGCACTTTCGCTGTGTCGGCGTAAGCAAGAGCGGCCCTAGCACAAATATTCTTACATCCCCTAGACCCGCAGAGTCGATGATTGTGTTCTGGTACTGACCTTGTATCGTGCCGCTCAGGAAGGCCAAGCCCACTCTACGTGTGTCTGGATTGAACTGAAAGAATTGATTGAACAGATTACTGTATCCGTTCTCGTCGAATCTGGGTGCCAGAATCCTTTGCGAGTCATTCGACGCCTGGTCTCCAAAACTCAGCCCGTCGTCACCGGGATCGCTCGGGATTAGGACGACGAGAACAATACCAATAGCCACAAGCGAAGCCGCAATGATCTTGAGGTACGTGCTTACCGCGCGCGCCTGGCTCGGGCGCTGATAGTCACTGAACATGCCAGTTTCGCCTTCTAACGATTCCACTGCATCATTTTACTGTCCCCGGCGCAACGGAAGCCGCTTTCGAACGTGCCCGCCTCGTCAATCGTTGTAACAATGCGGCGGGACACCCGGCTCACCTGCGAGCTTCGCACCCAAGAACCTCCGCGTTCCGCTGTTAATCTCTTGCCGCCCTCATCCCAATCAGCCGTATGCTCTGAGACGTTGCCCAACATGTCGTAGAGCCCATAGCCGTTCGGCCTCTTCGTTGCCACACGATGTGGCCCGTTCCCGTTCTCCATTAGCAAGGTGTAGGCGTTCTTGCTGGAACTCCAAATAAAGGCGTGGAGGTCTTTAATCGGGCGGCCGCTGTTGTTTGCGTACCACGCTATATCGTCCAGATCATCGGCATATCGCGCTCCTGTCGTACCAGATCTGGCCGCGTATTCCCACTCCGCCTCCGTTGGCAGACGCATTCCCACAGCCCTGCAGTACTCGTTCGCTCGGAACCAAGTTGTGTTTTCAATTGGTTGTCGATCATCAGCCCAGTTCGGGTTTAGCGCGCGACCGGCTATGATCACTTCAGGGGGCAGTGGCAACCCCACCTTCTTCCAGGCCCCCACAGTCACCTCGGTTGCACCAATCCAGAAACTGCTGACTGCCACGTCGCGCGCCGGCTTCTCGTTGTCCTCGCACTCCGTGTCTCCCTGTGAGCACCCCATCTGAAAGCTCCCCGGCGGAATCCGGACATAGTTCAGGCCGTCCTTTGGGTTAACCCTAACTGAGAGGCCAGGTCTTGCACAACCGGAAGAGAGCAGGCACGAAAACACAAGCAAGCTCATACCGCAAAGCGAACGTTCAGAAGTTGCCGCCGACCATGCGTCTGAATTCATGCGAGCCTCCGCTTTAGGATCTCCAATGTTCGGCTTCGATGTCAGCCCCGATCCTCACAGCGTTACAGATCTTTCAGATGAAACCAGTCATTGCTCTCACCACCCTGGCGGTACTCACGGAACTGGGATTGTATATAAAACGTCCCAAACAGCATGATAGGGATTGGGTCGAGGTCCATATGGATTGGATCTGACGCCAACTCAGCGCGGAGTATGAAGTAATGGCCTATACGAATGGCGAGCGCGACCAGTAGGCAGATCCACAATCCGCTGCTCGCGTTGTCGGGGATTGCGAAGCCGTAAATCTACAACACCTGGTGATAATCAGACCCCACGAACACTGGTTCTACAAACACGGATGCCACTTGCGCCAAGAACAGGACTACGGCAAGCGGAAAGGCGAAACCTCGCCGGTGCACCTTGTAAACCCAGTAGCTTTGCACGATAATCCAGATTCCGGCAAAGAGGAGCCCTGTAAAGCAGCTAATGGCTAGTACCCAACCCCAGTGGAGTTGGGGCGGTGGGTTCATCGCGTCTTCCATAAAATTTCCAAACCAGAGCGCCTGACGGCGGGCCGCACCCGCCCGGCACCACAAAAAAAGGGGGACCGGGCATTTCCTCGAATGCATCATCGTAGCAAATCCGTCTGCTCGGCCGCCTGGCCGGATGTTTGCAGCCGGTCATCCTGGAACACTTTTGCAGGTTAACGGTGGCATGGGCAGCTCGTTGCGCCTTCCCTATAAGATCCAATAAGGCGTCGTCGGCGCCGTCGGCGTACTGGTCTACTAGGCGTCGGGGCTAGACCGACCCCGCGCGGGAGGGGCCGTAGGCAGGGTTCAACGGGACTTCCGATAATCCGGCGTTATGTCGCCCTCGCGGGCGCCGGCGCGCGGTCACCACCAAGCCGGATACCTATTTCCAAGCCCTTCAACAATCCACAACCCGAGCTATCCATCCTCGTGGCTGCCGCCATGCTACCGTCAAGTCGGAATGGCAAACGCAACGGCCTCGCGCAGGCCCCTCAAAAACGCAATTCCCTCAGGATCGCCCAAAAAATGCCCAAATCCAACTGAAAATAAAATAGTTACACTCGAAAGTGGGTCTGCTCTTCGAACGCACCCCGGTCGCTCCGGGACGCCCGGACCTGCACAATCATGCGGAAGTCCCAGTTGTCTCAAAAACCTGCGCAGTCCATCTACAACCCCACCTACCCGCCCCGCGCCAGTCGGAATGGCAAACGCAACGGCCCCGAGCCGGCACGGCGGAAACGCCGGAAACGGAATTCCTGCAGCTCCGGTCAAAAAACGCCCCAACCCAACGGAAAATAAAATAGTTATGAGCGAAAATGTGTCTGCTCTTCCAAAGCCCGGGACGCCCAAGGTCTGCACAATAATACACAAATCCCAGTTGTCTCAAAAATCGGCGCAGTCCCCCATCGCATGATCGCCATCGACCAATCCGTCTGCCGCAACCCCGCCCTGGCCCTCCATCGCGAATGGCTCGAAACCAACGGCTTAGGCGGCTACGCCTCCTCCACCATCATCGGCCTCAACACCCGCCGCTATCACGGCCTCCTGGTCGCCGCCACCCAACCCCCCGTCGGACGCATGGTGCTCCTCTCCAAGCTCGAAGAAACCCTGGTCCTCGACGGCCGCCGCTACGACCTCTCCGCCAATCGCTATCCCGGCGTGCTCCATCCCCAGGGCTACCTTTATCTGAAGGAATTCCGCCAGGGCCCTTTCACCGTCTTCGTCTACGACGTCGAAGGCCTCGAAATCGAAAAATCCATCGCCATGGCGCAAGGCGAAAACACCACCATCGTCCGTTACGCCCTACGCGCCCCCCGTCCGGCCTGCACGCTCGAACTGCGCCCGCTCATCGCCTTCCGCGACTACCACTCCACCACCCACGAAAACCCTGCGCTCGACCCGCATTTCGAAATCGACGCCAACTCCGTGAAACTCGCCCCCTACCCCGATCTGCCGCCGCTCTACCTGATCCACTCCGGCGCGGAAATTCAGCCCGCCGGCTTCTGGTACCGCAACTTCGAATACGACGCCGAGCGCGAGCGCGGCCTCGACTACCGCGAGGATCTGTTCAACCCTCTGGTCCTGCGTCTTTGACTTCGCCCGCGCACGCCGCCGCCACCGTCACCGCTTCCACCGAGCCAAGACCCGCCCCCGCCGCCGCCCCCAGCCAAACTTCCGTGCTCGCCCGCGCCGCCGATCAGTTCATCGTGCGCCGCGGCGCGGACCATTCCATCATCGCCGGCTATCACTGGTTCGGCGATTGGGGACGCGACACCATGATCGCCCTCCCCGGCCTAACCCTGGCCACCGGCCGCTACGACGTCGCCCAGAGCATTCTGCTCGCTTGGCCGCGCACGTCGATCGGGGCATGCTGCCCAATCGCTTTCCCGATGGCGGCGAATCGCCGGAATACAATTCCGTCGATGCCACGCTCTGGTTCTTCGAAGCCGTGCGCGCGTACTCGCCGCATACACAGCGATTACGATTTCGTCCGCGCCAATCTCTACGAGCGTGCTCGCCGATATCGTCTCCTGGCACGAGCGCGGCACCCGCTACGGCATCCATGTCGATACCGATGGGCTGCTCCACGCCGGCGAGCCCGGCGTGCAATTAACTTGGATGGATGCCAAAGTCGGCGATTGGGTGGTCACCCCGCGCAGCGGCAAGCCGGTCGAAGATCCAGGCTCTTTGGTACAATGCGCTTTGCATCATGGAAGATCTGGCGCCGGCTCCGGCAGCACACCTATCGCGATCTGGCCGACCCGCGCCCGCGCCAGCTTTCGAGCCGCTGTTCTGGAACGAGTCCGCGCAATGCCTCTACGATGTCGTGGATGGAGATACGCGCGACGCCTCCATCCGCCCGAACCAGATCTTCGCCGTCAGCCTCTTCTCACAAGATGCTGTCGCCCGAAAAAGCAAGAGCCGTGGTCGATACCGTCGAGCGCCATCTGCTCACGCCCTACGGCCTGCGCACTCTAGCGCCCGGCGATCCGCAATATCGCGGCCGCTACGAAGGCGATCCCGCCAGCCGCGACAGCGCCTATCACCAAGGCACTGTTTGGCCCTGGTTGATGGGGCCGTTCGTCGACGCATATCGTTATGTGAACGGCCGCGATCCCGGCATTCCCGACGCATTGCGGCAATACATGGAGCAAGAAGGGGTAGGCCAACTACCTGAAGTCTTCGATGGCGATGAACCCCACCGCCCCGGAGGCTGCATCGCCCAGGCCTGGAGTGTCGCCGCCCAGGCCTCCCGGCCGTCTTCAGCGCAAAGCCCCGTGACGCCGTAACAGCTCCACAATCTCGGGATGCCCCATCTTGGCGGCCCAAGCCAGCGGCGTGGCCCATGCCTCGGCGTCCGGCTCATCGACCGGTGCGCCGCGCGCGATCAGCAGTTCCGCCATTTCCGCGCCGTCCCCAGCGGCACGCCCAGCCGAGCGGCGTGGATCGCAGCAGTTCGTCGCGCGCATCGAGCCGGGCGCCGCGGTCGAGCAGCATCGCCGCGAACCGCACGCGCTGCGCCTCGGTCCAGGTTGGCGCGCGCGGCCGTGTAATGCAGCGCCGATTCGCCGAACCGGCGCGGCACGTTCGGATCGATCCCGCGCTCCAGCAGCAGCGCCATGCACGCGAAGAAAGCTTCCCGGTCGTCCGGATTGTCGTCGCCCACGCTGCGAATGGGCTGGATCAGGATCCAGTGCCAGCGCGGATCGTCCGGCGCGCCACTGCAGCCGCGGCAGCGCCATCTCGACAATGGCCGGGCATCCGTTGCAGGCCGCCGACCAGGCCAGCTCGCGCGCCAGACTCCTCACTCGGCATCCGCCTCCAACATGCGCCGCGCCTCGTCCACATCGTCCGCCAGCGTGACCGTCCAGGGCTGCGGCTTCGCGCCGCGCGCCAACAGCAACTGCTTCATGGGCTCGTCCCTTCGCCGGTAGGCGTGGTCGATCGGCCAGCCGGAGGCATACACATTGGCATTCGGGTCGGCGCCGCGGTCGAGCAGCAACTCGGCGATGTCGCGCCGCCCGGCCAGCGACGCGATCCACAACGGGCCGCCCCAGCTTAGGGTCGGCTCCTCCACTTCGTCGAGCATGGTCCGCTCGTCCACATCGGCTCCCAGGTCGAGCAGCAGCCTGACCATCTCGATGTGCCCGTGCTTCACGGCCAGCGTGAGCAGCCCGCCCGTCGCCAGCGGATCGCTCCGCAACACGCCGGGATCTCGCCGCACCAGTTCGCGGATGCGGTCGGCGTCCGCCAGCGCCACCGCGGCGCGGATGGTCACGTCCGCGCCATGGTCGAGCAGCAGCCGCGCGACGGCGGGAAAGCCGCTGCGCGCGCGTCGTTGCGCGGACTGGCGGCCAGCGCCGCGCGGTCGAGCGGCGTCCAGCCCTTTCAGATCCTGCTTGCGCGGGTTGGCCCGCCGCTCCAGCAGCCACGCCACCATCTCCTCGTTGGCGGCCTCCGCGGCGGCGTGCAGTGGCGTGCGCGCCATCGCGGTCGCAGGCGCGGATCAGAGACTCGTCCGCCTCCAGCAGGCGGATGGCTTCGCCATTGTCGCCCTCGCGGATGGCGCGGTTGATCTGCTCCTGCACCGGCGAAACCGTGACGTTCGGGACAACTCGTCGCCTCGCGGCGGTGCTGTTCCTCTTCTTCGATCGCGGCCACGATGTCGCTGATAGTCGCGGTCCCGCGCCAGGGCGAAAGCGGTGGTCGCGTCGCGGTGCGGGAAGATGCCCTTGCGCGCGTCGGCGCCCGCCTGCCATCAGCAGGCGCACCATGGCCGCATCGCGCCGCAGCACGGCGTAATGCAGGGCGCGGTGCTCGTTGTTGCCGGCCATGTCCATGCCGGCCAGTTCGGGGCGCGCATGCAGCAGTGCCCGCGCCTGGGCCACGTCGCCGGCATTGACCGCCTCCGCCAGCCGGGCGACGTTGGCTCCGTCCACGAAGGCTTTGAGCTTGCGCCCAGCTCTCGAAGCCGTAGGCGCGCGCCAGCACGCGTTGCGCATCGCTGAGGGCGAACGCGGCTCCGGCTGGCGCTCGAATTGATGCACCTCGGCGATGGCGGCAGTCGCGCCGGCGCGATATTCCTCCAGCAGATCCTTGGCTTGTTTGCGCAACTGCTCCAGACTGGGCTGCGGCGGCAGACGCGCGCGGCGGTGAGTAATTCTGTAGTGGGCATGACGATCTCCTTTCGTCGTTGCCCGGTGTCCGCGTAACGGGCGGAAAGAAGATTCGTCGTGAAACTATCGCAACGCTGACGATTCGGTGGGCTCAGCCCTTCCCGCGGACACGGCGGCGCCCGATGCGCTCAATCCGCATCATATCACCGCTCTCGGGAGTATGCTGGAGGGATGAACCGATGCATGAACCGATGGCCTGGGCTATTTCTTCTGGCGGCTCTCTGTCTCGGGCAGGAAGCCGGCGATCCATGGGCAAAGACTGAACTGATGGAGCCCGCCGCGCTGGCTGCGGCCCTTCAATCCGCAAAGCCTCCCATCGTGCTGTGCACGGCTTTCTCTGTGCTGTATCGCAGCAAGCGGATCACCGGCGCCATCGAAGCAGGGCCGGGGTCCAAACCCGAAGGGATCGCGTTGCTCAGGAAAGCCGTAGCCGATCTTCCGAAAGACGCCGGCCTCGTCCTCTATTGCGGCTGCTGTCCGATGGTGAAGTGCCCTAACATCCGCCCGGCCTACCGCGCTCTCCGCGAGATGGGCTTCGTGCACGTGCGCGTGCTCAACATCCCCACCAACATGCATGCGGATTGGTTCAGTAAGGGCTATCCGGCCGAAGGCGCCGGCGGTCAAACGCAGAAAACCGCTTCGTCTACAGCAATTTACCGAGCCGCGACCGTCAGGGAGCGGGACTAGGGCGTTAGGCGATTTCGGCTTCTGAGCTTCCGCCAAACCAGATACAGCACGCCGAGCACCCCCAGCACCAAGGCGGCGATCGTCAGGTGGTGATGGATCTGCTCCGAAACCACTTGCCAGCGGTCCCCCAGGAAGTAGCCTAGCCCGACAAACGTGCTGGCCCACAGGAACGCGCCCAGGTAGGCGAAGAGCGCGAAAACCGGAACTCAACATAGGATACGCCCGCGGCGTATGCCGTCAGATGGCGCACGCCCGGAACGAAGTACCCGAACGTGAGGCTCCAATGGCCCACGCGCTCGAAGAACCGGTGGGCTTTCGCCAGGCGCTCTTCAGTGAGATGGATATACTTGCCGAAGCGGTGGATGAGCGCCAGACCGAAGGTCCGGCCGAGCGTGTAACTCAACGTGATGCCGCACATGGTGCCCGCCACAACGGTGCCGAAGGCAGGCACGGGTTTGAAATGATGGGAGAAGACCAGGTAACCGGTAAACGCGAGCAGCGTCTCATCGGGAACCGGCAGGCCCACGATGCCCAGCATCAGCAGGCAAAAGATCGCCGGGTAGCCGTACCGCGAGATCCAGTCGAGACATACTGTTCCATGGTTAAGGCAGGCGCGCCTTCCGCGCCGCCGAGACAGCATACTCCCAATTCAAGCGTTGCGCGACTTCCGTAAGCTACACCACCAGCGTCGCCACGTCCACTGGCGAGCGGTTGCCTTCCACCACCACGATGCCGGACTCGGTCACGTGGTGATAGCGGCGGTCGTGCTCCAGATCGTAGCCGATGCAGGCATCGGCGGGCACCCGCACGTTCTTATCGAGGATGGCGCGGCGCACCCGCGCGCGGCGCCCGATGTCGCAGTTGTCCAGAATCAAGCAGTCCTCCACCAGCGCGCCCGCATGCACCTTCACGCCGCGGAACAGCACCGAATTGCTCACCGCGCCGCCCGAGAGAATGCAGCCCCCGGAGAAGATCGAATCGATCGCCTCGCCGCGCCGGTTCTCCTCGTCGAAGGTGAATTTGGCGGGCGGCTCCGGATAGCTGGCGGTGCGCAGCGGCCATTTGCGGTTGTAGAGATTCAGCGCCGGGCTTCACGGAGCGCAGATCCATGTTGGCCTCGTAGTAGGCGTCGATGGTACCCACGTCGCGCCAGTAGGCCGCGCTGTCTGCCGGCTCGCCGGGAATGCGGTTGGTTTGAAAATCGTAGGCGAACATCTCGGCATTGCCCGCCAGCTTGGGCAGGATGTCGCGGCCGAAATCGTGCGAGCTGCCCTCGTTGCTGGCGTCGTCGTGCAGCTCCCGCAGCAGCGTGCGGGTGGAAAAGATATAGTTGCCCATGGAGGCGTAGACCCGCTCCGGATCGCCGGGAATGGTGGGAGCGTCGGCGCTCTTCTCGTGGAAGGCGATGATGCGCCCGTCCGGCGCGACTTCGATCACGCCGAATTCGGAGGCGTACTTCTTGTCCACCGGAATGGCCGCCACCGTCACCGCGGCGCTCTTCTGCTCGTGGTACTCGATCATGCTGGTGATATTCATGCGGTAAATGTGATCGCCGCCGAAGATCGCCACCACGTGCGGGTCGGCCTGCTCCACCAGGTTGATGTTCTGGTAGATGGCGTCCGCCGTGCCCTGGTACCAGGTCTCGCCCGCCGAGCGCATCTGGGCCGGCACCGGAATCACGAACTGCGTCTTGAGCAGGCCGCCGAACTGCCATCCTTCGCTCAGGTGCTGCAGCAGCGACTGGCTCTTGAACTGTGTCAGCACGTAGATGGAGTAGATGCCCGAGTTGATGAAATTGCTCAGCACGAAGTCGATGATGCGATACTTGCCGCCGAAAGGGACCGCGGGCTTGGCCCGTTCCTTGGTCAGCGGATAGAGCCGGGTCCCCTTCCCGCCCGCCAGCACGATTCCCAGTACGCGTAGTCGCATAGGTTTAAGCCATATCCTATCAGGAGCGGCGATGCGCGCCAAGCCGCTCATGCGCTTATCATAAGCCGTGGAGGCTTGGGAGGACTGAAATGAAACGTTTGCTTGGCTTGACGGCGTGATTTCGGCGCTGCTGACGATGCTGGCGATGTGGGGGCTGGGGTGGGCGGGCTGCCCGCCACGGTAAAGCTCGAAAACGCGCGCGTGAAGGTGACGGAGGTGGTCTCCCCGCCGGGAGGCGTGCGGGAGCGGGGGTCCGCGGGCACGACCAGGTGATTGTGTTTCTGGACGACTGCCGCTACCAGCGCACCGACCCGAAGTCAGGCGCCAAAACCATCCGGGAGCGCAAGTCCGGCGACGTCATCTGGCACGCACAGGGCGAAGATGCCCCGCAACTGGTGAACGCAGGCTCGAAGCCCTACCGCACCGTGGTCATCGAGCTGAAATAAGCCCGAATTGCTAACATTGAAACAAGGGTTCATGCGCAACATGCGGCGATTCGTCACATTGGCGGCCGGAATGGCGATCGGCTTTCAAGTGCTATCGGCGCAGAAAGCCCCATCCGCTGCCAGCCCTACTCCAAACATGACCGGAACGGCCGGTGCGCCTTCCGCCAGTTCGTTGAACCGCGACATATACCTGTCCGGAAAAGTGATGTTGGACGACGGCACGCCGCCGCCGGAGCCGGCGAAAATTGAACGCGTGTGCGTGGGTGCTCCACGGGCGTTGGCCTATACCGACGAGAAGGGCATCTTCGCTTTTCAGATCGGCCACACCGCGAACGTGGAGCAGGATGCCGGCGAGGGCGACACTAGTGCTCGCCTGGGCGGTACGCCCCGCCAGCAGCAGTACGACGTGCCCGACGCGCAACTTTCAAACTGCTACCTGCGCGCCGTACTGGCGGGTTTTCGCTCCGACGTCGTCACGCTGGGAGCGCGGCGCCTGACGGACGATCCGAACATTGGCACAATTCTGCTGCACCGGTTGGCCGGCGTGCAAGCGAAGTCGGTCAGCGTGAGCAGCCTGGAAGCGCCCAAGGACGCCCGAAAAGCTTACGACCGGGGACTGCAATTCGTCCAGCAGAGCCGGTTGGCTGACGGCGCGAATCAGTTCCGCAAAGCCGTGGACATCTATCCGAATTTCGCGGCGGCCTGGTACGAGCTGGGGAAGGCGCAGCAACAGAATCGGGAGATCGAGCCCGCGCGCCAGTCCTACGCGAAGGCGGTGGCCGCGGACTCGAAACTCATGGGCCCCTATGAGCAGCTTGTCCAGTTGGCGGTCGATTCCGGGAATTGGCGAGAGCTCGCCGATGCCACCCAGCGGCTCTTGGAGTTGGATCCGGAGGGGCACCCCACTGCATATTTTTACAACGCGGCCGCCAACCTCAACTTGAACCGGATCGATCTGGCGGAAAAGGGCGCCTGGGCCGGAGAGAAGCTGGATAGCCAGCACCGCTATCCCAAGCGGGAACAAGTGCTCGCGATGATCCTGGCGAAGAAGCGGGATTACGCAGGTGCCGCCGAGCATATGCGTATGTATTTGCAATATGCCCCGGATGCGGAAGATGCCGCGCGCATGCGCGAGCAACTCGCCGAATACGAGCGGCTCATCGAGCCAAAGTAGAGGAAGATATGCCGAAGTTCCATCCAGCGATCGCCTGCTGCGCCCTCTTTGGCGCACTGGCCGGTTCGGTTGCTGCGCAGAATCCGGCGCCTGGCGTGGAGAGCACGCCGCCCGGCCCCGCCATCCACGCAACCGCCAACGAAGTCGCGCTCGATCTGGTGGTCCGCGATAAAAAGGGCCGCCTCGTGAAGAGCCTCAAGCCCGGCGATGTGCAGATCTACGAAGATGGCGTCCGGCAGGAGATCCGCAGTTTCCGCCTGGTCGGCGGCGATGAAGCGCAACCCGCCGCGGCGCCCGCCGGAACGGACGGTGAAATCCGCGCTGTGCCGATACCGCTGCGATCCGTCAACCTGGTCTGCATCGTATTCCACAATCTGGATTCATCCACCCGGAAGTGGGCCGTGGCGGCCGCCCAGGAATTTATCAATACCCAGCTGCGTCCGGGCACCTGGGTGGGCGTGTTCAATCTGGATTCGCGGCTCACGCCTCTTCACCAATTCACCACCAACCGCGAAGAGTTGCTGCGGGCGGCGGCCAACGCGTTCACTGGCACTCGCGTGGATATCACCAACGCTGCCGAGGCGGTTCTCAACTCCACTCCCAACCTGCAGTTGTATGTGGGGTTCATCGGCGCGGGCGGACGATCGGGCGGCGTGCAGGACCAATCCACCACCGGTTCGGTGAGCATGGCCGCCATTACTGGAGCGGACGTGGACAACGGGCCGGGCGCCAACGCCCAGCGCGGCGATCTGGTGCTGCAACGCGAGCAGTTCATCGGGATCGAGGGCGCCCGCCAGATGGACCAGATTAAGCTTTTAATCCGGCAAGTCGGCGCATTTCCCGGGCACAAGACCGTGCTTCTGTTCAGCCCTGGATTCACGACCACCGGCGAGCCGGACGAGTTCCAGACCATGCTGAACAAGGCCAACCTGGCGGAACTCAGCGTGTACGCCTTCGATGCCAACGGCCTAAACCAGACCTCCACGGCGCAGGCTTCCAGTATGGCTATGCAACACGTGACGACGCTGAGCCAGCAGCAGGGGCAGCCGGGTCCCGGTTCTCAGCCGGGCACCACTGCGACCGGGGGCGGGGGCGCCATGATGGAGAGGATGCGGCAGGGCGAATACCAGCGGGACGCCGTCCGCACCTCGGATTCGCAGTCGGGCTTGCGCGCGCTGGCCGAGGGCACCGGCGGATTCCTGATCGCCAACACCAACGATTTACGGAAGCCGTTCCACGAGATCATGGGGGACGTGGACACCCATTACGAAGCCGGCTATCATCCGTCGTCGGTCAGGTATGACGGACGCTTCCGCAAGATCGAAGTGAAGCTGGCCCGCGCCGATCTGAAAGCGGAGAGCCGCGATGGTTATTTCGCCATACCGGACATCGCCGGCTCCGAGCCGCTGCGGCCTTTCGAAGTTGCGGGCCTGATGATGTTAAATTCGCACCCGTTGCCGCATGCCTTTGAATTCCGTTCCGCGGCGTTCCAGTTCCGGCCGGGCGCCAGTTCGCAATCCGCCGTCGTCTTTGAGTTGCCGGGCGGGGCTTTGACGGCCACGCCGCAGCCTCAGTTGAACAAGCACCGGCTGCATGCCTCGTTGTTCGCTGTAGTGAAAGACTCTGGCGGGCAGATCGTTGACAAATTCGGCAGGGAATTTTCCTACGAGATCCCCGATGGCCAGTTGGCCGGCATTCAGGCCATGCCGGTCGACTACAGTCATGCCTTCAATCTGCCGCCGGGCCGCTACACCGTCGAGAGTGTGCTGCTGGATGGCGAAGGCAAGCGCGCCAGCACCAGTTCGGTGGAGATGGACAGTCCGGCGGCGAAGGGAATCGGATTGAGCAGCCTGGTGGTGGTCGGGCGGGCGGACCCGCTGACCGCTGATCCGGATGCGAGCGACCCGTTCCAGTTCGAGGGGAGGGAACTGGCGCCGCTGCTGAACGGAACGCTGGCGGCCGCCGCGAAACCCCTGGTGTACTTCGTGGTGTATCCGGACAAGTCGATGCCGGAAACTCCGCGTGTCCGCGTGGAGTTTTTCGCGGGCGGAGAAGAACTGGCGCAGAAACAGACGGAACTGCCGGCGCCCGATTCTTCCGGCGCCATTCCGGTGATGGTCAACGCTGTGGCGCGGCCGGGCAATTGCGAGATCAAGGTGACCGCGTTGCAGGGCTTCAATTCAGTGACACAAAGCGTCGCTTATACTGTAGCCGCTCCGTAGCTAGCCCGCAAAGGCGCGGGGGGTGCGCGACACAAAATGGAACGGCAGGGCCACTTTCTTTTTTTGTGGCCTTAAACCTAGCGTAGTAGTACGCTAGGTATTAGGAGGTTCCCAATGACCGAAGCTCTTTCCGCGCTCGAAGCTCAGCGCGCGCAGACACAGTTCCAGATCAGTCGACTCGGCGATATGCGTTCTGGGTCGATTACCAGCACGGGCGGACGATGTGGCAACCCAGGGTGCCACTGCCGCCGGCCCGATGACCCGGGCCATGGCCCTTTCTATCGCTTGACCCGCAAAGTCAATGGAAAATCCGTTACGGAGACCTTTAGCACAGCGACGGCTCTGCGCAAGGCTCAGCAGGAAGTCGAAGAGTTCCATCGCTTCCGTCAGCTCGGTCACGATCTGTTGGAAGTCAACGAGAAAATCTGCAAGTTGCGGCCGGTGGAGGACACTTTGACCGCACAGGAAAAAAAACAGCAGAAGCGATCCAACAAGAAGTCGCCCAAGAAGTAGGTCGGACGGTACAGATCGTCCTCGGCGATTGGCATAAGACCGGCACGATCGATCTTGAGGCCGTCGAGATGCTGGTGCGGGACTCTATGCACCACGCCGGGGCAATAGCCATGCAGCGGTTGTTGTGTATGCCGGCGGCGCACGACCGCCAAGTCCCCTGCGGCTGCGGTCAGCAAGCTCGATACCGCGAAACGCGCCCGAAGTAGATCCTGACCATGCTGGGGCCTGTGGTCTACGATCGAGCCTACTATCTCTGTCCGAGTTGCCATCAAGGACACAGTCCCCGCGATCGGGAACTTGACGTAGTCGGGACGGAGTGTTCGCCCGGCGTGCGACGTATGATGGCCATGGTAGGAAGCGAGACCAGCTTCGATAGTGGCCGCCAACGGCTGCACCTGCTGGCCGGCCTGGAGGTCACTACCAAAGCTGTCGAACGCCACGCCGAAGCCATCGGTGCCGATATCGCCGAACGGGAACAGGCCCAGCGAGATCGCATCGTGCAATTGGAGTTTCCCGACATCTTGGGCGCTGCCGTTCCCGTGCTGGTCGTCGAAATGGATGGCACCCAATTGCCGATGGTACACGCCGAGTTGGAAGGGCGCGCCGGCAGATCCCAGGGGCAGCCGGCACGCACCCGGGAAGTCAAACTCGGGTGTGTCTTCACCCACACCACCACCGACGCGGAAGGCCGACCCATTCGGGATGCCGCTTCCACCACCTATACCGGGGCCATCGAAACTGCTGAACTGTTTGGCCGTCGGCTCTACGCCGAAGCCTTCGAACGGGGATGGGATCGGGCCAAAAGGAAAGTGGTGCTGGGCGACGGTGCCGAGTGGATCTGGAATATCGCAGACCAGCATTTTGCTGGCGCCATTCAGATCATCGACATCTGGCACGCGCGCGAGCATCTCTGGGATGTAGCCGCTAAGTTATTTCCCTCCGACGAGAAGCAACGGAAGCGTTGGGCCAAGAAGCTAATCCAAAAACTAAACCGAGGCAGAGTCGAAAACGTCGTCAGTGAACTGCGCAGCTTCCCCACACGCAAGGCACAGTTACGCGATGAGCTTCGTATCCAAGCCGACTACTTCGAACGGAACCGAAATCGCATGCGCTACCCCAAATTCCGCAAGCAGGGTCTATTCATAGGCTCTGGAGTCATCGAGGCAGGATGCCGAACGGTGATCGGGTCCCGTCTCAAGCAGTCCGGCATGTTCTGGACAGTGCGCGGTGCCAATGCCATCATCGCCTTGCGCTGCAACCGGCTGTCCGGCAAATTCGAGGACTACTGGGCTTCTCGCTCGGCGGCCGCCTAAAATCATCCACAATTATGTCGCGCACCCAGGCGCGGGTGCGCCTCAATGCCTTCGAGTAACTGCCCACGCGCCGTTTTGCGGGCTGTTAACTAGGAGCTAGTCGCCGCCGATCGTGTGGCGGCGAATGGAGAGCGCCTTGCCGGTATTATCGTCTACCTCCACAATCACGGAGTGCAGCTCCGGCGAGTCTTGGCCGCTTCCATACGCACCGGGAGCGCCGTCAGGAACCGCTGCAGAATCAGCTCCTTTTTTACGCCGATCACCGAGTCGTACGGCCCGGTCATGCCCACGTCGGTCTGGTAGGCGGTGCCCCCCGGCAGAATCCGCGTATCCGCGGTCGGTATATGCGTGTGGGTGCCCACCATGGCCGACACTCTGCCATCCAGATGCCAGCCCATGGCCATCTTTTCGCTCGTCACCTCGGCATGAAAGTCCACGAACCGGACTTTCACGGACGGGTCGAGGTCGCGCAGGATCTGGTCCGCCTTGTGGAACGGACAATCCGTATCAGGCATGTAAGTCCGGCCTTGCAGATTGATGACGGCGCACGGAATTCCTTGCCGGCTGGATACTACGATGACGCCGTGGCCAGGTGTTTCGGCGGGATAGTTGGCGGGGCGCAGGAGCTTTGGCTGGCGTGGCAGGTAGTCCAGGATCTCTTTCTTGTCCCAGATATGATTGCCGGACGTAAGCACGTCGATGCCAAGGGAAAAGATCTCTTCGGCGATCGATGGAGTGATGCCGAAGCCGCCGGCCGCATTTTCAGCGTTGGCGATGGCTATATCGATGCCATTCGTTTCCCTGATGTCCTGGAGATGGCCGGCGACAATCTGACGGCCGGGAGCGGCGAATATATCGCCGATGAAGAGGATCTTCATTGGTAAGAGTCAACGGTAACACGGGGGCAAATGGCGAATCGGACGTTACTTCGTGTCGCGCGCCGATCTTCTCGGTTTTGCGTCAATCAATGGACCGTTGACATTGGCCCGCGTTGCCCTGGGTATGACTCTCGTGGACATCCATTCCGCTGGTCGGAAATAGAACTGTAGCCTGCCGACTCCTAGCCTTCGTTGTAGCGGATATCCAAGTTCTGTGGGCGTGACGGTGCGCCAGCCGATGGTGCTGAGGATTTGGGCACGGCGGTGATCGCATAGCCTGCCGGCGTGCCTTGCAACGTGAATTTGTAGCCCTGCTTAAGGCCGGCGGCAAGGTCCGCCGAGATGAGCCCTGAGGCCGACGGATTATCCGCCCCGCTGGTGGGCGGCCCCAACTCCGTCAGCGTTTGAGCGAAACGATTGTACTGCGAATTGTATTGCCACTCCGCCGCGTGGAGCGTCTTGATCGCCTCCCAGTGCGGCTGTCTCGTTGCCCAACATCCGCGCCTTGATGAGCTTAGGCACTGCCATGGTGGCGATGATGGCAATGATGGTAACGACGATCAACAGTTCAATTAACGAAAACCCGCCCTGCTGGCGATTGCGGCGCATACGGAGATGTCCTTCCTCAATCATTATACGACGCTCGAATCCGGTCAAGCGTGCAGACAGGCGCGCTCAGCGGAAGGACTTCACCAGCCCGTCCAGCGCCCGCAGGCGGCGCCAAAGTTCCGGCAACAGATCCAGCCGCAGGGCGTTGGCGCCATCGGATAAAGCCCGCTCCGGGGCGTCGTGGACTTCCACGAACAGCCCGTCGATACCTACCGCCACGGCGGCGCGCGCCAGCGGCTCGATGAACTGCGGCTGTCCGCCCGAAGCCGCGCCGCCGCCGCTCGGCAATTGGACGCTATGGGTCGCGTCGAAAATCACCGGCCAGCCCAGACTCGCGCATGATCTTCAGACCGCGCATATCCACGACCAGATTGTTGTAACCGAACGACGATCCGCGCTCGGTAAGCAGCACCCGGGAGTTGCCCGTGGAGGCGACCTTTTCGGCGGCGCGCGCAATATCTTGCGGCGCCACAAACTGGCCCTTCTTGATGTTCACGATACGGCCAGTCCGGCCGGCTTCGAGCAGCAGATCCGTCTGGCGGCATAGGAAAGCGGGAATTTGGAGGATGTCGGCTACCTCCGCGGCGGGCGCCGCCTGGGCCGGCTCATGAATGTCGGTCAGGATGGAGTGGCCCTGGCGCTTGACGCCCGCCAGGATGCGCAGGCCCTCCCGCAGGCCTGGTCCGCGATAGCCGCTGAGGCTGGTGCGGTTGGCTTTATCGAAGGAGGCTTTAAAGACGAACGGGCCAACGATTTCGCCGATAGCCTGCGCCATGCGATGCACGTGCTCCTCGCTTTCGATCACGCAAGGTCCGGCAATGAGCACCAGGGGCTGGCCGTTGCCGAATTGCGAGAAGTCGATCATCGAGGGTCAGCGAACCGCTTTTTTGATCGGGGCGATCTGACCGGCGTGATACAAGTTGTGGTGCACGACGCCGTGCAGCATGGTGTAGATTGAATAGGGCCGATCACCCAGGACTGTCTCGCGAAGGCGGTCGTCGGTGAGCTTGCGCGTCGCGGCTTCCAGTTCGCGCTGGGCTTCGGCAAGCCGGTCCAGCGCGCGTTGCCACTCAGCATCACTTGGCTCTGGCGCCGCGGGCCAGTCTTCGGCCGGAGCTACAGTGGGAATGGGGGCGCCTTCGAGGCGGCGCGTTACTACAGAGATCCACACGGTAATGTGCAGAACAATTTCACAGATGGTATGTGCGCCGGAGATAGGTCGTTGCGCCGCGGTATCCGCCGTTACGCCGGTCAGGATCTCACAGAGCGCCGGACCATGCCAGGCGGGACCTTCATAAGCCGCCCGAATCCACCCGGCGATTCGACTCACTTCGCTCATGTGGTGGGAGGGTCGTACAGACTGGGCATCCGCCACGCACGATACCCTTCCGAACCTTGAATGTTCAGAACCTGGGTGCCGGTGTCGGTGCCGGGGGTCGGCAGAATCTCGATGGTGTAGCCTGCGCCGTTGGCAACCCCCGACAGGAAGAAGTAATTGCCGTTGTCCAGTAACTGAGCGCTTCCATTGGCGTCGGAATAGCTTCCCAGATTCACACTCAGAACCGGGTTAACCTGCATGCTCGTCTCATCCACCGTCAGGGCCATGCCCCGGCTTTGGCCGCCGCCCACCCCTTGCATACATTGCGTCGAGCGGCCCGGCCTGGAGATCCGCGTATTGCCATCGTCAAAGACCGTCAGAGGGCCGGCGCCATTGTTTTCGATGCCGGCGTCGTGCTGCCCGGAGAACCACGGCCAGGGATCGTCATATACGTTGTTAAAGGCGAAACTGCCGCATGGTCCCATGGTCCATAAAAGGTCGCCTGTGCCCGCGCCATTGTTGTAGTCGACCTTCATGAGCCAGTCCTGGTTCCGGGAGGACCACACAAAATCTCCGGAAGCGCCGCCGGATGTGTCCGTGGGCCAGTAATAGAGACTATTGCAATGGAGCCAGTCGACCGCGGTGGGCGAGATACCCGGACCCAACAGTTGGATGGCGTCACAACCTTGTCCGCCGCTGGTGCAGGTTGCATCCAAGGGAGCTACCCGGGTGATAGGCAGCAGCGGATAACCGTTGCCGCCGCCCGCGGGATTGAAGGAGTCCCAATACCAGACAGCCTGCCAATTCGAATCGAGGACCGTAATCATGGATCCCCGGATGTCCACCGGGAGGCCGCTCGTATCACCCTGGGTTCCGATCGGAAAAATTCTTTCAATGTCACTCAGAAGCGCGGTGTACTGATTCGCTCCAATATAGAACTGAATGGCGTCGTGGCTGAAAGTGTCCAGGCAGCCCGATCCGACAGGCGCCGGACTGGCGAAGGCCGTGCACGGTCCTCCATCCACGGCGCCCAAGGCCGCGAGTTCCTCTGGACCGCGCCGGTGTTGGTTTCCCGTACCACGTTGCCCGCCAGATCGATTTGAACCAGAAGTTGCTGGTTTTTCGTAGTGGTCCAGGCTTTGCCGTATTGAACGGTTAGCACGGTCCCGTTAGAGAGCGGACGCGTAATGGTGCTGCCATGGTTGGAGCTGGCGGAGTAATACCAGAGGACGTTGCCGGATAAGTCGATCGCCAGGTTGGGGTAAAGACGGCCGCCATTCAGTTGCGTCGTATTGATGAGAATTACCGAATCGGCCGTGTCGGTGGATGCCCCTGCGGGAACCTCGATCTTGTAAGTGGGAATCGCAAGATCCTTGGGGATAGCCCCGGTCGTGAACAATACCGCGGGTCCATTCACAATGTTTCCGTTCGTCTTTGTCTGCGAGAACATTGTATAGGCAGTCTGCGCGTACATCCCGGCAATTTCGAAGTTCATGCTGACGCCGGGAATGCAGTTTGCCCAGCTTGTGGTGGTGGCCGGCGTCGCGCCCGATTGTTGCTGAAACGAGACGCGCATCTGGCTTCCCGCCGGGCAGGCAGGCGCGCTGAACAGGGCCACTAAAGCGTTGGCGGTGGCCGTCACCACAGGCGCGCCGCCCGTCACCAGCGGCTTTACGATGAATGAAGCCGTCTTCGAACCTGAGGCTCCCGTCTTAAAGTTCTTGGCGACCACCTCGACCTGATAGGCGCCTTCCATCGCAGTCGGAACCCACGTGAAAGGTTGAGAAGTCCAGACCCCCGAGCTCAGAGAACCTACGTTGAAATCGCTGACCATGGCCAGCGACCCGTTCGGGGGCGCGATATTGAACTGGAAAGTCACTGCGCCCTTGCCGGTGCCCGTGGCGGTCGCAGTCCAGGTAATGGATGTGCCAAGCGGCTGCGGCGAGGCAACCGAAGGCGTCAGCGAGGTGATGGTGACCGAGCCATATGCCGGGGCGCACAGTACCGCGAGCAGACCTATCAGTTGAGCCGCGCCCGTCAGGAAGCGGTTTTCCGCCCTGCGATTCTGAGCCGCGCCCGTCAGGAAGCGGTTTTCCGCGTTTTTCACCAAGCTCCTATGTGATCGGCGGGTTATAAAAGCTGGGCATCCGCCATCCACGGTAAGCTTCCGGACCCTGGATGTTGAAGACCGTAGTGCCCGTGTCTGTGCCGGCCGTCGGCAGCCATTCGCTCGAGTAGCTTACATCCGTGTTGATATTGAGGAACGCGACACCCGACATGTAGAAGTAATTGCCATTGGACAGCATCTGGGCGCTTCCATTCGCCGGCGAGTAAGATCCTAAATCCTGACTCAGTACGGGCGTAACCGTCATGCTCGTCTCATTTATGGTGAGGGCCATGCCGCGGCTGTAAGGGCTGCCGCCTTCGCCTTGCATACAACCTGTGGCAGTGCCCGGCGAGGAAACCCGCGTATTGCCGTCGTCAAAGACGGTCATTGGTCCGGCGCCGTTGTTTTCGATACCTACTTCGTGCTGCCCCGAGAACCACGGCCAGGGATCGCTGTATATGTTGTCAAACGTAAAGGAAGTGCTGCACGCCCCCATGGTCCACAGAAGGTCGCCGGTGCCCGTGCCGTTGTTATAGTCTACTTTCATCACCCAGTCCTGATTTCGCGAGGACCAGACGAAATCGCCGGAAGCGCCGCCGGATGTGTCCGTAGGCCAGTAATAAATGGCGTTCTCATGCAGCCAATCCCTCGCCAAGGGGGCGATACCGGTACCCAGCAGTTGGATTCCCTCGCAGCCTTGTTCGTTGATGCCGCAGGTATCGTTTGGTAACGTGGCCGTCCGCGTGATCGGCAACAGCGGATAGCCGTTGCCGCCGCCGGAGGGGTCGTAGGAATCCCAATACCAGACCGCTTGCCAATTCGAATTCAGCACGACAATCATGGCTCCCCGAATGTCGACCGGCATGCCGCTCGAATCGCCTTGTGTGCCGATGGGAAAAATCTTTTCGATGTCGCACAGAATCGCGGTGTACGTATCCGCGCCGATGGTGTATTGAATGGCGTCATGGCTAAAAGTATCGAGGCAGGCCGATCCGACCGGCGCCGGGCTGGGGAAGACGTTGCACGGGCCGCCATCCACTGCGCCCAGCGCGAGCAGTTCCTGTTGGACTACGCCCGTGTTGGTTTCCTTGATCACATTCCCCGCCAGGTCGATTTGCCGCAGGAGTTGCTGGTTGCTGGTCGCCGTGTTCCACGACGTGCCGTATTGAATGGTGAGCAGGGTCGCGTTCGAAAGCGGACGCGTAAGGGTGCTCCCATGCGTGGTGCTCGCGAAGTAATACCACATAATCTTGCCGGTCAGGTCAGTGGCTACGTTCGGGTAGAGGGGCTGATTTCCAAGCTGCGTAGAATTGATGAGAAGCAAAGAGTCGGCTGTGTCTGCCGATGCTCCGGCGGGGGTTTCGACGGTGAACGTCGGAAAAGTGATATTGGTCGGAAGAGCGCCGGTGGTGTAAGTCAGCGACGGCCCCTTCTTGAGTTTCCCGCTGGTGAGTGTCTCGGAGAACATGGTATAGGCCGTGCTGGGGTACATGCCGGCTATTTCAAAGTTCATGGTGACGCCGGCGATGCAGGCCGCATAATTCGTGAGAACGGCCGGCGTTCCGCCCGATTGTTCTTGAAAGGAGACCCGCATCTTGCTGCCTTTGGCGCAGGCAGGGGAGCTGAACAGGGCCACTACTGGGTTGGCGGTGGCGGTGGCCACCGGCGCGCTGCCCGTCACCAGCGGCGTTACGTTGAACTGAACCGTTTTTGTAGCCGTCAATCCGGACGTAAAGTCCTTGATGACCACCTGGACCTTATAAGCGCCTTCACGGGTGGTCGGTACCCACACAAAAGGCTGCGAGGTCCAAACCTTGCTGGCGAGGGTCCCCACATTGAAGTCCTTGATCATGGTCAGCGTCCCGCCAGGAGGCGTGACATTGAACTGGAAAGTCAGGGGCCCGGTGCCCGTATCCTTGGCGGTCGCCGTCCAGGTAATGCTAGTACCAAGCGGCTGCGGCGATACCAGCGAAGGCGACAGGGAGACAATCGCGACCGTCGCCTGCGCCGGGACCGGAAGCACCGCCAGCAGACCCGCGAGACACAAGAGACCGTTCTTTGTTTTCATGAAGTTATCTTTCTAGCCAGATGATTGCGTTGAAAATAAGGACTCGCGCGCGATTCTGAGCCGCCCCCGTCAGGAAGCGGTTTTCTGCGTTTTTCAACAAGTTCCTAGAAGGAACGGTACAACGCGCGCGCAGCTAGTGTCAAGCACCACAGTCCTAGTCCGCTAGCCTCGGAACAGCCGGCGAATCCTTCGAAATACGTTCTTCGGAAATAACACCGATTCAACAACATGCGCGCCCGAGATGCCTCCCAAGTCGCAGCTTGCGCCGGCGCACCGCGTGTTTCATCCGTCGTTTTCACGAGAGACGGCATCCTCTCAAGCGACTGAAAACAATAGCTAATCGCGCTCTGCTCTGGAAATTCTCAGGAAATGGCCTGCTATGCTGAAGTTGAAACGAGGCTGTCTGCGCGGCCCCTGGCAAGGGAAAACGCAGTCCACCCAACGGAATGCTACAAAATGTTACGCGAAACGAAAAAACCGCGGCACCCTCGGCCCGCTCCACACCGCAAGCCCTCGGATCTCCGACGTGGTACCGCATGGCAGGCAAGGCCGATCACAGTGCGTACATCAGCGGAAAAACGAGCCGAAATGGCCAAAGTGAGCCGAAAATCGTCCGGATTTGGCAAAATAAACAGTAAGCCGGAGAAAACAAATTAGTTACAACCAAAAATGGCTTCGTTTTTCCAAAGCGCTTTTGCACAATTCATGCACAATCCTGCATAGTAATCCACCCCCCGGCCGGCGCCCGCCCCACGTTCCGGCAGCAGCCCGCAGCGACGGAGGTAAACTTGGTTGATTGGAGGGCCACTTGATGAACAGCCTTGGATTTCCGGATACGATCTGGCGGGATGTCCGCTATGGGCTGCGCACGATGCGCACCAAACCCGGCTTCGCCGCGGCCGCCATTCTGACCCTGGCGCTGGCGATCGGCGGAACCACGGCGATGTTTACGGTGATTCGCGCCGTGCTGCTGAAGCCGCTCGCATACCGCAACCCCGATCGGTTGATACGCGTCGCCGGAGGGGCCACGCCCACGCGCTTCGCGGAGATGAAAGCGGGCGCGCTCTCTTTCACCGAAATCGCGGCTTTCACCGGCTGGAATAACGTGACGCTCTCTGGTGGAGCCGAGCCGGAGGTGCTGGGTGGCGCCGCGGTATCCGACAGTTTTCTCCGGATTCTGGGCGTCGAGCCGCTGCGCGGACGCGGCTTCCGCCCCGAAGAAGATTCGCCTGCCGGGGCGCCGGTGGCCATGATCAGCGCCGAATTGTGGCAGCGCCGCTTCGCAGGCGATCCGCAAATTGTCGGTAAGACGGCCGTTCTGGCGGACACGCCGTATACCATCATCGGGGTTCTTCCGCCTCACTTCCAGTTTCCTTATGCGGGCTTGGATATCTGGATTACGGCCCCGTCGTATTATCAGGCTATCCCTGCCAAGTCGCGCGCGCTGAGCCCGTTTCTCCAGGTATTCGGCCGGTTGAAGCCGGGAGTGACGCCTGGAACAAGCTAATGCGGAATTGAAGGTGATTCGCCATCAATACGCGATGCAGCATCCCGCCATGCTGGACGCGAAGCCGCGATCGCCGGAAGTCACGGCCCTGAAAGATCAGATGGTGGCCAATGTGCGTTCCATGCTTTGGATGCTGTTTGGCGCGGCCGCCTTTGTGCTGCTGATCGCTTGCGCCAACGTGGCCGGCCTGCTGCTGGCGCGGGCCACGTCCCGATCGCGGGAATTCGCGGTCCGGGCTGCGCTGGGCGCTGCGCGCACGCGCCTGATCCGGCAACTGCTCGCCGAGAGCGTTCTGTTGTCGATAGCGGGCGGTGCACTCGGTGTGCTGCTGGCCGCATATAGTCTGCGCGGGATTCCCAAAATTACCGGATTCGATCTGCCGCGAGCCGGTGAAATTCATCTGGACTGGATGGTGCTGGCATTCGCCGCCGGCGCTCTCCATCGTGACGGGCGTGGTCTTCGGCTTGGCGCCGTCGCTGGGCGCTTCCCGGCCCGATCTGATCCGCGTCTTGCGAACCAGCGGTGCGGTCTCAAACGCAGGAGCTCCGCGCGGGGTCCTGGCGGGGTGGAACATCCGGAACCTGTTGTTGGTGGCGCAGGTGGCGCTCTCCATCGTGTTGCTGATCGGCGCCGCGCTGTTGATGGAGAGCGTCGCGCAATTGCGGCATGTGGACATCGGTTTCAACCCCGCGAACCTGCTCACCATGCGCGTTTCCCTGCCGCCGGTGCGCTACAACGCCACTCGGAAAACGGCGACATTCTTTGAAGAACTGGTCCGGCGGGTAGAATTGTTGCCAGGCGTACGCGGCGCTGCCGCGTCCATGTCCCTTCCGATGATGGGATATCCGGGCACGCCCGTACAGGACGCCACCAAGCCGCCGCTCCCGTTAAACCAACGCCTCATTTCGACCCTGCTGATCGTCACGCCGGGCTACTTTCACACTCTCGGGATTCCGTTGCGGCGCGGCCGGGATTTCACCGCACATGACGGTGAAGACCAGCAGCGCGTGGTCATTGTCGACGAGGCGATGGCTCGCCGTTTCTGGCCCGCGTATCCCGCCGGTCAGGATCCAGTCGGTCAGCGGCTCTTAGTCGGAGGCGTGGATCCCAGACCCGCCGAAATCGTGGGAATCGCCGCGAGTGTCCACCAGTCCCTGGAAGGCAGTTTGTGGCCGGAAAGTGTATACGAATCTTTCGCGCAGAATCCCCAGCAGTCTTCAATGATCGCCGTACGAACATCCGGAGATCCGCTATCGCTTACCAAAGCCGTGCGCGATCGGGTGCAGACACTGGACCGGGATCAGACGGTGGCCGCCGTGCGCACCATGGAGGGCCTGGTGGAAGACGAAGTCGGAGAGCGGCGCTTGCTGACGATGTTGTTGGGATCTTTCGCGGGCGTGGCGCTGCTGCTGGCGCTGATCGGGATCTACGGCGTGATTGCTTACTCGGTGGCGCAGCGCACACAAGAAGTGGGGATTCGCCGGGCTTTGGGCGCACAGCCGGGCGATATCCTGCGGCTTGTAATCCGCCAAGGCTTCGTTCTTGCCATAGTGGGAATAGTGATCGGCCTGGTGGGGGCCGGCGCCTTGACGCGAGTGATGAAGACCCTGCTCTTCCACGTCAGCGCCACCGATCCGGCGACGTTCGCCGGCATTGGGTTGCTGTTCCTTCTCGTGTCGCTGGCCGCCAGTTACATTCCGGCGCGCCGCGCCACAAGGATCGATCCCATGGCAGCCCTGAGACTTTGACGGTCTTACGGTTGCTTGTAGAGATCCACGAACTGCAGTAGCTCGGCGGGCGCCATGTCGGAGACAGCCCAGTAAGCCATGCCCGCGCCGTCCCAGTGAACCGCGTGGTAGCCGTTGCGCGAAAAATCGGCTTGGCCGCCGGCCGAAGCGGATGGCCACGTGAAGAGGTTGATCACGTGCTGCCGGCGCTGGTACACCATAGCGGCCACGGCCCGGCCATCGATGTAATCGAGGCGTCCGCCGAGGAGCGGAAATCCCTGGCTGGCGAAGTCTTTAACGTCTGGCGAGAAATCCAGCTTGCCGTTGAACCAGGGCTTCACCGTGTGGCGGTCGGAAGAGGGCACGTCCAACAGATGAGTTGCCATCAATGAGCGGACGTGGGCAGCGATCATGTTATCCGCGGCGCGATCGGCGTTGGCGCGGCGTGCGAGGAACCCGGCGGCATTCCACCCGAGCGAGACCGCCAGCAGAACGGATGCCGCGATGGCGATCGAGCGCCAGGGTCCGGCGGCCGGCCCCTCGGCTTTCAGCAGCGCGGTGTGAATTCGATCCTGCAGATAGGCGGGCGCGCGATAGTAAGGCGCCTGTGCGCGAATGCCGCGGCGCAGCTCCAGGAGGCGGCTGTGCGCCTCCGCGCATACGGGGCAAGTGGCCAGATGCTCTTGTACCTGGGCACTTAGAGAGGCATCCATCTCGTGATCCAGATAAGGTTCGACCAGGTTCGTGGCCGACTCACAAGTCATTGTGTTACTCCCTTCATCCGTCCGGTGACACAGTCTTGCAGGCGCTGCCGCGCGCGCGACAAACGGGACATCACGGTCCCTATCGGCAGGCTGGTGACTTCGGCGATATCCCGGTACGCCATTTCCTCCAGTTCCCGCATCACCAGCACGCCGCGGAACTCTGGGGGAAGCGATTCCAGGCAGCCGCGCACGCTGGCCAAGCCCACCTTGTCGACCAAAGTACTCTCCGCCGTTGCCGCATCCGCGCCCGAACCGTGGATTTCCTCATCGAACGTCACCGTCGCCGAGCCACGCTCCCGGCGGCGCCAGGTGAGACAGGTGTTACGCACTACGGCCAGCAGCCAGGCTTTGCCGTCGCTGCCGTGGAAGCTATCGAAGTACCGGTAAGCGCGCAGATAAGCCTCCTGGACGACATCTTCGGCGTCGT
This sequence comes from Bryobacterales bacterium, assembly GCA_963795925.1. Classification (GTDB taxonomy): domain Bacteria; phylum Acidobacteriota; class Terriglobia; order Bryobacterales; family Bryobacteraceae; genus Bog-159. Next base: position 38,366 of record CAWCJP010000004.1, on the reverse strand, counting down.
GCTGGTTGCGGGTGAGCCAGCGCGCGAGGTTGTAGGCCGCATTCAGGTGCGGGACTACGATCTGTTCGAATAACACAAGTTTCGGCGGTGAGTTCACGGGTGACTCCATGATATCCCGACGATATCGCGGCCCTCCCTTAGTGTTACCTCTGCGGCATGACATTTATTCCCGGGAATAAACGCCGCTTGCGCGGAGTAGAGCCTGGGCGGGGACTGGCGTGGTCTGGACGGCTGGCGGCGGCCTGCTCAGTTCGCGCGCTTTCGGCAAGCCGGCGAATCCTGACGTCGTGGGCACGCTGCAGGCGGCGGTCGAAAAGATCAACGCGCTTCCGCGAACACCGGACTTCATCGTTCACACCGGCACCTCACGCACACGTCCAAACCCGGCGAATTCGACACCTTGGACCAGGTACTGCGGGGCGCCAAGGCGAGCCGGATTTTCTACGTACCCGGCGAGCACGACACGTCATTGGACGACGGGAAACAATACCTGGAGCGCTACGGCATAGTATCCCGAATGGGGCTGGGCAACTGCGGACAGCGCGTAGCATGCTGGGCGTTGGGAATGTCTCCTATGTGGCGCGCCCTCACAGCCTGGCGGTGGAGAGTTAAGTGCGCCGCTTCAGAAGCTTGTGCCGGGTAATGACATGGCGTTTCATGTGGAGAGCGCCGCCGAGCGCAGTGAGATCGTAGAATACCTGAAGAAGTACTAGCGGTCCCTGTAGCTATAACCCAGGTACGATCAGTATTGCGGCGGCTCAAACAAGGCTGGCATGCTATAAATGCCTTGCCAGATCTCTCCAACATGCATTTCCTCGAAAGGGGCCTGAACTGGTCCACCTTGGCGTACGTCGTGTTTGTCTGCCTGGCGGCGGCCACCAGCTTCCTGCTGGCCCTTTTTGCGGGACGCGTCACATCCGCGAAGGACATGGAACTCAAGCGCCTGGAGAGCAATTCGGCCGAAGCGGTAGCTCACGCCCACGCGGGCGCCGCGCGCGCCGCCGCACAAGCCGCCGAAGCGTATAGGGAGCAGCGGCGCCTGGAAGCCGATATGGCGCACGCCAAGGTGCATCACGAACAGTTGCGCAAAGAGAACCTCGAGTTGCAACTGGTGGTGGAGAAGGAGCGGGCCGCCCGCTTGCAGCTTGAAGCGCGGGCCGGCGTCGAGACACATAGGAACGGGGCAGCGGCAAGCGATCGCATCCGCGCTGGCCGGGTTCAGGGGTCAGAGAGTTTCGATCGTCACACAAGCCGGCGATCCCGAGAGCGACGCGTTCGCGCGTGAGATCAAAGCCACGCTGGAGGCGGGCGGCATGCTGGTTTCGGCCGCGCCCGCCTTGGTTTTCGGCAAGCCGCAGCCGGGCATCGTCCTGGAAGTAGGCGCCAACCGCCGTCAGTTGGCTACGGCCCTGGCAAAGGCGTTCGTGGATGCGGGTGTTTCGAGCGGTCCCATCACCGCTTCCGAGCCGGACGACGCTAATTTATTGGAGATTGCGGTCGGCCCCAAGCCGTGAAGGCCGTTCCGGCTCAAGCGCTCTGTATGCTTTCGTAAAACGCCTGCAGACGCGTGCGGTATAGCGGGCCGGCCGCTTCCACGATGTCCACGTGCGTGGCGCCTTCGACTGTCCAAAACGACTTGGGCTCATTGGCGGCTTCAAACACCGCGCGTCCCATGGCGAAAGGCACCGTGGCGTCCCGGTCGCCATGGATGACGAGGACGGGCACATGTACCCTGGCAACCTTGCGGCGGGTATTGAATCCGCTGGCGAACAGCCGGCCAACCAGCGGCACTGCGGTTCCCGCGATTGCCGAAAGCGAAGTAAACGGGCATTCGAGAACCAGCCCCGCGCAGGGACGCCGGGCAGCCAGATCCGCCGCCACCGCCGCGCCCAGCGATTCGCCCACGATGACGATCTGAGCTGGCCGCCAACCCTGGCCAATGAGGTAGTCGTATGCGGCGTCGGCATCGCGGTACAGACCGCGCTCGGTGGGGCGGCCTGCGCTTTTGCCGTATCCCCTGTAGTCCGGAATCAGCACCGCGGACCCCGCGGCGGCCATTTCGCGCAAGTGGCCGGGCCGGTGCGCCAGGTTGCCGCCATTGCCATGCAGGTACAAGGTAACCACGCGGCTGCCCGGCACATCCACAAACCAGGCGTTCAGGCGGACACCGTCACTAGTGCGCAGCCAAACGTCCTGCGCGCCGGATTCTGCCTGAGTATGCCACCAGCCGCCCGGATAACGCGTGGCTTGATAAACCACGCGGCTTACGGCGAAATAGACGGCGGCATAGAGCAGGGCGGCGAGGACGAGAAGCCACATCAATTCAGACAATTCTAGCAGGGGCCGTAATTGCGGGCTGCCTGATAAGCTGAAAGGGCTTCCTCGCCATGAACATGCCGATCGCATTTCTTCTCACGCTGCTGGCTGCCGCTGCCGGCGTGGTCCAGGCGCAGCCCTCGCGCACGCTCCGGACGCCGGAATACCGGGCGTTGCAGCGACGGCTGTGCCAGGGCTGGAACACCTGGAGCGCGAACAGTGTGCTGTCGCACGTCTACCTGCCCGATGGCTTCGCCCTGACGCTGGGACTGAAGAGCGCCGGCATGGGCCACATGTACCAGGACACATTCTTCCAGGCCAACCAGACGGCGCACCGGGCGGAGAAGATCCGCCTGGGTCCGCACTCGGACGACGGTTTCTACACGGAATTGAAACTGGAGTTGGCGAACAATGTGGCCCTCGTCCAAACCGCCGCGGAATCCGGCGAGGAATATATTCTCGTGACGGTGGAGAAGCGGGCGGCGCTGCGGCCGGAGCATTTGATTGTCGAGACCGGCTACTACTGGAACCGCGCGGGCCAAGTGCGGCGCGAGGGCGCGGTGCTGAAGGCGCAGCGGCCTGCAGGGCGGGCGGACATTTGAAGTGCGCACTACGGCGGCGGAGGTGCGCGACCCGTTTGTCACGGTGGGTACGCCGTACCTGTCGATGGCGCTCGAAGGACAATTCGCCATCTACACGGGGCCGCGGAAGACGCATCGATCAGGTGAAGGCGATCGTAGAGGCGCACCGCGACGCGCACGCAAAGCGGCTTGGCGGGCTATGGCGCGGCGAAAGAAGTATTCACCGCGATGCAGACGATTCTCGGCTGGAATCTGACCTACGATCCCGAAAACGACCGCGCCATCTCTCCCGTGAGCCGGCTGTGGAGCGCGGGCTGGGGCGGCTACGTGCTGTTCGACTGGGATACTTACTTCGCGTCCTTCATGTATGGGCTGTACAACCGGGATCTGGCGTTTGCGAATGCGGTGGAAGTAACCAAAGGCATCACGCGCCGCGGTTTCATTCCCAATTGCGCTTCGGCTTACAACATCAAGAGCGAAGACCGTTCGCAGCCGCCCGTAGGAAGCCTGATCGTGCTGGAGATTTACAAGCGGCACAAGGAGCGCTGGTTCCTGGCGGAGGTCTACGACGAACTATTACGCTGGAACCGCTGGTGGCCCACCGCGCGCGATGGCGGCGGGCTGCTGGCCTGGGGATCGGACGACGTGCCGCAGCTTGTGGACGGAACTTATCACAACTTCCAGGCGGCCTTGTACGAATCGGGCCTCGACAACTCGCCGATGTACGATGGCGTGCCCTTCAATCCGCACACCAACCGGCTGGAGATGGCCGATGTCGGGCTTGAACGCGCTCTATGTGGCCGATTGCCAGGCGCTGGCCGAGATCGCGGCGATCCTGGGCAAGCCCGAAGACGCACGCGAACTCCACGCGCGCGGCAGCCAAGTACGCCACCTCGCTGAATACGCTGTGGGACGAGAAGACCGGCATGTACCTCAACCGGCGCACCGATACAGGAGAGAATTCACCGCGACTTTCGCCGACGAACTTCTATCCGCTGATCGCGAAGGCTGCCACGCCGGAGCAGGCCGCGCGCATGATCGACGAGCATTACTTCAATGCGCGGGAGTTTCACGGCGAGTGGGTGATTCCTTCGATCGCGCGCAACGTTCCAGGATTTCAGGATCAGGAGTATTGGCGTGGGCGCATCTGGGGTCCGATGAACTTCCTGGTCTATCTCGGCCTGCGCAACTACGACCTGCCGACGGGCGCGGGCGGATCTGGCGGAGCGCTCGTACAGGCTGCTGATGAAATCGTGGCAAAGCGACCACGCTATTTACGAGAACTACAACTCCATCACCGGCGTCGGCAATGATGTGCGCAGTAGCGATGCCTACTACCATTGGGGCGCGCTGCTGGGCGTGATCTCGCTGATGGAGCAAGGCCGTTAGCCGGCAGGCTGATAGGGTCCGTCTCCGCTCAGCAGAAACTGCGGAACCACGCGAAACTTCGTAATCTTTCCTGTATGCTTAGACCGATGAAAGACGAACACCAGGTCGTAGCGCGCGTTGCCGCTCGAATCCTTCGGCCAAGTCGCTGGGATCGGAAACACGGCCTTGGTTTTGGTCAGATCCAGGAGCCACTGGCTAATGCCCGGTTGCTGCTCGCTGTTTAACAAGGGTATGTCTTCATGCTGCCAGCAGATCAGGACCACGCCGCTACGGGTCAGGGCGTGCCCGAGCATGGCCGGATAGTCCTTCTTCTTGAAGGTCTGATTGATCGTCAATGGTTTGCCGGGCTGCCCGAGCGCCGCCGCGAGAGGCAAAATGGTCTCGTAAGGGCGCTGGCTCGGCCCGTCCGCCGCCGCTCCGGATTTTGACGCTGCGCGCTTCGGGCGCTCCTGAGGATCCGCGGCGTAGAGAACGCTGGGCGTATAGAGGTGCGACTGGGGTCCGTATGGTGGAGCAAATAGCGTCACCAGGCCGCCGGCGCGCTGCCACCCGGTTGTCGTCAGATCTTTTGCGCCGCTCGCGCCACACTTGTCTGCTACCCGATCCACCCCGGCGCAGTTCGCTCCGGCGTACGTGCCCGGCTTCTCAGCATGCCGGATAATCATGATCTTTCTGGGACCTTTGATCTTTGCCATAAACCGACGATACTACCGAAGAATTAGCTTTGGTAACTATCTCCGTGCCGGCGGCGGGGTGCTACGATTGGCGTGCGGTATGAGACTCAAGAAAAATCTGGGACTGATGGTCTTGTGTTTGTCCGGCTGTCCGGCTGCTTGCACGGTCAGACTATCGTTGAGCATGCCGTGATTTCCGGCGGCTCGGCCACAGTTGCCGGGTCCGCCAAGAGTGCGGCGGACGCAATCAGCGACGCGTTGAAGAATCTCGACGGCACATTGGATACGGCGGTGAAGAAGATCCCTGCAACTGCGCCTTCCAAGCCATCGCGAAGATATACGAAGACCCAGCGGGGATCAAGGCCGGCATCTCATATACCGAATTGTTGCGGAGATTCGGTGAGCCCTCGATGACGGTTACCGGCGAAAACGGAGAGCAGACATTGTTCTATCTCCGGAAGGATGGCGGCGGCCAGACTCCGGTGCAAGTTTTGGGCGGCAAGGTTATTGCGCCGCACCCGCCGTCATCCAGTATCGATTGAAGCCGGCGTATTCCGAATCCATGTTCGCCAGGATCGTCCGCCGCAGATCCAGGATTTCCACGGCGCCGGCCTTCCCGTAAAGCAATCTTCCATCGGGAGCGATCAGGGCGGTGTAGGGCACATTGGAATCCCACTGCGCATCGAAGGCCCGCCGCAGCGAAGCGTGTCATCGGAAGCGAACAACAGGTTCCGGCTGGTGGCATGCTGTTGATCCAGCATCTTCTGAACGGCGGCGCGCTCGGCCGGCGGATTTGTCGCTACGGTGACCAACTCGAAACCTCGTACGCTGTACATCCTGTAGGTGTCCTCTAACTCGGCGAATTGCTGAATGCACGATCCGCACAGAGTGGACCAGAAGCTGACGAGCATCATCTTCTTGCGGGGGTTGGCGCGGAGCGAGCGGAGATCGTCCACCGAGCCCAAATCCAGAGTCACGGGCTTTTCTTCGAGCTTCCGCAACGCCTCCAACCGGCTTGCCTCCTTTTCTTTCCACTTAGTGGAACAACCGAAGACGCCCGTGTGGGTGACTTCCACCGGCTTATCCGCGAGCACCGCCTCAATCGCGTTGCGGGCGTCTTGCAGTCTTCACCATCTCCACGCGGTAGCTGTTATCCATGCGGCCTTCATATCGCAAGTGCCGCGCGCGATCGAAGACAAACACGTGCGGCGTGGCCTGGGGACCGTAGGCCCGGGCGACCGCCTGCGTCTCGCCATCGTAGAGGTAAGGGTAGGTGAGATGCTTGAAATCCGCCCGGATCTTCATCTCGGCCAGGGTGTCGCTGATATCCGAAGAGTCCAGTTCGTCGATCCGGATGGCTTCCGGAGCATTCGGCTGGATGGCCACCACGGCTACGCCCTTGTCGCGATAATCCAGGTACAGCCGCTCAATGCGCTGCTTCATACATCTGCGCAATCGGGCAGTGGTTACAGGTGAAGATGACTACCAGGACCGGACTGGCGGCATAGTCCGCAAGCCGGTGAATTTTTCCATCGACGCCCGGCAGAGCAAAATCGGGCGCTGCCGAGCCGACCGGTAATATCGGGTGGGTTTCCGCACCCCGTAGCGACTGCCCGCAAGCCACTAGCGCAACGATGAGAATGCTAAGCCAACTTGCGCGCAAACTCAACCTCCTTCCGCATATCGTCTTCGACCGGGCCTTCTTTTTCGTACTCGATGGCGGCCAGTCCCCTGAACTGGAGCTTGTGCAGCTCTTCCATCACTTCGGGAATTTTCGCAATCCCACGCCCGAGCAGCACGTTGTCTTCGCCGCCCGCCGCGGCTACATCCTTGAGATGAACCAGCTTCAGATAAGGCCCCAGTTTCCGGACGGCGTCCACGGTGTCGTACCCGCAGGAAGCGATGTGTCCCACGTCCAGCGTGGCGCCCACGGTCTTCGACAAGCCGCTCAGTGCCTTCAAAACGTCTTCGGGGCTTTCGTACGCGAACTTGGTCTTGAAGTAGTGATTATGGATGCCAAAGCTCAACCCGGCCTGCGTGCAGCGTTCATCGATGCGTTTGAGCAGTTCTGCGCCGGTGGCGTCTCCCGTAATATTGTCCGCGCCCAGCAGCCCGGCGAAACGGATGGCCAGATCCAACTCGCGCTCGTCGTGGATGGTCGCCGCATAATAGGAGACGCAGCGGATGCCGGCGTGGTCGAACAGAGTTCTGGCGCTACGGAATCGCTCGTCATCGGGATGCGATAGGAGCATAAATTCGCCGCGCGACATCTCGATTTCCTGGATGTGAAGCGCTTTCAATTGCGCGACCATGGCATCCAGCAGCAGGCTGTGATAGCTATACGTCCCGATTCCAATCCGCAGCCGGTTAGCCGCGCTCAGGAGCGGCCTTAACGCCGCGGCGGCAGCGGCGAGGCGGGTGAAGGAGCGTCGTGTCATGGCAAGGCTCTGGGCGACGACATCGGCGTCTTCCAGTTTCAGGGCCCATTTGATCGCCTCGACATACATTTTCTGCATGCCAGGGTTGTCCCAATTCTCAACGGGATGCCCGAGTGTGGAGTAGAATACGCGGCCCTTCCCGTACATTTTGGCCCACGCCACGGCGAAATCCCGGTCCGTACGGTGAATCTTCTTGCTCGAGAGGTCGACCTTATCCGCATCCAGGCGCAGCAGCACGCGCAGGCGGTCGCGCGAATAGTCGCGCAACTGATAGATCTCATCCCGCAGCACGAACGCGCGGGGCCACTGGCTCATGCCTGGAAAAGCGGGATCTTCGACGACGATAGGAGCATTGAAAGTGCCCCAGGGGTGCTCATCGAAATATCCGCCGATCATCTCTCCGTATTCCGGCCAATTGGTGAAGGTGATGGTCGCGCTGTGGACTCCGACGAAACCTTTGCCGTCGTCATGCACGAACGATAGAAAATCCGCCTTTTGTTGGCTGTCCATTTCCAGATTGCCGCCGGTGTAGAACAATACGGCGTCGAAATCGTTCAAATTGGGCGCGTTGTACTCTAGCTTTTTCTTGGTCAGCGCCTCCGTATCGGTGCGGATGGTGGTGTCCCAAAGGCCGCTCTCCCGGCCCAGGCGCTCGATGGTAGCCAAGGCGTGCGAAACCGCCTCGTGCCGGTAGCCCTTTTCCTCGCCGATGGCCAAGAGCTTCTTTCTGGCGGGCGGCGGTGTCTCGGCCGCGCCGCTCCCGCCACTAGCGGCAAACACCGCCGCCAGCATCAGGACTGGCAAACGCGCAGTCAATTGCCGGCCACCTTCCGCACGAAAACATCCCGCACATCCATGCCGGCGGGGAACTCCAGGTTGAAGAAGCCGACCATCATCTCATCCCAGCTCTGGTCGCCCCAGGTCACTTCTTTGGTGGCGTCGGCGTTGTCGGGATTATTGGGCGAATTGTCGAAGTGCGCGGTGCACTCAATCCGGGCGCCCTTCGGCAGCGCTATCGGCGCGGCCAGGTTATACCAAAGCTGCCAATGCCAGTTATAGCGCGGCACGCGCAGAATCGTTTGTGTCTTACCGTCCGGATACACGATGCGGTATTCAAAGTCCTTGCCGCGCCCGTGCATGTGCGGATGCAGACCGGCGAGCTTTACGGAAGCTCCCAGTTCGAACTCCGCGTCCACACGATAGTCCGGGTCTCCCGGTGGAATCTTGAATTTTCCGTTGGTGGCGGAGAGCGTCAGCACGCGCTCGGTGGGCGGCTGCTTGGCAAACACCAGGCCGAATTTGCTGCGGTCCACACTGGCCGTACCGTTGGTTGTGTAATGGATCTCCAACACGAAATCCGAGCCGGCCTTGACGAGCTTACCCTGTCCCGGCGCAAGGATTTCGGGCGGCTGTCCGGGCGCGTAACCCACCAGGAAATCGCTCGGCAAAGCGCTGGTGTCGGTGTTATCGCCGGTATCCTTAGGCGCCACGAAAAACACGCCGGGCGGCGCATTCCTCAGCCAATGCGAGCCGGGCTCCCTCACATACAAGATCATGTGATGCACGTGCGCGCGATCGTCCGGGCGGGCTTCGGCGAACTGTACCCATTTGTCTTCGGTGAATCCCGACGGCACGATCACTTTTTGATATTCGAGTGTTCCCGACGCCGGAATCTGAAAGGGCCGTGGAAATTCGTAGACCACGTCCGGTTTCGGGATGGACCATCCCTCCACATAGGCGGCCTGCGGGGGCAGATCCTTCGGATTGCCTTCTAGCGCGCCGTCATCCGCCCAGGCCACCAGGGTGTCCACTTCGTCCGGCGCGAGCGATCGGTCGTTCGAGAACTTTCCGTAGTGCGCATCGGCATACCAGGGCGGCATCTTCTTGAGCAGGACGGCCTCCTTCATCGCCTTGGCCCAAGGGCGGGCCTGCTGAAACGTAAGCAGCGGAAAGGGAGCCGCTTCTCCGGGGCGATGGCACGTCTGGCAATTCTTCGCCAGCAGGGGCGCCACGTCTTTGGAGAAGGTCACTTTCGGCGCGTCAGTGGGCCTCGCGGCAAACAGCGTGGCTGCGCCGGAGATCCCCAAAAGCAAAAGCCAGGATGGACAACCTCTGGAATTCGTCATTTTTTCTCTGTATCCGCTATTTTGACACAACCGCATGCGCGCTCATCCGGTCGATCGCGCTACGGGCTTTGATGCGGTACAGCTTGCCGTCTTGAAGATAGACAATCTTTACGGATTTCGACTTTTGCGGCCAGAGCGTCGAAGTTCGCCGAAGAGCGGCATATGATTGTCGATGCCGCTTTCAGGGTAGAAAGGCCGTCGCGCTGAATTTGACGCAGCTCACGGCGTATTTCCCGGCGTTGTCTACTCATCGGGCGGGAATTCATCGACCAGTTTGCCCCGGTAGTGACGGATGGTCAGCGGGCGGCGCGCCCTTTTCGGCTACCCAATTGCCCTCGTTGCGTTCCTGCGTGGTTTGTTCTCTTTGCTTGCCGGTCATGACGCTCCATTCTTCGGGTGTGGCCGATCCGCGTTTGACGGCGTCATCGGCCGGCGTGGTTTTTGGGGCGGCGGCTGGCTGGGCAACTGGCTGGACATCGGGCTGGGCAGATGGCTGCCCAATGGGCTCCCCAGCGGGCTGCCCGTCGAGCTTTGTTTGCGGGGGCTGCGGGCTGGGGGCTTGCTGCTGGGATTGCTTGGTGCGGGCGGCGCGGATGCTTTGTAGCTCCTTGGAAAGCTTGCACCAGGCGCGCTCGTGGCGGGCTTCGATGCGCGTGGCACGGTCGTACGGGGATGATAAGGTGTCGGGCGGCTCGCCTGCGTATTGCTCGTAGATGGCCGCGGCCAACCGGCCGGCGCGCATCATTTTCCACTCGGCGCCGGCCAGGAGGTCGACCAGTTTCTCTTGGTAGGCATCCTGGGGCTGGTAGAGGGCCTCGTATTTAGCTTGGATGTGGTCGAATTGCTCCTTATTTTCGCTGGGGAGGATGAGGGTGGTGGCGTAGAGGCCGTCGCGCAGGCTGTTGAGGCCGCAGATGGTCTTGCCTTCGGGCGTTTTGGGGCCCGTGGAACGCTTGGAATTGCGGCGATTTGCCTTGATTTGTTCGTTTGTTGCCATATAGTTACGTGCCTTTGGAAGAGCAGAGCCAATTTGGGTCCCACGACCCGTTTTAGGGGTGAGGGACAGCAGGTGGCTCGCGATTCCCGATTCCCGGTTTAAAGGTAGCATCGCGGGGAGCGGATTGGGCGGGGGTTGGGGGCAGGGGCGGTGTGCAAGTGATTGAGGAGGATGGGTTTGGGGGGCGGGGCGTATTTGGCGAGTGTTGTCATCGCCCGTTGGGCTGGTTTGAATACCCGCAGGAAGTACCGGCACGCTTGACAGGTACTGTCTTAAAGTCGCGTTGAACGCCTGTCGGAGCGGGAAGCCGATGAGTTCTTGGGGATTCGCGCAAAGAAGTCGATCACAAGCCGAGCGTAAAAGTTCGCCTTGCGCTTTCACGGACGTGGCCGAGGAGTGCGGCCCGAACGCTTGCGGTGCGGTGGGAAGCTGGTGGTGGGGTTGAAGCGAAAGTCCGCTCCAGCCGATAGACAAGCGGCTGATGGAACAAGGGGCGAACGCATTTGACACTCGCCCTGTGGTATGCTACACGGCGTGCAGAAATCGGAAGGTGAAGAAATGTTAACGACCCTCGCCCTAATGGCCTTGCTGCCCGTTGGGCAGCAAGCGCTCAATGAATCTAGTGGGGCGAACGACGGCAACGCCCTCGCCATCGCCAGTACCGCGTCTTTGAATCATTCCGATCACGCGCCCGTCTTCCAGATATACCGGACTGCCGCTGTCTCCTGGCCATGCGGTTCGATCGATAAGCATTTCGGTTTTCCCCAGTTCCGCTACCCGGTTGACATAGGCCGCGACATCGCCGCGCGACGTGATCGGATCGAGAGACTGAAGCCCGAATCCAGTGAAAGCGACTGCCGTGCCGGACAACTGGTCTCCGTCCTCAAATGTTACTGGGGTGAAACCAACACTGATCGGCGCGAGAGGACGGCAACTGGCAATGTCGAAGTTTTGAATCGTGACACATTCTCCTGGTCTGAAGGCGAACCATTTGAGGCTCTCATGTTCCCAGTTGTCAACCGGAAGATAGATTGCGCTCAAGGGACACGGTTTGATTGGTGGCTGTCTTGGCCCCATGATTCCATCGATAACGTGTTTTGCGGTGACGAAGGTGCCATCGGCCGAGACAAAGAATCCAGTGCCCTCGATGGAGTTGAGGGTAGCATTACTATCCTGCCCAACGGAGATGCAAACTACAGGGCAGATAGACTTCTTAATGATGCTTATACTGGCGATGAATTTATCGACGCCGGCCGTGTTAACGAGGGGAGTGTTGTTGTGAGTGGCCCGAACGGCACAACCGAGCGCAAGCAGAGTGAGAGCGCCAAAATTAACACTGCCGACGAATTTCAGGATAGTACGTCCGGTGTGCTTGTGATTCCAGAATCGTTTCATAATATCGGTAGTGTCTCCAGTTCATTCGTAGGTAACTGCGTCGTGACTGATGGCCCTGGGACTCGGGAGTACAAATGCGAAACCATTAAGCCGGTAACTCCTGAAAACCCCAAACATGGTCAGTGATTCCAGCTTCGACCTAGCCATGCCTAATAATACAACGAGCGGCCGTTGTTTATCAAAGGACGCACCGATATTTATGGCTGTTTTTATGCTGTAATTTCAACGAGTTACAGCCTATTCTACTGCGGGCGCTGTATCGCTAGTTTTCTTCTTCACGGTTTTTGCCTTTGTGCTGAAGTGCATTAGTGGCAAGGTATATGGAGGGTAGCCCATTCGGGACGTAAGCCCAAACAGGACCTCGCGAACAAACGGCCAGGAATTAAGTGTTCCGTTGGCGCGCGCAAACTCGGCGAAGTCTTCCTGAGTAGGAGACTCTCCTCCGCTAATCTCGTAAACCAACAGATAGGTGATGGTTGAAGACACAGCCTGAACGCCGTCAGAATGAGCCGTGAATGTGTATTTGCAAACGACCTCTATGGCTTCTTCTTCAATGGAGCCAGGTTTACATTCAAGTTGCACGTCCGGTAAGAGTTCGCCCGCAACCTTCGGATCGCATTCGCCAGTTATGGCAATCAGGCGAATACTCTTTAACTCAGCGCGCTGGGCGACCCGCGCTATGGCGGCAAAATCTACGGTTTTTTCCAAAGGATTCTTAAGCTCCAGATGCCGATAATGCGGGCTCTACCGTGCTCAAATTCGACTTGAGCAGGCTAGAGCCCGCATTCGCGGACTCCTCTTGATTCTTGGAACGGGGCGGTGAAACCCAGTTCCACTGAAGCGCAGTGGGTTGAAGCCGGACCTCGAAGCCGCAGACAGCCAAGCTCCGGGCCATGGTCTTAATGGTCAGATTGTGATTACCATTCAGTATGCGCGAAATGAAGGACCGGTTGCGTCCCATCCGCCGTGCCATTTCAGCCTGAGAGATGCCACTCTTGCTGATGGCGTTTTGAATTGTTGATTGTGCGGTAGCGAGGGCGGACTCCTCAACAACATCAAGATCTACAGTGCCCTCGGCCCATACACACGGCTTAGCCCATTGGTTCATGCGATGTTACCTCCTGGATACTCGCCCAAGAATTCATTGTAAAGTGATATCGCTTTCTCGATTTCACGGTCTTCCCTGTCGGATCTCCCTTTCTTGTCCTTGATCCACCCATTGAACAAAACGATGTCCATACTTCCTTCGGCGCGCGGCAACCTAGCGCAATACAACCGATGATCGTGCTCCTTTAGCCCCCATAGGGGCTTTCCCTTATCATGAAGTGGGTGAAACCGTTGTTGATTAGCATATTCTGTGCCGCACCCGTCCTTCCCCATGGAATCCAGCTGGCCTTTGAAGCGGTCACGCATTTTTTTCTGGATTCCCTTCATCAGGAAATCGGCGGAAGGGCACCTTTGGTTTATGGGCCGCACGTACTCAAACACGCGCGCCAACTTTCCGTGCAGGTAAGCCCTTACCGGCAGCCAGACCCCCATTCCTTATTTGCGTCGTTTCCATCCTTGAACACCTCGTGGATGGCGTTGCCTTATATGTCAACATAGTAGGTGCATCGCAGTCAACAGATGTTTCACTAAATTTTGCGGGACGGTACGGGGAACAATGCGGCTGAGCACCTAATAGTCTGTTTAAACCACCTATTTTGTGTGGTTTACTCAATCTCTTACCGCCTTACGATACTTGTATTAACTATTTGGAGGTCTTGCGCGGCCTGCCACCAGCGCGGGTTTTTCGACGTGCGGCGAGCTGGCGGAAGTGATCCGAACCGAACCGGCGCGCGGTTTCTGTGCCCCCCTTGCTGCCCAGGGCCACGGCAGGCGAGAGCTTGGACTGTTCGATAAAATCCTCTGTGAGGGCGATTGCCGCCTGTAGGAGTTCACGAGCGGACCGGGTACGGTTTTCTGGTAGGAGTGGGCTAGTTTCTAGTATCAGGTCAGCTTCAGAGATGAGGTTGCGGAGGGCGTGCAATTCGCGGTTCGATGGTCTGGCCATGCTTCCATTTTGAACCTCTCTGGGCAAATTGCAAGCGGTCGCTGTTTAGTTTTCAAACGCAACTTTAGACACCACCCTTGACACGCCCGGTCAGCGGTGGTAGTTATCATGACACCATGAGAACACCCATGTCCTCCCCCGGATCGTCGAACCGGCTAGCAGGAGGAACCCTTCTACTCCTCGCCCTGACCACGCCCGTACTCGCACAAACGGCTGTGGATAGCAACGGCAACGTGACGGCCAGCGCCAGTCTGAACGCCAAGGCGGTCGTCGGCGGCACAAGCGCGACTGCCTCCGATGGCGGCAACCCTCTCGGGCTGGAACGCTACCGGCCTGCGGGGCTGCTCTCTCAAAGGCGGCGCTTTAAAACCATAAAGGAGACCTGGAAAATGAACCAACTAACCCGGCGAGCTCTTCTCCACGGGCTGGCAGCCTTGGCCGCCAGTGCCCTGGCATTACACGGCCAAACCCTGAACGTCCTTCACAGCTTCGGGCACAACGACCTCGGATACAGCCCGGAGGTGGCGTTACCGTCGGGCCTAATGGCGAGCTATACGGAGCGGAGCCGTTTGGGGGCGCCCATAATTTTGGCGTCGTATACGAACTCTCTCCCCCAAGCTTGCCGGGTGGCGCGTGAACCGAGGTAGTGCTCCACAGCTTCAGTCTCAAGCGGCGGGGACGGCGCGTCAACTTCGGCGCTGATTCTAACTCCGGGCGGGACGCTGTATGGGACTACGGAGACCAACGGTGTCGGGGGCTATGGAACCGTTTTTCGGCTAAAGCCTCCCGCAAGCACTGGGACTCACTGGCGCGAAACCGTCCTGCACGCCTTTACGAATTCGGGCGGTGATGGTGAGGCTCCCTCGGCGACACCCGCGTTCGGCTTAGATCACGCGCTGTATGGCAGCACGGCCTATGGCGGCTCGGCCGGGGACGGGACCGTATACCGATTGGTGCCCCCGGGCACCCAAGGCGGAGCGTGGCCGGAGCAGATCCTATACAGCTTCCCCGGCTACGCGGACGGCGGCAATCCAGTGGGAGCTCTGGCGCTCGGCGGCGACGGGACGATCTACGGCGCTCTAAACACCGGCGGGGCCGTCCCCCAATTGGGGGCGATATTCCAGTTAGCCCCACCCGCAACGCCCGGCGGCGCCTGGACGGAAGCGATACTCTATGGCTTCGAGGACGAGGACGGCGGCTCTCCGAATGGCGTGGTGCTGGGCCCCGGCGGCGTTCTCTACGGCTCCAACCGCGGCCTGAATAGCGTCAGACAATGCCTCAACGGCGGCGTCCCTTGCGGAACGGTCTTTCAGCTTACTCCCCCTGAGCAACCCGGCGGGCCGTGGACCGAAACGATCCTCCACACATTCATGGGCAGCCTCAACGGGGACGGAGCGCAGCCCAGCTCGACGCCCGTGCTCGGCCCGGGCGGCGTGCTTTATGGCACGACCGGAGCGGGCGGCGGCGGCGGCTTTGTCGGCACAATCTACGAGATGGTGCCGCCCTCCTCCCCAGGAGGGGCTTGGACCGAGGTGATCCTCTACTCCTTCCCCGCGAGCGGCGTTGACGGGGAAACGCCGAACGCAGTGACGCTCGGGCCGGACGGCAACCTCTACGGCACGGCCCTTGCAGGCGGCGTCCACAATCTAGGCACGGTGTTCCAGCTCGTGCTACAGTAACGGGCTCTGATGCAATTCCTCGATCTGAGTGTGAGTTCGTTACGCACGAGCAGAGTGGAGTTGAGGTAATCCCGGCGGGTCATCGAAGCGTCACTTGTGCGAATATAACTCAAACCGCCGGCGTCCCACGAGGACCGCAACGTAACCTTCTGCCGGACGGGCGGTACTTATTGAGACGCGGGCCGTAGTCCATTCGTATCTTTTACTGCCAGCAGGATTGCCAGGAGCCATTCTTTATGCAATACGCGTTGAGAACGCTTTGGAAAGGCCGCGGCTTTGCCGCCATGGCCGTGCTCAGCCTCGCGATCGGCATCGGCGCCAATACCGCAATTTTCTCGCTGGTGAACGGAGTTCTGCTGCGGCCGCTCGATTTTCCCGATCCGCAACGTCTGGTGGCCATCTCCATTTCCACGCAGCAATTCGCCAACGGAGCACCGCTGCCGATCAATGTCGCCCAACTGGTGGAATGGCGCAAGCGCACGCACTCGTTCGAAGGCATCGGCGCCTACCGCAATACTACCATGAGCCTCTCCGGAGACGGCCTGCCCGAGTTAGTTCCGGGAGCGGTGGTGTCGGCGAATCTGTTCGATGTGCTGGGCGTGCGACTGCGCTTCGGCCGCTCGTTTCTCGAGCAGGAGGACCACTATGGCCAGCATCAGGTGGCGATACTCACCGATTCGATCTGGCGGCGCCGGTTCGCGGGCGATCCCTCTATCGTCGGGCGCAAAATCATCCTGGGAGGGGCGCCGTACACGGTGGTGGGAGTGTTGGCGCCCGATTTCCAATTTCCGAAGGAGCCGAGCGACCTCGGCCAGCGCCTGCATGGACGCATGGAAATATTCCGCCCGTTGGCCTATGAGCCCGGCGATATCGTGCCTCACGGCGGCGATCTGAATTTCGCAGGCATTGCGCGCCTGCGTCCGGGCGTCTCGATCGAGCGCGCGCGCGCCGAACTCACGGCCGCCGAAGCCGCCATCGATGCCCAAATCGGCGGCGATTCCTGGCACATCGTTCCCGCCATCATGCCGCTGCAACAAAAGCTGACCGGGGATGTGCGGCGGAGCCTCATGGTGATCATGGCGGCAGTCGGCGCGGTGCTGCTGATGCTCTCGGTCAACCTGGCGAACCTCTCCCTATCGCGCGCCGCCGGGCGGGCCCGCGAGGCCGCCGATTCGGGCCGCGCTCGGAGCGAACCGGTGGCAGCTCGCCCGGCAATCGCTGACGGAAACGGGCGTGCTCGCCGCGTTGGGCGGCGGCCTCGGTGTAGTCTTCGCTTACTTGGGATTGCACCGGCTGCTGGCCGCCGCGCCGATCGACTTGCCGCGGCTGGGCGACGTCTCCGTGGACGGCCGCGTGCTGATTTTTGCGCTGGGTATTTCGGCGATGACCGCATTGCTGTTCGGCATTCTGCCGGCCCTGCGCGCCGCATCCAGCGGTGCGCCTTACGAGACGCTGAAATCCACCAGCTACGCCAACGCCGGCGGGCCAGGCGGATTGCGTTTGCGAAATCTTCTGGTGGCTCTTGAAGTTGGTTTGTGCACGGCGCTGCTGGTCACCGCCAGTCTGTTCCTGTCGAGTTTCGTCCGCCTGACCACCATCCCGAGGGGCTTCGATATCGAACGGGTGCTCGCGGTCGACGTGAAAGTGCCCGCAACGAAGTACGCCAAGGACGCAGGATCTTACCCGTTTCTTTGACACCGTGCTCGATCAGGCCCGCGCGCTGCCGGGCGTGGAATCGGCGGCCATCTCCTCCTATCTACCTTTGCAAGGTGAGAGTTGGATCGATATCGTCAAAACCGAGAACGATGCGCGTGCTGAGGCGCAACTCCCGAACGCCAATCTGCGCTTCGTCAGCCCAGGGTATTTCCGGACGCTGCACATTCCGCTACGCGCCGGACGCGATTTCGAACTTTCGGACCGTAACCGCCTGACCGCCATCATCTCGCAAAGCCTCGCCCGCAAGCTCTGGCCCAATGCCGACCCTCTGGGCCGCAAGCTGATCGATGTGGGCAGCGTTCACGAAGTAGTCGGCGTGGTGGGCGACGCGCGCACCACCAGCCTGGATCAAAATCCGGTCGATATGCTGTACATCCCGTTGTGGCAGCGTCCGCAAAATTCTTCTTCGATTCTGGTGCGTACCGGAATGGATCCGAAAGCCATCGCCGCAGCCCTGCGCGCGGTGGTTTGGAGCGCCGATCGAGACGTCCCCGTTCCCCAAGAGCGGACACTCGCGCAGATTATGTCCGACTCCGTCGCGCGGCGGCGATTCCAGATGAATCTGGTGCTTCTCTTCGCCATCGGGGCGCTGGCTCTGGCGGCGTTCGGAACCTATGGCGTGGTCTCGTATGCCGTAGCGCGCCGCCGCGCGGAAATCGGTATTCGCATGGCGCTGGGAGCGGGGCAGGGAAGGGTGCTCCGGCTGGTGCTGCGCCAAGGTATGACGCCCGTGCTCGCCGGACTCGCGGCGGGCGCGGCGGCGGCTGCAGCCATTGGGAGTTATTTGTCGAGCCTGTTGTTCGAAGTGAGTCCACGCGATCCCGCGGCGTTCGCCATCGCGGCTGCGGTGCTGATTGCGGTGTCGGCTTTCGCTTGTTGGATTCCGGCGCAGCGGGCGGCGGGCGTCAACCCGCTGGACGCCATTCGCTACGAATAGGCTGCAGTTGACAAGGTCCGCCAATACGCTATATAGTCTATTGGATTGATAGACTGATTGTGGAGCGGACCGCATATCATGCCGAAGGTTAAGGCGAACGGAATTCATCTGCATTACATCTCTGTCGGCATGGGTCCCGACATTGTCATGCTGCATGGCTTCCTTGGCAACTTGGCGGTCTGGCACCTCTACATGGCCCCCATCCTGCGCCGCGAACACCGCGTCACCACCTACGATCTCCGCGGTCATGGCTATAGCGATGTGACTCCCACCGGCTACACCACCGCCGATATGGCCGAGGATCTGCGCTGTTTCCTGGACGAAATGGGCATCGAGCGCCCCATCCTGGTGGGCCACAGCTTCGGCGCCGACATCGCCATGTACTTCAGCCTGCTCTATCCCGAGCGCGTGGCCAAGTTGGTGGCGCTGGAACCGGGGCTGGCGGCCCTGGTTCACCTGCGCAACGACAAGGATTGGATCGGCTGGGCGGCCTGGGTGGCCAAGCTGGAAGAAGTGGGCATCCATGTTCCTGAAGACAAGCGCACGGACGCCGAATTCCTGTTGCAGCTCAGCCTGGAAACCCCCAAGTTTTACGGCCCGGCGCGCGGGCTGCCGCGCAATCGCGAGCCGCTGCTGCACCTGATCCGCAACACCACGCTGCTGAAAGACTACGAAGTGGTGGGAGACATGACGCTGGATGCGGTGCGCACCATCCAGACACCCACGCTGCTGGTTTACGGACGCGACTCGCACTTCATCAGCTCCTACGAATACCTGCACAGCGCCCTGCCCAACTGCAAACCGGTGCTGCTGCCCGGCGGCGAGCATTTTGGACCGCTGGAGCAGCCCGAGTTGCTGACCGAGCACATCCTGCAATTCGTGCGCGCGACTAGCCGGTCAGCCGGCTGGAAGCGATTGCCGCTAACGCGGTCTCATGATTACCAAGTCCTGGTGATTGCCGATATAGCCCGGAATGACGTCCAGTATATTGAAGAACTGCGACCACCGGGCAGTCAGATATTGGTGCGTATGCAGCGTATTCGTATAGTATTTACGGTCTTCGGCGCGCAACACCGAGTGCAAGTCCGAGTTGTCCAATTCATCGAGAATCCCTTTCGCCTGCCATGTGCGGTAAGCCTTGTCGGAAAAGGTCGCATTTCGCGCCCAGGCGTGCTCGCTTAGAACGGTCAGCAGGACCAGCCCCGATGGCCGGAGAGCCTGGCTTCAGCCATGCCAGCCAATCGAGCGCAATGCTCTCGGGAAGGTGTGTCACAACCGAGACACCGATGGCGAGATCGAAGGGTTCCGCGGGGACCAGGGTTGGGGGCCTATGGCTAACGGCGTCGAAAGTAGCGAACGGCAGGTTTTGGCGGCACCAGTCGAGGTTATCCGTGTCGATGTCCATTCCGTGGATACGTACCCCGCTGTTACCGCCGAAATAGCGGATCACGCGTCCCGCGCCGCAGCCCCAGTCCAGAATGCGAGGAAAGTCGTTCAGACACTTACCGAACTGCCACAAAGCCCTGTCCAGCTTGCAATAAGCTGAAAACCCCTCCAACCGGAAGGTGCCTTCGTCGTCGCTTCCGTGAACCCTCTTGCGCCGGGCAGGCTCCGGCAGCGGCAATGAATCGACGGTGAAGTAATAGTTGTACCGCTCGTTGAACGCACGGTTCAGGAGGACGTGGCCAAAGGCCAGTTCGAATACGCCGCCGTCATCCGGCGAGATCCTGGCCGCACACCGGAAACGGCGCTGGGCCGATTCCGGAACATACGGAAAGAGGCGTCCGAGGCCCGCGCTGGGGAGCGGAAATTCCGTCTTATGGCATGGCTGTCCATTTACAAGAAATGCGCACAACCGGGTGGGAATCGCGGGCGGAGGAAACGCCCAGCCATCGAAAAGCAACTGCGAACCGGCAATCTGAATATGGTCGATGCACCATAGACCGCGCGATAGGAGCGAACCCAGGTATCGCTGGTAATCGGCCACCACCGGAGGGGAGCTGAGGTGCAACTCCTGTCGATGGTCCCCGATAACCACCGAAAGGGCCGCGCGGTTCTCGACTGGCGGCTTCAGAACATACCGGTAAGCGTGCCGTCCCTCGCCGATACCCGCCGCGCGCAGGTCGGCGCGGTACTCCGCGGCGGCCACCTGGGCCAAGGGCGCGCCACCGTAGAGGATCGTTACCGTGACAGTTTTGGCGGGATCGGCGCTATCCCAAGCCCAGCCTTCAATGTAGCTTTCCGTGCGGACATCCAGGCACCCGGTCAAGGCCAACGCTTACTCCTTCGCTACCGTTTCAAAGCCAACGTGAGCCCGTCGCCAATGGCCACCAGGCTCAGCCACACGCGATTGTCCAAGTGCAGGCTGGCGTTCAACTCGCGGATGGCGCACGTATCCGCGTCCTCTACCGACCCGTCGATCACTTTTCCGTGCCACAACACGTTGTCGAAGGCTGCCAGGCCGCCCGGCCGCAGAAGCTTCAGAACGCGCTCGTAATAGTGCCGGTAGTTCTCCTTGTCCGCATCTACAAACGCGAAATCGTAGCGGCCCTCGCCTCCTTCTTGCAGCAGCGCATCCAAAGTGTCGATGGCAGGAGCGATCCGCAGTTCGATCTTGTCCGCTACGCCCGCTTCGCGCCAATAACGCTGCGCGATGGCCGTGGTTTCAGTATTCACATCGCAGGCGATCAGGCGGCCATCCGCAGGCATGGCTAGCACGATATGCAACGAACTGAAACCGGTAAACACGCCGACTTCTATGGCCCTGCGGGCGCCCATCAAGCGCACCAGCATGCCGAGGAACTGCCCCTCTTCCGGCGACAACTGCATAGTCGCGTCGGAGCGCGGGGCGGTCTCCTCGCGCAACCGCCGCAGCAGGTCCGGTTCGCGCAGGGATACGCTGCGAATGTATTCCGCCAGTTCGGGGGTAATGGGGGTTTGCAGGTTTGACATAGACTTACTTCGCGCTGAGCATATTCGCAAACATGCGGTACGCGCCCGGCACGCCCGCGGGCAACTCCCGGAACCAGGAGTAGCCGCTAAAGATATACACGCCCTTTCCGTAACGCGCGTAGAACATCCCTCCGGCCTGCGGCTTCTCACCCGGATCGTGGGATTCCAGCACGGTCTGATATTTGCCATCCCATTCCGAAGCAAAGTAGAGCCCCCGCTCCTGTATCCAGCCGTCGAAATCCTTCTGCGTGATCTCGTTGGGCGTGTGCAGCAGCGGATTGTTGGGATTCGTGAAAGCCACTGGCGCTTCCTCAACCGATACGCGGTCGTGGCCGATCTTGAACGGATATGGACCCATGGGCACCAGATTGCCATCGGTTACGTTGTACTGGTCGATGAGCGTGCCGCCGTTGCGCGCATAATCCAGCAGGCGCGGCAGGTTCGCGCGCAGATCGGCGCGCATATTGTAAGCGCGCACGCCGGTCACGATCACATCGAACCTGGAAAAATCGCCTTGCTCCAGATCGGAAGCCGTCAACAGCGTCACCTCGCAGCCGAGTTGCCTGATGGCATCGGGCATTTCGTCTCCCGCTCCCATCACATAGCCGACCTTGTGGGCCGTCACCCGCACATCCGCCCGCACCAGCTTGACCACCGCCGGCGGAAATACGGTCAAGGGCGGCAGTGGCGGATGCGAGATCACCAGCATGCCTACGCCGATGTCACGATCGCCTACGCGGGCCATCGCGTGCAATTCCGCCGGCGGATCGGGCCCGTTTGCGGGCTTGATTTCAAAGGCGAGCGGCTGTTGTTCGGCCACCTTCTCCTGCGCGAATGGGCGCGTCGCAGGCTGGGCGTCCCATCCAGGATCGAGCGCCAGCCGCACGTCGCCCGCCTGCTTGGGTGCATTCGCGCGCACCTCGATATCCACGCTGCGGGGGCGGCTGTCTGGAAAAAGCACCATGTCACGCGGCAGGTTGAGCGCCACCGGCGGCACAACCGTGAGTGCGCGGGTCTGCTCGCCATCCACGCGATCGACATAACGGTGCCGCACGGGCCGCACCAGATCGAAAGTCACGCCGCCGGATTCAATGCGGAAGCGCAAGGTCAGCACCGGTGGGTCATCGGGTTCGCCGACCAGCCGCTGATCTGAGATAGTGTAGGTGTCGCCGTGCTTGGGCTCACGCAGCCAGAACGGCTGCGAGTAAGGCTGATCGGCCGGCACCGTGTACTTAAGCTGCGCGTTCACCGGTTGGTTCGCGGCGAGATCGGCAGCATGAGCGTCGGTACGCGATTGGCCGCCCATACCTTCGAGCGTCAGGCTTTCGAGCTTCATGGGCGCCGTGGAACGATTCAGGGCGGTGTAAGACACTTCTACGGTGGAACCCGGCACAACCGCGTAGTTATCGGCATTCGCATCCAGCCACAGGCCAGCGCACAGCGCAATTGCCTCGTCCAGATCGCTGAGCTTCTCAGTGGCCCAGGGGTCGTGAATCGCGGCGATCGGCGGGTGGGCTTTCAGCAGCAGGGGAATGGCGCGCTCGGGATGATTGGGGTCGAACGCACGCGCCGCTTCCGCCAAAATGCGTCCGATCCCGGCACCGCCAGGCACTCGTTCCCAACTCGTATCGATTCCATCGAAGGCGTCCTTCGCGGGCGGATCGCCCGCCACCGGCACAAGATAATTCTTCACGGGTCCGGGCCGTTGCGACGCTCCCATGCCCTGGCTGCGATGCATACTGCGGCTCATCCCCGCAATCTGGCTGTAAGATGCGCCCAGCACCGGATCATATGCGCCCAAATCCACTTCGATGCGGCCGGGGATCGCGGCGGCGTCCTTCTCCTGCTCGCGCGTGAAGCTGAACGAATTGAAAAGCAGGCGCCGCGCCTTCCACGGCTCGACGAATTTCAGTTGTTCCGGAAAACGGTTGGGATCGGCCGCCGCGAAAAACGCTTCTTTGCCCAGAATGGCGGACACCTGGTGCTGCCCGTGACCGTCCTTCGGCGTACCGGAAAACCGCAGAATCACCACATCCGGGCGGAAGCGGCGAATCACCCACACCACGTCGGAAAGAATGCGATCATGGCCCCATTTAGCCATCGTCTCTTCGGGCGTCTTGGAATACCCGAAGTCGATGGCGCGCGTGAAGAACTGCTCAGCGCCATCGATTCGGCGCGCTGCCAGCAACTCGTGCGAGCGGATCAATCCCAGCAGATCTCCCTGCTCGGGGCCGATCAGGTTCTGGCCGCCCTCGCCGCGCGTAAGCGATAAGTATCCCGTGCGCATGTGACGGCCGCGCGCATAATAGGCCAGAATCGCGGTATTCTCGTCGTCGGGATGCGCGGCGATCATCAACACGCTCCCCAGCACCGTGAGCTTGGCGAGCGACTGCTCGATGGCCGGGGTGCCGGAGAACGGCGCTTGCGCCAAAGCCGGCGCGAAAAGGCAAGCGCAAAGAAGCAGAGCGAGGAACTTGGTGGAATGAGTGCACATCCAAGATAATGGTAGTCCATCCGCAGCGGTCGACAGGAGGCGGGCTTGAAAATCTCTTGGGGCAGTTGGATGTCCGGGTTGCGAAGCAGGCCGCTTGCCCCGGTGGAGGTGTTCGCGCCGGCGGTCCCCGCACCCATGCGGCTGGGTCTGGCACTGGGCGGAGGCTTTGCGCGCGGACTGGCGCACATCGGCGTGCTTAGCGTTCTGGAGCGGAACAATATCCCGATCCATTGCATTACGGGCGTCAGCGCGGGCGCTATCGTGGCGGCGGCTTATGCCAGCGGCGCCACGCCCGAGCAGATCGCCCACGCCGGTTGCGCCATGCGCTTCACGGATGTAGCGCGCTGGACCATCGCACGCATGGGCATCGCCGGCAGCGAGCGTATGGAAAGCTTTCTGCGCAAATTGCTGAAATGCTACACCTTCGAAGGAATGCGCATTCCGCTGGGTGTGGTGGCCACCGATATAGTGACCGGCGAGGCCGTGGTTTTCCGCGATCGCGGCGACGTGGTGCTGCCCATCCGCGCCAGTTGTTCGTACCCGGGCTTGTTTCAACCCGTGCGCTGCGGCGCGCACCTGATGGTGGATGGCGCCATCAGCACGGAAGTGCCCGCGCTGTTGACGCGTTTGCTGGGCGCCACGCGTGTGATCTCCGTGCACCTGCCCATGCAGGGCGCCGCGGCCATGCCCGCCAACATGTTCCATGTCATTAATCGATGCTTTCAGATCATGCACAGTCGCACGGAAATCACGTGGCGGCAGCACTCCGATCTGGTAATCGAACCGGATGTGCGCGGGATGGAGTGGGACGCGTTCGAAAGCGGCATGCAACTGATCAAGGCCGGCGAGGAGGCGGCCACGCAGGCGTTGCCGCACATTCAAGCGTGGACCGATACCGCGCCGGCTTTGACCGCTGTGGTGGGCGGGTAGCCATGGGCCGCATCCGCGTGCTACCCGATCAGGTAGCCAACAAGATCGCGGCGGGAGAAGTGGTAGAGCGGCCGGCTTCCGTCGTCAAAGAGTTGCTCGAAAACGCGCTGGATGCCGGCTCGACCGTGTTGCGCGTGGAAATTGAGAGCGGCGGACGGCGGCTCATCCGCGTGTCCGACGATGGCTGCGGTATGTTGCGCGACGATGCGCTGCTGGCCTTCGAACGGCACGCCACCAGCAAACTGCGGGACGTGAAGGACCTGCTCTCCATCGCCACGTTGGGCTTTCGCGGCGAGGCGCTGCCTTCCATTGCTTCGGTCTCGCGCCTGACTGCTCGAGACGCGCTCCGCCGACGAAACTACCGGTACGCGCGTGGAGATCGCGGGCGGCAAGATGCTGCATTGCGACGAAGTGGCGCTGGCGCGAGGCGCCACCGTGTCACGGTGCGCGATCTGTTTTTCAACGTGCCGGCGCGCAAGAAGTTTCTGCGCTCGGAGCAGACCGAATTGGCGCACATCGCGTCGCTGGTGACGCACTACAGCCTGGCGCATCCGGATAAGACGTTTCGGCTGACCAATGGCGCGAACGAATTACTGGCCGTGACGCCGGTGGCCACGCTGCGCGAGCGAGTGTTTCAGGTGTTCGGCAGCCAGACGCTCGAGGAACTGGTGGAGCTGGGCACGCGCGAGAAGCAGCTTGTGCTGCCCCCGCCGTATGTGCCGCCTTCGGAAGCCATCGCGGAATTCCGCCGCGAGCCGGAGGAGCCCTCCAGCAAGACTTTCCGGCTCACCGGCTTCGTCTCGCGCCCGCAAGTGCAGAAAGGCAATCGCAACTCGATTTTTATTTTTGTGAACGAGCGGCTGATTCGCGACCGGCTGCTACTGCACGCGATTTCGTCGTCCTATTACAACCTGATGCCGGCCGCTGCCTTTCCGTTCGCCCTGTTGTTTGTGGAGTGCGACTGCGATGAAGTGGATGTCAATGTGCATCCGTCGAAAACGGAGGTGCGCTTCCGGCACCAGTCGTTCGTGCACGATTTCGTGCGGGATACGATTCGCGAGCGGCTGATCGAGACGCGGCCCGCGCCCGCTTTTTCGCCGGCGTCGAGTGCGCAACCGGGTGCGCGCCTGCCGTACTCCGAATTTTCGCAGATGCTGGAGAATGAAGCCGCGCCGGTGGAATCCGCGCCACCCGCACCGGAGGCTGCAGCTATCGCTGCCGGCGTTTGCTTTGCGGCCTGCGGCGGGGCCCGCGCCGCGCCTGGATTTCGGCGGCACGGCCATTCCGTTGGCGGACGCTTCGGCGGACGAGCCAGCGGGTCCGCGGCTGCGCGTGCCTGAAACGCATGGCGCTTTTCCGATGGATGCGCTGCCGGTTTCCGATACTTCGCTCGGCGCGCTGTCGGATTTGCGTCCGCTGGGGCAGATCCACGAGAGCTTCATCGTGGCGGCCGGACGCGACGGGCTGTGGATTATCGATCAACACGTGGCCCACGAACGCATTCTGTTCGAGCGGGTGCTGAAGCAGCGGGCGGCAGGCAATGTGGAGACGCAGCGCCTGCTGATGCCCTTGATCGTGCAACTGACTCCGGGCCAGCAGATCGAGTACGCGCGCATTGCCGGCGAGTTGAACGCCCTGGGGTTCGAGAGCGAGCCGTTCGGGAATCGCACGATCGCGGTGACCGCGGCCCCCGCAGCAGTGGGCCCGGCCGATCTGGAAAAGGTGCTGGCCGAGATTATGGAGACGGCCGAAGACAGAGCTGCGCGGCCTGTCGCTGGACGATGTGCGGCGCTCGATCGCGGCGTCAATCGCGTGCCAGGCGGCCATCAAGATCAACATGCGCCTGGATCATGCCAAGATGGAATGGCTGTTGCGTGCGCTGGCGGCGACAGATTGTCCGATGAGTTGCCCGCATGGGCGGCCGATCGCGCTGCGGTATTCTACGCGCGAGATTCTGAAGGCGTTTCACCGGATTTGAGCGCAGTCTATACACGCTACGATCCAGTCGGCGGCGGCGGCCAGCGTGTCGACGCGCGCGTCGGCTGGGCGTTTCGGGGCGGGTTCGCGATAGCCGCGGTCGATCCAGACCGTGCGGCAGCCGGCGGCGGCGCCGGCATCCACGTCCCGCCAGCGGTCGCCGACCATAAAGCTGGCGCGCAGGTCAATCTGGTTCGCCGCGGCTGCCTGGAGCAACATGCCGGGCTGCGGCTTGCGGCAATCGCACCGATCCCCGTCATCGTGATAGCAGACGAAAAAGACGTCCAGGGGAAGCGCCGCGCGCAGCATCGCGTGCATGGTTTCGACATCTTCACGCCGGGTGATGCCGCGCGCCACATCCGGCTGATTGGTCACCACCACCAGCAGGAAGCCTGCGGCTTTCAAGCGAGCCAGGGCGGCGGGGGCATCGGCGGCGATCTCCATTTCATCGGGCGTGACGGGCGCATAGGCAATGCCGTCGCGCACCAGGGCTCGGGTGAGTACGCCGTCGCGATCCAGGAACACGGCCTGCCTCATCGCAGCGATTCCCAGCGGGTTTCGGCGGTTTTCAACGCGGGATGCGTAACCAACAGGTGCCAGACGACGGCCTGAAAAGCCTCCGCATGCGGCGTAACGTGCGCCGGGTTTACCGCCGGCACGATCACGCAGGCGTCAGCCACTTGTGCAGTGTAGCCATCGGGCCGGCCGATCACACCGCCAATGGCCGCGCCTACCGACTTCGCATATTGCAGCGCGGAAACCAGGTTCGGGCTGACTTGTTTTTCAAGATTGCCGCCTCCCACCGAAAATACGAGCACACAATCTTCCGCGCGCAGGCGGCTGACGCGCAGCCAGGCTTCAAACACCGATGCCCAGCCTTCATCGTTGGTGCGGGCGGTCAGCTCCGACACGTTGTCGGTGGGACAATACGCTTCCATGCCGCAGATCTTGCGAAAGTCGTTGACGGCGTGCGAGGCGTTGGCCGCGCTGCCGCCCACGCCCAGAATGAACAGGCGTCCGCCGCGCGCACGGGCGCCTGCGAGCAACTGCGCCAGCTTCTCGATTTCGCGCGCGTCCAGACGGCGCAGGACCTCGGCGGATTCGGCGATGTACTCTTCGGCGAAGCTCATGATGGCGGCCCGGACAAGTGGCGCGACAATTCGGCGATTCCTTCGAACGAGCCAACCTCGTAGAAGCGCTCGTGGACTTCCCAGGCGGCCAATTGATGGCGGTCGCAACAGGTCCCGATAGACGCCCGCAAGGTCCGCGTGCTTGGTTTCGGCGAAAGCCGCCGCGTGGAAGACTCCCAGACCGTAATCGATGTGTTGCATGCGTGTTGTCCGGTTCTCTTTATCGTAAGCCAGTATGCGGCCTTCGGCGAACTCCACATTGCTCGCGTCCCACCGGCCTTGGTTGCGATAGACGGTCATCAAGCCGGGCTGGCCGGCCGCGCGGAACGCCTGCTCTACATCGCGATACGAGCAGGGCAAGTACGAATCGCCATACAAGACGAAGAACGCGTCGCCCAGCAGCGGCAGGGCCTTGCGGATGGCGCCCGCGGTGCCCAGCAGCACAGGCCCATCGAGCGAGTAGTCGATCGTCAGGCCGAAGCGTGCGCCATCGCCCGCATATTCGCGAATACGCTCGCCATGTTGGCCGATCGATAGCACCACGCGTTCGATGCCGCGTGCGCGCAGCAGGCGCAATTGATGAGCCAGGAACGGCTCGCCATTGACCTCCACCAGCGATTTCGGGATGCGCTCGGTCAGGGGATAGAGACGCGTGCCCAGGCCGCCCGCCAGGATCGCCACGGGCGGCATTGCGTCAGATGGCGCTCACGATTGCGCCAGCACGGTGGTGCCCTGAAAATCGAAGCGCATGCGCACCTCGCGCAATCCCGCGCCGCGCATGGCGTGCCGCAGGCGCGTTTTGTCTTCCGTGTAGAGCATCAGGAAACCGCCGCCACCCGCGCCGATCAGCTTGCCGCCCAGCGCGCCGTGGCGCCGCGCCAGTTCGTAATATTCGTCGATGCGGGAATTGGTCATCGAGCGCGAGCGCGCCTTCTTGTGCTCCCAGTGCACGTGCATCAGCTCGGCGAAGCGGCGCAGGTCGCCGCGCTCCAGCGCCGCTTTGCTCTCGCAGCCGAGCTGTTTCACGACGTGCAATTGCGAGATCATATCGGCATCGTGCTGGCGCGTGCGCGTGTCCTGCTCTTCCAGAATCGCCGAAGCGGAGCGCGTGAAACCGGTGAAGAACAGAAGCAGGTTGTCTTCCAGGTTGGCCAGCGTCTCGTTCGCCAGCTGCAGCGGCGCGACATCCACGCGGCCGTCGGGCAGAAACTGGAAGCAGGTGATGCCGCCGAACGACGCGATGTATTGATCCTGCTTGCCGACAGGCTCATGCAGCAGGTCGATCTCGATGTGGCAGGCCTGTTCGGCGAGTTCCTGGCGCGGGATCGGGTTCCTTTTCCAGGCGTGCAGCGCGCGCAGCAGCGCCACGGTGAAGCTGCCGGACGAGCCCAGGCCGGTGCCCGCGGGGATGTCCGACATGCTGACGATTTCGAGATACGGCTGCGGGCCGACGTCCACCAGGCGCAGGGCCTCGCGCACGATGGGGTGCTTGATCTGATCGACGCGCTCCACCATCTCCATCTGCGAATACTTGATGAGCAGTTCCTGGCTGAACGTCTCGTGCAGCGTGATGTAGACGTACTTGTCGATAGCCGCGGAGATGACGAAGCCGGCGTGCTCGCGGTAATACGACGGCAGGTCGGTGCCGCCGCCGCCGAGCGAGATGCGCAGAGGGCTGCGGGTGATGATCATGTGGCGTTCTCCCGGTAGACGCGCTCGACGATGCGCAACGCGGCCTGCGCGTCGGCGATGCCGGGACGCGGCTGGCGCTCCAGGCGGATGTCTTCCAGGAACTCGGTGAACTCGATTTCCCAGGAATTGTCGGGGCCTGGGAAATTCCCAGGCGGTGGTTTCCGGCGGTCCCATTTCAGGCAGCATCGCGTAGAACGTGAGGCGCTCGGTGCCATAGCTGCCGCCGAGGCCTGAGATTTCGAGCTTGCCGTCGCGTCCGCAGATTTCGAAGGAGAACAGATTCTTCCATTCGGTCCAGCTTGCGTGCAGGAAAGCCGTCTGGCCGGCGGCGGTTTCGAGCAGCAGGAACGCGTTGTCTTCGACCGGCATTTTCCAGAAATAAGTCGGCGTGCGGCCGGTCACGCGCGCGAAGTCGCCCAGAAACCAGCGCGCCAGGTCGATCAGATGGATGCCCTGGTCGATCAGTTCGCCGCCGCCTGAAAGAGCCGGATCGGCGCGCCATTCGCGCTCGTACCCGGGCGCCCGCCGTGGCCGTAACGGCCGCGAATGAACATCAGCGGACCGATCGCCCCGGAATCGAAGATCGCGCGCGCCTTTTGCAGGGCGCGGGTGATAGCGATGATTGAAGCCGACGCGCACCAGCGCGCCGTGCGCGAGGCGGCTTCGGCCACGGCATCCAGTTCGCCGGCGCGGCGCGCCCCGGGCTTTTCGATCAGCACGTGCTTGCCGGCGCCCGCGGCTTCGGCGGCGATGGGCGCCAGCATGTTGTGCGTAGTACAGACGATGACGATATCGATATCCGGTGAGGTCGACCGCCGGCGCGCCAATCGGTAGTTGGTCTCGGCGCCTGCGATACGCCGCGGCCATCGCCCGTGCGCGGCCGGCATCGATATCGCAGCAGACGGCCAACCGGTTGCCCGCCGAGCGATGCGGCGCGCTTGCGTCCGATCAAGCCGCAGCCGGCGATGGCGATGTTGAGAGGCATGTTCCGTTCACCTGTTAGAATAAACCAAACTCACTTGTGCGACGTCTCTCTCATCCTGCCGGCTTTTAACGAGGCCGCCACTATCGTCTCCACTATCCGCGAAACCGGCCGTTATTTTCACGAGCGCGGTCTGCGCTACGAAATCATCGTGGCAGCCGATGGCGGCGACGGCACGCGCGAGCTGGCGCTCGAAACCGCGCGGCAAGGCGAGCCGGTGCGCGTCATCGGCAGCCTGGAACGTACCGGCAAGGGCCGCGGCGTGCGCGAAGCCATGGCGCTGGCGCGCGGCGATATTGCCGGCTACGCGGACGCCGATAACAAAGTGCCCATCGAAGAGTTCGGCAAAGTGGGCCCATGGCTGAGCCAGGGATACGATGTGGCGATCGGCTCGCGGGCTCTGCCGGATTCGCAGATCGAGCGCCGCCAGCCGCTCTACCGGCAATTGGGAGGCAAGGGTTTCGGGTTGTTCATGCACGCGGTGGTAGGCCTGCCGGATATCGCCGATACGCAATGCGGCTTCAAATTTTTCACGCGCGCCGCGGCGCGGGAGATTTTCAGCCGGCAACGAATTGATGGATACATGTTCGATGTGGAGATCCTGGCGCTGGCGCAGCGGCTGGGCTATCGCATTCAGCAGGTGCCCATCCGCTGGCGCGACGACGGTGACAGCCGCCTGGCGCTGGTGAGCGGGAATCTGCGGAATATGGCCGATATTTTCCGGATTCGCATGGCATGGAGCCGCAGGAGAGAGAAACCGTGAAGATCCTGGTAACCGGCGCGGCCGGATTCATCGGCAGTAACCTGGTGGACCGTCTGCTCGCCGATGGTCACGTGGTGACCGGCTTCGACAACTTCTCGACCGGACGGGCGGAGTTTCTGGAGGGTGCGCTACGCTCGCCGCGCTTCGATCTGAAATCCGGCGACCTGCTGGATGGCGATGCGCTGGAGAGCGCCATGCGGGGGGCCGATTTCGTGTTTCACATGGCCGCCAATGCCGACGTGCGCTTCGGTACCGAGCATCCACGCAAAGACCTGGAGCAGAACACCATTGGCACGGCTAACGTACTGGAGGCCATGCGGGCGCACGGGGTGCGGCGGATCGCGTTCCCGTCGACCGGCTCGGTCTACGGCGAGCCGGCCATTTTTCCTACGCCCGAGGACGCGCCGTTTCCCGGTGCAGACCTCGCTGTACGCGGCGTCCAAGCTGGCTGCCGAGGCCCTCGATCGAAGCCTATTGCGAAGGCTTCGGCATGCAAGGTTACATCTTTCGCTTTGTGTCTATCCTGGGAGAGCGATACACGCACGGCCACATCCTCGATTTCTATAAGCAACTTAGCGAGCATCCCGAGCATCTGGATGTATTAGGAGACGGGCGCCAGCGCAAGTCATATCTTTACGTGCAGGATTGTGTGGACGCCATGTTGTTAGCCATTGAGCGCGGCGGCGCCCGGCTGAATATTTATAATCTGGGCACGGACGAATACTGTACGGTGACCGATTCCATCGGCTGGATTACGGAACGGTTGGGATGCGCACCCCGGCTGCATTTTGCGGGCGGCCTGCGAGGCTGGGTGGGAGACAGCCCGTTCATCTTCCTCGATTGCGCGCGCATTCGCACGCTGGGATGGCGTCCGCAGTTAAGCATTCGCGAGGCGGTAGAGCGGACAGTGGATTATTTGCGAGGGAATACATGGGTTGCCGAGCGGCGATAAGTGCGATATCACGGTCCGTGTTGCTGGCCGCGTGTGTGCAGGCTGGTTTTTCGCAGGAGCGCAAGCTCGAGGCGATTGAGAGTCTCAGTTCGTCGCTCGAAGCGCTGGCGCAACGCGTCAACCGCTCGGTTGTCAAGATCGTGAACTCCGGCTACGGCATCAGTGAGGATTCGGATTCCAGCAACACCAGCATGCTGACCCGGCAGCGCGCCACGGGTTCCGGAGTGATCCTGACCGCGGACGGCTATATTGTGACTAATGCGCACGTGGTCCAGGGCGCGCGCCGGCTTCGCGTGCAGTTACCTGTCTCTGAGCGCTCCGCGCGCCAGAGTAAGTCGGTCGTGAAGCCCGCCGGGACCGTATTGGACGCGAAACTTGTGGGCGTGGATCGCGAAACGGACGTCGCGGTCTTGAAGGTTGACGCCAAGGACTTACCGTACCTGGCGTTGGGCAATTCGCGGGAACTGCGGCAGGGTCAACTGGTGATGGCCTTTGGCAGCCCGCTCGGCTTGCAGAATTCGGCCAGCCTGGGCGTGGTGAGCGCGGTCGCGCGCCAACTTAAGGCGGACAGTCCCATGATTTATATCCAGACCGATGCCTCGATCAATCCAGGCAACAGCGGCGGTCCGTTGGTGGATATGAGCGGGCGCGTGGTGGGACTGAACACCATGATTTTGTCGCAATCGGGAGGCAGCGAGGGGATCGGCTTCGCGATACCCAGCGACACCCTGCTGAATGTATACAACCAGATTCGGAAGGAAGGCCACGTGCATCGCGGGCAGATCGGCGCGAGTGTGGAGACCATCACGCCGCTGTTGGCGGCGGGTCTGCAACTGCCCCAGGATTGGGGCGTGCTGGTGGCGGACGTGACGCCGGATGGCCCAGCCGACAAATCCGGCCTGCACCCCGGTGACATCGTGCTCAGCTTGAATGGAAGAGCCATGGAGAACGCGCGCCAGCTTGAGGTGGGTTTGTACCGCTTTCCCGTCGGCGACAAAGTAAGTTTGGATGTGCTGCGCGGCGCCAGCCGGTTGACGATGGATGTGGCCGTCACAGCCGAGGACGACGATCCCCAGCGCTTCGCGGACCTAGTGGACCCGGAAAAGAATCTGATTCCAGAACTGGGCATCCTGGGTGTCGAAATCGACCGGCGCCTGGCTCCCCTGCTGCCGGATCTACGCAAGCAATATGGCATTGTGGTGGCGGCCAGGGCATCCGGCACGCAGGGCCCCGAAGTGGATTTGCTTCCGGGGGACGTCATTTATTCCATTAACAACGAGCCCACGGCGACTATCGCGGCGCTCAGGCAGGTGCTCGGACACTTGAAGAGCGGGGACCCGGTAGTGCTGCAGGTGGAGAGGGACGGCCGGCTGCTTTACGTGGCCTTCGAGACGGAGTAGGATGGCCGCGCGTGCGGCAGGCTACATATACATTCCGCCATTGACATCCAGTACGTGCCCCGTGATGTAACTAGCTTCATCGCTAGCCAGAAATCGCACGGCCGCGGCGATCTCCTCGGGCCGCCCCAACCGCCGCAGCGGCACGTGCGCGAGCAGCTTTTCCTTCAACTCGTCCGTGAGCACCGCGGTCATGTCCGTGTCGATAAAACCGGGCGCTACGGCGTTCACCGTAATCTCGCGGGGCGCCATTTCCTGCGCCAGCGCCTTGGTCAGCCCGATCAGCCCCGCCTTGGAGGCCACATAATTGGCTTGGCCCGCATTGCCGCTTTCCCCAACCACCGAAGCGATATTGACGATGCGCCCATAGCGCTGCTTCATCATGGCGGGCAGCACCTGCTGTATGGCGAAAAACGCGCCGTTCAAGTTGATCTGCAGCACGCGATCCCAATCCTCGCGCTTCATGCGCACGGCCAAGCCATCGCGCGTGACGCCCGCGTTATTCACCAGCACGTCGATGCGTCCGAACTGCTGCAGTGCCTTGGCAAAGCCCTCGCGGATGGAATCGTACGACAGCAGGTTCAGATTCACGGCCAGCCTCGCCCGCCGCAAGCCCGCATCTTTTCGGCGAATTCCTCGTTTTTTTCGATCTCGGGCGACGCCGCCACGATATCGAAACCCGCGCGGCACAGGGTCAAGGCGATCTCCCGGCCGATGCCCCGGCTAGCGCCCGTGACGAACGCCACTCGATTGAACATGACTGCTCCTTGATGATTTATGAGTGAACTTCAATCATAGTAGAAAGTGAGACACCCTCGTTATGGCCTATGCCGATCTGCGTGAATTCATCGCCGCGCTGGAGAAGAACCAGGAACTCCGCCGCATTCCCTTCGAAGTGGACCCCATTCTGGAGATCGCCGAGTTCTCCGACCGTGCGGTGAAATGCGGCGGCCCGGCGCTGCTGTTTCGAAAAGCCCAAGGGCTACGGCATACCCTTGCTGATCAACAGCTATGCCAGCATGCGCAGGATGCAGATCGCGCTGGAGGTGGATTCGGTTGAAACCGTAGCCCAGCGCATCGCCGAATATCTGGAAATGCGCATGCCGGAAGGCCTGCTTGGCAAGCTCAAGATGCTGCCGAAGCTGGCGGAAATGGGATCGTTCTTTCCCAAGCCGGTGTCGAAGGGTGCGTGCCAGGAAGTCGTCCGCATGGCGGGCTTCTCCCTGCTCGACTATCCCGTACTGAAATGCTGGCCGGAAGATGGGGGCCGCTTCATCACGCTGCCGCTGGTGTTCTCGCGAAATCCCGACACGGGCAAGCGGAATTGCGGCATGTACCGCATGCAGATCTACGACGAGCGCACCGCCGGCATGCACTGGCAGACGCACAAGCAGGGCGCCGAGCACTACCGCCGCCTGCGCGCGCACGGCCAGACGCGCATGGATGTCGCGGTGGCTATCGGCGCCGACCCGGCCACTATGTTTTCGGCCATTTTACCGCTGCCGCCAGACCTGGATGAGATGATGATCGCCGGGTTCCTGCGCGGCAGTCCCGTGGAGATGGTGAAGTGCCAGACCTGCGATCTGGAAGTGCCCGCGCAAGCGGAGATCGTGATCGAGGGCTATGTGGAACTGGGCGAGTTGCGCACCGAGGGGCCGTTCGGCGACCACACCGGATTCTACTCTCTGGCCGACGAATACCCCGTGTTTCACGCCACCTGCATCACCCAACGCAAGGATCCCATCTACGCCACCACCATCGTGGGGCCGCCGCCCATGGAGGATTTCTTCATGGGCAAAGCCATTGAGCGCATTTTTCTGCCGCTGATGCGGATGCAACTGCCGGAGGTGCGCGACATTTCGATGCCGGCCGAAGGCATCTTCCACAACCTGATCCTGGTGGCTATTCGCAAGTCGTATCCGGGGCACGCGCGCAAGGTCATGTCACGCTATCTGGGGTCTCGGGCAGGCGATGTTCAGTAAGTGCATCGTGGTGGTGGATGAAGACGTCAATGTGCAGGACGTGCGCGAGGTGGCCTGGAAGGCGCTGAACAATATCGATCCGGAGCGCGATATTCAGTTCGTGATGGGGCCGGTGGATTCGCTCGACCATTCCAGCCGGCTGCCGAACTACGGCTCGAAGATGGGCGTGGACGCCACCCGCAAGTGGCCCGAGGAAGGTTTCATCAGGCCGTGGCCGGGAGTGATCAAGATGTCGGACGAGGTGAAGCGGCGGGTGGACGAGCTATGGCGGCGCGCGGGGTTGTGATTTGTGGTGCTACGAATCCGGATGGTAAGTCCTGGGGTCGGCGGTGATCGTGCCCTCTTGTGGCCAAGTCCAGCCCCTCATGCGATCCCAACTGGACTCGCGATGAGCGGACGACCAGTACCGTCGCGAGTGTGCGGCCTCTCTAGCTTGGTCGTAGCTGGGTAGAACGCTGGCTCCTAAATGGCTCAAGATAACCTCCCCAGCTTCAAATCCCATGATTCGATAGCATCGAGGGGCAA
Organism: Bryobacterales bacterium; assembly: GCA_963795925.1. GTDB lineage: Bacteria > Acidobacteriota > Terriglobia > Bryobacterales > Bryobacteraceae > Bog-159. The sequence goes on along the minus strand of CAWCJP010000004.1, from coordinate 2,289 downwards.
TTGGGATTCGATCCAGCAGCCAGTCCGTCAGCTCCGGCGAAAACTTTCCGTGCGCCTCAACGTATTCGGTAATGTGGAATCTCAGAAAGCCGGCGCTCGGGTCGTCGGTCCACCGAATGAGATCATCATACTTAGCCTTGAAATAGCTACGATCCGCACTAGAAATCGGGAATTCGTACCAAGTGAGGTCCAGCCGGGTCCTCGCCGCCGGGGACTTAAGGTCGGCCAGCTCGGCGGTCGTGATGACGCCGAAGGCCGCCTGTCGACGCGGCCGTTCGGCCCATTGATGGTTGGTGAGATTGATAACGCAGCGAGCCTCTGAGAACGCATGCAGGGGCGTGACGGCTACTCGTCCGATGGCGACGTCCCTCGCAGCGGCAAAGGCGAAGGCGCAGCCCAGGCGCGCAGTGAAATCGACCATCCACGTAGGCAGGCCATAGTGCTGCAGTAGCCCGATGGCACTGTGCTCGTCGAGGGAATACGGGGCCTCGCTGAACGTGTCCGCGAGCTCGGGGATAAGATCCTCAAGCACCGCCAAATCCCGATCCGAAAGCAGACGACCGTCCTTGAGCCTGTACGCGTCAGGACGGTGGGCGCCAGACTTGGTCGCTTCGAACTCTCCGCACTCACCACGAAAGAGATACCGCGGCGCGTGATGCGGGATCGCAAAGCCGGACCCAGTCTCAAGCCACAGTTGCTGCCTCGGTTCCATGGCATATCGACTAAGAAAATCGAACGCCTCGGCGAGGCTTGCAAACCGTCTGTCCAGCACAAATGCCATTTTGCCCTTAGCGACAGCATCTCTTGAGCCTCTAATCACCGTAAAGCTGGCTAATGAACCAGACGCTCAAGTCATATAGCTCGATGGCATCTTGTTCGGAAAGGTCAGAGCCGCGGTGGCTGCACAACCGGCGAAGCTCGTTGAGCCTCTCGGCGCGCTTCTTATCCCAGTTTTGTGAAAGACGGCGAGCGTTGCGGTGGAGCCACGCTTTCAGGTCGGGGAGTTGAGGCTCTGGAAACCGGCGGGTCTCATCGATTTCAAAGATCATTTCACCAAGCGTTAGGCGCGACCCTTTCAAGTATTTCACAAATTTGTCCGCGCTTGAACCGAGCGGTATCTTCTCCGGGACCACGTTACCTTTCTCCTGCCGAAAGCGATCAAAAAGCCGCCTCAGGTGATCCTCGACGATATCGGCGATGGCGCCAGCTACTTTTCGTCGCAGGAGATCCCGGTTCCACGAGGGGGTGCTGCTGCCCCACAGCGAAACGGCGGCACCAACCCATTCCTTTCGGCTCTTTTCATCTAGGTGCTGGAACGACGACCAATGCCTTGAGACAACCGACGTCATGAATTGAAGATCGCCAGGGCTTGATTCCGCCGCCCTACGCAGCGTGGCGGAAAGGTTGTTTCCGGCGACCTCCCCGAGCATCAGAGCGATGGAACCTCGCGGGTCCTCCCCGAACGATGGGTCGATCGCTTCTTCCTTACGGAGGCAATCCAAAACCGTTTCGGTGTCGACGGTCAAAGGCGACGAAAGGTGTAGTCGGGCCAATTTCAGCCAAAGGCCCCGCGTCACCGGAAACTCTCGGGCGCACCTATCCAGCAGCACCACACCGGCTTCAACCTTTTCGCCTTTCGCATAGCATTCAGCGGCATTCTGGTACAACTGAGACCGCATTCGCGCCTCTGCCTCGCTTGGTAGCCCGGGAAATCCAAGGCCGAGCGCAAGGAGGCGCTCGAACTGTTCCGCCGCCTTCACGTAGTTCCCGGAGATAAAGTAGCACTTGCCCCACGCTGCCCGATACGAACTGAGCAAGTCCGAATCCTTTTGAAAGGCTTCCTCGTACTCGTGAGCGGCGTCAGAGAGCCTGGCGCGCTCCTCGGTGGAGTATTCCACCCGGTCCGCCAGATTCCGTCCCCACCGCAGTGTTATGGGGCGGATACTGCGGAGAATGTTGTCACCGGGATAGAAAACACTGTCCATCTGTGGAAGCCACCACCGCGCCAAGTGTCCCTGTGAGTCACCCAATTCGTCCTCGTCTCTTCGGAGCGACTAGGAGCAGACATACATTTGACCCTTAAGCGCCCGGCATTGCGATGCTGTGATGGCCCCCAGAGATTTCAGACGGTCAAACAGCGCCACCGCCAGATCCCAATCGTGGATTGCGCAGGCATTCGTGATCTCCCACCGGACGGCCAGTTGCTCCTGGATGCTCTGACCTCCTGAAGGCGAACGAATCTCCCAAGGTGCGGCCAGACCTCGCTATGGAGCAACGGTGCTGACTCCT
>CAWCJP010000003.1:0-45146 GCA_963795925.1 Bryobacterales bacterium | reverse complement strand
ACCAGGCGTTGAGCCCCACTGCGGCCACCGCCAGCGCGATGAGAGCGCGCCTCAGAGTGCCCGGCGGCAGCCAGCCGAATAGCGCCGCCAGCGGCACCAGCATCAATGGCATCGACGGATACAGATATCGTGCATTGGGCAGGAACTTGAGCACAATGAGCCTGCCGGCAACGGACACGGCGGCCGCATACCACGCCGGTCGGCGCTTGATGGCCAACAGCGCGATCAAGCCCAGAGGCACGAGCAGGAGCATTGGAAGCCGAGAGAGCCGGGACGCCCTTCGTAATACCGGTTGGAGTGAAAGGTCAGGTCGAAGGGAGTGTGAAGGTTAGTGGTTCGTGGAAGCGGTAGTCCGATAAGACCGCGGAATGATCGAGGATCGGCGATGGGAACTTCTGATTCAGGAACGGGAAAACGGGGTCCCCAGTCAGCCGCCACGAGAGGACATAAGCAGGCAGCGCGGCCGCCAGCAACAGGACGAGGGCGATGCCACGGCCAGGGCCGGTCTCGATCCCAGCCTTCGCCATTGGCGGCGCACTTCGATCGCCGCCAGACGGCAGTGCGGCCATGGCTACGCCATCCCGCCCAGTTTGATCGCCAGCGCCGTCCCGCCCAGTACCTGCGCGGCATACAGAAAGCGTCTCTGGCCGCGTCTCGCCGAATCGCCAGATTGCCAGCGACCATTCCAACCACCATGGCGGCCAGAAAGTTCTCAACATACATCGAGCCGGTGACCAATTGCACCAGCGAAGTACTGGCAAACAGCGCCAGAATACGAATGCAACGGCCGGACGTCACCGAGCGGCGCACGGCGCGATAGAGCAGCGCCTCCAGCAGCAGCAACATCGCGAAATTCAGCAGCCGCGCGGCATACTCTCCGCCCAGCAGGTAGACCATCGTGTAACACCAGTCCGCGCCCATGGGCATCACGGACCAAAAGATGCGGCCGGGCCGATAGGTGAACATGTGATGCAGCGAGATATTCACGGGTATGGCCAGGTGCATGGCCAGGCCGTCGGCGCTCGATTCCGGCTGCGGGACGATCAGCCAATGCATGCCCAGCACGAAAACCAGCAGCGCGAACGCCGCATCTGTGCGGGGGCGGCTTGCGGATGGCGCCAGGCGCTTCACCCATGCCGCCAGCCGCCGCCCTACGCCGCGGATATCGATCAGGACGGGAATCGCCAACAGGACCACGTAGACCGCCGGGTAATTCACGGGCAGCCGCGCCAGGAACGTCATCAGAAAGATATAGACCGCGATGCCCAGCATCGTGGCGCAGAGCTGTTTTCGAGCGATGGTCTCGCCGCGCCCAGCAGCCTCGACCCCAATGCGCACGGCGAAATCAGAAATGCCAGCCACCGCCAGCAGCGCCCAGCGGGCCGATCGCGCGGCGGTCCCGCCACCACGAGCAGGCGGCCACGATGGCGCGAAGCGCGCGCGGAACGGCCAGCAGGAGAGCCAGGCTCGCGGCCCAGAAAATCTAGGCGTAGTGAATGAAGCGACGCCGCCGACAGCCGTCCAACCCCGATCCAGCTTCAGGAATCCGGTGCGGAAGCCGTACAGGACGCTCCCGGCAACAGCCGATGGCCAAAGCGCCCAGCACGGCGCGGGGTAGCCAGGCGGCAGCTCGGTCCAGACCGGCCTCAGCGTTCATCGCTGGATGCATCCGCGCTTCTGCCGAAAATGAAGTCGCGCTGAATGGCGAAGTTTGCAAAGAACAAAAGACGTTTCGACCAATAGTTTGGCAGGCAGCGGCGGATATGAAAGCGCGAGTTCAGCAGTTGGATTCCGGCATAGGAAGCCGTGCCGCTCAAACACACCAGTAGGAGATACTTCGGCAGCACCGAAGCGTGCCGCAACTTGGAGAAGAAGACGGTCCGCCGCACCATCGTGTAATTGAACGCCACGGCCAGCACTCTGCCCAGAGCCTGCGATGCGGCTAAGTTTCCCAACCTGCGATAAGCCAGATAGAAGACCAGCGTATCGAGCGCGGCGGTCATCAGCGACTACCGAGCTGAACCGCAGCAGCACGAAGTAGATCTTCATCGAATCGATCAGGGGATTGAAGTGCGATGTCCGGTTGCCCGGCTCGTAGATGGTGCGGATGGGCACCTCGGCGATCGGGATGGCCTGCTGCCGCACGGCGATGAGCATGTCCAGCTCGAAGTCGTAACCGTTGGCTTCCAGGCGCAGCAGATGAGGCAGCAAGCGCGCGGGGATGCCGCGCAACCGGTTTGCGTGTCCGAGACATGCTGGCCCACCAGGGCGCGCATGACGGTGCGCGTGACGACGTTGCCGACGCTGCTGCGCAGGGGAACGTCGCCACTGAAAGTGCGGGTTCCCAGGATGACGCGATCCGGCTGAGCGGCGAGCGCTTCGGCCACTCGCTCGATATCGCCGGGATGGTGCTGGCCGTCGGCATCCGCGGTGACGACTCCCTGCAAATCCGGGAAACGCGCACAACGCATCGTTGAAGCCGGATTTCAGCGCGGCGCCCTTGCCCAGATTCACCGCATGGCGCACCAGCCGGACCTTGCCGAAACTCCGCGGCGCGGCGGAAATCTCGCGATATTCCGGGCCGCTGCCGTCATCCACCACCACGATAGCGGGGATGGGCTTTTCCGACAGCGCGGCGATCAGTTCGAGCAGGCTCTCCTCGGGACGATAGGCGGGAATGATCACCGCGAAACGGACAGTCTCCGCGCGGCATCGCGGAGGTTGTCGTCGGTGATGGTTCACGTATTCTACAGGGTATCGCGTCTTGGCTCGCGGCCGCTTCTGCTAAAGTTGGCGAGAATCGGAATGCTATTGGAGTGCCTCGATGGCTTCGAGTTAGCGCCCTCGTTGCCGGTGCTGCGATAGCCGCGCATGCGGCCGATCCGCAAGAAGTTTGGGAGCAGGCCGTGACAGCCAAAGGCGGACGCGAGCGGCTGCACGGCGTGCATTCGCTGGCGATTTATCATGAAGCCGCCGAAGTGATCTGGGCGGACCCACCGACGACTTGGCTGTGCGTTTTTCCCGATCGGTATTTTGAATTTGAGGCAGCGGAGGGCCGCAGCCAGCGCGCGATCGTGGTGGATGGAACCGCCGACCGGGCGGCCATGGACGCCACCGGGATACCGCGCCTGTCCGGCACATGTCACCTACGGAACGCGACCGGCTGACGCTGAATCAGATTGTTTTTCTTTTGGAGAGCGCCTGGCTACAGCCGCAACCGGTCGGAGGCGCGGCACAACGAAATCACGGTTCAGGCGGCCGGGCGCAGGTTTCAGATCTTTCTGGACAGGGCGAACCTGCCAGAGCGGGTGGTTTCGCTGCCCATGCGCGGCGAGCCGAAGCACTAGTACGATTACCGGCTGCAACATTACCGCGATTTCCAGGGCGTATGCTGCCGGCGCGGGTCACTTCCATCGCGGCATGCGCGAGTGGACATGGGACGCCGATTACGAGGTGAACGAGAAATACAATCCGAAGATGTTCGAGCGGATGCCCGATCTGGCCGACGGTCCGGAGCCCTGGCGGAGGCTATGAGGCTCCCTCTTGCGCTGGCTCTCGTTTGCATGGCAGGCGCTGCGGGCGCAGGAGCAGCCGACTTTCACCACCGAAGTGAAGGTGGTCAGCGTGCTCGCCAGCGTCCGCAACAAGCAGGGCGCATTCATTCGCGATCTGGACGAAAGACGATTTCTCGGTCTCGGAGAACGGCCGGCCGCAAACCATCCAATATTTCTCCAAAGAGTCCGATCTGCCTCTCACGCTCGGCCTGATGATCGACACCAGCATGAGCCAGCGGCGGGTGATGGAAGCCGAGCGCGCGGCCTCTTATCGCTTTCTGGAACAGGTGCTGCGCGAAAAGAAGGACCAGGTATTTATCATGCAGTTCGATCTGTCGCCGATCCTGCGCCAGGATCTGACGTCGTCGCTGCCCACGCTGTTCGAGCGCGCTCGAGCGCGTGGATACGCCCTCCATGAACGATCTGCGCAGCCAGACCGGCGGCGGCACAGTGCTTTACGACGCGGTGGGGAAGGCCTCCAAGGAGATCATGAAGAATCAATCCGGCCGCAAGGCGCTGATTTTGCTCACCGATGGCGTGGATACGGCAGCGAGGCCGGCATCACGGAAGCCATCGAGACGGCGCAGCGCGCGGACACGCTGCTTTATTCCATCCTATTCTCGGATGAAACGTACTACGGCGGTTTCGGTGGCGGGGATGGCAGGGGCGTGCTCATGCGGATGTCCAGGGAGACGGGCGGGGGCTTCTTCGAAGTTTCCAAGAGACAAAACCTGGACCAGATCTACGGGGTGTTGCAGGAGGAACTGCGCAGCCAGTACAACATCGGGTATATCTCGAGACCAGCCGGTAAGCGTCTCGGAATTCCGCAAGATACAACTAACCACTAAGCGGAAGGGATTGGTTGTGCAGGCGCGCGGGCGCTACTGGGCGCAGCGGTGACGGTCAAATGAGAATGCTCCCGAACGACATCCGCTACGCCCTGCGGCTGATGCGGCGCAGCCCCGGCTTCACCGCGGTGGCCGTCCTTTCGCTGGCACTCGGGATCGGCGCCAACACCGCCATCTACAGCCTGTTCTACACGGTCATGCTGCGCCAACTACCGGTGGCGCATCCCGAGCAGCTCGTGGAGTTGTTGCGGAACTCCCCGAGCGAGCTTGCATTGGGCGGGCTACTGGGGCTGGGACGAAATATGAGTACTTCCGCGATCACAATCACGTCTTCTCGGCGATCACCGGCATGGGCGTTCGACAATCTGGCCAGGTGCGCATTCCCGGTTCCGATCCGGAGACGTTGATCCTGGAGACCGTACCGGGCAATTACTTTCGCGGTGCTCGGGCTAAAGCCGGCGATCGGCCGGTTCTTTCGCCCCGAAGACGTCCCGGCAAGCGGGGACGGAGATGTGGCGGTGGTGAGCTGGTCGTACTGGGATCGCCGGTTCCATCGCGATCCGGCGATCCTCGGCAAGCGGATCTTCTACAATGACGCGCCGAAAACCGTCATCGGAGTGGCGCCGCGCAATTACGTGGGGCCTCGGGTAGGTTCTCGCACAGACATCTGGACTCCGACGGGACAGCAACGATCTCACCATGCTGGCCCGTCTGAAGCCGGGTGTCACGATCCAGCAGGCGCAGGCTGAAATCGCCGTGCTGTACCGGCCGGATGCCAAATGCGCGCCAGCACAGTGAATCCGCAGACGACGATGGAACTGGTGCCGGCGGGCGCCGGGCTGGTGCGGGTGCGCGACCAGTACGGCAAACCACTGGTGCTGCTGGCGGTCGTGGTGGGTCTGCTGCTGCTGCTGGCGTGCATCAACATGGCGAGCATGCTGCTGGCGCGATCGGCGGGGCGGCAGCGGGAACTGGCCGTGCGCGTTGGGCTAGGCGCCGGCCGCGGCCGGCTGGTGCGTCAGATGCTGACGGAGTCGCTGCTACTTTCCGGCGCCGGCGCGGTGGCTGGCGTGGCGCTGGCATATTACGGCGTCGGCGTTCTGGTGCGGATCATGGCCAGTAGCCGCGCCTTCGAGCATATCGACATCCAGGTGCACCCCGATCTGAACCTGGTGCTTTTCACCGCCGGAATCGCGCTGCTCACCGGCCTGCTGTTCGGTCTGGCGCCGGCATGGTACGCGTTCCGGCGCGCAGCCGGCGATGGCATTGCGGCAGACCGGAAGGGGCGGCGACACCCGGTTCTGGCGCCTGTTCGGAAAGAGCCTGGTGGCGGCGCAGGTAGCTCTTTCGATTTTCCTGGTGACGGCGGCCGCGGTATTTCTGAACCACCTCGCGCGGCTGCGGAATTTCGACCTGGGCTTTCGCAGCGATCACGTGCTTCTGGTGACCCTCGATCCCTCACGCAGCGGGTATAAGACTGAGCAACTGGCCGCGCCGTACCAGGAGCTGCTGTCGCGGATCCAGACCATTCCGCAGGTGCGCTCGGCATCGATCAGCGGTTGCACGCCGCTCGAAGGCTGCGGGTCCGGAGCCCGTTTCCTGATCGCGGAAGGGCACGTGGAGCGGCCTGAGGATCGGCAGCGGACGGCGGTGGTGTTTGTGGCGCCGCGGTATTTCGAGACGCTCGGCATACCGCTGATCGCGGGACGCGATTTTGACTTTCGGGATGTGGGGCGGCCACGCGTGGCGATTGTCAACCAAACGATGGCGCGCCATTATTTCCCCGGCGTCGATCCAATCGGAAAGCACGTAGCGATCGATCAGGACCCGAAGAACGGCGGGTGGTTCGGCGCCGACCAGCCTTACGAAATCGTGGGGTTGGTGGGCGACGCTAAAACGTTTGAGCTTCGTGATGCTCCGTACCCCCTGATCTACTTCAACATGTTCCAGGAGAGCCAACTTGATGGACCACTTCGAGCTGCGCACAGCCGTGGCCCCGGAATCGATTGCCGGGACGGTGCGGCGGATGGTGCGGGATGTTCTGAAAACGGTGCCGGTGACGTCGGTCACAACGCTCGCCGATCAGGTGGACTCGAACATTGTGCCCGAACGTCTGATCGCCACTTTATCCGAGTTCTTCGGCTGCCTGGGAGTCGTGCTCGCCGGCATCGGGCTGTACGGGCTGCTGGCGTACACGGTCGCGCGGCGGACGAATGAGATCGGAATTCGGATGGCGCTGGGGGCGACAGCCGGCCAGTGTAAGCGGACTGGTGCTGCGGGACGTTCTGGGGATGGTGTGCGCGGGCTCGGTTGCGGGAACGGCGATGGTCCTTTGGAGCAGACCGCTGGCGGCCAAAGTTCTCTCGGATTTGAAATGGGAGAGCGCTGCGCCGCTGGCGATCGGAGGCGGGGCGATGATCGCGGTGGCACTACTCGCCTCCTATGTACCGGTGCGGCGGGCGGCCCGTGTGGACCCGATGGTGGCGCTTCGGCACGAGTAGGATGGCGAAAACCGGCGCACAGGCAGGCCGCCGTGAGGCAATCACCCGAGGCAAATAATTAGCGGGGAACGGCATTTTACTTGACACGCCGGGCTTGTCAACGTCACTATCTTATAGGGCCAGCTTATTTTAGGCCCGCCGCCCGCGCCAATTCATTCACATGCGTAAAGGTAAACCGCCCTTGCGGGAGATCACCCACGCCGAAGTTGTGGGTCCGCCCGGATCGTTCACGGAAACAATTGCCGCTGGATCCGCCGTGGCGCGCGACACGCGCCCGGTGCCGTTTCCAGATCCGGTGTTAGCCGGGTTGGCTTATGCGTTTCAACCGCCCGTGTATCATCCCGGCCAATGGCTTTCGGTGCCCGAGGCCGCCGCTTATACCGGACTTCCGCAATCCGCCCTTCGCAAATTGATGTCCGCCGGGAGGCTGCGGAGTCTCGATACAGGTCCGCGCGTGGGGGGACGCTGGAGAATCAAGCGGTCGGACCTTGATGCGATTTAGCGATGCGATTTAGCGCGCTATTCGTAACGTAGGGCCACAGTGGGATCCACGCGGGCCGCTCGATGCGCGGGCAGGTAGCACGCGGCCAGGGCCACGGCCAGCCAAACCAACGAAACCGTTAGATAAGTGGGCAGGTCGGTGGGGCTGACGCCATAGAGCAGCCGGGCCATGCCGCGCGCCAGCCCAGCCGCAGCCAGTAATCCGATGCCCACGCCGATGAGCGTTAGCTTTAGCCCCTGGCGCAACACCAATCGCAACACGTCCCCGGGCTGCGCGCCGATCGCCATGCGAATGCCGATCTCACGCGTCCGCAAGCTCGCGTGATACGCCACCACGCCGTAGAGACCGACCGCCGCCAGCACCAGCGCCAGCCCGCCGAACAGACCCAACATGGAAGCTTCCCAGCGGACCTGCCAATAGGAGCGATCGACCCATTCACGCAAGGGGTGTACGCCGTAAATGCGCGCGCCCCCGCTAGAGGCAAGGCTGGAGGCAAGGATGGCCTTGCGCACGGTCTCGAGCATAACGCCGAGTCCGATGCCGTTTCCACCACGATATTCTGAACGCCGCCGTAATTCTGCGAGAATGCGCGATAGACATGCGGGTTGGGCGCTTCGCCGAGCGACCCAAGACGAGCGTCGCGCGCCACGCCGATCACTTCCATGGCGGCCGGTTCGCGACAGCCGAGCAGCAGGCGCTTGCCAATAGCGGTCTGGCCCGGCCACAGGCGATGCGCCAGGGCTTGGTTGACGATAGCCATAGGCGGGCCGTCCGGGCGCACGGCGGCGCCGAAATCGCTCCCCGCGACAAGTGGAATGCGCACAGTCTCGAAATAGCCGGGGCCGATGGTGCTGCTGGTGGCGGGGATGGGATCATGTCCCGATTCGGCGACGCAATCCGGTTGATGGGCGTCAACGGGAGCAGATTGGTGACGGCGGCGCTTTTTACTCCCGGCATGGCGCGCAGACGGCGGAGCGTGGCCGCGTAGAATTGGAGGCCGGTAGCCGGTGTGAATTCGGGGGCGGAGGCGAGCGCGGTCAGATAGAGGCGATTGCTCACGGCGAAGCCCGGGTCGGCCGATTGGAACGCGATGAGCGTACGGAGGAACAATCCTGCGGTGAGCAGCAGAAGCATCGATAGCGAGACTTGGGCAACCAGCGAGGCGCGGCGAAGACCGAATCGCGCGGCGCCGCTGGTTTCTCCTTTGAGCACGGCCCACACATCGGTGCGGCTGGCGCGCCAGGCGGGCGCGAGGCCGAAGATCAGCGTGGTGAGCAACGCCAGTATGGCGCTGAAGGCTAATACGCGCGCGTCCGGCGTAAGATCCAGCCGCAGCGCTTCGCCGAATGCCGTAGTGGGCAACATGGCCTGCAGCAGGCGGCCGGTCCAGACGCCCAGAACGAATCCCGCGAGACCGCCGGCGACCGCCAGCACCAGGCTCTCCGTCAGGAGTTGGCGTACCAGCCGCGCGCGGCGCGCACCCAACGCGATGCGCATGGAGAGCTCGCGTTCGCGGGCGGCGCCACGGGCCATCAGCAGATTGCCCACATTTACGCAGGCGATCAGCAGGACAACGGCCACCACGGCCATCAGAATCGCGGCGATGGGCGCCGATTGCCGGCGGCTGCTGGGATTAGGTATGCCGCGCACGCGCTCGACAACGAGCTGCGCCGGCGTGCTCGCGGATGGCGGCCGCTCCCTTTGAATTTGCGCGGCGATGGCATTCAGCTCGGCGGCGGCCTGTTTCGGCGCGATGCCGGGCCGCATCCGGCCAAAGACGAACACGCGGGCGGCCAGATCCGGATACTGCCGGCTCCAGGTTTGGAACGGCACCCAGATATCCATATTGAGCGGCAGGTAGATGCCGGCGAACTCTTCGGGCGCTACACCCACCACGGTGTACCATTGCGTTTCCGAGCGGATATGTTTGCCCAGGATATGCGGGTCGCCATGGAAGAACCGCTGCCACGAACGGTAGCTGATGACGGCGGACAGTTCGTCGTCGCGCTCAAACCAGCGGCCCAGAAACGGGCGCACCCCGATCACCTGCGGATAATTCACGGACACGGCCTCGGCTCCGGCGGAGTGAGTTTCGCCGTCAAACTCCACGCTCGATTCGGTGGGATTGGAAGCGGCCATGCCTTCGAGCAATTGGTTGCGATCGCGCAGGTCGCGGTAATCGGGCCAAGAGATGCAGCGGACTGCCGTCGCGGCTGAGCACCACCAGGCGGTCCGGCGCGCGCACGGGCAGCGGACGGAAAAAGAGATAGTTGAGCATGCTGAAGACGGACGTGTTCACGCCGATTCCGAGCGCCAGGCATAATACCGCCAGGCACGTGAAACCAGGGGCTTTCCGCAACAGACGGAGCGAATGAATGAGGTCCTGCAGGGCGCCGCGCATGAGGTTAGAGACACCGGTGGCCGGGGATTGTTCCCAGACAACGGCGCCCGATAGTAGAACCACTGGTACCGCTGACGCATCTGTGCGATTGTATAATTTCATACCAGTGCTCCAACTCGCGGGAAGGATTCCTTGTTGAGACATTCTATTCGCCGTTCGTTCTATGCCGCATGCCTCGTCTGCAGCGCGGTGGCGCAGGCTCAGCAGCAGCCCCCAAAAGACTTCGAGAAGGAAGAAAACGGCGGCGATTTTCAAAAGTCGCGCGACGCCTGGTTTTATGGCCAGCGCGCCTATCCGCATAAGACGACTCCGCCTGGCGCGCGCCTAAAGGCCTTTCAGCAGATGGAAAACCGTCTGGCGGCGGAGCAGGCGGCCCGTGGACGCGGAACGCCGTTGACCGACGTGGGAAGCTGGCAGCTCATCGGCCCCGCCACCATGAATGGATACTGGGGCGCGAATTCCGGCCGGATCTCGGCAGTGGCCGTGGACCCGACCAATAACCAGATCGTCTATGCGGGGGCGGCACAAGGCGGCATTTGGAAAACGACGAATGGCGGCGCGAGTTGGACTCCGCTGACGGACACGCAAGCTTCACTGGCCACTGGCTCGATTGCCATCGATCCTGAAAATCACCTGACGATCTACGTGGGCACCGGCGAGGAGAATAACTTCCGGCGACAGCTATTACGGCGAAGGGGTTCTGAAATCCACAGACGGCGGCAACACATGGACCAACATTCCCGGTCCGTTCGCGGGCGGAGCGGCGGCGGCGCGCGCATCGGCGGAATGGCCGTACAACCGAACAATTCGTCGGTGGTATTAGCGGCGGCGGTTGCTGTTCGCCGGGACCCTCGGGCGTTTACCGGTCCGCGGATGCCGGCAATACCTGGACGCAAACGCTTAATGTAAATGGCTCGTCAGCTTACAACGTTATCTTCGATCCGAACACGCCGAACACGGCTTATGCTTCGATCGACGCGAGCGGCATGTATAAGTCCACTGATGGCGGCAATACCTGGACGGCCATCAACGGCTCGGGCGCGACGGCGCTGCCGCTCTCGGGAAATGGCCGCTTTGCGCTGGCCATGGACCCCAACGCGACCACCACGCTTTGGGCGGCCATCGCCAGCAATACCAACAATAATCTGGCGGGCCTTTTCAAGAGTACGGATGCGGGCAACACCTGGACCAACTTACCGAACGTACCCGACTTCTGCGACGGGCAATGCTGGTACGACTTATCGCTCGCCGTACAACCGGGTAACTCCAACGTGATTTTTGCCGGCGGCGCGCAGAGTTGTTGCGGCAGCGTGGTGCAATCCGTGGATGGCGGCAATACCTGGACGATCTACTCCAATATCCATCCCGATGCGCACGCCTTTGTCTTCACGCCGGATGGCACGATTCTCTATGTCGGCAACGATGGCGGCATGTGGAGCACGAACACACCTACGAGCACGTCGATCACCTGGAATAACTTGAATACCGGGTTGGCCACCGAGCAGTTTTATCCGGGCCTGTCGGTTGCCCTCAACAATGTGAACATCGGATTCGGCGGCACACAGGACAACGGCACGGAACAGTACGCGGGATCGACCACCTGGAATGTGGTGAACTGCGGCGACGGCGGAGTGACGCTGATCGACGATACGACCAATCCGGTTACGGTCTATGTGAATTGCATTGAGGCCACGGTCTATAAGTCGACCGATGGCGGCGCATCTTTCCAACAATCGCAGAATGGCATCAATACAGGCGACAACACGAATTGGACTCCGCCTATGGCGATGGATCCGTCCAATACGCAGCGGCTGTACTATGGCAGCGATTACGTGTACCAGTCTACTAACGGCGCGGGCCTGTGGACGGAGATTTCTCCGAATCTGACCAGCACCAGCCTCGGCAATTTGACCGCTATCGCGGTGTCGCCCGTGAATGCGAATACGGTCTGGGCAGGATCGAGCGACAGCCAGGTGAGTGTCACCCAAAATGCACTGGCGGGCACGACCGCGGCTTGGAGCAACGTGACCGGAGCCGGCGTGCTGCCGCCCCGCTACATCACGTCGATCGCCGCGGATCCGCAGCAGGCCGGCACGGCATATGTGACTTTCTCCGGCTTTAGCGGCTATGGCGACAACCTGGGCCACGTTTTCATGACTACGAATTACGGAGCGGCCTGGACCGACATCAGCGGGAATCTGCCAAATATCCCGGCGGATGGTATCGCCATCGATCCCGAGCAGGCGAATACGTTCTACGTGGCCACGGATTTCGGCGTCTTCTACACCACCAACGGCGGCACGGCCTGGGCCACCATGGTCACTGGTCTGCCGAGCGTCGCGGTGTTGAGCTTGATGCTGCACCCCAGCCGGAATCTGTTTGCGGCCACGCACGGGCGCAGCATGTGGGAGACGAACGTCTCGGCCGTGACACCGATTCCGTCCATCGTGGGCCTGTCGCCGGCGTCTGTGGTGGCGGGCGCCGCAGGGTTCACGCTACAGGTCAGCGGGGGTGCGTTTACGCCTACGGCCATCGTGCAATGGAACGGAGCGGACCTGGCAACCACTTATGTAAGCGCTACTGAAGTCACGGCCACAGTTCCGGCCAGCGATGTGACGTTGGCCGGCACGGCGGAAGTCACTGTGATCATCCCCGGCGGCAACGTATCCAACCCGTACACGTTCACCATCGATAACCCGGTCCCCTCGGCCACCAGCCTGTCGCCCGGCAACGCCATCGTGGGTGGCGCAGGCTTCACCCTGACTGTCACGGGCTCGAATTTTGTGAATGGCTCTACCGTGCTGTGGAAGGGCTCCAGCCTGACTACCACGTACGTGAATCCCACAACGCTTACGGCCACTGTCCCGGCCTCCGACATTGCGGCCACCGGAACGGCGGCCGTTACCGTCTCGAATGCCGCGCCGGGCGGAGGAACATCCTCGCCTTCTTTGCCGTTCAGCATCAATAACCCGGTGCCGAACGCGGCTTCGTTATCGCCCAACATCGAGGTGGCCGGGAGCGCCAAGTTTACGCTGACGGTCAATGGATCGAGCTTCGTGAGCGGCGCCAGCGTGCTCTGGAGCGGAACCGCGCTGACCACTACGTTCGTGAGCGGCACAAAACTTACGGCCAGCGTGCCCGCATCGGACATCACCAGCCCGGGCACGGCCAATGTGAAGGTATTGAATCCCACGCCAGGCGGAGGGCAATCGGGTGTGCTGACATTTACCATCGGCAATCCGGTTCCCAGCGCGACGCGCATCTCGCCCACCAATGAAACCGCGGGCGGAGCGGGGTTCACATTAACGGTAAGCGGCAGGAGTTTCGAAACCAATTCGGTGGTGCTGTGGAACGGATCGAGCCGGTCCACCACTTACGGCAGCGCCACATCGCTGACGGCGGCCATCACGGCGGCGGACATTGCCACTCCGGGAACGGCCAATGTTTCGGTGATGACGCCCGCGCCGGACGGCGGCACATCCAGCGCCATCGTGTTTACGATCAATAACCCGGTGCCGGTGGCCACATCGCTTTCGCCGCCGAGCGTGGTAGCGGGCAGCGGGGCGTTTACGCTCACCGTCAACGGAAGCGACTTCGTGCACGGCGCGGTGGTGGTCTGGGGCGGCGCGAACAGGTCGACGACGTTCGTGAGCGGCACCGAGGTAACCGCGGCCATCACGGCGGCGGATGTGGCTGCGGCGGGCACGGTGCAGGTGAAGGTGACGAACCCTGCGCCGAAGGGAGGGACTTCGGGCGGGCTCACGTTCACTATCGACAATCCCGTGCCTGTGGCCGGAACCTTGTCGCCCTCCAGCGTGACTATGGGAGCGGCGGGCTTCACATTGACCGTGACCGGCAGCAGCTTTGTCAACGGATCGACGGTGAAGTGGGGGCGCAATTCGCTGACCACTACTTTTGTGAGCGCCGCCAAACTGACCGCCACGGTTCCGGCATCGGATGTGGCGGCGGCTGGGACCGATAGCGTCACAGTGGTGAATGCCGGGCCGGGAGGGGGCACGTCGAATGCGTTGACATTCACCGTGAATAATCCGGCGCCGCACGCGAGTTCGCTCTCGCCCTCCAGCGCCACGGCCGGCGGTGCTTCGTTCACGCTGACGGTGAATGGATCGAGCTTCGTGAGCGGGGCGCACATCTTGTGGAACGGGGCTAACATGGTGACCACGTTTGTCAGCGCCACGGAGCTTACCGCGACAGTGCCAGTGACGGATATCGCCGCGGGCGGCACAGCCAGCGTGACGGTATCGAATCCTACGCCGGGGGGCGGCGAGTCGAATGCGCTGACGTTCACGATCGACAGCCCGGTTCCCACCATTACCTCGCTACAGCCGGCCAGCGCCACGCACGGCGGCGCGGCATTCACGTTGACGGTACACGGGACGGGTTTCCAGGCCAACTCCACGGTGCTATGGAACGGATCGCCGCGGACGACTACCTATGTGCACTCGGTGGAGCTGACGGCCACGATCACCGCGGCGGATATTGCGAGCGCGGGCACGGCCAGCGTGACGGTGACTACGCCTGCGCCTGGCGGCGGCACGTCTGCGGCGGCCACGTTTACTATCAAGTGACGGGCCCGATCACGCGCGCAGGGCGCCGGCTTTTTCGAACGCCCGCTCGATGTCTTCTTTGGTCAGGGTGGTGCTGATGAAAAGCTCCTGGCGCGCGCCGGCGCTCAGAGCGATGCCCTTCCAGCCGTTCTGGACGGGCACCGTGATGCGCACCTTCACGGCGCCGCGCGCGTCACGAACCGGACGGATTACGCCGGGGATGATGGAGCGAATCTCCGGATTTTCCGCGAGCGCGCGTTCGAGGATCTGGCGCACGCCATCGATGATGCTGTGCTCGACCTTGAGCCGGTCTTTGGCGGTGCGCAGGCGCATAGCGCTCACTTCATGAAGCGTTTGATAAAGTTCGTATCGAACCGGCCGGCCTGAAAATCGGGGTCGGCCATAATCTTCTGATCGAGTGGAATCGATGTATGAATCCCTTCCACTACGAACATATCGAGGGCGCGCTGCATGCGGTGGATGGCTTCCGCGCGGTCGTGCCCATGCACGATCAGCTTGGCTACCAGCGAATCGTAGTAGGGTGTGATCACGCAATCGGTGTGCGCCATGGTATCCACGCGCACGCCGATGCCGCCGGGCACATGGAAGCCCGTAATGCGGCCGGGTGACGGCGTGAACGTCACCGGATTCTCGGCGTTGATGCGGCACTCGATGGCGTGTCCGCGCATCTCGACAGGCAGGCTGATCACTTCGTCCAGCGGTTCGCCGGCTGCAATCCGGATCTGGCTCTTCACCAGGTCGATGCCGGTGACAAACTCCGTCACAGGGTGTTCCACCTGAATGCGCGCGTTGACTTCCATAAAGTACAACTGGCCGTTTTCGTCCATCAGGAATTCGACGGTGCCGGCGTTGGTGTAGCCTGCCGCCGATAGCGCTTCCGTCAATTTGGCGGCGGTCGACTGGCGCAGCTCGGGCCGCATCACGGGGGAAGGCGATTCTTCGACCAGCTTCTGATGCCGGCGCTGGATGGTGCATTCGCGTTCGCCCAGGATCTCCACGCGCCCGCGCTCGTCGGCCAGCACCTGAAATTCGATGTGGCGCGGAGCGCGCACATATTTCTCCAGGTAGACGTCCGCACAACCGAACGCCGCGGCGGCTTCCTGTTGCGCCGCATTGAATTGCGCCTCCAGCTCGGCGGCCTCATTCACGATACGCATGCCGCGGCCGCCCCCGCCGGCGGATGCCTTCAGGATCACGGGAAAGCCGATGCCGCCGGCGACCGCGACCGCCTCCTCAGCCGTCTGCAGAATGCCGGGCGAGCCGGGCAGGATGCGCACTCCCGCGCCGCGCATGAACGCGCGCGCGCGCTCCTTCACTCCCATCAGCCGGATCACATTCGGGCGCGGTCCGATGAACTTGAGCCCGGATACCTCGCACACCTCCGCGAAGCCGGCGTTCTCGCTCAGGAAGCCATAACCGGGATGGATGGCGTCGGCGTTGGTGATTTCGGCCGCGCTGATGATCGACGGGATGTCCAGATAGCTGCGCGCACTTTTGGCCGGACCGATGCAGACGGCTTCATCGGCGAAACGCACGTGCAGGCTGTGGCGGTCGGCCTCGGAGTACACCGCCACCGTGCGAATCCCCAGTTCCTTGCAAGCGCAGACCACGCGCAGGGCAATCTCGCCGCGATTCGCTATGAGGATTTTTTTAATTGGAGCGGATGGCAAACAACGCCTCCCCGTACTCCACGGGCTGTCCGTTCATCACCAGCTTGCTTTCGACGATGCCGGAAATCTCGGCTTCGATCTCGTTCATGAGCTTCATCGACTCGATGATGCACAAGACCTTGCCGGGCTGCACGCGCTCGCCCACACGCACAAAAGGAGGCGATCCGGGCGTGGAGGCTTCGTAAAACGTGCCCACGATGGGAGAACGGACCAGTATCAGGTTGGGATCGGCGCCGGGTTCCTTGGGCGGCTCTTTGGCGGGCGGCTGGATGGCCGGCGCTGCCGCGGGCGCGGCACCCGGCTCGGCGCGCGGCGCGGAGGCCGGTGGCGCCCACACAAATTCCTGGTGACCGGCAAATGAGCGGCGGATGCGCACGCGGTTTTCCCCACGCTGCACTTCCAGCTCGGCGATACCGGTTTCGGTTGCCAGGTTGATCAACTCACGGATCTCTTCTACGGTCATGGCAAGTGACTAGCTTAGCAGAAGAACGGGCCACGCTAGATGGTCCACAGTTCTTTGGGTGTGGGTGTCAGCACCTCGCAGCCGTGGGCGGTGACCACCAGCGTGTCCTCGATGCGGATGCCGCCGGCGCCCTCGAGGTAGACGCCGGGTTCGATGGTGATTGCCATGCCCGCCGCGAGCCTGGTTTTGTCCTTCCTGCCGATGCGCGGCAGTTCATGGATTTCGAGCCCCAGGCCGTGACCGGTCGAATGCACGAACGCGCGATCCAGATCGTAGGCCCGCAGGACGTTGCGGGCTCGCCGGTCAACGTAGGCGGTGGTCACGCCGGGCCGTACGGCGTCGATGGCCGCCAGTTGGGCTTCGAGCACGGCGCGGTACAGGCGTAGCACGCGCGCGTTCGGGCGGCCGAGAAAGAGCATGCGGGTCATATCGCTGGCGTAACCATCCAGAAACGAGCCCATGTCGATCAGCACTAGTTGCTGCGGCCCCAATAAGGCGGCGGTAGGATGCGCATGCGGCAGCGCCGAGCGCGCACCGGCGGCCACGATGGTTTCAAACGCGGGCTTTTCGGCTCCCAGGCAGCGCATCCGCAGATCGATTTCGGCAGCCAGATCCCGCTCGCGCATGCCCGGGCGTACGTGCCGCACGGCCTGTTCGAAAGCCCGTGAATTGGTCGCGACCGACCGGCGAATGCTCTCGATTTCGGCTGCCGACTTTCACCATGCGTTGCGCTTCCAACCAGCCGGCCACAGGCTCCAGCGAGGTCGTCGCCGGCAGCTTCTCACGCAGTATGCCGTAGCCATCGAAGCTGATCGATGCGCGCTCGAAGCCCAGCCGGCGGATACGCCGCTGCGCGGCCATGGCGGCCACGGTGGGCAGAATCGGAGATTTGCATATTTTGACCTCGCATGTCACCTCGTGCCTGGCTTGAATGGTGTAACGCGGGTCGGTGAGCAGGATTGTCTCGCCGGGGAGCACCAAGGCAACGCCGTTGCTGCCCGTGAATCCGGTCAGGTAGCGGATGTTGGCGGGCGACGACACCAGCAAGGCGTCGAGCTTATGCTCTTCGAGTCCGGCGGCGATCCGGCCGCGGCGTGACGCGAACTCGTTATTCAACCTGAAGTTCCTTGGCCAGGATCAGCGCGCGGAGGGAGAGGGCTTCCGCCTGCGTTAAATCGCCGCGCTTGGCGGCCTCATCGGATTGCTCGACGAAAGAGTGAATGCGTTCGACCAGCGCTTGATTGCCGCTCGATTGGTGGGCTTGCGCGCGTTTGAGCCAGTCGTTAGCTTCCCTCTTGTTGGTTTCGATGGAGCTTCTGATCTTCCTTTGTTCATCCGGGGTCAAGATGGGCTGGATCGGCGGCTGTTCTTCGACGGGCTGGATGGCCGGGGCGGCGGGGGTTTCCGCTTCCGGTTCGGGCTCGGGCTTCGGCGGGCCAGCGGGCGTGCGGCGCGGGGCCCGCGGAGGAGCCACGGCGGTGGTTTCGGGCTTTGGGGCAGGGGAGACTGGGTCGGCGGCCGGCGCAGGGATGGCGCCCGGGTTCACCGGCTGCGGGCTGGGCAGCACCACGGCAGTCTGCGGAATGGAAAGCGGCGTATCTGGAACGGGCGGCTGGACCACGGCCGGCTGCGGCGCGGGCGGCACGGCGGCAGGCTTACTGGTCCCCAGCGTGCATCCCGCCAAGGGCACGATGAGCAGGACCATCAAGCCGCGGATGAATGCCGATGAACGCGAATAGCTAAACGTTCGCATGGCCGTGTGGGAACCTCAATTGTAGCATCTAGACCGATACCGGCAGCCGCAATACGAAGGTGGTGCCTTTACCGGGCTCGCTCGTGAAGTCGATGGTGCCATCGTGCAACTGGACGATGCGGAACGTCATGGCCAGCCCGATGCCAGAGCCTTCGGGCTTGGTGGTGAAATACAGCCGGAAGATTTTTTCGCGCAACTCCGGCGGGATGCCTACGCCTGTATCGCTGATGCGAATCTCAGCCTCCTCAGCGCGGACGGTGCACTCGATGCGCAACTCGCCTCCGTGTGGCATTGCCTGGATGGCGTTGACCACTACGTTAAGGATGGCCTGCTTCATCAAGTCTGAATCCACGCGGATGTTCACTCCCTCCGCTTCCTCGGTGACCGATGTGTGGACGCCGACCGCTGCGGCTTGGGGCGCCGCCAGGTCCACGATTTCCCGCACGAAAGAATCGAGAGGCACTTCTTCCGGATGCAATTCGACGGGGCGAGTGAAATCGAGAAAGGTCTTCACCACGCGATCGAGGCGCAGGATTTCGCGCGAAATG
The DNA here is from genome assembly GCA_963795925.1 of Bryobacterales bacterium. Classification (GTDB taxonomy): domain Bacteria; phylum Acidobacteriota; class Terriglobia; order Bryobacterales; family Bryobacteraceae; genus Bog-159. The sequence goes on along the minus strand of CAWCJP010000003.1, from coordinate 26,317 downwards.
ATTTCCATTTGCGGCGCGACATCGGTGTCTTGCCGCGCCAGTTTCATGCGCGCCAGTTCCACGTGCATCAGGATGGCGTTGAGGGGATTCTTCACCTCGTGCGCCACCCCGCTGGTAATGCGGCTGATGGCGGCAAGGCGGTCGGCGACCTCCAATTGGCGGCCCACCTGGCGCGCCGCTTCCGGATCGCGCAAGCGCACCAGCAGGCCAATGCCGCGGCCCGGATTATTTCCCGCGCCGGGCGGTTCCAGGATATCCACCGACAGCAGAGCGATGAAGGCGCCCGAGCCGTCTTCACGGGTGATGGGCACCCGCCGGTTCCCCACTGGCCGGCCAGTCTGGGCGGCCTGCGCCAGGAACAGCCCGAGCGTGGTATTGGGCGGGAAGACCTCCGGCAAGGCTTGGCCGATGAGGTCGGCACGCATTCTGCCCAGGAATTTTTCCACGGCTCCGGAAGCCACCACCAGCCGGCGGTCGCGGCCAAACATGAGCACGGCGTCTTCCAGTTGATCCAGGAGCCGCTCGAAGTTGCCGCGCAAATCGGAGAAATCGTATTGCGCGCCGCGGAGCTGCTGGCCGAGCATACTGACCTTGGTGGCTATGACTTTGAACTCATCGGCTCCTTTGCGCGATACGGCGACGAGTTCGTTAGGGTCGTATTCGCCTTTGGCCACCAGGTCGAGCAAGTCTCCGAGGCGGCCCAGCGGGCGAAACGCTATGAACGAAAACAGCAACGTGATGCAGAGCGCTCCCGCGAGCGATGCCAAAGCCACGCTGGCGCTCTTCTCCAGAGTGGGTTTGATATCGAACGCCTTAATGAAGGGTGGAAAGATAACTACGCGGACAAATAGCGCCGCCTTATCCGGCGAACCCGGCGAGCCCAGCGGCTCTTCGAGCTGGTAGGATGTCTTTTCCTCAAGGATTTTGAGTTTCTTCAGCCAGTTGTACTCGATGATCGGCTCAAAATTGGCCAAATGCGGAAACGGTAGTCCCTGCCGCTTGGGGTCGCTGTCCAAAAGAATCTTGTTTGTGTTGTCGCAGACGGCAATCTCCAGCAGAGCGTGGGACGCGCTCATAATATCGATCAGTCCGCGTTGCAGGCTGGGCGCGTGGAGCGCCTCGATCCAGGGATGCTCGCGGTCGCGGTTCAACGTTTCGACCACCATGTTGGACGCCACACGTTTCAATAGATCGGCGTGTTCCTGGGTGGCCTTGTATTGGGCATCCATCTCATAGCCAAAGTCCAGCACCGAAATGATGGCGACGATAGCCGTCATTACCAGGACTGAAGAGATCGTCAACCTGGCTTGGGTATTCATGCGGACAACTATGCAGGTAGTCAAAACGAGCTTGCCGCTGGTGCGGCGCGCTTCGAGATCGCGATGGGCTTGCGGCGCTTCGGCCAGCGGATAGGCGTGGTCCACGCGGATCTTCAACTCGCCCGAAGCTGCCCAACCGAGCACGTCGCCCGCACGCCGCAGCAACTCCTCCCGCGTCTGGGTATAGTGCGCCAGCGTAGGCCGGGTGACAAAGAGCGATCCTTTGCCGTTCAGGATGTTCAGATCGAACGGTGGCACGGGCCCGCTCGATTGCCCGAACAGCGCCAGAAGGCCGCGCGGGCGCAGACAGTTCAAGCTCTTGTCAAACGTGGTCCGGCCGACTGAATCGTACACCACGTCTACACCGCGGCCACCGGTAAGTCGCTTCACCTCGGCTTCGAAATCCTGGTGCGTATACAGGATGATTTCATCTGCTCCGGCATCTTTCGCGAGCTGCGCCTTGGCATCGGTGGAGACGGTTCCGAAGACGCGCGCGCCGATGCGGCGGGCCATCTGCACCAGCAACTGCCCCACCCCCCCCGCGGCCGCGTGCACGAGGCAGGTATCGCCGGCTTTCAGCGCGAATGTGGAATGCGTGAGATAGTGAGCGGTCATCCCTTGCAGCGTGGCCGCGGCCGCCTGCTGAAGGCCCATACCGCCGGGAACCTTGACCAACTGCGCGGCCGGAACCACGGCGTACTCGGCGTAGGAACCTCGCGCCATGGCATAAGCCACGCGATCGCCGGGCGCCACTTCGGTGACATCGGAGCCGATGGCCTCGACGGTGCCCGCGCCTTCCATTCCCAGAGTCACCGGCAGGTCGATCTTGTACAAGCCGGTCCGGAAATAAACGTCGATGAAGTTGACGCCCGCGGCGGCGATCTTCACCAGCGCCTGTTGCGGCGAAGGGACAGGCCGCGGCAGGTCTACTAACTCAAGTTTTTCCGGACCGCCAATTTCTCTAACCTGGATGGCCTTCATTGATAACCTCTGCGCCATGCGCGGCGAAGATGAACGGCTGATGCATAGAGTAACAGATACAGCAAAGTGAACGGAAATGCGAGCAGGCGGCCCACTGTGCGGACAGCCCCGGAACCCGTGAAACCGGCGCGATACAGCGCGAGGCCCCGGATGGCGCGCCAGTGGGCGCGATCGAGCCAGAAGTAATCGCCGTTTTCGTTGATGGCGAAAACCTTCACCGGCAGGCGCGCGGTCAGCGCCCATTTCCACTTGGTCATGATAGGCTCGCCGGAACAAAGGATGCCCATGATGGAATAACGTTGGGCGGTCAAATCCCGATAGAGCTTGCGGCGGGCGGCGCGGCCGCGATGATCCGCGACGCGGTGGATCGAATCGACGCCTGCCGGCTTGCCAGGGAAGCAAGTGACCAGGTCAATGAGCGTTTCCGCGCCATAGGTGACGCGCAACGGTGGAATCACATTTTCGATCAGATGGCGCGAGCCGCTTTCTACCAGGAGAATCCGCGAGACCGGCGGTTCCCGGCGCCGGAGGAAGTACCGCACAACTTCAATATAGCTCGATCCCGTTGTCGGGACGACAGACTCTCGTTGTACCGGAGTATATTGACAGTAGTGTAAGCCGCGTGATGGCTGAAGCATAGCGGTTAAAAGGAAAAGCATGGAACCGAATCTTAGTCAAGAACGCCAGCAGGCCCACGCGCTGTTGGACATGCTCCGGCCGAGAAACTGAACGCCGTGCGGAGTCTGCTGGAAGTAATGGTGGATCTCCCGTTTCCCGCGCACTGGCTAACGCTCCCATTGACGACGAACCCATTACGGAGGAAGAAGAGCGCGCTATCGCCGAAGCCCGCGAGTGGCTCAAGCATAATCCGGGGATTCCATTTGAGCAAGTGGTCGCCGAACTCGGCTTCACGATGGAGGAAGTCAAAAACTACCTGGACCCCTCGTGATCAAGCGCGTCGTGGTTTCCACCCAGGCCCAAGCCGATCTGGCCGCTCTCGACCGCCCCGTGGCTCTGCGCATCGCCGGAGCGATCCACCGCTTCGCCACCACCGGCGCCGGCAATGTCCAGGCACTTCGCGGAATTCACCCGACCGAGTTCCGTCTATGCGTCGGCGATTGGCGCGTCGCTTCCACGATCACGGCGATTGGATTGATGTCCTCCGCGTCCGCAACCGCAGCGTCGCCTACCGCTGAGGCACGGCGTGTCACACTATCAGTCACTCGGCGGCGATCAGCACCCCGGAGTCGAGGACTAATCGCATGCCGGCGGATTCAGTGGCTCGCGATGGGCATCAACGGACGCTTGCACGTCCTTGGCGAAGTCTGCGTCAGGCACCGGCGCGTGGCCGAGCTTTTCTTCATACGCCTTCGCTAGAGCGATGCACTCGCTGATTTTTCGACCTGGACCCTGCGGCGTCTTAATAACAGCCACTGGACGATGGTCCTGCTCCACGATCGCCTCGACCCCTTCCTGGATTATCCCCGGCTAACAGTCACTCCGCGCGGCGCGACGCGGACCGGCAGCATGGTTGCGCCTTCCTGCTCGATCGCCTGCGACACGCGGGCTTTCGCGCCGCGTTCCACCAGAAAAAAGACGCATCCGCCGCCGCCCGCTCCGCAGACCTTCGCGCCTTTGGCGCCCGCGCGGCGGGTGACCTCCACCAGCCGGTCGATCAACGGCGTCGTAATACCCGGCGCATTCTTCTTGCGATTGGCCCACTCCTGCCGCAGCAAGCGCGCGACCTCATTCCAATCGGGCTTTTCGAGCGCCTGGCGCATGCCGCGGGCGATTTGCGCGATGCGGTCGAAATTGCGATGGACGGCGCGGTCGCTATCGATGTGCGCCTTCATCACCTCCCAGTTGTTAATGCCGGAGTTACGCGGCTCACCGGTGTAGGCCAGGACAATGCGCTCGTTCAGGTCCTCGAGATCCACGGCTACGGGCTTCCGCTCGATGCCCGCTTCGCTCAGCTCGATGGCACTCACGCCGCCATACATGGCCGGATAATAATCCTGACAGCCGGTGGGCACGCGAATGATCTGGGCTTCGATGTTCTGCGCGATCTCCCGGAGCTTTTCGAGCTTATGGCCCGCGCCGGTGAGTTTATTGAGCGCCGCGGCCAGGGCAATGATCAGGGTGGACGAGCCGGAGATGCCCGCGCCGGCGGGAGCTTGGGAATGCGTGACCAGGTCGAGGCCCATGGCGGGCGCGAAGTAACGGACCATGTAAGCCGCCAGCGGCAGTTTGTAGCGCCGGGCCGCGCGCAAGGCCGCCAGCGACGCAAATTCCTCATGGCCCTGGAGGTCGCGCGATCGCAGGGTAATGCGCGCGTCCGAGCGAGTTTCGAGCACGCAACTGGCGTAGAGATCGACGGCGAAGTTCACGGTGACCGGAGCCGTGTGGAACAGGTACAAGGGCCAGATGTCGATGGTGCCGCCGGCCATATCCACGCGGCAGGGGGCTTTGGCTGATATTTTCATGGCAAGAGAATGGGAGGAGAAAGGATTACTATATCAGCGGAAACGCTCCGCCACTACGGTGATCTCGCGATCCCGCGCCAGGCGCACCACCTTATGCACCGTACTCCCAATCAACCGGGTGAACGGCCGGCCGCCCGCACGGCCCAGGTAAATCTGGGTGATGTTTTGCTCCCGCGCGAAATCCACGATCGTGCGAGCAACGTCCTTGCCCGTCAAAACGTGCGTTTCGATATGCAGGTTGCGCGCGAAACTCAGGTGCTTTTCGAGCGCCAGATTGCGCGCGTCCCGCTTGGGGCTGGGAGGGTGACGCTGCACATGCACGGCCAGGCAATCCGCATGCAGATAATCCGCAACGCGTTTTCCGCGCCGGATCAGGACGGCAGTGGAGGGCCGCTCGGTTAGACAGACGAGAATGCGCTCATGGCGCGCGGGCGATTCGGCGCCCGGCCGCGTGGCCCGGGCCCGGCGCGCGGGCGCCGACAAATCGGATAGCCGCCCTTCGACTTCGTGCGCCGTATGGCGGAGCGCCATTTCCCGCAAAGCCGTCAGGTTGGTCTCCGTGAAGAAGTTCTCCATCGCCTTCTGCGCCTTGTCGGTGGTGTACACAACGCCGCGATGCAGGCGGTTCTGCAGGGCTTCGGCGGTGAGATCCACCAGCACAACCTCATCCGCCGCATCCACCACCCAATCGGGCACCGTCTCGCGCACGCGCACGCCGGTGATGTGCCAGACCTCGTCGTTGAGGCTTTCCAGATGCTGCACGTTGAGCGTGGTGGACACGTCGATGCCGGCATTCAGCAGCACCTGCACATCTTCCCAGCGCTTCAGCCGTTCCGAGCCGGGCACCGTGCTATGCGCGAATTCGTCCACCAGGCACACCGCGGGCTTGCGGCGCAGAATGGCGTCCACGTCCATCTCTTCGAACACGGAGCCGCGGTATTCGACCTTCCGGCGGGGAATAAACTCCAGGCCCTCGGTCTTGCCGATGGTATCCTGGCGGCCGTGCGGCTCGAAGTACCCGACCACTACATCCACGCCTTTGCGCCGCAGCTCCTGGGCTTCATCGAGCATCTGATACGTCTTGCCGACACCCGCCGCATAACCCAGGAACACTTTGAGACGGCCCTTGGGCGGGACCGCCGCGGCATCGGATTCGAAGGCTTCGACCGTATCGCTCATTGGGTCTGCAGATGCGGAAAGATGCGGATGTCGATGTCCCTGGCGGCCTGGATCAGCCTGTCCACGGGGCTGCGCGCCCACATCTCCTTCCAGCGGTCGGGGGCGCTGTGACCCACGAAAATCTGTGTAACCCGCTGCTCGCGGGCAAAACGCATGATCGCCGGGACGGGGTCCGAACCCTCCAGCACGTGGACGTCGGCCTCCAGTTCCCTGGCCAGCGTGAGGTTGGTATCCAGGATCTCCTGATCCTTGCATCCCAGGTTGCTTTGCCGGACGTGGCAGACCAGCAAATCTCCGTGGAACCGGTCGGCGTTCCGGCGGCCGCTGCGCAACATGGCGCCGGCATCGCTGCGGGGAGTGACGCACACCAGGATGCGCTCCTGCGTGCCCCAGCGTTGTTCCACGCCATTTGACCGGAGGTAGTTCACCGAGCTGGTCGTCGATCACGTCCGCCGCCAGCAGCAAAGCCAGCTCGCGCAATTCGGAGAGCCGCCGCACATCCACCGGCTCGCGAGATCCGGCGCGCTGCATCATATCGTCGAGCGCCGCGTCCACCAGGACGATTTGATCGGCGGACCGCAGAAAGTGCTCCGGCACGGTTTGGCGGGCGCGCTTACCAGTGATGCGCTCCACGGCATCCTGCTGCTCCTCGATGTGCTGCAAATTCACAGCGGTGATCACGGAGATGCCGTGATCCAGGATGTTATCCACGTCCTGCCAGCGCTTGGGATTGCGGCTGCCCGGGGGATTATCGTACGCCAGTTCATCCACCAGGCACACGCGCGGATGACGGCGGAAGATGGCCGCCACATCCAGAACCTCGTAATCCTTTCCGGCGTAGGTCTCCCTCAGCGGGGAGATGCACTCGATTTTGGCCATGAGGGCGTCCAGGTCGGGTGTGAGCGGACATTGGATGGAGCCCACCACCACGTCCTCGCCGCGCTCCTTGCGGCGGCGCCCCTCGTCCAGCATGCGGAATGACTTTCCCACGCGCGACGCGTATCCCAGGAATACTTTGAGCTTGCCGCGGCTGGCGCGGCGTTCTTCCATCTGGACGCGGTGGAGTAACTCTTCGGGCGTGGGACGCTTGTCGATGCTAGGGGGCACGGGGAGCGAATTTCCTCTCTAGCTATTCTAGCGGGACTGAGGTCGCGCGCGGGCTCCGGCCCGCGACTCGCCCCGCACTACGGGTCCGCCCTAGAAATGCTTATCGGGCGCAAAAGAAATTTCGTCTTGACGCCCGCCCGCTCCTTTGGTTCACTCTTGGTAAATGGTTTGTTTACCGGTTCGCTATGGTTCCCCGATATGAAGCGCATCGATGCCATCATCCGGCCGCAGAATCTGGATAGCGTGAAAGAGCAGCTTGCCGCCATTGGGGTGGAGGCTCTGACGATTGCGGAGGTGCGCGGCTTTGGACGCCAAAAGGGCCACCAGGAGTTCTATCGGGGCGCCGAATACGCGGTGGATTTCATTCCCAAGCTGATGCTGACCATCCTGGCCGCGGACGATCGGGCGGATGAGATCGTGAAGGCCATCATCGCCGGCGCGCGCACGGGCAAAATGGGCGACGGCAAGATCTTTGTGACGCCGCTCGATGAGGTGGTGCGCATCCGCACGGGGGAAATCGGGGATGCCGCCATTTGAAGCGCCATTTGAAGCAACGTTGACCGCCCGGTCAGCGTTTCGATTTCGCAGGAGCGATTTCACAGGAGCTAGGAGAACGTAAGATGACTATGCGCATCGCCGCGCGCCGCTTTGAATACCTGCTGGCCGCCGCCGGACTGTTTGGATTACTGGGGCAGCCGGCGCGCGCGGACGATCCCAAACCGGATCCGGCGGGCATCGCCACGGGCGATAAGACCACCGCTGTGGATGCCGCGGGGAACACGTTCGCGGTGCCGGCTCCCACCGACAAGAAGTCGCCGGATTATCCCAAGAACAAGAAAGACTTCGACGACTACCAGTCGCAAGCCGCCAAAGAGCCGCTGGCGGTGAAACTGGCCGACTCAGTGGGGCACATCCGGGTAGCTACTAACTTTGCCTGGACGCTCAACACAGGGTACCTAGTGCTGTTCATGCAAGCCGGATTCGCGCTGCTTACTTGCGGACTGGTGCGCAAGAAGAACGCCGGGCACCTGATGATGCTGAATTTCGCAGCCTACGTATTCGCGTTTCTGGCGTACTACGCGGTGGGTTATGCGTTCCAGTTTGGCGCGGTGGCGGTGAACGCGGCCCCCGGCAACCTGGGCGGCATCCCCACGCTCAATCATTATCTGATCGGCGGAGGGCAGTGGGGGTTTCTGGGCGGCAAGGGGTTCTTTCTGGCGGGTCCGGCGTACGACGCAGGCAGCAACTGTCTGACGCTGTTTGAAGTGGTCTTCATGGAGACCGCCGGTTATATCATCGTGGGGGCGATCTGCGAACGCATCAGTTTCTGGGCGTTTCTGTTGTGTGAGCTGTTCATCGGCGCCATACTCTATCCGGTATTCGGTTGCTGGGTATGGGGCGGCGGATGGCTGTCGCAGGTGGGCGCGACGCTGAATCTGGGCCACGGCTACGTGGATTTCGCGGGGTCCACGGTGGTGCACGCCGTGGGAGGATTCTGTGCCATGGCCCTGGCGGTGATTCTGGGGCCGCGGCTGGGCAAATACGGGAAAGACGGAAAGCCGCGCGCGTTTCCGGCGCACAACCTGGTCTACGTGGTGACGGGCACCTTTATTCTGCTGTTTGGCTGGATGGGTTTCAATCCCGGCTCGACCCTGGGCGCCACCGACCTGCGCATCTCGGTCATTGCCGTGAACACCAACCTGGCGGCCGTGGCCGGTTCAGCCGCTTCGCTGCTGCTGTGGTACTTCATGTTCGGTAAGCCCGACGTCACCATGGCGTGCAACGGGATGCTGGCCGGCTTGGTGGCCATCACGGCGCCCTGCGCGTTTGTGTCTCCTACTTCGGCGGTGATTATCGGGGTGCTGGCCGGGATTCTGGTTTGCCTGGGGGTGCTGTTCAACGAGCGGGTGACCAAGATTGACGATCCTTGTGGCGCCATTTCGGTGCATGGGTTTTGCGGTTGGCTGGGTGCGGTGTGCGTGGGTATTTTCGCGGATGGCACTTACGGCTCGGGGTGGAACGGCGTCGAACCTACCAGTTACCTGGGTCACGCGGGGCAGGGAGTGACCGGGCTGCTTTATGGGGATTCGCGGCAGTTCTTGTGCCAGCTCGGGGGCGCTACATTGTGCGCGTTGTGGGCGTTTGGGGCCACGTATGTGGTATTTACCGTGGTGAATAAGATCAAGCCCATGCGGGTTTCCGCCGAGGTGGAACTGACGGGACTCGATGTTCCGGAGTTTGGGATGCAGGCTTATCCGGAAGACGCGGTGGTCACGGTCGAGTAACCGGCTGCCGCATCACTTGTCGAGGTCGAGGTTCAGGGCCAGGACGTTGACGCGCGGTTCGCCGAAGATGCCGAATTGGCGGCCTTCCACGTGACGCTCCACAATGCGGCGGATTTCATCCGGTGCTTTGTGACGGGCTGTGGCCACACGGTCGACCTGCGCGTAGGCGGATGCCGGACTGATATGCGGATCGAGGCCGCTGGCAGAGGTAGTCGGCAAATCGGCTGGAATCGGTCCGGTGTAAGTGGGATTCTCCTTGCCGAAACTTCTTGATATCGTCTCTTACGCGGTTGATCAGGTTCTGATTGGTTGGTCCTAAGTTCGTGGCGCCGGAGTTGGCCGCATCATAGCCATCTCCCGCGGCGGATGGACGTCCGTGAAAGTACTCGGGCTTCGTGAACTTCTGCCCGATGAGTTCCGATCCAACGACCTTTCCGTTCACGTCGATCAGGCTGCCATTGGCCTGGTGATGGAAGATCGCCTGCGAAAGTCCGGTCACCATCAGCGGATAGATGAATCCGGTGAGCACCGTGATCACCAGCGTGAACAATACAGCGGGAAGGAGTATCTGTTTCATGAACTCAGCTCCTCAGGCCAGACGCAGCAGGCCCAGCAGCCGGTCGATCAGCCAGATGCCGGGGAAGGGCGCGAGCACGCCGCCCACGCCGTAAACCAGCAGGTTGCGGCGCAACAAAGCGGCGGCCGCTGAGCGGCCTGTACTTCACGCCGCGCAGCGCCAGCGGAATCAGCGCGATGATGATCAGCGCGTTGAAAATCACCGCCGCCAGAACGGCGCTCTCGGAGTTGCGCAGACCCATGATGTTCAGCTTCGCCAACGCCGGGTAAGTGGCCATGAACATGGCGGGCAGGATGGCGAAATACTTGGCCACGTCGTTGGCGATGGAAAACGTGGTGAGCGCGCCGCGCGTCATCAGCAACTGTTTGCCGATCGCCACGACTTCAATGAGCTTGGTGGGATTGCTGTCCAGGTCCACCATGTTGCCGGCTTCTTTGGCGGCCATGGTGCCGGTATTCATGGCCACGCCGACGTCGGCCTGCGCCAGCGCCGGCGCGTCGTTGGTGCCGTCGCCCGTCATGGCGACCAGGCGGCCGCCGGCCTGCTCTTTCTTGATCAGGTCCATCTTGTCTTTGGGAGTGGCCTGCGCCAGAAAATCGTCGACGCCGGCTTCGGCCGCGATGGCCGCGGCGGTCAGCGGATTGTCGCCCGTGATCATGACGGTGCGGATGCCCATGGGGCGCATCTGCTCGAAACGCTCGCGCATGCCGCCCTTCACGATGTCCTTCAGATGGATGACGCCCAGGACTCTGTCGCGGTCGGCCACCACCAGCGGCGTGCCGCCCGAGCGCGAGATGCGCTGCGAGGTCTCAGTCAGCTCGCGGCGGAATCTTGCCGCCGTGCTCCTGTACGAATTCCACCACGGAATCGGTGGCGCCCTTGCGGATGCGGCGGCCGTCGAGATCCACGCCGCTCATGCGGGTCTGCGCCGTGAAGGGAATGAACTGCGGCCTCGTGCTCGGCCACTTCGCGGCCGCGGATGCGTATTTTTCCTTGGCCAGCACCACGATGGAGCGGCCTTCGGGCGTTTCATCGGCCAGGCTGGAAAGCTGCGCGGCGTCGGCCAGCTCGGCCTCGCTAGCGTCGCCGACGGGAATGAATTCCACCGCCTGGCGGTTGCCCAGCGTGATGGTGCCGGTCTTATCGAGCAGCAGCGTATTGACGTCGCCGGCGGCTTCCACGGCTTTGCCGCTCATGGCCAGCACGTTGTGCTGCATCACGCGGTCCATGCCGGCGATGCCGATGGCGGAGAGCAGACCGCCGATGGTCGTCGGGATCAGGCAGACCAGCAGCGAGATCAGCACGGTGACGCTGGGCGCCTGTGCCGGTGCCGGCGGATTTCACGCTGTACTGCGCGAAGGGATGCAGGCGTCACCACGGCCAGCAGGAAGATCAGCGTCAGGCCCGCGATCATGATGTTGAGCGCGATTTCGTTGGGCGTCTTCTGCCGCTGCGCGCCTTCCACCAGCGCGATCATGCGGTCGAGAAACGTCTCGCCGGGATTCGACGTGATCTGTACCTTGATGTAGTCGGAGAGCACCTTGGTGCCGCCGGTGACCGCGCTGCGGTCGCCGCCCGATTCGCGGATGACCGGCGCGCTTTCGCCGGTGATGGCCGATTCGTCCACGCTGGCGATGCCTTCGATCACGTCGCCATCGCCGGGGATGATGTCGTCGGCTCGCACAGCACACGTCGCCTGCGCGGAGCTGGTGGCGGCCACGACTTCGACTTCTTGCCGTTCTTGACAGCGCTTGGCCATGGTCTCGGTCTTGGTCTTGCGCAGGGTGTCGGCCTGCGCCTTGCCGCGGCCTTCCGCCATGGCTTCGGCGAAATTGGCGAACAGCACCGTGAACCACAGCCAGAGCGTGATCTGAAATGTGAAAGCCGATGCCGGATGCCGCCGGCGCGAGAGTCCTTGAAGACTCAGGATCGTGGTCAGGGCCGCGCCCACTTCCACCACGAACATCACGGGGTTCTTCATCAGAGGCGCGGGATTCAGCTTGACGAACGAATCGCCGATGGCGCGCTTGACGATGGGCGGATCGAACAGCGGCCGGGCGCGCGCCGCGTCTGGAGATCAGCAGCGGTCGGTGACGTCGGAGGACTCGAGGGCGGCTGTTCCGTCACAGGCATATTGGCATGTTAGCTCCAGACCCGCATCAGCAGGCATGAGAACAGCTTTCCGTCGTTCATCAGGAAGTGTTCGACAATCGGCCCCAGCGAAAGGGCCGGGAAGAAAGTCAGCGCGCCGACAATCAGTATCACGCCCACCAGCAAGCCCACGAACAGCGGGCCGTGCGTGGGAAATGTGCCCGCGGAGACCGGCACCTGCTTCTTCTGCGCCAGGCTGCCGGCGACGGCCAGCAGCGGGATCATCATCAGGAAGCGGCCGATCAGCATGGCGAAGCCGAGGGTGATGTTGTACCACGGCGTGTTGGCGTTGATGCCCGCGAAAGCGCTGCCGTTGTTGCCCGTCGCGCTGGTGTAGGCGTACAGGATCTCGGAAAGCCCGTGCGGGCCGTTGTTGGTCAGATTGGCGGCGGCCGGCCCGGGCGGATTCGATCCAGCTATTCTTCGCGAAGTGGATCACCGCGACTGCCGCCGGCGAAAACAGAAGAATGCTGGCGGCCAGCACCAGCATGGCCAGCATCGCCATCTTGACTTCCTTCTGCTCGATCTTCTTGCCCAGATACTCGGGCGTGCGGCCCACCATCAGGCCGGCGATGAAGACCGCCAGGATGGCGATACATCAGCATGCCGTAGAGGCCCGCGCCGACGCCGCCGAAGACCACTTCGCCCAGCTCGATGTTGAACAGCGGCACCAGCCCGCCGAGCGGCGTGAAGCTGTCGTGCATGCTGTTCACCGCGCCGCAACTGGCGTCGGTGGTGACGGTCGCGAACAGCGCGGAGTCGGCGATGCCGAAGCGCATTTCCTTGCCTTCCATGTTGCCGCCGGGTTGCGTGTCGGTGGCGGCGCATCTCGATGCCCAGCTTGGCCAGATTGGGATTGCCCGCTTGCTCGGAGTGGTACGCCACAAACACGCCGGCCAGGAAAAGAACGCTCATGGCGGCGAACATCGCCCAGCCCTGCCGCGTATCGCGCACCATCTTGCCGAACGTGTAAGTCAGGCCCGCCGGGATCAGGAAGATAAACAGCATCTGCAGGAAATTCGCAGAACGGCGTGGGGTTTTCGAACGGATGCGCGGAGTTGGCGTTGAAGAAGCCGCCGCCGTTGGTGCCGAGCATCTTGATCGCTTCCTGCGACGCCACCGGACCTTGGGCGATGGTCTGTTTGGCGCCTTCGAGCGTGGTGACTTTGTCATAAGCGACGGAAGTTCTGGATGCACGCCCTGCGAGCACGAGCAGCAGCGCGCCAACGATCGAGAGCGGCAGCAGCACGTAAAGCGTGGCGCGCGTGATATCCACCCAGAAATTGCCGATGGTCTTGACCGAGCGGCGCGAAAATCCGCGCACCAGCGCAATGGCGATGGCGATGCCGGCCGCCGCCGAAGTGAAGTTGTGCACGGCCAGCCCGACCATCTGGGTGAAGTAGCTCATGGTGGTTTCGGGCGTGTAAGCTTGCCAGTTGGTGTTGGTGGCGAAACTGACGGCGGTGTTGAACGCCAGGTCGGGTGCTGATCAGCTTGCCGCCGAAGCCCTGCGGATTGAACGGCAGCATGCCCTGGAGGCGCTGGATCAGGTAGGTGAGGAGAATGCCTACCAGGCTGAAGGCCAGCAGCGACGCCGGCGTAATGCGTCCAGTGTTGCTCGTTCGATTCATCGACGCCGCAGAGCTTGTATACCAGGCGCTCGAGCGGCCGCACGCACCGGATGCAGGAACGTGCGCTCGCCTTCGAACACGCGCGCCATGAATAGCCCCAGCGGCTTGGTCAGCGCCAGCAGGATCAGGAAAAATACGGAGGATCTGAAGAAGTCCGGTCGAGGTCATGAGTGTGCTCGTTTGGCAGGGCCGCTAAAAGCGCTCCGGCCGCAAGAGGGCGTAGATCAGGTAGGCGCCCACCACGGCGGCGATGATCAATGCAATGATGTATTCCATGAACCGTATTTTAGAGGTGGTCGCAACCTTTCACGTAAGCCCAGCCAATCAGGAAGAACAGAATCGTGATCACTACGAAGAACAGATCGAGCATATTAAGACACCTTAATTAACGCTGCGCGGTGGCCGTGGACGGCGCGCGCGAAAACCAGCTTAACGCGATCGCGGCTGGCGTGGAAGCGGCCTTCACTCACTCACGATAGGCGCAGGGGAATAAGGAAGTCGTTAGGAAACGATCAGGATTGCGTCGAGCGGGATCCGGCCCTCTCTAGTGGACCGTCTAATGAATTGTGCGGGTCTTGCGATTCATGTAGTCCATCAGCAGATACTGGCCCAGCGTGTACGGCGTGGTGAAATACGCCTTGCCCCGGCAGATCTCGGTCACCTTCTGGACGAAGTTCACCAAGCCGTATTCGCTGGCCAGCATGAACGTGTTGATGATTATGCCCTGCTTCTTGCAGCGGTTCACTTCTTCGAGCGTTCGGCTGATCACCAGCGGATCGAGGCCGAAAGCGTTCTTGTACATGCGGCCGTCTTCGAGCGTCAGGCAGCTTGGCTTGCCGTCGGTGATCATCACGATCTGGCGCATGTCCTTCTTCTCCTGCGCCAGCAGCCGCTGCGCCAGGATCAGGCCGTCGCGCGTGTTGGTGTAATACGGCCCCACCTGCACGCGCGCCAGCTGGCTGATGGCCAGTTCCTCGGCCGAATCGTGGAACAGCACGCAGCGCAGGCTGTCGCCCGGATACTGCGTGCGGATCAGGTGCGCCAGCGCCAGGGCCACTTTCTTGGCGGGCGTGAAGCGGTCCTCGCCGTAAAGGATCATGCTGTGGCTGCAATCGAGCATCAGCACCGTGGCGCAGGAGCTCTGGTATTCGCACTGATGCACGTGCAGGTCGCTGTACTCCATGTCGAGCGGCACTTTGGCGCCTTCGCGGCGGATGGCGGAGAACAGCGTCTCGCTGATATCCAGATTCAGCGTGTCGCCGAATTCGTACTGCTTGGAGGAGCCGGAGGCTTCGATGCCGGTGGCCAGATCGCGCGTGTCGTGCCGGCCGAAGCTGGATTTACCCAGCGAGCCGAGCAGGTCCTTCAACGTCTTGAATCCCAGAAAGTCGAGCGATTTGTCGGTGACTTCGAAGCGCGACCTTGCTGTCCGGCCCGTTGCCCGCGCCGGGCGCGCCCTGGCTGCTCGATCGCCCGGCTGTTCGACGGTGATCTGCCCTTCGTCGATCATCTTCTGGACCAGGTTGTCGAGCAGCTTCTCGCATCTGCTCGGGCGAGAGGTTCTGCAGGCGCTCCATCATCTCGCGCATGCTGCTCGTTGTCGAACAGCTCGCCCTGTTCGAGCGCCTGCTGGATGGCTTTCTTGAGGTCTTCCAGGGTGTGCTCGTTCCATTCGCTGAAGGGCATGTACTGGGTGTTGAAGCCGCTTTGCAGCAGGAAATCGGAGAGCGCCTGCAGCAGGTCTTCGGCGTCGATGCCGAAATCTTCGCCGGTGTACTTGGAGTACTTGATTTTCATCGGCGTGCTGGCCGCTCAGTTATACTGCCTGCCGGAAGTTGCGGGCGCTGCGGCGGCCCGTCTTCTTCGCGGTCCCTCGCGCGTTGCGCTCCTCCGCGCCGAAGCCGCGCTCCTCGTTGCGGCTGATGCGCCGGTGCGCGTACAGGCCCTCCAGCACGAATTCCGCGGCCGACGCGCGCACGGCATCCGGCTCGTTGGCGCGAAAGCTTCAGCGCCTTGAGCTTTTCCATCAGGCCCTGGATGCCGCCCAGCTGCTTGCACCATGGCGGCCGAATCCACGCTCTCGTCCAGCTTCAACGTGCCGCCCAGGTCGAACCACTGCACGATCTGCGACACGTTGGCGCCTTCGAAATACTTGTCGTAAACCTTGCCGACCGCCACGCGGATCAGCTCGCGCGCCACCGCGTCGCCGCCCTTCAACTCGCCTTCGTACTCCAGCTCCATCTTGCCGGTGATGGAGGGCAGCGCGGAATAGATATCCAGCACGCGCGGCACGGCCACCGGCTCCCTGGTCTTCAAGCGCGCGCCGCTCGGCGTTCGACACCACGTTCTCCAGCACCGAAATGGGCAGGCGCTGCGAGACGCCCGAGCGCTTGTCGACGCGCTTGTCCTCGCGCGCCAGGAACGCCAGCTGCTCCACGATCTCCTTGATGTACTCCGGCACGCGCACTTCGATGGGCGGCTGGCGCGTTCGAGCCAGGCCTCCTGCTCGGTGATGGCCATGCCCTGGTCGAGCGTGGCCGGATAGTGCGTGCGGATCTCGCTGCCGATGCGGTCCTTGAGCGGCGTGATGATCTTGCCGCGCGCGGTGTAATCTTCCGGGTTGGCGGTGAACACCAGCATCAGGTCGAGCGGCAGGCGCACCGGGTAGCCTTTGATCTGCACGTCGCCTTCCTGCATGATGTTGAACAGGCCCACCTGGATCTTGCCGGCCAGGTCGGGCAGTTCGTTGATGGCGAAGATGCCGCGATTGGCGCGCGGCAGCAGGCCGTAGTGCACGGTCAGCTCGTCGGAGATATCCTGGCCGCGGCGGGCGGCCTTGATGGGATCGATGTCGCCGATCATGTCGGCGATGGTCACGTCGGGCGTGGCCAGCTTCTCCACGTAGCGCTGCTCGGCGGTGAGCCAGGCGATGGGCGTGTCGTCGCCCTGCTTCCTGCAATCAGGTCGCGGCAGCGCCGGCAGATCGGGCGGTAGGGATTGTCGTGGATCTCGCAGCCCTCGACGTAGGGCAGCATATCGTCGAGCAGCGTGGTGAGCATGCGGATCAGGCGTGTTTTGGCCTGGCCGCGCAATCCCAGCAGAATGAAATTGTGGCGCGACAGGATGGCGTTGACCATCTGCGGCACCACGGTTTCCTCGTAGCCCACGATGCCCGGAAACAGCGGCGTGGCGCGTTGCAGCTTGCAGATCAGATTATGCGCGAAGTTCGTCCTTGACGGACCGGCTGCCGATGCGGTCCTCGGAAAAGGCGCTGTTGCGAAGAGCGCCGAGAGTACGGGGTAAATCCCAGGTGGCTTTGGTCAACTGCCGACCCCCCTTGCAGCGATTGTAGCAGAGGAGGGTGGGCGGCGCGGCGCGGTGGGTCGCACTTGACCGAGCTTGGGCGCATCGACGATTATACGGCCAGGAGCAACTTGCCTATCTGCACGACCCGGCGCCAATTCGCTCGGAGACGACAGCGGCACCCTTTCGGGCGCATATTCTGCGATTTGGAAGACGCGGAACTCCTGGACCGGGACGTCTCCGAGAACTGGACTTCTGCCGCCGGGCGGCGCATCCATGAGCCGGTTACTGAACCTTCCGTGGGCCCAAAGGGCTATAATTGGTCGTATGGCAGCAAAGAAGGCTGGTGCAAGGTTTGTCGAGGTAAGAGCATGGTTCGCCCAACAAAGGGGCTGGCGAATTTTTAGCTTCGTGATTGACTCCGCGACCTTCGATCGCATCGCGTTCGTGAGCCGGCGCGATGATGACAAGGACGCCGGGTATCAGCGCAATCTCTCAAAGCAGAGGGCAGCCGACATCGCGCGCTACATCGACAAAGAGAATGGGTGTATTCCGAACAGCATTCTCGTCAACCTAGAAGACGGTGCCAGTTATGATGAGAAGACCCAAACACTGCGGATCCCTGATCAGCCGAAGGCAGCATGGGTAATTGATGGGCAGCATCGCATGTTCGGTTTGCGCCAAGCCAGGACCACTTACGATCTTGTCGTCACAGCCTTTCTCGGGATCGACGTTGCTGAACAAGCGAAACAGTTCAAAATCATTAATTCCAAGCAAAAGGGAGTGCCGACCTCCCTTCTCTACGACCTGTTAGATCTGACTAAGGACGGAACGTTCGTTCAGCAGAGAGGCCACGAACTTGCAACAAAACTCAATGAAGATCCGGAGTCGCCCTGGTATGACCAAGTTGACCTGACGGGGTCTGGCGACGGTTTGATAACCCAAACGCGTGTGGTTACTGCTGTCGAGAATCTCATTTCGGACCGTGGCCCATTATTTCAGTACTCCGAGGAGGAGCAGTATGGCATCCTAAAGAACTACTTCACAGCGATAAAGACGGTCTTTTCCAGTGATTGGGGAAACAAGAATAGTGTGCTCACGAAAGCGCTAGGTTTTTCGGCTTGGCTGATCGTACTCCCCCAGGTGTTCAGCACTTGCTTGCAGCGCTTCGGAAACTTTACGGTCAAATCAGTGCTAGCCGTGCTAACGCCCATCAAAACGTATAACTTCTCCGCCGACCAGCACAAAGGCTGGGCAGGTCATCCCGGTGAGAATCGACTTGCCGGCGCCCTGGCTGAAGCTCTAAAGAGTAGCGAATCGAAGGACACGGCAAAAACGGGCTCTCTGCAGTTGGTTTGAGCGACCAGCGTGACGTTCTCGGATTTGGAAGTCGCCGTATCGCAATCCTCCCGTAAACACGGATACGTCCGGGACAATATATTCTCCGTTTGGGCACCTGGGGCTGGGAAAGCTCAACACGGCTATTCGCGGGAACTCGCCGGAGCCATGCTGTACGAGGCGGATGAGTTTTTTGATCGGGCTTTGGCACTCTATCTCTTGCGCAGTCATCTGCGCGATTTGCAAGCATCGACATGGGCCGGAGTAGCAGTCTACTATGCGAATTACTTCTTGGCTCTAGGTTTCGTTCGGCTTCATATGAAATCGGTCACGCCACTCTCTGGCGGACAGGTGTTCGAAGTGACCCGGACGGATAACCAAACACCATATTTCGCGATCAAAGAACGGAGCGCGCGACAAAGGCATGCCGATGTCTGGCGGACGTATTACGACGTCGCGGGGCAAATGGCTTGGCCAGATCGGGCGACGGCGACCGAAATAGCTCCCACGCTCGATACACTGCGGTTCAGGGAGCAGTTGTATCGGGAACGAGTAAACTATCGCCTGGGGGAGGGCTTTGAAGAGATTTACCTGACGCGAATGCGTTATCTCAAAGCGCTCAAGGCGGTATTGATGGATGACGGGAGGGCGCCTTTGACGATATCTGATGCTGCCTACACAGATAGGATGGCCGCCCAGCGGTTGAAGCATCTGGCGGCCCTGCTCCACCGTCTTAGTGGTTCCCGCCTTGACATTGACGTTGAGGCTTCATTGTGGAACCGGCGAGGCGACGTGGTCACAAAGTATGCGGGTGACCAGGTGGACAAGCGTTTTGGCGCATCACTTGTTCGAGGTCTGGGATGATCTAGCAACCGCTCAGCCGGCATCGATCACCGGGCGGCTCGACCGGAGCCCGCTCCACCCATTCAGGCCAGCAAAGGGACTTAGGCCAAGAGGTACTTGACTGCCTCGCGGTCCCAAAACGAGGGTCTGGGAAGTGTGCGCCTGGCGCTGGACGTGGATATGTACCAGTCAGATCGCGTCCTCGTATCGTAAATCCGTACGACGCCTGAGACACCCAACGGCCCGCCAAAGTCGAGAACCGGCGAATCGCCGGAGCGGCTACTCCGCCTGGAATTCAAACGTGTCGGTATTGGTGCGCACGATGAGGCGGCCCGGCCCGAAGGCCCTGCCTTCCCCTGTAAAGAACAGCGCGCCATCGGTCGATTCTCCGGGCGCCAGCTTGGTCTGGACGAGAGCAATGGCGGAGGCCGCGGCGGCCGCCCTTAACTTGGTCGACGTCATTTCCGCCATGGCGGCCTGGCGGCGGGCTTCATAAGCGTTCGAGAGGCGCATATGCGGAATGCCATACAAGGCGTTCTCGTAAGCGCCTACCAGCTTGATGACATCGCTGCGTCCGCCCTTCTGTTTCAGCAGTTCCACCACGTCGCGCGCAGGCCAGGCGTGCATTTCGCCGCCGCCATCCTTCTGGAACGAAAAATCCTCGGGCCGGATCGTGTAAGGGCCCTCGGAGCCATTCGAAACAGCCACTTGCAAGACGCTGAAGTTCCTGATATGGCCCGGCAAGTGGGCAAACATCACGGTGATGCCGCGCTTAGTAAGTGTCTGATATTTCAGGCCGTTGGATTCGAATTCGATCACCTGGCCGGACACGGCGAGGGCTAACCCCACGAACAATGCCGCCACGCGTGCCAGACCCGAAGCCATGTACATATATTACGATAAGGAGACTTATGGACACGGAAATTTCGTCGGCGACACCGAACGCGGGAATCCGTCCCAGCCGGTACGGCCTTAATGAGCACGGGCTGCGCAACATCAATATCGCCTACTGGAATCTGGGAACGGCGCAACTGCTCGAACACGCCGTCCGGCGGCACGAAGGACTGTTCGCCCGCGGCGGTTCCTACGTGGTGCGCACAGGGCAGTTCACTGGCCGTTCGCCCAAGGACAAGTTCATCGTGCGCGACGAAGGCACCGAATCCGCAGTGCAATGGGGGCCTGTCAATCAGCCCATGCCGCAGGCCATGTTCGATCGCCTGTATGCCAAGATGTTGGCTTACTGGCAGGGACACGACCTGTTTGTGCAGGATTGCTTCGCGGGCGCCGACCCGCGTTATACGCTGCCCGTGCGTGTGATCACGCAGTACGCCTGGCATGCATTGTTCGCGCGGCAGTTGTTTGTGCGGCCCGACCCTCGGCGCACGCAGGACCACGTACCCGAGTTCACCATTTTTTTCGCGCCGCGCCTGCAGGCTACTCCGAGCGAGCACGGCACCAACTCGGAAACCTGCATTGTGGTGAACTTCGCCAAAAAAGTAGTGCTGATCTGCGGCACCAGTTACGCGGGGGAGATGAAGAAATCGGTCTTCACCATTATGAATTACCTGCTTCCCGCGCGCGGCATCATGCCCATGCACTGTTCCTGCAATATAGGGCAGGGCGGGGATGTGGCGCTCTTCTTCGGATTGTCGGGAACCGGCAAGACGACCCTATCGGCCGCGCCCGAGCGCCGGCTGGTGGGCGACGACGAACACGGCTGGAGCGATGACGGCGTATTCAATTTCGAAGGCGGCTGTTATGCCAAATGCATCCGCCTATCGGCCCAGAATGAGCCGCAGATCTGGAACGCCATTCGTTTTGGAACGGTGCTCGAAAACGTGGCCATCGACTCGGAAACACGGCTGCTGAATTACGATTCCACGGAGTTTACGGAAAATACCCGGGCGGCGTATCCGCTCAAATACATCGACCGGGCGGTGATACCCAGCGTGGCCGGGCATCCGAGCCATATTTTCCTGCTGACGGCGGACGCCTTCGGCGTGTTGCCACCCATCGCGCGGCTCACACGCGAACAGACCATGTACCATTTCTTGAGCGGCTATACGGCTAAGGTGGCGGGGACGGAGCGCGGTCTCGGCGCGGAGCCCACGGCTACGTTCAGCGCCTGCTTCGGCGCGCCCTTCCTGCCGCGTCCGCCAGCCACCTATGCCTCCATGCTGGGCGACAAGATGCGGCAGCACGATGCACAGTGCTGGCTGTTGAATACGGGTTGGGCCGGCGGCGGATATGGCACAGGGCAGCGCATGAAGCTGGCCTATACGCGCGCGATGCTCACTGCGGCGTTGCAGGGGAAGCTGGACGGAGTATCCATGGAACCGCATCCGTTCTTCAAGGTCATGGTGCCAAAGGTGTGCCCGGACGTGCCGCCCGAGTTGCTGGACGCGCGCGGCATGTGGGCCGATAAGAACGCTTATGACCGGGCGGCGGCGGAACTGAGCGGGCGGTTCACTAGGAACTTCGAGAAGTTCTCTAATATCGATCCGGAAGTGATAGAGGCTGGGCCGGTTGCGCTGGTACGGGTATAGTTCCATCCATGGCAAGCTGGCAGGCCCATGCGATGAGTTTCCTGCTCCGCCATACGTTCAAGCGGCGTCTGGCGGCGGCCAAGGACGCGCAGCACGCGCGCGCCATCCTGAACGCCGGCGTTTTCAAGGCTCCCGCGAATGTCCGGATCACGCCGGCCAACCTGGGAGGCGTGCCTGGCGAATGGGTGGAATCGAGCGAGCATTCTAAAAGCGAGCAAGCGAAAGCGGTGCTGGTGTATCTGCACGGCGGCGGTTATTTCGCCTGCTCGGCGCGCACACACCGTGCGTTCACCACGGCCTTTGCGCGGCGAAGGCTGCGGGTGTATGCGCCCGATTACCGGCTGGCCCCCGAAAACCAGTTTCCAGCCGCCGTCATGGACGCTGTGGCCGCCTGGCGCGCGGTTCGCGCGGAGGTGGGAGCATCCACGCCGATGGTCATTGCGGGCGATTCGGCAGGGGGCGGACTGGCGCTGGCGGCGATGCTGAAACTGCGTGCGGAAGGCGATCCGCTGCCGGCCGGGGCGGCGCTGTTCTCACCGCTCACCGACCTCGTGGGCATAGGCGAATCGCGGCGCACCAACGACAAACGTTGCGCGATGTTTTATGGAAGCGGTTTGCAACGCGCGGCGGAGTTCTACATGGGAGACGGCGGCGGCGACTCGCGCGATCCGTGGGCGTCGCCGCTGTATGCGGATTTGCAGGGGTTGCCGCCGCTGCTGATTCACGTGGGCGCCGATGAGACTTTGCGCGACGATTCAACAGCGCTCGACGAGCGCGCCCGCGCGGCTGGCGTGAGAGTGGAATTGACCGTGTGGCCGGTGGTGCCGCACGTCTGGCAGTTGTTCCATCCGTTCGTGCCGGAGGGACGCCAGTCGCTCGCTTCGGCGGCTGCGTTCCTACGCCTACTGGGCGGGAACTACTCCGATAGCTTGCGCTGAATAAGTCCGATAAGGCGACGACAGGGGATACGTTGCGATAGCTCCAGGAACGCCGAAAGTTGTTCCGATCATGACCACGGGGCCCTCGGTTGAATTTACACCCGCATCAAGCCAAGCGTTTGTGGCGGAGGAGCCGCCAATAGCGTTTCCGCTATTTCCTGAGTTGTTAAGATCGACAGTGCCCGCGCTATTTATTGTGGGAATCCCGTTCGAATCGACCAAGGAGTTGATATAGCCATGAGTGAAGTTCCCGGTCGTGGGTACCTTAGTCCCTTCGATCAGGTCGAAAGGAATCGCCTGCGGAGTCGAACTGAGCGAAACGTCGAAGCCTTTCCCTTATGCCGACGACCGTATAGACTGTGTAGGTTTCCACCGGGTCGAATTTGAACAAACAGCGGTGTAATGTACCCGGTAGTGTTCCCCGCGCTTGTGCGATCAAAAAGGAAACGGAACTTCAGCAGATTTGAGGCGCTAAGCACCAAGCCATATGAACAAACGAGCGCGATAGGGAAAAGTCGCCATACTAGGTGAGATTGTACCGCCGTGCTTTTTGAAATGCTACCCTCAGAATTATCCAATCGCTCGTGTCCAAATTAGCCGTGCAACCTGAGAGGTGAAGTCTCTGGTAGTGTGGGTTCAGTTCCCGCAAAGAACGAATCCATTCGACCGAGGAGACTTCACCATGAAACGAGTATGCAGCATTTTCAGCCAGATTCTCCAGTTGATCCCGCGCGACAGCTTCGAAGCGGCGGTGCGAAAGCATCAAGCCGAGCGGCATGCGCGCGGTTTTAGCAGTTGGGGACAAGCGGTGGCGATGCTTTTCTGCCAGTTGGCGCAGGCCAAGTCGCTGCGCGAGATCAGGGAAGGGTTGCAGGCCTGCGAAGGTAAGCTGAAACATCTGGGATTGCCGGAAGCGCCAGCCCGTGCGACGTTGGCTATGCCAATAGCCATCGGCCCTGGCAGTTGTTCGAGACAGTTTTTCAGCAACTGCTCACGCGTTGTCGGCAGCGCTTAGGAGTAGCCAAGGCCGGCGCCAGGTTGGGCCTGCCGGGCAAGCTGCTGAGTCTGGATGCCACGGTGATAGATCTGTGCGCGGCGGTATTCGACTGGGCACAGTTCCGTACCACCAAGGGAGCCGTCAAGTTGCATCTGTTGCTGGACCATGACGGATATCTGCCATGCTACGCCGTGATCACGGAAGGCAAAGTGCATGAGATCCAGGTGGCCCGCAAGCTGAAGCTGCAACGCGGGACGATGCTGGTGTTCGACCGCGGGTACACCGACTACGATTGGTTCCAGCGTTTGACCGAGGAGGGAGTGCATTTCGTGACGCGTTTGAAAGACAACGCGACCTACCTCGTGGTGGAGCGGCGTCAGGCTAACGGCGACGGCGTGCTGGCTGACGAGATCATGGTGCTGGAGAAGCAAGCGGGATCGGAAACGGCGCCGTTCTTGCGGCGCATCCGTTACTGGGACGCAGCCCATCAGCGGGAACTGGTCTTTCTGACGAATCATCTGGAATTACCGGCGACCACGGTGGCGGCCATCTACAAGGAGCGCTGGCAGATTGAGTTGCTGTTCAAGGCCCTGAAGCAGAATCTCCGCGTCAAAACGTTCGTGGGCACGACCGCGAACGCACTGAAGACACAAATTTGGGTAAATATTTACTTGGCTAAGCGGACGGTCTGCGGTACTATGAGTACGGCGTGACAGGCCGGGGCGCGTCAGACTGGCCTTTTGGCGCGCTTCTTTGCCCGCGCCCGCTTCCATTTGGCGTCGTCCTTCAGGACTGCCGACTTCGGCACGGTTAGCGCCCTACGGAACGCGCTATCGAAGTTCTGGAATTGGTCCGGCCCCGCGCATCGCTCGCTCAGGTCCGCTATCGTTTCCGCTTGCGTCTTCATATCAACTCCATAGTACCGCCGCGAATGGCTTAGCGTGTAGGCCTTCTGGTCGGGAGCTTCCAGGAATCTACGATTTCAGGAACTCCTGGCACCAAAGCCACCAGGGAATCGTATTCGTACCTATCATCGACCCACCACCTGTGGTTTAGTAGCCTATTCTTCCATCGGTAACGTGGGACCTTGATATGTGCGTGACTATAACACCAAGCAAAGAGATCAGCAGCTTGCAGGCCACAAACAGCACGCGATTCAGTCTCAGTAATGTTCAGAATTCTGTCCGTGATTGCCGCGATGTGTTTTCTTGTTCTCTTGTTCTTTTGGCGGTCAATAATATGACCCATATAGGGCTCCGAACGGTCGAAGAAAAGGTCATAAAAATGAGCACCGAGATGTTCTCCCTGGACAATTAACTTATACACTGACTGAGTTGCCAGTAACATCGTGGCATCTTTAGGGACTCGCGGATTGTCTCGCCTAGCCCTTATGTAGTCATTCAGGTCTATCGTTACTACATTTGCCATCAACCCTTCTTCCAAGAGCACCCTAGAGCGACGATTGGGGCGCATAAGATGGTGCTCAATCGCCGTTACGCATTCAGACAGGAACTCGTCCCGGCGAGCGGCGGTCCATCCAGAATCCTTGGTGTAGGGCTCGTTAAAAGTGAGAAGGTCCGTCGTGTGCAGAAATGGTACGGAGTATTTATCCAGAACGCGTCCCCACTCCTCATCAAATGGCGTCCACTGTTGATCGGTTCCAGAAATGGAAGCGAGGCTAACGTAATCATATTGAGTACTATCAGCTTCATTGCCACCGTCGAAGAAACTTTTCAATACCACTAGCGCGTGCCCCGTTTTGCAGATTGGAGTAGGTAGCATGCTCTTGAGAGATCTATACAGCCGCACTGTTGCCTTTCCGGGGAGTATGGTACACTTCCCCTAGGAAGGCGATTCAGGCGATTGCGGCTGCTACCGTTGCGACTGTTTAAGCCCCTTTTTTATTACGGGATTTCCCGCGCCCTTGGCGGCGCTTTTCATGACCGGTTAAGCAGTCGCTCGTTCGTCCGCGACCTTTCCCGTCAACTGATCCCAAGTCAACCGCTTGCCGAAGATCCGGCGCACCGCGATATCGAACCTGTCGCCGTCGTTCAAGCCTTTGCGATTGTTATAGCGGAACGCCTGTTCGTCCAAGTAGCGGAACAAGTGAAAGGGTTCTACCGAGACGTAGGTGCCGTGGATACCGCGCTTCAGTAGGCTCCAGAAGTTCTCCAGACCGTTGGTGTGGACTTCGCCGCGCACATACTCTACCGCGTGGTCAACAACTTCGTGCTGGAACTCGATCTAAGCCCTCGTAGGACGCCAACGCATCGGTGAATACGGCGGACCCGGCCAGGACGTGCTCCCGAATCTCGGATTGCAGGGTCTTCTTTTTGGTGTTGTCGATAACCTTCACGCGGACGGTGCTACCTACGCTCTTTGGCCCGCGCTCCAAGATACCCATGACGGCGGTCTTGTCGGTGCCGCCAGTGCCGGTGATCTTCCGTCCGCGTGTCGATGCGTGCATATTCCGCGCCTTGCCGCCGATGAAGGTTTCGTCCGCTTCGACCTGTCCCGAAAGTTTGTTGCCGGGACCCATCCCGAGCGAGAACCGGATGCGGTGATCCATGAACCATGCGGTCTTCTGGGTGATGTTCAGCGCCCGCGCCACTTCGCAACTGCTGACGCCATTCTTGCAA
>CAWCJP010000002.1:0-319344 GCA_963795925.1 Bryobacterales bacterium | reverse complement strand
AGCCCGTTTTCCGCATAAGCATCTGTCATGGTTTGACTGGTTCAGGCGGGTTGGGCGGGCCAGGGCAGCGGGATGTTCGAGCAGGGCTAGGATCTGCCGTTGGACCGGGGACAGGTGGTCTGTGACGATGCCGGCCGGGGTGTAGGTCAGGTGGAGGCCGTCGAAGGCGGCTAGGGCGGCGCGGGCGGTGGGCTTGGCGGCGCGGCCTTCGGGCAGGATGCCGGGCCCTCAGGTGCCGGGTCCGAGGGCGGCGCGCAGTTCGGCCTCGATGAGCCCGAAGATGAGCAGGGCGATGCCGATGATGGCGATGAGCGCTTCGATGCGGTCGTCGTTGTGCAGGAAGACGGGACGGACCTTGAGGGTCTGCTTCAGGTCGCGGTGCCGCTGCTCGGCGACCCATTGGTCCTTGTAGGTCTTCAGCACGTCGGCGGCGGTCAGCGGGGACTGCTCGCCCGGGTCGGGCAGGTTGGTGGCCAGCGCGTACAGCCCGTCCAGGCGGCTGGCCTCCGCGATGGCGCCGGTGTCGCGTGCCCAGGTGATCCAGGGTTTTCCGGCCCTGGTGCCGGTGCGGACGGTGAGCAGGCCGGCGGCCTGCCCGGTGAGGATCTGGGCGACGCGGGCGTCGACCTGCTTGCGGGTCTTGTAGTAGCGGCCGCCGAGCCCGTTGCGGATGCGGGTCAGGGCCGCTTCGGCCTTGGCCAGGGCCCGCTCGCGGCAGGGCGACGGAGGCGGCTTGTTCGGAGGACCAGATGTAGGCAGCCCGCAGGTCGTGGCGGGCGCCGGTGCCTTCGCTGGTGACCGGGAAGGGGCGCAGCAGGCCCTTCCAGGTGGTGCGCTCGCCGGGCGGCAGCCGCCGCTCCCGCCAGGACAGGTAGTCCAGCGGGGCCAGCGCGGCCAGGCCGCCGAGCGGTCCGGCGTCGGCGTCGAACCGTGCCGCCCAGCCGGTGTCGGCGCGCAGCGGGACCACGAACCTGACGTGGGCGTCGTCGGCGGCGCCCAGGTTCTCCAGGTGGCCCAGGCCGGAGTCGGCGACCACGACCAGGCCCGGCGGCAGCGATCCGGCCAGCGTCTGGATCGCGGCCATGAACGCCAGCGGCTCTCCGGTTGAGCCGGGGTGCGGCCGGAAGTACAGCGGCACCCCGGCCGGGGCCGTGGCCTGCAGGGTCTTGACCTGCAGGCCGATGGTCCGGTCCGCGGACCAGCCCTTCTCCACCAGGGCGGAGGCGGGGTAGTGCCCGGTGAACCGGACCGCGGTCAGGTCCAGGTGCAGCCGGGAGGCATCGGCGACGGCGAACCGGCGCACCGCGGCCAGCAGCAGCCGGCCGCGCACGGTCTCCGCGGCCGGGGCCAGCGCCTCCAGCGACCGGCCCAGCCGGTCATCGTTCAGCAGCGCCGCCGGCACGCCCAGCAGCTCGGTGACCGCCGCCGAGGACGCCCACCCGGCGATGTCATACAGCGGCGCCGGGGAGCACAGCCGGCTCGCGGCCAGCACCGCGACCACCTCCCCGTGCCCGGCCAGGGCCCGGCCCCGCCGCGGCAGCACCCCGTCCACGATCCCGGTCACGCCCAGGGCCCGCAGGTAGTGCGCCACGACCAGCAGCGGGCCGACATGCCGGCGGGTGCCGGGCGGCGGCTGGTGCAGCCGGGCCAGCCCGGCGGCCAGCTGCTCCAGCTGCCCGCCGGCCACCAGCTCATCCAGCCGGCCCAGGTTTGCCACAACGTGCTGGCGCACCCGGCCGCCCTCGCGCCGGCCCTCGACCAGCTCCAGGTACGCATAGCTGCGCCCGCCGCGGCGGACCGTCTTCACCTTCGGATACATGTTGCCACAACACTAGGGAACCCGGCCGGGCTGCAGCCAGGCGACACGCCGGACACAGGCCCGCTGACCGTCCCCAGTTTGTCACAACACCGCGACCGCCCGCCCCGTCGGCCACCGCCCGAAACCGCACGTCACAACCCCAGCAAACGCTAAACGATCATGACCTTGCCGCCTCGCAGTGCGGAAAACGGGCCTAGGGGAAGAACGGGTCCGGGTTGCCGTCGGCCAGGTACCCGGCCAGCCGGTCACGGTCCATCGGCGCCGTCGCGGTCCAGGCCATCCTGCGCGTACTCGACCAGCAGGTCACTGAACGAAAGCCCGCGCTGTTCGGCCCGGGCCGCGAGCCGCTCGGCCAGCCGGGCCGGCAGGACGAGCGTGCGGCGTACGCAGTCGTCGCTCTCCCACACCTCGTCGGGCACCTCAGACATGCTCTCTCCTCTCCTGGGCCCTGTTCTCCGAGGCCGGGCGCAGCGACTCGGGCGGCGCCACGTAGCGGCGCAGGATGCGGTCGCTCAGCAGGCCCAGGCAACTCAGGTTGGGAAAGCCCGGTCCCTGAGCCAGGCCGGCCGCCACCGGGAGGTGCAACGGCGGGCGCAGGCCAGCGACCGACAGGTCGACCTCGATCCGCCGCTCGAGATGGGTGTCCGCGACCGCCTGGTCGAGCCGGTGCCGGGCCTGGACGCCGAGCAAGCCCTCGAACCAGCGAGGCTCGAAGCCGATCGCGACCACCACCAGGTCGTAGGCGACCTGCTCACGTTCGTCGCCGTACTCGATCGTGACGACCACCTGCCGCTCGCCGGCCTGGATCGCTGCCGCTCGCCCGGCGAGCGTGCGGAAGCCGCGCGACTGGTTGAGGATCGCCTCGGCCTGCCGCGAGACCACCCCGCGGTCGGTGCGCACCAGGAACTCGCGCCGGTGCGCCTCGGCCAGCCCGGGCCAGTCCCCGGGGTCGGAGTACAGGCGGTTCTCCTCGTAGCTCTCGCCGCGCGAGTACAGCACGCCGCGGCTGGTCAGCACGTCGACCGAGGAGTGCTTGGGCAACTTGCTGACCAGGCTGATCACGACCGAGGCCGCCGTCTCGCCGCTGCCGATCACGCATACGTTCTGGGCCACCCGCGTGCTGATCGCGTGCTCGTGCAGCCAGTAGCTGCGCCCGTCGAGGACGCGCGGGTGCCCGTCCGGCTGGCCCGCGACGCGGATCGGCGGGCCCGCGCCGGTGACCACCACGCCGTCCGCCCCGATCGCCTCCCCGGGCTCCACGGTCACCTGCCACCGCTCGCCGTCGGCCTCCAACCCGACCACGTTGGCCGCGATGATCTCGGCTTGCGCCTTCTCGGCCACCTCGCGCAGGTACCAGCTCCACTGCCGGTGCGTGGGCCGCGTCCGGCCCCGGTCCACCCAGTCGGCGTACGCGCCGCGTGCGATCAGGTGCCGCTGCCAGGTGTAGTCGGCCATCGCCGCGGTGACCGCGGGGGACGCCGGTCCCCAGCTATCGGCGTACGGGAACCCGACGTCCTTCTCCGGGGGCGTGCCCAGCGGCAGCAGGCCGTTGGTGTAGCCCTGCCGTCCGCTCCAGTTCCCGGCGACCGCGCCGGGGTCGATGAGTACCACCCTCGGCGCGCCGAGCCCCGCCGCTTCCAGGGCCCGCGCCTTGGCGGCGATCGCGATTCCCTTAGGCCCCGCGCCCAGCACGGCCAATGTCGGCATGATCGCGAGGATAACCTGGCGGCCGCCGGGATACCGAAACACGGGCTTGAACATACGGTGGCCTGGGAGGAAGAGTAAGGGGGGTCACCCAACCGAAGGAGAGTCGATGAAGACCAAGGCAGCCGTCGTCTACGAGCCGGGTAAGCGCATCGAGATCGAGGAGCTCGACCTGGACAGGCCGCAGGCGGGCGAGGTTCTGATTCGCTACCTGTACGCGGGCCTGTGCCACTCCGACATCCACGTCGCGCACGGGGACCTCGAGGCACGCCTGCCGATGGTGCTCGGACACGAGGGCGCCGGGATCATCGAGGAGGTGGGGCCGGGCGTGACACGGGTGAAGCCCGGTGACCACGTCGTCTGCTCCTTCATCCCGAACTGCGGCATCTGCCGCTACTGCGCCACCGGGCGCCAGTCGATCTGCGACTGGGGCGCGACGATCCTGGAAGGCTACCTGCCCGGCGAGCATTTCCCGTTCACCGGTCCCCGCGGCCAGTACGGCGCCATGTGCATCCTCGGCACCTTCAGCCAGTACGGGGTGATCCATCAGAACTCAGCGGTCAAGGTCGACGATGACCTGCCGCTGGACAAGGCCGTCCTGGTCGGCTGCGGCGTGCCCACCGGCTGGGGTTCGGCCGTCAACACGGCCAAGGTCTCCCCTGGCAACACGGTCGCGATCTACGGCATCGGCGGCATCGGGATCAACGCCGTCCAGGGCGCCCGTTACGCCGGCGCTAAGAACGTCGTCGCCATTGACCCGCTGGAGAACAAGCGTGAGAAGGCCATGGAGCTCGGCGCGACTCACGCGTTCGCCACCGCGGAGGAGGCGCAGGAGGCCATTACCCAGATGACCAGGGGCCAGGGCGCCGACTCGGCCATCCTCACCGTCGACCTCATGACCGCCGAGGTCGTGGGGGCGGGGTTCAACGCGGTCGGCAAGGACGGCATCGTCGTGCTGACCGGGCTGGCCAAGCTGCTGGAGCCGACCATCCAACTGCCCGGGACCATCCTGACGCTGTTCCGCAAGACGGTGAAGGGCAGCCTGTTCGGTGACTGCAACCCGACCACCGACATCCCCAAGATCCTTGGCCTGTACCAGGCCGGCGACCTCAAGCTCGACGAGATCATCACCAGGACCTACACCCTGGATCAGGTCAACGAGGGTTATGACGACCTGCTGGCCGGCAAGAACGTACGCGGCATCGTGGTCCACGAGCATTGAGCGGCCGCGTGGCGGCTTGTCCGACACGCGCGCTCCGAGAGGACTGATCTGATGCCGATCCAGGTTGTCGGGCGCCGGCGCGAGCTGGAGCTGGTCCGAGCCGCGCTCGCTTCCGGCGCCCACATCCTGATCGAGGGACCGCCCGGCACGGGCAAGTCCACCCTGCTCCGGCGGGTCGCGGAGTCCCGGCACACCGAGTTCGTCCTGGTCGAGGGAAGCGCCGAGCTGACCCCGGCTCGCCTGATCGGGTCCTTCGACCCGGCGCTGGTCCTGGAGCAGGGCTACCAGCCGGAGAACTTCTCCGACGGCCCGCTGGTCCGGGCCATGCGCAACGGCGGCCTGCTGTACGTCGAGGAACTCAACCGGGTTCCGGAAGAAACGATCAACGTGCTGCTCACCGTCATGTCCGAGGGCGAGATCAACGTGCCGCGGCTCGGGCGGATCGCTGCGGACCCGGGCTTCCGGCTGGTCGCGGCCATGAACCCCTACGACTCGGTGGGGACGTCGCCGGCCGCGGGGCGGCCGGGGCGATCGACGTCCGGCTGCCGCGCGATGTGGTGGCCTATAAGCCCACCGTGATGACCATCATGCTGGGTATGAACGACGGCAGCTATCGCGCGTTCGATCAAAAAATCTTCGACACTTACGCCGCCGGATATCGCCACATTATCCAGAGTGTGAAAGAGGCGTTGCCGGGAATCCGCATCACCGTGATCGAGCCTTCGCCCTACGACGATGTGACCCGTCAGCCCATGTTCGAAGGCGGCTACAACAAGGTACTGATGCGCTACGGGGAATTCGTGAAGCAGTTGGGCCAGCAGGAAACGCTGACGGTGGCGGACATGAACACGCCGGTGGTGGCGGCGCTGGAGAAGGCCAACAAGCTGGACTCCGACGGGGCTAAGAAAATTGTGCCGGATCGCGTGCATCCCGCGGCGGGCGGCCATTTGCTGATGGCCGAGGCATTGCTGAAGGCGTGGCATGCGCCGGCTACCGTGACCGCGGTGGAGATCGACGCGGCGGGCCCCGCGGCCGTCAGCGCAAAAAACACGCAGGTGACCGATTTGGCGGTTGGCGAGCGCATCACATGGACCCAGGCGGATGCGGCTCTGCCGATGCCCATAGATACGAAGGACGACATAATGGCGCTGGCGCTGAGGGCATCGGATTTCGTGGACGCCATGGACCAGGAGCCGTTGAAGGTGACGGGACTGACTGCCGGGCGTTACACCTTGAAGATCGACGATGAGACGATCGGCAGCTTTACAAAGGAAGAGTTGGCCGCGGGCGTGAACCTGGCGACGCTGGCGACGCCCATGGCCAAACAAGCCGCCGCGGTGCACGATCTGACTCTGCGGCACAACGTGGTCCACTTCGCGCGGTGGCGTTTGGTGGAGGTGAACTTGCAGAACGTGGCAGTGCAGCCGGCACATTTGCAGGCAGCCGTGAGTGCGCTCGACGCGCTGGAGGCGGACACTGTGGAACAACAGCGGGCAGCCGCGCAGCCGAAGGCGCACCGGTATGACTTGGCGGCGCAATAGCGCGGCCGTTACCGCAGCGAATCTTACCGCAGATCCAGCGCCATCAGGCTGTGCCGATCGCGCACATACAACGTCGCGCCGGCCAGGGCCGGCGCGGTCCAGGCATTGCTGTGCAGCAACGCCGCTCGCGACAGCACCTTCAAGCCGGCGGGCGAGACGGTGGCCAGCGAGAGATTGCCGTCCTCATCGACCACGATCAGTTTGCCGTCGGCATAGAGAAATGTGGCCTTTGGGAAACGTGCGGTCCTGCCACAGCACCTTGCCGGTCTTGGCGTCGAGCGCGGTCAGGGGCGCCGGACCGAAATCGCCGCTCGATCCGTAGAGCGTATCGCCGATGCGCATCAAGTTGCCGATGTGCACGCGCATGCGGTTGGTGTTCCAGCAGTTCCTTCACCTGCGTCTTGCCGTTCAGCTACGTGCAGTTGGAGCGCCACGCAGCCGCCGTTATATGCCGACGAAACGAACAGTGTATTGTCGGCGGTCCACAGCGGCAGGGCGATGTTGAGTCCCCAACTGGTGGCGTGCGGATGCTTCCACAGCAGAGTCGCCCGAGTCCGGATTGATGCCCATGATTTCATCGCTCATCACCGCGACTAGCTGGTCCTGGCCATCCACTTGAATGAGGACCGGCGATGAGGGAGAGTTACGCGAAATTCTGTTTCTGCCAGACGACCTTGCCGTCTTTCTGGTTGAAGGCCATCAGCGCATGACCCGCGCCGCCGACCTTCATGATGACGGTGTTCTTCCAGGCGATGGGGCTGCCCGAATATCCGCGATCCATGGGCGTGCCGTTGAATTCGCGCCAGAGATCGTGCGACCAGCGCGCCTTGCCCGTCTTCTTGTCCAGGCAGACGAGGTGCGCCAGGATCCCTACGGTGTAGACCGCATCGGCGGTGACCAGCGGCGTGGCATGCGGGCCGGGACCGTTTTCCATGGCCATGCCGCTGCGGAATGGAGCGTTCTCGGTGTATTCCCAGATGGTCTTGCCGGTGGCGGTAGCGGCGGCCAGCGTGACCTCGTCCGAGCCGCGGCGGTACATGGTGTAGAGCACCGGGCCATCCACGGCGATGCCCGAATAGCCCTCGCCGAGATCGCGGCTCCAGAGCTTTCTTGGGTCCCCCGGCGGGCCACGAGTTGGCCAGACCCTTGGCGTCGGAAGTGAAGTTGCGGTGCGGGCCGGCGAATTGGGGCCATTCGAGCGACGCAGCCTTGGGCGGCCGCGCAAATCAACGCGCAAATCAAGAGTCCGGCAAGAATTCTCATAGCGGTTCCCAGAGCGCCAGCGTGGTGGCGTCCTTGATCAGTATGCCGCGGCCCATCACCACCGGATGCGCCCAGGTGGGGCTATCGGCCACGGTATACTTTCGCAGCGGTTCGAACGACTTTGTCGTTTTGGCGGGCGACCATCAGGTTGGCGTCGTTGGTCAGAATCAGCAGCACGGATCCGGCGGCCACGATGGCGGCGTTATCGCCCTGGCGGCCATCCGAGGTCCACAGCGTCGTGCCATCGCTCGGCCTCAGGCAGAAGAATTGGCCGCGTTTGCGCT
Source organism: Bryobacterales bacterium (assembly GCA_963795925.1). Taxonomy (GTDB): domain Bacteria; phylum Acidobacteriota; class Terriglobia; order Bryobacterales; family Bryobacteraceae; genus Bog-159. The sequence continues at coordinate 311,511 of CAWCJP010000002.1, read as the reverse complement.
CGGTGAAGCCGAAAAGCAGATCGCCGCTCACCACCGGTGAGCTCATATACATGGAGAAATCTTTGTTTTGCCAGACGGTTTCGGTGGTCCACTCCGCGCCGCGCTTGAGCACCTTGACGCCCATGATGGGTTTTCCGTGCCCGAGAAGATCAGCGTGTCGCGATACAGGACCGGCGTCACGATGTTCTGCGCGTAGACGGTCTTGAAAGGAATCCGCCAGAGCAGATCGCCGGTCGCGGCCGAGACCCCCACGATATTGTCGCGGCTCTGGGTCACCACTTGCCGGGTGCCCGCAATCTCCACCACGATGGGCGATGCATAGGCCGGCCCGTCGCCCTTCCAGCTCCATTTTTCCGCGCCGGTGGCGGCGTCGAAGGCGGTGAGCGCGCCCTGCGTGTCCCCGCCCACATGCACGATGACCAGGCCGTGATCGGCCACCGGCGACGTCGCCACGCCGAAATCGGGCGAGCCGAATTCCTTGCGCCATTGCGGCTTGCCGGTCTTGGCGTCGAAGGCAGGACAGGGCGCCGTTGATGCCGAAGGTGAAGATACGGCCATCCGCGACCACCGGCGTCGATTTCACGCCCTTGCCGTGGGTGGTAGCCGCGGGATTCATGGTGTAAGGCGCGGCGTAGCTTTCCTGCCAGATGGTCTGCCCGTTTTCGGGGCGCATGGCGGAGACCACTTCGCGGTCGCCCTGCCGCGTATGCAGGTAGATCTTGCCGTCGGCCACCACGGGCGATGAGTGGCCCTCGCCCACCGTCACCTTCCATTTGAGCGTGAGCTTTTCCGGCCAGGCTTTAGGCTCGGCGAAACCGATGGCGACGCCGTCGCGATGGGGGCCGCGCCATTGGGGCCAATCTTCGGCGCCCGCGGAAAATATAACTACGAAGAGGGCCGGGGCAGCGATCGGTAGCCGCGCAAACTTTCCTCCAGCGAGTAAGACGTTGGGCCGGATTGTTCGTAAGGATATCATGTTTCTAGGTTTACTCCGATCTCAAGGCGGCCAGCAGCGGCGACCGCAGCGCCGCGCGTGTGGCGGCCAGAGAGGCGCCGATCCCGGTCGCGAGCACCACCGCCAGCAGCAAGCCGATCGACGCGACCGGCAAGCGGCCGCCACGCAATGAAACCGCCGGCGCAATCGCCAGCAGCGCGCACACCGTGCCCGGTGGCCAGGCCGAGCAGCAGCAGGAGCAGATTCTCGGCGAGCACCATGTCGCCAGATGCGCGGGGCGATATCCGACCGCGCGCAGCAACGCCAACTCGCGGCGGCGCTCCAGTACGTTGCGCAGCAAAATGGCCGCCAGACCCATGGTGCCCAGAACCAGGCCCAGCGCGCCCAGGCTGCGAAAGGTCGAAAGGTAGGTGTTCTCCACTTTGTGGAAGCTCGGCCAGGCGCGCCTCGGTGGATTGGACATCGAACCCGTAATCGGACAGAGCTTCTTCCAGCACTCCAGTCACCTCCCGCGCCCGCTGGGGTGCGACGTCCAGCAGAAAAAAGCGGTAGCCCTCGACGTCCGGAAACAAGCGCAGGAAGTTCTTCTCCGAGATCAGCAACTCGCTCTGGAAAAGGCTGTCTTCGAGAGCCGCCACGATGCGGAAGCGGGTCTGGTTCAGCACGAAATCCTCGCCGAGCTTCAGGTGCAGCACGTAGGTCATGGAGTTGGCGTCGGCGATGGCGGGGATCACGCCGCCGGGAAGTTGGGATTTGAGCAAGGCCACGGATCTGCGTCGGTCGAGAAAAGACGCGGGCGGCGCCATGATGCGCGGATTGCGCGGCTGATAGAGATTCAGGCAGCTTACATCGTCGCCGGGCCGCAAGCGAAAGGAGACGAACCGCACTCCTTCGAGCGGCGGGATATTCAGAGCGTCGCGGCCGGCAGCGGTGTTGGGATCGTGAATCAGCGGCAGAACCGACTCGGCCATCAGCGGATAACCCGCCCGTGCCCGCGGAGGGGCCGGCGCGGCGGAAAGCGTCCACTGAGACGATCAGGAATGTGGCGAAGGCTATTTGCGCAATGCACAGGATGCTGCGGCCGGGACGATACGCCGCGCTGCGCAGGGCCAAGGACAATAAGCCGCCGATGAATGCCGATGGACGCGAATTGAAGAAGGCGGATTGGCAGCTTAGGAAGGCGATCAGGAACAGTGCGCCGGCGCCGAAGAAGCCCGCGGTTTGGTCCAGCGCGCGCAGGAGAGCGGCGGCGAGCAGCATGAACGCCAGGGCTCCGGCGACGATGGCGATCAGGCGCGGGCGTTTTGGCGAGCGGGGTTTCTGTTCACCTGCCAGCAGCCCTCGGGGTGTTACAGGCTCCAGCTTGCGCAGAGTCCAGGCGATGGTGGCCAGGCCGGTCAGGATGCCCGCGAGCGCGCCCGCGGCTAGCGATCCCGGTGATGCGTGCAAGGAAATCAGGCGGGTGCCGACCGCACCTATCCACCACGTGCGCAGCCCGAACACCATGATCTCGCCATAGGCCAGCGCGCCGCCTACGCCCACCAGGGCTCCGGCGACGGCCAACACCGCGCCTTCCATCAGGAACAGGGTGCGGATCCTGGCGACGGAAAAGCCCAGCGCGCGCAGCATGCCGATTTCGCGCATGCGCTGCTCCACGCCCAACTTGAAAAAGAGCCCGGTGAGCAGGAGAGCCGAGACCATCAGGAAGAAGCTGAAGTACACGAAGTATTCGCCGAAATCCGTTGCTCCATGCGCGGCTTCCAGCGCCCGCTCGCGGACGGGGATTACCGTGAGGCCCATTTGGGCAGGGTCGAGCGCTTCGCGCAGGGCGCCCGCATAGGCCGCGGATGGCGGCGAGATGCGGATGGAGGTCAGCTTGCCGAAGCGCGTGCCCCAGAGTTGCTGGCCGCGCGCAAGTGCGATAAAGGCTTTCGGCGTGGTGCGGTATTGCTTCCAATATTGCTCGTCGATCGGGCGGACGCGGTGCAGATCGAGCGGGAAGGGCGGATCCCAATCGTGCAGGCTGTTCGATTCGGTGATGCCCGGATATTCCGGCGCGTAGTTGCGATCGGCGGCCGCGCCTGCGATCGGGACGACTTGCGCCACGCGGAATTGCGCGCTTTCGGTGTGCAGGCGGCCGTCCGATTTCCAGACGTAGTAATCGAGCGTGACCGCGTCGCCGGGTTTGGCATTCAGATCGTGCGCGGCCCACTGGTTCAGGGTAATGCCGTCCTCGGCTGCGGGAGCGGGCGGCGCGTCGAGCGCGGTGACCACGGAGTAGGGGATCTCGCGGCCATTGGCGCGGATGCTATTGGCCAGATACGTCAGCACCGGCTCGGCATCGAGGCCGAGCGATTTGCGCCGTGGCGGCGGCGCGCCCGGCCAAGGCATCGGAGATGATAGCGCTGTCGGTTTCGACGCGACAAGGAATCCGGCAACGTGCGAACCTTGATACCCAGATCGTCGAGCGTGAAACCCGGCACCGGACCGCCGCCAGCCGGGCAGCGATCCAGCAACCAGCATGGTGTTGACTTTGCCAGGCTCGCCCAATTCCCGCTGCAATTCGGCGAGGGGCACGTACGCGGCGCGCACATCGCCCTGTTGCAAGCTGAGGGAGAATTCGCGGGGAGCGGTGACGCCAAGCGTCAAACGAATGGTCTTACCCACATCTTCTTTGCGCCCGTGCAGCGATTCGAGCGGAATCGCCGAAGGCTTCTCCACGCGAATCAGCAGCGCGTCGCCGGGCTTGGCGCCGAGTTCGGCTGCCAGCGCGGAGCTGAGCAAGACCTCGTGCGGCCCCGGCGCGGCGCCGAAGCGCGAATCGACCCCATAGATTTGCGACGTTCAGCGCGCGGCGGCCGCTCGATTGGTGCGCCACCATGCCGTCAATCGCGATAATCGGGCAGGCGGAGCGGAAAGACGCGGCCAGTTGCTCGCGGAAGAATCCATTGCGGGAGACGACATACTGCGTGCCGCCGAGCCGCGCCAGCACCAGGTCGCGCAAGCTGGCGCGCACGGAATCGCCCACCAGCAACGCGCCGCCCAACACTCCCGCCGCCGTGGCCACACCCAGCAGCACGGCCAGGTTCGTGCGCCAGTACCACGCGAGATTACGCGCCAGCAGGGTGGAGATTCGCATTTCGCAATTCGTACCGCACGGGGAAACGGGCGGCCAACTCCGCGCTGTGAGTCACCACGATCAGGATGGTCTGTTGCCGCTGGTGCAGTTCCAGCAGCAGAGAAGCCACCACGTCCGCGGAAGCCTGATCCAGGTTGCCTGTGGGCTCGTCGCAAAGCAGCAGCAGCGGCTTGTGGATGAGAGCGCGCGCCAGCGCCACGCGCTGCTTCTCGCCGCCCGAAAGCTCGGCGGGGCGATGGTCCAGGCGGCCGCTCAGGCCCACCTGAGCGAGCAGATCGCGCGCGCGCTCCGCGTAGTTCGGAGCCGATCCGTAGAAACCAGTGTCGGAACCAGAACATTCTCCAGCACCGAGCATTGCGGCAGCAGGCAGTGATCCTGAAAAATGAATCCGATGGACTGGTTGCGGAAAGCCGCCAGATCCTTCTCGGATAGCGCGAAGGGATTGCGTCCATCGAGCGTGACCGTGCCGGACGTAGGCTGTTCGAGGCCGCCGAGAATGTAGAGCAGCGTGCTCTTGCCCGCGCCCGGATGGTCCCATGATGGCCACCGCATCGCCGCGCTGTAAGCTGAAAGAAACACCGGAAAAGATGGGGAGCAGGCCCGCGGGGCGTCGGGTATTCCTTGGCGAGTTTCGAGACTTCAAGCATGCGCGCGCGCTGTTGCGATCATACCGTACACTTCAAGCGCCCGCGCGGCCATGCGCGCCGCGCTGTAATGTTCGCGGACGCCTGCCACTCCACGCTTGCCGAGCTGCTCCAGCCGCGCCGGGTCCTTCCACAGCGAATAGATGCCCTCGCGCCAGGCTGGCCGTATCGTCGGGTTCCACCAGAATGCCGCCGCCGGTCTTCTCCATGATCTCCGGAAACGCTCCGCGCCGCGGCTGCACCACCGGCACTCCATTGGCCATCGCCTCCAGCAGGAACATTCCTTTGGGCTCGTCGTAAGTAGCGGGGACGCTCAGCACGTCGAGATTGCGCAGAAAATCGATCTTGTGCGGACGGTCGAGCACGCCGCGATAGCGGAATTCATGGTCGAGGCCGGCTTCCTTCATGCGCCGTTCCATGCCGTGCAGGTAGGCGCGTGCTCCGGCGCCAGATAGCCCGCCACTTCGAGTGCGGAGCCGCCGAAATCCGTCTCCCGCCGCAGCTGCACATAAGCTTCGGCGAGCATGTGCAAGCCTTTCTCGGGCGCCACGCGGGCGAAGTATCCGACCGTGAAACAATTGCTGTGCAACCGCAGGGACGGGTCGTAGCCCTTCAGGTTCACGCCCAGCGGCACCACATGCATCTTGTGTTCGGGGATGCCCAGGTAGCGGCACATGAAACCGGCGTAGTAATCGCTGACCGCGGCGAAACCATACCGTACTCGAGCGTTGGATCTGGCCAACATCGGCCACGTGGATGGTTTCGCCGCGGTCAGCCATTACACCAGCTTCATGCGCCGTTTACCTGAACATCTCTGAGCGCAAAATGCATGCGCGCCCATCGCGTAACCTCAAAAAGCGTTACCCATCGCTGCGTTACACAGCAATTGTTTCACATCATCTAACGCGTGCACCTGAAAAACTACACAACTCACCAAACCTATATAAGCACACACAATACAACTTAGGCGCCACGCGGGCGAAGAATCCGACCGTGAAACAATTGCTGTGTAACCGCAGCGACGGGTCGTAGCCTTTGAGGTTCACGCCGATGGGCACCACATGCATTTTGCGCTCGGGGATGCCCAGGTAACGGCACATGAAGCCGGCGTAGTAATGGCTGACCGCGGCGAAACCATCCACGTGGCCGATGTTGGCCCGGATCAGATCCAACGCCCGAGTGCGGTATGGCTCCGGAAGCTGGCTGAGAAACAGGTCTTCGCCTTGGAGTGTGCAGCAGATGGGCCCATCCGCGAAGCCGCCCCGCAAACCCCATCTGCTACAGCTCCAAACCGAAACCTGTTTCTCAGCCAGCTACCAGCCATACCGCACTCCAGCGTTAATCTATCTAAGCCAACAGCCACGTAATAGTTTCACCGCATCAGCCATTACTACCGTAACTTCAATACCTTACCTACACATTACCAGCGCAAAATGCAAGCATACCCATCAACGTAACCTCAAAGCTACACCCATCGCTGCGTTACACAGCAATTATTTTCACATCAATTCTTCACCCACTACACCTAAAAACTTACACAGCTCGCCGCAGCTTCACATAGGCTTCGCGAGCATGTGCAAGCCTTTCTCAGGCGCCACGCGGGCGAAGAATCCGACCGTGAAACAATTGCTGTGTAACCGCAGCGACGGGTCGTAGCCTTTCGAGGTTCACGCCGAGCGGCACCACATGCATCTTGCGCTCGGGGATGCCCAGGTAACGGCACATGAAGCCGGCATAGTAATGGCTGACCGCGGCGAAACCATCTACGTGATCGATGTTGGCCCGGATCAGTTCCAACGCCCGAGTGCGGTATGGCTCCGGAAGCTGGCTGAGAAACAGGTCCTCGCCTTGGAGCGTGCAGCAGATGGGCCTGCCGGCGGCTTCGCGGATGGGCCCCGCGAGGCCGATCAGCAGCGAGTTCGGCAGGGTCACGATATCGGGCGCGGGTTCGCTGCGCAGCCAGGAGGCCAGCTTGTGGATCTCTTTGCTCTGCCGGCCATCCTCGCCGCGAAGCATGGAAACTGTCATTTCGCCCAGCAAGGTGGGATTCACGGGAATGGAGCGGCGCGCGGCGAGCTTGAGCGCCCACTCGGAATCCCACAGGCGGTCGAAGACCGCGGGCGTGTTCCGGAACACGACCGGAATGCTGCTCCAGATACACGCTGATGCCTCCGAAGAAGACCTTGTGCGCGGCCACGTTGGTTTCGTCGGTGAGTGTCGGCGTGTAAATAGGCAGCAGGACGATATCGTGCCCCTGGCTCTTCAACTCGGCGGCGAGCGCGTTGTCGCGGATGCAGCTTCCGCAATACATTTGCGCGGCGCCGGCGGTGAAGGCAAGGATTTTCATGGCGTGGCCGTGGGGATAAGGTCATCTCCCGGACTGGAACGCCCGGCGGGCGTAGAGGTGATCGAACAAGTTGCCTTCGTGGGGCTGATCCCAACTGATGCGGCAAGTCGGAATAGCGCCCAGGTTCAGGCGGCCGACATCGGGAGAGGCGAGCAGCCGCGCGATCAGGCTGCGGTCGTGCGTAATGGCGGTGACCACCAGGCTCGGCCCGAGCGCGCGCGGAACGGCATCCTGTTTCACCGGCACCACGCTCGCGAACGGAAAAAGAAACTCGCGATTCGCCAGCGGATGCGCGGGCGAATCGCATAGCACGATCGTCGGCAACAGATATGAGCAGCCTTGAAACGTGACCAGGCGAGGCCCCTTAGTGACCGCTCGCGCGCCATCCAGCTCGTCATCGATGATCTGCGAAATACGCTCGGCCATACTAGCATTGGCAAAGGGCGCGATCTGGGCTTGTTCGTCTGCTTCGTCGCGCGGCGCCACAGTGGCCAGGCGCGCGGCCAGCGCCTCGGCGATTTCCGCGGCCTTCGAGGGCACCCACACGCCCGAGGCGTTAATGCACGAGCGGCCGGAGTTTTCGAGGATAGACGCAACCATCACATCGAGATACCGCTCCCATTCGCCGATGCAATCTTCGCCGATCACGATCTTGCTGTAGCCTGGGCCGTGCACTTCGATGCGCGGATCGCCCTGCCACATGCGCGTGGACGATACATCGCCGAACAGCATGCCACGTCCGCAGCGGCGCAGAATCTCGGCGGCGCCGGCGTGGCCGGTGGGGTAGTACGCCGAACACCTCGGGCGGCGCACCCGCGTGAATCAACGCCTGGATGATGCGATAGGGGGTCCACGGCTCGGCTGCGCCGGGCTTCAACACCAGCGGCATCTTCAAGGCGAAGGCGGGCGCCCACAGCGAGTGTACGCCGGGGGAATTGCTGGGCAGCACCACGCCCAGCGACTCGCCGCGCGGAAAATAGCTCAGGCCTTCGGCGTGCCCAGCGTCCAGCACGCGTAAATCCAGGTGGCGCGTGAGACCGTTGACCACCGTTTCCATCTCCGCCAGCACGGTGCGGATCTTATTCATGTTCCGCCGGACCATCACGTGGGGCAGACCGGTAGTGGCGGAAACCTGGCGGACATAATCTTCGGGCGACTGGACGGTGTCGCCCAGCGGAAGCGCGGACCCGGCAAAGAGGCTGGCGGCGCGCGCGCACATGCCGAACAGTTCCCGCGAAGTGAAGCCAGAGAGAATGGCGCGCGCCATCTCCTGATCGCCTAGATCGCGGCGGATCAGGCCCACGTTGGCCTGGCTGATTTCGACAAACGGCTGGCCCGTGCGGTAATGGGGCGTGACGACGGTATCCAGGCTGCGGTAAGGCCTGCCGCGCCGCAACAACGGGATGTGCACCGGATCGCTCATCAATAAACGCCTTCGACCACCGTCTTCTGGAACCGGGAGAACGGGCGCACGTTGCGCACGCCATCCCAAGGGTACAGGGTATATGACGGTTCGCGCTCGGCCTCGTCACGCTCTAAAAAGCGAGGCATGAAGAACTCGCGCGTGAGCGTGGTCAGGCGCACGCGGCCGGTTTCGCCGTAGCCGACCACCCGCGTGGGCTCGTCGGGGTCGACGACTTCGATCATGGCGCGCGGCGCGGGCGGGTAATAAATGATGGCGTAGTTGTCTTCGGGCAGGAGCGGTTTGTGGACCGCCAGTCCCATGAGCGTGTTGCCGTAAGTGGGCGCGAAATAGACGCCATCCAGCAGTTCCTCCACCGCGAAACGATGGAACTGCGGGGTCATCTCGGTGCCGCCGCAGAATACGCCGCGAATGCCCATCTTCTTGAGCGATACTTTTTCGCAGAGGGCTTCGAGCAGCTTGGGCGTAGTGAACATGCAGCGGATATTGTCGTGCGCGCGCAGCAAGGTGAGGCCCTGCTCGACGACGTGCTGCTTATAGGCTTCGGCTTCTTCCACCTTGCCCCGCTTGATCAGCTTGATGACCCAGCGCGGATCGAGATCCGTCATGAAGCAGATGCCGCCGCGGTATTGCGCAAGGTGCTCGACGGCCAGGCGCAGGCGGCGCGGACCGCTGGGCCCCAGCATGAGCCAATCGGAGCCGGGAGGAAATGCCTCGTCCGGCAGGGTGGCGCTGAAGGCCTCGTAGTCGATGCGGAAATCGTCAATGCTGATGCGGGATTTCGGCACGCCCGTGCTCCCGCCCGTCTCAAAGACATAAATCGGCCGGCTGGCATACGCTTTGGGCACCCAGCGGCGGACCGGTCCGCCCCGCAGCCATTCGTCCTGAAACGAGCCGAAGCGGTCCAGATCGTCATAACCGCGAATTTCGGTGCGCGGGTCCCAATCCAGGTTGCGCGCGTATTCCAGCCAGAAGGGACAGCCGGTTTCGGGACTGAAGTGCCACTGGACCATTTCGCGCGTCCAGGCGTCGAGGGTGGCGCGCGCCGCTTTGGTCTTGGCCAGGTGTTCGGATTCGATGAGAGTGTCCACGGTTTTCTTTAGTTTACTGCCGTCGCGACAGCGCTAGATCGACCGACCCGCACCCGATCCCATGATCATGATGGCTGCGGTAATGGCCAGCACCAACAGGTGATATTCAAACCCCTCGCCCTTTTGCCCGCCGGTCCAGTTCATAAAAAACCCGTTCGGCGCGTGCACCTTAACGATGGCTACCACCATGTTGCAGGCGATGCCGAAGGCCGCCACCCGTCCCAGCAGGCCCAGAATCAAGCCGATGCCGCCGCAAAACTCGGCCATGATGGCCAGAAATGCGAATACGGCGGGGATGCCGCTGTGCTCGAAACCGCTCATGGTGCCGGAGAAGCCGTGGCCCCCCCACCATCCCAGCATCTTCTGTGCGCCGTGCGCGAAAAACACCGCTCCCAGCGCCAGCCGCAGGATGAGCGGCGCCGTTTGGGGGCTTGTGTGAATGAGTTTGCGCCACATTTGCGTTTACCGTTCTCCCCGACGGGATGTGATATCGTTTGCTTTACGATTATGGCATGCGAATCTGTCTCCCGCCGCGCTTTCTTGGCATTAACCGCGGCTGCTCCCATCGCGTCCGCCGTGGCGCAAGGTAAGAAAATACCCGTGGGGCTGGAATTGTATTCCGTACGCGACGAGCTGCATAAGGACCTCATGGGCACGGTGCGGGCCGTGGCCAAGATGGGCTACGAAACCGTGGAGTTCTACTCGCCCTACTACGCCTGGACGCCGGAATACGCCAAAGAAGTACGGTCGATGATGGACGATGCCGGCGTCCGCTGCTTATCCACGCACAACGACGGGCAATCTTTTACGCCCGAAGGGATTGCGCACGCCATCGAACTGAACCACATCATCGGCAGCCGGTTCATTGTGTTCGCCAGCGCGGGCAATGTGAAAACCTTGGATGGCTGGAAGGCGGTTGCCGATCGCCTGAATCAGGGCGCGGAGAAGATGAAGTCGGCCGGCATCCGTGCGGGTTACCACAACCACCAATTGGAGTTCAAGCCGATAGACGGCAAACGGCCGATCGAAGTGCTGGCCGCGGACACCACTCCGGACGTCATGCTGCAACTGGACGTAGGCACCTGCGTGGAAGCGGGGTCCGATCCTGTGGCGTGGGTGGAGCAGAATCCCGGCCGCATCCGGTCCATGCACTGCAAGGACTGGTCGCCGGAGAGAGGCTATAAGGTGCTGCTAGGCGAAGGCGTCGCGCCGTGGAAAAAGCTGTTCGAAGCGGCGGAAAAGACAGGCGGCATCGAGTTCTACCTGGTGGAGCAGGAAGGCAGCGACTATCCGGAAATGGAGACGGCGCAACGCTGCCTCGCTAGCTTTCATAAACTCCACGGCGCCTGACCGTCAACTGGTTGGTAGTGAGATGGCGCCGAACTTGCCGCTCGTCTGGTTCGCTCCCCCCGCGCTGAAGTAGAGCACATTGGTGGGGCCGGACTCGACATTGCCGTTTCCGAACTCAATCCCCCACAGTCCGGGCAGCGTAATATCCGAGCCGCCGCTCTGCATAAAGCCTTCAAATGCCCCGGTGGTGGCGTTGTAGGCGCCAATCCAACCGCTGCCTGTATTGCCAACCAGAATCATGCTGCTGAACTGGCCGAAATTAGCAGGCGCCAGCGCCACCCCCCAGGGCTGATTAAACGATCCCTGCGCCAAACGCAGCAGCAACTTGCCGTTTGTGTTGTAAGCATCCACATAGCCTGTGCCACCGCCTGCGTTCAGATTGTACGTCACGTAAATCTTTGAGCCGATCGCTTGGATGCCCGCGGGCGTGTAGCCGGCCGGTATCGTTTTATCCGTAAAGGCGCCCGGCGGCAGAGTGACCGGAGCGAACGATGTGGCATCGTAAGCCTCAATGCCGCCATTGGCATTGGCGGCGTAGTAAGTCTTGGCTTTGCTGGTGGCGTTCGTAGCAATGGTCAAGCCTTGGTAGGATGCTCCCGCCGCGGCATTGTTGACCATGATCGTCGCGCTGGTCACATGGCACTCGGCGCACGATTTACCCGGCGTAGCGGGCTTGGCCGTGGCCATCCAATACGAAATCGTCCCATCCAGAGTCGCGAAAGCGAAGTTATTGCCATTAGCGGCGGTCCCGGTCGGGCTACCCGTGCCAGTCGGGCCGGCGGGCGGAATCGTCACCACTAACTTGGAGAGAGACGCCGCGCCGCTCTTGTTGGCGTAATACAGGGTGGAGTAGCCGGTGCCATTATCCGATAACCACCACTCATTCTCCTTTTCCTTGGCACTCGTCAGCCGGGACATACCCCAAGGATTGATCAGGTACGAATCTTGCGCGTTAGTGACGATATTCGTCACGGTGTAGTTGGTCGTTTGAGCGCCAGCGCCGGCCGGCAGCAGCAAGATGCACAACATCCAGGTGTTTCTCATGGTTCGTCTCCGTTCCATTGCCGCATTTCTAGTTCGGTGTTATGGTACCAAACAAACCGTCTGCGTAGTTGTTGATGCCGGCCGCGAAGTAAAGCGTGGTCTTAGGACCGTTATCCGCCCCGCCGCCGCCAAAGTAGATGGCCCACAGACCGGGGATGGTAATATCCTGAGCACTGGAATTCTCCAGAAAGCCCATGAAGTGGCCGGTAGTGGCATTGTATGCGCCAATCCATCCGCTGCCGACGTTGCCTACCAACAGGGAGTGGGGGAATTTACCCCAGCCCGCCGGCGCCTGGGCAATGCCCCAAGGCTGGTCGAACCATCCCTGTTCAAACTTCACTGACAGCGTACCCGCGGTGGTGAAAGAGTCCACGTATCCGCCCGCACCAGTCGTCGGGTTGGAAAAGGTCACATAGATCTTGGCGCCGACGACCTGAATGCCATAGGGCGTATATCCGGCCTTGATGCTGGGATCCGTGAACGCCCCGGCCGCCAGTGTGATGGGGGCGAAGGTAGTGGCATCATAGGCCTCCACGCCACCGTTGCTATTTGCCACGTAGAGGGTCTCCACGCCATCGTTCTTCGTGGCGGTAACGCCCGTGTAAACGGCATGGTTTGCCGAGTTATTTACCTTGATGACGGCTTTCTTTCCCGAGGACCACTCGGAGATGGTTCCATCCAAAGTGACAAATACAAATTTGGAGCCCACGGCTACGGTCCCTGTAGGACTGCCTTTGCCGGTGCCGGTGGCAGGCGGAATGGTCACGACCAGTGTCTGCGGCGCCCCGGTTCCGTCATACAGCGTTGACACACCACTGTCATTATCGGAGACCCACCAGAATGACGAGGCGGTGCGCGACAAGCCCCAAGGGTTTTTCAAATGCGCATCCGTGACCGGCGCCATCGTCGAAAGATCTGAAACCAGATTAGTTTGAGTGTAGCTGTTGGTGGCTGTATCCTGCGCACTCGCGGCCATCGACAACAGCAGCGGAATCATCGATTTGTAAACTTTTTTCAATGTGTCCTCCAGGTCCCTAGTTGAGGAGTATACGTGGCGCGGTAAGGTGAGTCAATGAAAACGGGTCGCGCGCAGCGAATTTAACAGATCTTCAATACCGTCTTATAATCGGAAACAAGTGCAAACAACCGGCAGCAGATCCTTGATTTATTTTCTGGCGCTTGCCTTACTGAACAGTGTCGCAGCGCCGCAGAGTTTCTCACCCGCGCCGGGCACTTATCGTGCTTTGAACTCGATATCGGGTAATTCCCTGCGCGGCGACCTGTCGTTTCTGGCTTCGAACCTGCTGGAAGGGCGCGGCACTCCTTCCCGCGGCTTGGATATCGCGGGCGAATATGTCGCGGCGCAGTTTCGCCGCGCAGGTCTGGAGCCGCTGGGCGACGACGGTTATTTCCAGACCGCGGGCATGCTGCGCGCCGAGCCTGTTGCAGAGAGTTTAGCTCTACACGTACTGGACGGCTCGCGGGTGACTCTGGTGAAGGACCACGCGGCCCTCGTGGTGAGCCAGCAGCCGGTGGAACTTTCGAGCCTTCCAATTTATAAAATCGCCTCTAAGATCGGCGCGGCGGAACTGAAAGCGCTCGCCGTGAATGGCGCCGTGAAAGGTAAGGTCGTTGAGTCTGAACGACCAGGACGAACGAGCGGAGGCGGTTGCCACAGCGGCGCTGGCGCTTCAGCCGGCGGCTTTTCTCCAAATAGAGAGTGGCCGGCCGATGGCGGACCGCTTGATCGATCCGGATAAGGAGCGGGCGGTTTACGGCGGCATCCCCCGTCTGATCGTGCGCGGCACCGAAGCCGTGAAGCTGTTGCGGGACGCGAAGGCTGGTGAAACGGGGATCACGGTCTCGATCCAGCAGCCTGCGCACAGCCCGGTGTCCGTCACCCTGCGCAACGTGGCCGGATTGCTGCGCGGGTCGGATGCCGCTTTGCGCGACCAATACATCCTGCTGACGGCGCATTACGATCACCTGGGGCGGCCGGACGGCGTTGTGTTTCCGGGTGCTAACGACGATGGCAGCGGAACCGTGTCCGTCATCGAAGTTGCGCAAGCCCTGGCGGCCCTACCGGTCCATCCCAAACGGAGCATCGTGTTCATGACGTTCTTCGGTGAAGAGGAAGGTAGCTTGGGATCGCACTACTATACCGGACATCCACTGGTGCCGCTCTCGAAGACCGTGGCCGATTTGAATCTGGAGCAGTTGGGGCGCACCGATTCGAACGCGGGTCCGGAGATTTCGAATGCCACTCTGACGGGCTTCCGATACTCCAGCGTGGCGCGAACGCTGCAGCGTGCCGGCGAACTGACAGGAGTCAAAGTGTATGAGACCCCCGGCGGCGACGAATACTTCGATCGCAGCGATAACCTGCCTTTCGCGGAGCACGGCATTCCGGCTCACACGCTGGCGGTAGCGTTCGATTTTCCCGATTATCATCGTCCCGGCGATGTATGGCGGAAGATCGATTACACCAATATGGCGAAGGTGGACCGCATGATTGCGATGGGCGTCATCCTGCTGGCCGATAACCCCGACGCGCCCCGGTGGAACAAAGATAACCCGAACGTGGCGAAGTATCTGAAGGGAAGGTAGGACAGGCTGCCCGGCGCATGGCGCTTTGTAATAGACTGGCAATCATGCGAATGTTTTCAATCGGTCTGATGGTTGCCTCGGCGTTGCTCGCGCCCGCGGTAGCGCTCCCCCAGAGCAGCCCCTTTGTAGGACGGTGGGATTTCAACATCACCACCCCCGGCGGCGTGCAGGCCTGCTGGCTGGGCGTGACGGAAAAAGGCGGCAATCTCGACGTATGGTACCAGCCCGCCGGAGGCAATGTTTTTGAAGTCAAGGATGTCAAGGTGGAGGGCGGGCATCTGATGCTCAACCTCTCCCGCCGGATGACCTGGGACCTCGAAGCCCGCGACGGCAAGCTCTCCGGCGTCCAAAAAAACGGCGACAAATCCACCGAGTTGACCGGGGTGCGCGCACCCGAGTTGAAGCGCAGCGCCCCCGCCGCATGGACCGCCCCGGAGCCGCTCTTTGACGGCAAGGACCTCAACGGCTGGCAGCCGATCGGCAATCCGGCCAACAGCCACTGGACAGTGAAAGACGGGCTGCTGATCAACACGGCGCATGGCGACAACCTGAAAACCACGCGCACGTTCGAAGATTTCAAGGTGCACTACGAGGTGAATTGTCCCGACGATGGCAACAGCGGTTTTTACCTGCGCGGGCGATATGAGGTGCAGATCGAATACGAGCCGCTGAAGCAAAACCCACCGGAGCGCCGCATTGGATCGGTATACGGACGCATCGCGCCCAGTCCCGAACTTCCGCGCACGCCGGGCAAATGGACCACATTCGATGTCACGCTGGTAGGCCGCATGGTAACAGTAGTGCGCGACGGCGTGACGACGATCGACAACAAGGAAATCGAAGGAATCACCGGCGGAGCGCTGGATGCCAACGAAGGCGAGCCGGGACCTTTCTACATTCAAGGCGATCACACGGGCGGCTTGCAGTTCCGCAATATTACCGTGTCCGTGCCCCAACGCTGAGGCCTATGCCCTAAACCAGAATGCCCCGGGGCTTGGGCGTGTAGCCGGGGAAAACTTTGCTCAGATCCCGGTTACCCAACTGACCCGTGACTAACTCGCCCAAAACATCGCGGAAGTCTGTCGTCAAAGCAAGATCGCGTGCTTCGTAGAGCTGCTCCTGTTCCAGGCCGGGCCACTTACCGTATACTTTGCCTCCGCGTATGCCGCCGCCCATCGCGAACATGCAGTTGGCATGGCCGTGATCGGTGCCACGGTCGCCATTCTCGTGCGCGGTGCGGCCAAATTCGGACATGGTTACCACGGCGACATTGCTCATACGATCGCCCAGGTCGAACCAGAAAGCCGCCAGCGCCTGGCCGAAGTCGGTCAGCCGCGCAGCCAGTTGCCCTTGCGAGGCGCGCGCGCCCACTTCGTTGACGTGATGATCCCATCCGCCCACGTCGGCGAAAGCCATCTCCACACCCACATCCGCCTTGATGAGTTGGGCGATCTGGCGCAGGCAATCGCCAAAGCGCCCTTTCGGGTAATTGGCGCCCGCCGCCGGCTCATAGCGCTGCTTCTGAATCGATTGCAACAGCGCCACCGCTGCGAATGTTTCGCGTCCGGCGGCGTTCAGAAGAGGATCGTGGCTGTCTGCGTACATCGCCTCGAATGCGCCGGAGGCGGCCGCGTTGCGTACTTGGAAATCGTTTAGGTTCTGCACCGCGGTCGCGGGGTTAGGCCCGCGCATCGCGCGAGGCAACACCGCGCCCATCGCTACGGCGCGCACCGGCGAGGTGCGTCCGGTCTCGTGCGGCCCAGTTTCGTGAAGCAATGCCCGATTCATCCATCCGTCGCCCGTGGCTTTCAGGCCGGGCGTGCCGGATTCCATGAAATCCTGCGCATCAAAGTGCGAGCGGGAGGGATCCGGCGATCCGGCTGCGTGCACGATGGCCAGGTGGCCGCTATCCCAAACCGGCTTCAGGGGCGCCAGCGCAGGATGCAGGCCGAAGAAGCCATCGAGGTCAATGGCGGCGTCCTCGCGCCGGTCCGCGGCCTGAGAAGGAGGCGGCACGGCAATGGTTGGCCGTAGTTCGTAATAGCTCTTCTCGGCGTGCGGCACTACGATGTTCAGGCCGTCGGCGGCGCCGCGCTGGAAGATGGCAACCAGAACTTTCTTGCGGGGGGAAGGCGCATCGGAGGCGTATAGCGCGCGCTGCAGCCACAAGGGAGCCGCCCCGGCGCCGACCATCGCCAATGCGGAGTTACGAAGAAAAATTCTGCGGGTGGTCATAGCCAGTCACTTTCTTTGAAACTCGGGGGAGCCCAGAGTGACACCCTCTGTTGAACTGACGTTCTCCACTTTGACGCCGGGTACTTTGTTATTTGCCAGCGCCACGCTGAAGTTCATGCGCGCCAGCAGGCCGGCCGAGTTCATCCACTCCTGGCCGGAGTTCGAATAGCCCGTAGGCTCGACTTTGCGGTAGAGCGGCTCGCCGAGCTGCATCAACTGATTGTTCAATCCGAACGTGAAATCCACGTCGGCATTGACGGCCCGCAGGGAGCTGGCCACCATTTCGAGCGGCGATTTCATCTTGGAGCGGTAGGCTCCGCGCGACCAGAACTCGGGCGAGTCGAACATGGTTCTCAGCACCGCGCGCAGGTCGCCGTCTTTCTTCAGGAACGTAGCGGACATGCGGTCCACCAGCGACGCGGGCGGATCGTCGGCCACGAAGCGCATGGCCAATTCCCGCGAGATGAAGCGCGCGGTAGACGGGTGATGCGCCACCAGATGCAGCACCTGGAACCCGTCTTTGATGCCTCCGCCAGGCGGAATCCTGACGCCCAGAACAATCTTTTCGCCGTCGTCGTGCATGCGCGGATTAAACTCGAATTCGGCCACGCGCTGCGGCTGGCGTATGGTCCAGCCGGTGAAGCAACGAGCCACTTCGGTGACGTCCTTCTGGGTGTAGCCGCCGTCCACGCCGAGCGTGTGCAGTTCCAGCAGTTCGCGGCCGTAGTTCTCATTCAATCCCCTCTGCCGCCGCATGCCCGCGGGCGATTGCGCGCCCACCGACTCCCAGTTGTCCAGATAGAACAGCATGGCGGGGCTTTGCGCGGTGGCGCGCAACAGGTCTTCGAACTTGCTCAGCACGTGATGGCGGATGGCGTCGCGCTCATAAGCGGTGACCAGGTAATGGTCCGCGCCTTTCTCGAGGAAGACGTTGAAGTGGTTGTACCAGAAATCCGTCAGCACCTCCTCCAACTGCCGGTTGCCATAGACCGCGCGGTCGAGCTTGGCTTCGAAGAGATCTTGTGCCACGACGGTTTGGGGCCCTGCGGCGCTTTGAATACGCCGGCGCAAGCTGGGAGGGGCGGCCGCGAAAAGCTGCATGCGCAAGGGCTGGCCCATGGCTTCGAGCACCTGATCCTGGAGTTCATGCGGAAGCCCGGTAAACAGGTCGATCTTTTCTTGCGGCGAGCCGGCGCGCAGGGTGCGGAGTTGGCCGGGCGCAAGAAGCGCGGCCAGAGCCTGCTGTTGCGGCTCAGCGCCGCTGTCCTTGTTGTTGTCTTGGCCGGTCTTGCCCTCAAAGCGCGCCACCAGGCGGTGGATCATCATGCGTTTATCGGGGTCGTCGGGAAACGGGAGCTTGCCTTGCACCATGGCCTTTACCTGTTGCGGCGAAGGATAGCTGCGGATCAACTGCTCCGTGCTCATGTGAAGTGAGTCGAGCGGGCGCAGTTTGGCTTCGAGCACGGGGTTTTCGGGGATGCGCTCTGGGTGGAGTTGCAGGTCGATCCATTTCCTTAGACCGAGCTTTTCAACGGATTGAGTATCGCCCGGCCGCGCGCCGAAGGTCAGGCGATTGAGCGCGTGCTGGATCTTTTCGTCGTTCGAGACTGTTTGGCGAAATTGGGCGGACTGTTCGTTGCTGGTTTTCTTAGCGGAGGCGGCGAGCAGGCAAATGCTTAACAGGGCAAATGCGGCCAGAATGGATTTATTGTGATGCACTGTGTGTAAAACACCGATCCGGGCCCAGAGTTGTGGGGAATGCCTTGTGGGGAAACTCTCTTACGTCTCTCGCTAGAACTTGCCCAACTCATCCGCCAGGGCCTTGGGCCCCTTCTTGCGATACAGGTCCAGCAAGCGCCGCTCTTCGGGCGAAGCCTCCAGGATGCCCAGCAGTTGGGCGTTGGCGAGCGATTCGCGATTGGGAATCCAGACCTTGCCGTCGGTAAACTCGACCTGGCCGACAAAGCCGGTCATGCCGGCGATGGAAACCGGCCCGCCGCCATCCTTTGAGATGCGTAAGGTGGTGTCCTGCAGCACGCGGCTGGTGCCGCCGGCCTTCAGGTTGAACGCCGGACCGGAAGCCGGCACCGAACCGGCCATGAACTTCTGGCCCTGCCGGTCGCTCACGATCCAATCGATCTCCACATAGCGCACCTGCCTGGAGGAGACGTTGCGCACGTCGATGCGCGGGTTGCTGGCCTCGTTGCCCGCGATCTCCGCCCATCCTTCTATGGGCTCGACGGGCGCATCCGGAAAACGCAGAAAAGCGAATTGCGTGTTATGCTCCGCCACTGCCGCGGACCCCACTGCGCGGCCCGCGCGAAACCTGCACATCCAGGCGGGGCCGTTCGCGCCTGGCGGTTCAAGCTCTCCACCATGGCCTGCTTCAGCCCTTCCACCCCGCGCGCCGCCAGGATCGACTTGAAATACTTGCGGTCGCGCTGCGCTTCCATTTCCCAGGCGGTCATGGATGCGGCGGGAATCCAGACGGTTGGGACCGTAGAACGAGAAGTCCTGGAACAGCACGCCATCCAGGTTCACTTGCACCAGCGGACCGCCGCCCATCTGCGCGGGCCGCAACAGCCGCAGGTTGATGCGCACCGGAAAATTCTGACTCGGGCGCCACGTCCAGGCTGGGCACCGATACCGAGGCTTTGCCGCCGGGCGTGACCTCCTGCGCGGCCACCAGCAGCGTGACGCCGCGCACGCGGCTTGGGCTGGAGTTGCGCAGGGTCAGCGCCACATCCAGATCCAGCACCACGGCGCTGCCGCGCCGGCTGACGTGCGATTCGCCCAGATTCTCCGAGATCAGCGTCAAGCGGCGAATCCGGCGGCAGATTGATCTTACCGAATTGTACGAGCGGCATGTCCTGCGCGTATAGCGCAGCCACGCCCGCCGCGAAGAAGAATCGCAAATTTACTGCACATACACGTTATTGATCGTCACGTTGCCCGTATCGGAATCCACGTAACCAGCCCGCATGGAACCCTGCGCGCCCGCCGAATAGGTCACCTCGCCGGAGCGCACATGCAGCAGGCTCAAGGTCTGCCCGCCCTGATTCAGTTCGATGCCGTCGGCGGTAGCCCGCAGGACCGCGCTGCGCTTTGCCGATCTCAGGCGCAGTCGGTGTGGGCCGCTCCAGAAACAGGCCCGCCGCCACCAGCGCCATCACACTGGCGCAAGCGGCCACGGCGCGCGCGCCGGACATCCATTCGCCCGGCCACGCGAGCAATCCCGTGGCAGCCTCGGCGCGCACGCACTCGCCGGCCGCCAGGCCCAGCCGGATATTGGCCTTCATCTCGGCAGCCAGCCGGTTCCAGGAAATCGCCGGCAATTCGTTCAATCCCGACCAGTTCTTCGCTGGCCGACGCGAAGGTCCGCACTGCCATGCGGCACTCGCGGCAATGCGCCACGTGACGTTCCGTGCGCCGGCGGGCGAACCATCCCAGTCCTTGCCGGCGTAAAGCGCCAAAATCGATTGACTTGGATGCGTCATGGCTTCCTCTTTTCCATGTACCGGCGGAACTTGATGCGCGCATTGGCGATGTGCGACCGCACGGTGGCCTTGGAACAATTCAGCCTGCGCGCCACTTCTTCGGCCGGCAAGCCTTCCACATCGCGCAGCATCAGCGCCGCCCGCTCGCGCGCCGTCAGCAGGCGCAAGCCATCTTCCAGATAGTCGCGCTGCTCGGAGCGCAGCAGCATATCCTCGGGGCTCTCGTCGTGGCTTTCGGGCGCCTCGTCGATTTCGCAAAAGGCCACGCGGCCGCTGCGCCGCAGGAAATCGATGGCCGTATTGGTCGCGATGCGCGAAAGCCAATGCGCCGCTTTCTGCTCGTCCTTGAGCTGTTCCTGGCGCTGCAGGGCCTTGATGAAGGCCTCCTGGGTCAGATCCTGGGCATCCGCCACATTGCGCACAATGCGGTAAATCTGCACGAAGATCCGGCGTAAGTGATCGGAAACAAACCGGTTTTGTCGCTCCAGCAGCTCCAGGCCGGGATCGACGGCTTCGCTCATCAGCGCATAGATTGCGGCTTCCACGGTCCTACTGAGATGACGCGGAAACCCCCAAAACGTGGAAACAAAGCGCGCAAGGCATTTCCTGCGCGTTCTTTTGATTTTAGCCTACCGGTATGTCTCCACGGCGAACGAGCGCCGCACCACCTCGCGCGCCTCGTTAAGGCCGGACAACTCGCCCGCACCGATGGCCTGGATCAGGACATTGCCGATGGCCGTCGCCTCGCTCGGCCCGGCGATCACCGTGCGGCCCGTCGCATCCGCCACGAACTGATTCAGCAGCGCATTGCGCGATCCGCCGCCCACGATATGGATCACATCGAAGCGCCGGCCGGCGAGCGACTCCAGACTCTCGAGCACCTGCCGGTACCGGCGCGCCAGGCTTTCGAGAATCGTGCGCGTGAACTCGCCAGGAGTTTCGGGCGGCGTCTGTCCGGTGGCCCGGCAATGTTCGACGATCTTGCGCGGCATATCGCCGGGCTCCAGGAATGCGTCCGGATCGATGGCGGCAGCGGAAGGGTTGCGCCTCGCCGGCCAGCCGCACCAGTTCGTCGTAGGTGAATTCGGCGCCTTCGAGCGCCCAGGCGCGCCGGCATTCCTGCAGCAGCCACAGGCCGGCGATGTTTTTCAGGAACCGGACCTTGCCCGCCGCGCCGATTTCGTTGGTCAGATTCTGCGCCAGCACCTGCTCATTGATGATGGGCTCATCCAACTCCGCGCCCATCAGCGACCACGTGCCGGAGCTGATGTAGCACCAGTTGCGATCCTTCGCCGGGACGGCGGCCACGGCGGACGCGGTATCGTGGCATCCGGTGGCGTAGACCGGCACGGCGGCCAAGGCCGGCTGGCTCCGCCACGGAATCAAGCAGCGGGCCGAGACGCGTTCCGGGAGCGACGATTTCGGGCAGGATATGCGTGGGCAGCCCCAGCCGTTCGAACAAATCGACCGCCCACGTCTTGCGGCGCGGATCGTAGAACTGCGAGGTGCTGGCGATGGTCACCTCCGCGCGCGCCACGCCGGTAGCCAGTAGTTCAACAGGTCCGGCATGAACAGCAGCGTGCGCGCGCCGTCTAGCGCGGGCGATCCGGCCAGCTTCAGCGCATAAAGCTGGTAGAGCGAATTGATCTGCATGAACTGGATGCCGGTCTGGGCGAAAACCTCCTGCGCGCGGCACGATGTCGAAGAGCTTTCTCCATGACGCCGTTGGTGCGCGGGTCGCGATAGTGGCGCGGGATTGTCGGCCAGCGCGCCGTCCGCGCCCAGCAGAGCGAAATCCACGCCCCAGGTGTCGATGCCGATGCCATCCAGCGCCAGCTTCCGCTCCCGTCCGGCGATGGCCAGGCCGCGCTGGATCTCGTGCCACAGCCGCAGCGTGTCCCAGTACAGCGACGTCGAATACGCGCACGGGCGTGTTGGGGAAACGGTGCAGTTCTTCGATCGCCAGGCGGCCGCCGTCCAGCGTGCCGAGCATGGCGCGTCCGCTCTCCGCGCCCAGATCGAAAGCCAGATAGTGTCACATGGGAGTGTGCACGTGCGCGGCGCCACTAAAAGATTATAATGCGGTCACGCCTCCACTGGGCAATATGAAGCTCGATTCCAAATACGAGCAGGAGCAAGGCGCCGTCTACCTGACCGGCATCCAGGCGCTGGTGCGTCTGCCCATGGACCAGATGCGCCGCGACCGCCGCGCGGGCCTGCAACACCGCCGCCTTCATTTCCGGATACGAAGGCTCGCCGCTGGGCGGCTACGACCTGGCGCTCGCGCGCGTGAAGCGCCTGCTCGACGAGCACCGCATCCATTTCGTGCCGGGCGTGAACGAAGACCTGGCCGCCACTTCCATCTTCGGCAGCCAGATTCATCACGTGCTGGGGCAATCGCGCTACGACGGCGTGGTCGGCATCTGGTACGGCAAAGGGCCGGGCGTGGACCGCTCCGGCGACATCTTCCGCCACGCCAACATCGCCGGCACCGGCAAGAATTGCGCGGCGCTGGTGCTGGGCGGCGACGATCACGTTTCCAAAAGCTCCACCATCCCGCACCAGAGCGATCTCAGTTTCTACAACCTGGCGATGCCCATCTTCTATCCGGGCAACACGCAGGAGACGCTGGATTACGGGCTGCTGGCCATCGCGCTCTCGCGCTTCTCCGGCGCGTGGGTGGCCATGAAGATGGTGACCAACGTGTGCGACGCCGGCGGCACCGTGGATGTCGATCCGGAGCGGCTCGCGATCCGCATTCCCGAAGGCTACGAGAAGAAAATCGACGCGCGGCTGCTGATTCCGATGACGCTGATGCTGGAGCCGGAGGTGCTCTACCGGCGTCTGGAGGCGGCGCGCGAGTTCGCCCGGCTGAACCAGGTGAACCGCAGCTTCGGCGCGCGCGACGGCGCGTGGCTGGGCATCGCCAGCGCGGGCAAAGCCTATTACGACCTGATGCAGGCGCTGGCGGATCTGGGCTTCCAGCGCGACGATCTGGCGCGGCTGGGCGTGCGCATCGCCAAGTTCGGCATGACCTATCCGCTGGAGCCGCGACTTCACCGCCGAATTCGCGCGCGGCCTCGAGACCATCCTGGTGGTCGAGGAGAAGCGCAGCTTCCTCGAACTGCAATTGCGCGAGGCGCTGTACAACCTGGCCGGAGCGGCCCGCCATCATCGGCAAAGAGGATGAGACGGGCGCGCCGCTGCTTCCGGCGACGGGCGAACTCGACCCGGAAATGATTACGCGGGTGCTGGCCGACTGCTGCGCTAAGCTGCTGGCCGGCACATGCCGGCCGCGTCTCGCCCTGCTCGACGAGATCGACAACCGCGAACGCCGCCTGATTCCCGCGCGCTGTCCCAACTTCTGCTCCGGCTGCCCGCACAATCGCTCCACCCTGCTGCTCGAAGGCCAGATGGCGGGCGGCGGCATCGGCTGCCACGCCATGGCGGCGCAGCTTGAGCACTCGGCCACGCCTACTCGTTCCTGACCCACATGGGCGGCGAAGGCGCGCCGTGGATCGGCATGGCGCCGTTCGTCGAGCGGCAGCACATCTTCCAGAACGTGGGCGACGGCACCTATTTTCATTCCGGCTTCGCTGGCGGTGGAGGCATGCATCGCGGCGGGCGTCAACATCACTTACAAGATCCTGTACAACAGCGCGGTGGCCATGACCGGCGGGCAGCAGGCCGCGGGCGCGGTGCCGGTTCCCGATCTGACCCGCAAGCTGGAGGCCGATGGCGTGCGCAAGATCGCGGTGCTGACCGACGATCTGGAGAAATACGAAGGGCGTGAAGCTGGCCGCCAACGCCCAACTGCGCGATCGCGACGATTTGCCGCGACGTGCTGCGCGAGTTCGAGAAGCTGCCCGGCGTGACGGCCATCATTTACGATCAGCAGTGCGCCGCCGAGAAGCGCCGCCTGCGCTCGCGCGGCAAGCTGGCAGAGCCCACGCTGCGCCTGGTGATCCACGAGGAAGTCTGCGAGGGCTGCGGCGATTGCGTGACGCAATCCAATTGCCTGAGCCTGCATCCGGTGGAGACCGAATTCGGCCCGAAGACGCGCATCCACCAATCGTCGTGCAATAAGGATTATTCGTGCGTGCTGGGCGATTGCCCGTCGTTTGTCACGGTGAAGCTGAAGCCGGGCACGGGACAGCGCCAGGCCGCGCCGCCGAAGCTGCCGGAGACCGAAGTGCCGCCGCCGCGCGAGCGCGTCGAGATCGGCGAGCGCTATTCGATTCTGGCGCCGGGCATCGGCGGCACGGGCGTGGTCACGGTGAACGCGCTGCTGGCCACCGCGGCCTGGATCGACGGGCTCTCCGTGATCACGCTCGATCAGACCGGCCTGGCGCAGAAGGGCGGGGCGGTCGTATCGAGCGTCATCCTGAGCAAGCGGCCGATCGAAGCGTCGGCCAAGATCGGCTACGGCAACGCGGACCTGCTGCTGGGCTTCGATCTGCTGGGCGCGGGCAGCGCGGAAAACCTGAAGCGCGCGCATCCGTCGCGCACCGTGGCGGTGGTGAACACCGCCGAAGTGCCCACCGGCGACGCCATTCGCGGGGGCTCGCGCCTGGCGGGCCCGGGGGCGGTGGTGGATCTGATCAACAGCTTGCACGCGCAAAGACCGCAACCTTTTTCTGGATGCCTCGCGCCTCGCCGAAGGGCTGTTCGCCAGCCACATGGCGGTGAATATTTTTCTGCTGGGCGCGGCATATCAGGGCGGCCTGATTCCGATTTCGGAGGCGGCCATCGAGGAAGCCATCCGGCTGAACAAAGTGGATGCCGAGCGCAACGTGCAGGCGCTTCTTGTGGGGCCGCAAATATTATCACGATGCGCAAGCCGTGGAGTCGCTTCTCGCGCCGCCGTCCGCGCCCGCGGCCATCGGGCGCGGTCGAGCGCCGCATCGCCGATCTGGCGCGCTATCAGAACCCGGCCTACGCCGCGCGCTATGCCGCGTTCGTTCGCGAAGTCGAAGCCCGGCAGCCCGCGCTGGCCGAAGCCGTGGCGCGCAATCTGTACAAGCTGATGGCGTACAAAGACGAGTACGAAGTCGCGCGGCTGCTGACCAATGCCGGGCGCGAAGCGCAGATTCGCGGCATGTGGGAGCAGGTGGAATCGATCGGCTACAACCTGCATCCGCCGCTGCTGCGCGCCATGGGCATGAAGAAGAAGCTGAAGCTGGGCGGCTGGTTTCGCGGACCGCTGCGCATGCTGGCGTCGCTGAAGGGGCTGCGCGGAACGCCCTTCGACATCTTCGGCTACGCCGCGGTACGCCGCGAGGAGCGCGCGCTGATCGGCTGGTACGAGCAACTGGTGCGCGACTGCCTGGATCGCGCCACCGCCGAGAATGTCGATAATATGGCCCTTGCGCAGGAACTGGTGGCGCTGCCCGACCAGATCCGCGGCTACGAGGAAATCAAGCTGGCGAGCGTCCGGCGGGTAAAGGCGCTGGCGGCGGAAAAGCTGACAGCGCTCGGCGTGGCCGCATCCGTGGAAGCCTGAGGGTACGCCGCTAGACTTCTACATCCACGCCCATGCTGCGCGCGGTGCCCCGCACCGAACTCATGGCGGCTTCCACCGTGAAGCAGTTCAGGTCCGGCATCTTGATCTTGGCGATCTCTTCCACCTGCTTCTCGGTGATCACGCCGACCTTGGTCTTGTGCGGCTCCGGCGATCCCTTCGCCAGGTTCACGGCGCGCTTGATCAGCACCGGCACCGGCGGCGTCTTGGTGATGAAAGTGAACGAGCGGTCCGAAAAGATCGTGATCACCACCGGGATGATCAGCCCTTCCTGGTCCTTGCTCGACGTCTTGGCGTTGAACGCCTTGCAGAAATCCATGATGTTGACGCCTTGCGGGCCAAGCGCCGTGCCCACGGGGGGCGCCGGCGTAGCCTTCCCGGCGGGGATCTGCAACTTCACCGAGCCGGTAACTTTCTTTGCCATCTGAGAATCCTTGCGATCGTTATTCTTGTTCTATTCTTTTTCTACTTGGAGGAATTCCAGCTCGACCGGCGTGGCGCGGCCGAAAATCATCACCATCACGCGCAACGTGCCGCGGTCGGCATTGACCTCGTCCACCTTGCCGCGAAAATTGGCGAACGGGCCATCCACGATGCGCACGCCGTCGTTCCTCTCGTAAGTCGTTTTGGGGCGCGGCCGCTCCGTCGAGGATGCCTGGCGGTACAGGATGGAATTGACTTCGTCGGCGCTCAGCGGCACCGGCTGCGTGCCGCCGCCCACGAATCCGGTCACGCGCGGCGTGGCTTTCACGTCGTGCCACCATCGCCACAGCTCTCGTCGTTCATTTCCATTTCCACCAGCACGTAGCCGGGGTAAACCAGGCGCTTGCTGGTGACTTTCTTGCCGCCGCGCAACTCCACCACTTCTTCGGTGGGAATCAGCACCTGCCCGATCTTGTCGGCGAAGCCGAATGCCTCCGAGCGGCTGCGCAGCGACTCGGCCACCTTTTGCTCGAACCCGGAATAGGTGTGAATGATGAACCACTTCTTGCGGAGAGGACTCGTCGTAGCCCGCGGCAGCGGCGCTTCCGGCGCGGCAGCCGGCTCCGTTGCAGGCTCGGCGGCAGCCTGCTCAGCGGCGCGGCCTCCGCTTCGACTGGATCTTCGGCGTCCTCGGCGCTCTCCGGCGTCTCTTGAGCTCTTCTTGATCCGTGGAATATCACGTTCTCGTCATCCATACGGTTACTTCGACAATGCCTTGTACATGCGCATTACTGTGTCGGTCAGCAGCGCATCGACCACCGCGAAGAAGGCCGCGAAGGCGAATACCGTGAAGATCACCACCACCGTGGTGCCCTCCACCTGCTTGCGGTTGGGCCATGTCACGCGCCTCATCTCGAGCTTCAACTCGTTGAAATAATCGCGCGTCCGCGTGGGCCAACTGGTTACATTCTCAAGAAAATTGCTGCCTTCCATGCTGCCTCGCTTCCCAACTCTACTCGGCTGTCAAATCCGGATTGGCAGGGGCGGAGGGATTCGAACCCCCACTCGCGGTTTTGGAGACCGCTGGTCTGCCGTTAAACCTACGCCCCTGCATCCAACCCGGCGGGACATGCCTATTCCCATTCTACTTGATTTCCTTGTGCGGCTGGTGCTTCCGGCAATACGGGCAGAATTTCTTCATCTCCAGCCGCTCCGTAGTGGTCTTCTTGTTCTTGGTGCCCGAATAGTTCCGGTTCTTGCATTCGGTGCATTGAAAAGTGATAATCTCGCGCGCCATGTTCCATGTCCTTCGTTATTTGATAATCATTCGATAATCTCCGTCACGGTTCCGGCGCCCACCGTGCGTCCGCCTTCGCGGATGGCGAACCGCAACCCCTTGTCCATGGCGATCGGCGTGATCAGATCGATCACCAGGTTCACGTTGTCGCCCGGCATCACCATCTCGGTGCCCTCCGGCAACTCCGCCACCCCCGTCACGTCCGTCGTCCGGAAGTAGAACTGCGGCCGGTATCCCTTGAAGAACGGCGTGTGCCGCCCGCCCTCTTCCTTGCTCAGCACCACCACGCTGCCCTTGAACTTCTTGTGCGGCGTGATCGACTTCGGCTTCGCCACCACCTGCCCGCGCTCCACGTCGTCCTTTTCCATGCCGCGCAGCAGCAGCCCCACGTTGTCCCCGGCGCGCCCTTCGTCCAGCAGCTTCTTGAACATCTCGATGCCCGTCACCACCGTCTGCCGCGTGTCCCGGAAGCCCACGATCTCCACCGGCTCGCCCACCTTCACGATGCCCCGCTCGATGCGCCCCGTCACCACCGTGCCGCGCCCCTGGATCGAGAAGATATCTTCGATCGGCATGATGAACGGCTTGTCGATCTCGCGCTGCGGCAGCGGCACGTAGCTGTCTACCGCCGCCATCAGCTCTTCCACCGTCTTCTCCCACTGCGGCTCGCCGTTCAACGCCCCCAGCGCCGATACCCGGATCACCGGCACATCGTCGCCCGGAAACTCGTAGGTCGTCAGCAGCTCGCGCATCTCCAGCTCCACCAGGTCCAGCAGCTCCGCGTCGTCCACCATGTCCACTTTATTCAGGGCCACCACGATGTACGGCACGCCCACCTGCCGCGCCAGCAGCAAATGCTCGCGGGTCTGCGGCATGGGTCCGTCGGTGGCCGCGACCACCAGAATGGCGCCATCCATCTGCGCCGCGCCGGTGATCATGTTCTTGATGTAGTCGGCGTGGCCCGGGCAATCCACGTGCGCGTAGTGCCGGTTGGGGGTTTCGTACTCCACGTGCGCCACCGCGATGGTGATGCCGCGGGCCTTTTCTTCCGGCGCGTTGTCGATGGAGTCGAAACTGCGGAACTTCACCTTGGGGTTGTTCTTCCCCAGCACTTTGGTGATGGCCGCCGTCAGCGTGGTCTTGCCGTGATCGATGTGCCCGATCGTGCCGATGTTGACGTGCGGCTTGCTGCGATCGAATTTTTCCTTTGCCATTTATTCTACGCCTTCTGTACGGATTCGCTACAGGAATTGCTGGAGCCGTTGACCAGGATTGAACTGGTGACCTCGTCCTTACCAAGGACGCGCTCTACCAACTGAGCTACAACGGCCCGTTAAAATTCGTTAACTGGTGGACGGGGGAGGATTCGAACCTCCGTAGCCCGCAAGGGGCGACAGATTTACAGTCTGTTGCCATTAGCCGCTCGGCCACCCGTCCAGATCTGCGGCGGCGCACCTCTACTTTCCGCGCTCCGCCGGTGAAACATCCAGTGTACCAAAAACTTCCGCTGCGAAGGAAATCGGCAATGCCTGGGCGATGGAAGGGTGTGCAGGCTTGGGCATGGATTGTGCA
This sequence comes from Bryobacterales bacterium, assembly GCA_963795925.1. Lineage (GTDB taxonomy): Bacteria > Acidobacteriota > Terriglobia > Bryobacterales > Bryobacteraceae > Bog-159. The sequence continues at coordinate 282,366 of CAWCJP010000002.1, read as the reverse complement.
GGATTGCAGGAAAGTGCTTTGGAAAAACAAAGCCATTTGTTCTTGTAACTCATTTGTGTTTAGTAGCTTACGGCTCGTTTTGGGAATCCGCCGATTTTCGGCTCACTTCGGCCATTTCGGCTCGCTTTCCGGATGCGGACGCACTGTGATCAGCCCTTCCCTAGTGTACTACGCGGGAGATCCGAAGACTTGTGGTCTGGATCTGCGGGGCGCTTCAGGGCAGTTGAAACGACAGGGGCTGCCGTGGCGGCAGGGGATTTTACCGAGGTGTGATTTTCCGAAGAAAAAGGGAGGGCGAGCAACGGGTCACTGGGCAATTGGTATCATGGAACAGATGAAATCCCTGCAACTTTTACTTTTCTTGACACCACTGGCCTGTCTGCTCGCGCAGACACCGCCAGCTTCATACGCCTGCCGCGATCAACCCAAGGCGCCGCCGTGACCTTACAGCCTCCCGCTCCGGCCGCAGCCAAGGTTCCCCCCGAAACAGTTGTCTTAACGATTGGAGATGAAAAGATTACCGCGGGCGAGTTCGATCACATGATCGAGATGCTTCCCGAACAATACCGCAATCAAATGCGCACCACCGGCCGCCGGCAGTTTGCCGAGAATATCATTCGCCTCAAAGTGATGGCCCAGGAAGCGCACCGCCGCAAGCTCGAGGACACGCCGGCATACAAGTCCCAGTTGGCTTTCCAGGCCGAACAATTGCTGGCCCAACAGTTCTACCAGAACCTGAATGCGACCACCAAAGTAGATGAAGCTACCGCGCGCGCCTATTACGACGAGCACAAGGCGGACTACCTGCAAGTGAAGGCCCGCCATATCCTGATTCGGGCCAAGGGATCCGCCGTCCCCTTGAAGAAAGACGCCAAGGAACTAACCGACGAGGAAGCGCTGGCGAAGGCCAAGGATATCCGGAAGAAGCTGGTCGATGGCGCGGATTTCGCCACGCTGGCGAAAGCCGAGTCCGACGATGCCGGTTCCGGCGCCAACGGCGGCGATCTGGGGACGTTCGGTCATGGCCGCATGGTCCCAGCCTTTGAGCAGGTAGCCTTCACCATTCCCGTGGGCGAGATCAGCGAACCCGTCAAGAGCCAGTTCGGGTATCACATTATCAAGGTGGAGTCGCGGCAGGAGAAGACCTTCGTGGATGTCCGTCCCGAGATTGAGAGGAAGCTGGATGCCGAGCAGGTCAAGAAGACCATGGACGATCTCAAGGCCGCCACTACCGTGGTCATGAATGACGAATACTTCGGACCAGCCGCACCTCCGATGCCGCCGCCCGGAGCCAGAAGCCCCATCACGATCCAGCCGCAAGTGCAGCAGCCGAAGCCGAATTAAGCTGTGATTACAATCCGGTTCACGCGGTTTATCTGAAGGCTGGCGGCCGCCCGCCGGCCTTCATATTCGCGTTAATTTGCGTTATTTCCAGCCAATAATTTCACCCGCCGTTCATCGTTTTGCAACACGCCGGGCCTTAACCTGATAACAGAACATTTCCTCGTCGAAATGTTTTATGCACCCGGAGGAGGGTTCGTGAAAAGAACCGCGTTGCATTTTCTGTGGAAAAACCGGGACGCCGCACATCGCTATCCCGCCGGCGTTTCGCTGCATGGCCACACACTGCATTCCTGGGAAAACCTGCGTTTCCTGCACTCGTTCAAACTCCCTTTACCTTTGATTCCCGCCGTGCTGCGCGTCGCGGGCTGGCATCACCGCCGCGCAACCGGGCGGGATCTGGCGCTGTCGCGCGTGCTGTGGACGCCGCCGCTCGCGCCCGATGAAGCGTACCGCCTGGAAGCCCGCCAGATCGCGGACATGGGGCTGCAGCCCATCGTCTCGCTCACGGATCACGACGATATCGAAAGCGGCTTAGCGTCACCGGGCCCGCCGCACCGGTGTCCTGTCGAATGGACCGTTCCCTTTGGCCCCACGTTTTTCCATCTGGGCGTGCACAATCTCCCGCACGCGGAAGCCCGCGCCATCTTCGCCGATCTGCGCGAATACACCGCGCGCCCGGAGCCTCTGCATCTGGCGGCGCTGCTGGAGAGGCTGGATGCGCACGAAGACTTGCTCATCGTGCTGAACCATCCGCTCTGGGACGAGGCGGATATCGGCGCCCCGGCGCATCGGCAGACGCTCTCCGCGCTGCTCTCCGGCTACGGCAAATGGATCCACGCCATCGAGTTGAACGGCCTGCGCTCCTGGGATGAAAATACCGAAGCGCTGGAACTGGCGCGCGCCTGGCAATTGCCGGCTATCTCCGGCGGCGACCGCCACGGCCTGGAGCCTAACGCCAACCTGAACCTGACGCACGCCGCCAGTTTCGCCGAGTTCGTGGCGGAGATCCGGCGCGAGCGATTGAGCGCCATCCTATTCATGCCGCAATATCGCGAAACGCTGGGGATGCGTTGGTTTGAAACCGTGAAGGACATCGTGCGCTGCCATCCCCAAGCGAGCCGGCCGCGCTGGGTCGATCGATTTTTCTATCAGTGCGAAGATGGCGTGACGCGCCCCATCGCCGAGCTTTGGCCGAATGAAGGTCCCGCCCTGCTGCGTTCCGTCTTCGCCATGCTGCGCCTGTCGGAATCGCAAAGTCTGCGTGCCGCACTTCGTCTCACCGTCGCCGATCCGGCCGAAATGCTGCCCTGAAGAACCCCCGCCTTCCGATTTTTGTAAATGTTTGTATAACCCTATAGTTACTCCTGTCCGCCCGCATCTACCAAATGAAGAGACGCCCCTTTTCCAGTAAGGAGGCGGATATGAAAACGCTGTGGAATTTAGTTGGACGGGCGGTCGCTGTCATCGCCACGGTATCACTAACCGCGGCCGCGGCCACCATGCCCGCACCTGGAACAATCAACTACGTAGAAGGTCAAGTGACACTGGACGGCCGGAGTGTGACCGTTTCAAGCGCGAATCCGGCCGTGCTTGAAACCCGTCAAGCCGAGACCAATCAAATACTCGCCACAGGCCAGGGAATGGCGGAAATGCTGCTCACGCCCGGCGTTTTCCTGCGCCTGGGCGCCAACAGTGAGGTACGCATGGTATCCCCGGGTTTGGCGGACACGAGTGTCGCGCTGCTGGAAGGCTCAGCCATGCTGGAAGCCGCGGAGTTATTCAAGGAAAACAACCTGTCGGTCATGGTGGGTGGCGCGACTGTCCGCATTGACAAGAAAGGCCTGTATGACTTCAACGCGGACCAGCTTACCGTGAGCGTCTTAGATGGCGAAGCTACCGTCTCTCAAGGTGACGCGCATCTGAACCTGAAAAAGGGACACATCGTCCGGCCTGGCCGCCGGTCAGCCGTTTAAGGCGCAGAAATTCAATGCGAGCACCGTCCGAAGCCGATCCGTTGTACCGCTGGAGCGCATTGCGTAGTCAATTCGATGCGCAGGCCAATATCGGCGCTGCGGAAACCATCGTCATGGACGGCGGATGGTTCGGAGCCGGCTGGTATTGGGATCCCTTCTGGGATTGTTATGCTTTCCTGCCTGGCTCCGGCATTCTGTATAGCCCGTTTGGCTGGGGATTTTACGCGCCGGGTTGGGTCGGGCAAGCCCCGCACCATCCGTTTTACCCTCATCAACCGTTGCCCGGAAAACCGGGAGGTAAAAATGTCTCGGCCGCGGCAAATCGCGCGGGTTCGGGGCGCGCCGCTGGAGGGAGCGCTGTCCATGCCGGAGGCGGTTTCGGTCATGCCGGAGGCGGTGGAGGATCTCACGGAGGCTCCGGCCGCCGCTGAATGGAGATTGGGCGTGGCGGGTCAGTGCACTGGCCCGCCATTCCCCCGCGTTCCCGGCAGCCTCAGACGGAAGCAAGCCCCCTTGCCCGCCTCCGATTCCGACACCCACATATCCCCGCCGTGATCCAGCACCGTCTGCCGTGACAGAGCCAATCCCAGTCCCAGCCCGTTCTTCTTCCCGGCGCTGACGAACGGCTCGAACAAACTGTCCCGGATTTCGGGTGGGATGCCCGGACCTGTATCGCTCACTTCCGCCACTACGAATCCGTCCTGGGCTAAGGCTGAAATCCTGATCCGGCCGCCTTCCGGCATCATTTCCAGAGCGTTCCCCACCAGGTTGGAAAAGACCCGCTCCATGCGGTTGCGTTCGAGCGGCAGCTCGATTTCTTCCGGAATACCGATCTGCAAATCGACATGCTGCGCCTCTATCGAAACCAACAACGATTCGCAACCGGCCACGGCCACTTCCCGCAGCCTGCAGACTTCGGCGCCGGCCGCATTGCCGCGCGAAACGTTCAGCAGGTCTTGCAACAATTCCTGGATGCGCCGCGAAGCGCGGTAAATATTGGCGGCCAGCCGTTTGACCTGCGGCGGAGCCAGTTCCGCGTCCACCAACATCTCCGCGCCGCCGTACACCGCGGCCAGGGGATTGCGCAAATCGTGCACGATGGAGCTCGACAGCCGCCCGATGGTGGAGATGCGCTCCTGGCGAATCAGTTCCTGGCGGGCCTGTTGGATGGAGGCGCACATGGCGTTGAAAGTCCGCGCCAGGCGGCCCAACTCATCCTGGCTGACCACTTTTACCCGGTATGCATAATTCTGCCGGGCGACCTCCGCGGCGGCCTTGTCCAGTTCCTTCACCGGCTCCACGATACGTCGCGCCAGCACGTAAGTGAGGCCCAGGCTGGCCGCCACAGCCAGCAGCCAGAGCCACAGAATCTTCCTTCGCAACTCGGCCAGCCGGGCGGTTTCGAACGATCGCAAAATCCAAAGATCGCCTATGGACTTGTCTTCGATGTCCAGCAATGGTGTGGCGCGGGCGGCGTACTCGATGCCGCTATCGCCGACCTGCTCCTCGGGATGCGCGGCTAACCCGGAGGCCACCTGGCGGGCCGCTTTGGGCGGCAGCGACGATGCAATGGGGCGTCCGCTCGAAAGGAAGAGAAGCTCGCTTGCGCCGGTGGCCTCCTTCAGTTGCTTGGCCACCTGGTTGTCCACATCGTATCCGGCCACCAGCACATTTTGCAGCACGTTCTCCAGATACACCGGCGTGAATACGGTTTGGTACAGATGCCCTTCGTGGACCAGCGCGCCGGATACCTGCCGCTGCTGCGGGAACCGCGCCGCCGCCATCTGCACATCCTGCTGCGCGACAGGCATACCACCCACCGAGGCGATCACTTTGCCCTCCGCATCGGTCACCAGGAAAGCGGCATCCTTGATCTTTAGCCTGTTCCACACTTCGCCGGCCGTATCGCGGATAGTAGCCGGATCCCTGGTGCCGAAGGCCGAGCGGACGTCGGACATCCGGCTCAAGGTCAGGCTCACATCGCTGAGCAGATCGGCGCGCGCTTCCCACAGCGACTGGTAGGCGTGGAAGCTGGCGCCCAGCTCGTCCTGCATGGTTTCCTTGGTGGTCTGTACGGCATTGCCCAGCACGATCCAGCCGGTCACGGCGAAAAGCAGAGTGACGGCAGCCGAGGTGGATAGCAGAATCTTCCACAGAAGCGACAGGCGTGAGAATGGCGCCATCATTGGTTTGGCCGGTAGACCGGCTGATCGTCGATCGCCGGCGGGTAGTCTCTATCCCACTTGTCCTTGTGCGGCGCCGGGATGTAGCCGGTCTCGGAGATCGCGATGACGGGCAACACCAGACCTGCGCCTTTTTCCACGGTGACGGGCCGCACCAGGGAATTCAGGGTCTCGTCGGTGGCTCTTTCGTGGAAGATATGCAACGTGTAATTGCCGGGCGGCACGTCCCGCGATTTCGAATGCGCCCGAGCGGTCCGAAACGTCGAACCAGGGCGTATCGAGCACGGCGATCACCGCGCTCATGGTCGGATGAATATTGCAGAACACCCGGACGATGCCGGCGCGCTTGAATACCACCCTCTTGCTGGTATGTGGCTTATACAGGCTCAGATCGAAAATCTGCCCGCTGTAATTGGAAAACACATTGTGAAAAATATCGTCGAGATTGGGAAAGTCCACTGCGCCGCCGACCGGAACGGCCACCACATGCGGGTCGAAATGCTTATCCAACTGCTTCATCGTCCGGACCTGGCGTGCGGCGCTCGCAGGCGTCGCGGCATGCCCACCGGCGGGCTCCAGCCATAGCACGACTCCTCGCAGGTCTTTGTGGTGGCGCACGCCGGGATCGCGCGAGTCGGTCAGCACCACCGTCCCACTGACGCTGGCGCACCACACCGGCAGCAGCCACAGGCTGCTAAAACAGATACGCCAGAGCCAGGTCATAGTGATTGTTCAGCCGAGTGCCATTTTCAATATACGTCGTGCGCGCCTGCGAGGCCTCCACGCCAAGTAATACATTAGGCGCCAGCCGATAGAAGAAATTTCCGCCGTTCACCCAGTTGCGCCCGATAGTGTATTCCCCCAGGTCCGCTGCGCGGTCGGCCTCCAGTCCGGAAAAAATGTGGAATGAGAGGCGCGGGGTGGCGAGAAAAGTCAATTGGCTCCAGCCGCCCTGGCCATGCACCGGGATGGCCGCGCCCGAAGGCAGGATCGTGAATCCCCCGAGGCCTCCCACCGGGCTCACATTCTGTCCGCTGAAAAACGCGCCGGTGAATTCCAGCTTCTGCCACGGGTTGGTGAACCAATCGAGCGAAAACAGATTGGACGATACGGACATGCCGTCCACATGCGTGATGCTGGTATGGAAGCCGGGCGCGATTTCGATGCGGGGGCCGTCCTGGGCGCCATGGTAGAACTCGAAACGGCCTTCGACGCCCGGCCGGGCCGGTTCCGGGGCGATGGCGCCCTGTTGGTACGGCTGAATCTCGGATGTGGCCACCGCGCCGACCTGCGCGCGGATGCCCGTATGGTCTCCCAGACGGAATTTTTGCTCGAAGCGCACCTGCGGAATCCAAAGCCATAGGTTGCCCGCATCCGTCAGAGGCGCGTACGCTACCTGCGCGAGCGAAGCGGGCTCGCGCGGCGCGAAAATGGGGCTCTCCAGACCGGCCATGAGGCTGCGGTCCGCCCAATCGATTTCGATCTCGCCCGTGCGCAGCCGGAATCCGTAATCCAGAGGCGCGCCGGAACCGCCCGCGAAATCCATATACATCGAGCCGTGCACACTGCCGCCCAGGAAGGCTTGCGGACCGGAATAGTCCAGCCCCAGTGTGGTTTGGCTGAAGCTGCCGCCGCCGCTGGCTTGGCTTCCCGGCCACGCGAAAGTGGGGTACTGCTGCCCGCCGCTTCCCTTGGAATTCAAGAAGCCATTGAACAGAGCCATGCCGGTGATGCGGATCGGGAAACGCTGCGAAGCCTCCACTTTGCTCTGCGCCAGATCTTCTGTGCGGGCCTCGTCAACGGCTACCTTTTCGTCCAGAGTGGGCGCGCCGCCGCGGGCGGCTGGCCGCGCGCTGCCGCCAGTTCCTGGCGCAGTTGGTGGACCTCTTCGGTCAACGACTGGTTTTGCCGTTCCAGAGCGATCCAGGCGATCCACAATCTGTTGCATCTCGGGCGAAGAGGCTTGGGCCGCCAGCATGCCCGGCACCAGTAACGCGAGCAGGCAGCGCCGGGCGGAAGCCATCGGCCGGCTAGGGGGAACGATCGGCAGACTTTGCATCGAGTAGTTGCTCCAATTTGAGCCGCACCTGGGCGGGTGAGTAAGGTTTTGCGAAGAAGGCATTGGCGCCCATTGCCGCCAAGCGCGCGGGAGTGCCTGGATCGGTGTCGCCACTAACCACGATAATGGGCAATCGCCGGTGGCGCGGCTCGGCACGGATCCGCTCGATGAATTCGAATCCGTCCATGCGCGGCATATTCAAGTCGGTGACCACGGCCCGCACGGCGCAATCTCCGCTATCCAGCAGGCGCAACGCATCCTGGGCCGTGGGCATTACGGCTATGGCGATGTCCGGTATCGTCAGGAACGCCATTTCCAGCGTAATGGCGCATGTGGCCGCATCCTCGACTATGACGACTGTATCGCCGCGCATCTCCATCTCCGCTACAAATGCTCCGCTGCACGTCTATGTGTACATTTTCACCCATTCCACTGGCCGGGCGGTGGGATCTCTGTAAAAAACCTGTAAAAGTTCCCAGGCCGCCCTATGGCAGAGAACCGGTACCCCACCCCATGCACTGTTAGGAAATGCCGCGGCACGTTGGGCTCCGGCTCCAGTTTCTGCCGCAGCTTCACGACATGAGCGTCCACCGTGCGGGTGTTGGGGAAGAACTCGTAGCCCCACACCGAATTGAGAATCATATCGCGTGTCAGGGGGCGATCGGGGTTCTGCAGGAAATATGTGAGCAGATTGTATTCGGCGGGGGTCAGCTTCAACTCTTCGCTCCGCCGGCTGACCACCCGGCGCTCCAGGTCCACCTCCACCTCGCCAAATCGCACTACTTTGCGGGCTTCCGGCGACGCCCGCCGCAGCACGGCGCGAATCCGCGCCAGCAGTTCGCGCGTGCCGAACGGCTTCACCAGGTAGTCGTCGGCGCCGATTTCGAGCAGCAATACCTTGTCGATTTCGTCGCCCAGCGCGCTCAACACGATGATCGGCGTGCCCACGTGGGCGGCGCGCAATCCCTTGCAGATTTCTACACCGCTCATGCCCGGCAGGCGTAGGTCGACTAGCATGAGGTCCGGCTTGAGCAGCACCGATTTTTCGTAGCCCGCGCGGCCATCCGCCACCAGCACGGCGCGGAAGCCCTCCTGCTCCAGCATGACGCCGATGGTATCGCGCAGGCTCTCGTCGTCGTCGATCACCAGGATAGTTTGCATGCGGGCAGGTACTATCTATTGTACCGAAATGGCGATTAAAGACTTGTAAAACCGCGCTACCAGCCGCAAAGGCGCGTGGGTTGCCTCAATTCCGTCAAGTAACTGCCCACGCGCCGTTTTGCGGCTGTTACTCAAAAGCCTCGTGGGCGGGCGGCCACGATCAGGGTTCCGCCCCGGCGCGCTAGTGTGGAGACCACCGTCAATAGGAAGGCGGCCGGGAAGGCCAGTACAGCGAACAGCAAACTCCAGAGGATCGGCGGCCGTCCAGTGCGCCGCGTTCGGCCAGTGAGCGCATCGAAGAGTACGTTGGGCATCTCCAGCATGGCGTTTAGCGCGCTCTGAATCCAACCGAACAGATCGTACTCCAGTTCGTGGTGCCACACGCCGACCACCTCGAAACCGGCGCCATCGAGCAGCCGGCGCAGCGAGGCGAGGTCGAAGTGGAACAGGTGCCGGGGCACATCCAGGTGAAACCAGAACCGGCCGGACAGCCGGGCCTGCCACCCACCGCTGTCGGGTACGGCTAGAAGGAGCGCGCCGCCCGGCGCCAGCAGACGCTTCATTTCCCGTGCGGACTCGAGCGGGTCGGTCAGGTGTTCGAACACGTGCCAGGCAGTCACGCAATCGAAGCGCTTCTCGATCCCCAAAAGAGACGGCCAGACGGGGATCTCGGGAGACCCAGGCAGCGCGCCGCGTAGTTCCGTGCCGGCCACCTGCCAGCCCTTCTCCCGCGCGGCCCGGAGAAAGGTCCCGTCGCCGCAGCCCACGTCCAGTATGGACGGCTGGCGATCGCGGCCCAGGGTGAGGCGGACGACGCGCAACCGGCGCCACGAGCAGTAAGCCGTGGTGATCCAGTGCCGCGCGCCATAGTAGCGTGCGCCATAGTAGGGGTTCAGGTCCGCAGGCTGGGGGTCGGTCGTTCCCAGGCCACAGCCGGGGCAAACCAGCACGTCAAAGCGCCGCAGGCTAATCGGGTCGGGAACCGCCAGAAAGCGTGGCCGCAGGTGTACGCCACAAAGCTTGCAAAGCTTGTCAGCCATGGACTTTCCACTTGCGCGAGCGCTTCGTTCAACTATTATAGGGGCTGAAGCAAGCGAAGCCATGAAGGACGAAAAACGCTCCAGGAAGCGCAGGCAAAGTGAGCCACACGCTCCCCTGCGTGAATCCAGCAGCACGGCAGGCGCCCAAATCTCGACGCAAATCTCGACGCTTCTGGCCGTCACCCTTTGCCTGGTGCTTTGTCTCGCGACAGTTACGGTATATTGGCAAACTTCCCAGCACGGATTCGTCGCCTATGACGACGATCAGTACGTGTATGAGAATCCGCGCGTGGAGGCCGGGCTGACGGCCTCCGGCTTGGCGTGGGCCTGGACTACTTTTTTCTATGCAAACTGGCACCCCCTCACGTGGATGTCGCTGATGCTGGATCACGAATTATTCGGCGGCAATGCCGGTGCGTTCCACCTGGTTAACGTCGCGCTGCATATGGCGGGCACGGTGCTGCTTTTTCTGGCTCTCGCGGGCATGACGCGCCAACCCTGGCGTAGCGCCGTGGTGGCGGGTATTTTTGCCTTACATCCTTTACACGTGGAATCGGTGGCCTGGATTTCGGAACGGAAGGACGTGCTCAGCACAGCGTTGGCAATGTTGGCGCTACTCCTGTATGTCCCTTATACGAGGCGCCCTGGCACGCTGCGGTACCTGTGGGTCGCCCTGGTCTTCGCCCTTAGCTTGACGGCCAAGCCGATGCTGGTGACGTTCCCGTTTATCCTGCTGCTGGTGGACTTTTGGCCCCTGCAGCGGATCCGGTGGCCGCTCTCCTGGTCCGCCCTGAAGCCGTTGCTGCTGGAGAAAGTTCCGCTCCTGGCAATGGCGGCGGTGTCGAGCGTGTTGACATTTATCGCCCAGCATTCCTATGGCGCGGTAGTGGCTCTTGGCAGCTTCCCACTGCCAGCGCGTTTGGCCAACGCCTCTATCGCCTACGCCACGTATCTGGTGAAGACATTCTGGCCCTTCGACCTGGCCGTACTCTATCCAGGCGAACCACCCGGCACCGGTACAGCGCTGATCGCCGCGGCGGTCTTGTTGGCAGTCACCGCGGCGGCCTTTGCAACCATCAGGCGGCGCCCTTATTTCGTAGTTGGCTGGCTCTGGTACCTGGGAACACTGGTCCCGGTGATCGGATTGGTGCAGGTGGGCGTGCAATCGACCGCCGACCGCTACACCTATCTCCCGCTGGTAGGCCTCTCGATAGCCCTGGTTTGGGGCCTCGCCGATGCCGTCGCGAGCAGACCCGTTCTTCGCCAAGGGGCGGCGGCATTGGCGGGCGCCTCGCTGGCGCTGCTCGCGATTGAGGCACACGCGCAGGCCGCCTACTGGAGGGACAGCCGGACGTTGTTCGAGCACACCGTGGAGGTGACCAAGGGCAACTACATCATCCTGAATAACCTGGGCGTGACTCTTGCCGCCGATGGCCGGCATGACGAGGCGATGGCCGACTACCGGCAGGCTATTTCCATTAATGCCGGGTATGCCGAAGCGCGCGCTAATTTGGGACACGAACTGCTCAGGACGGGCAAGCTGGATGAGGCGTACGACATGTTGGTGGAGGCGCTGCGCCTGAAGCCGGATGCGGCTGAAGCGCAGGGCGATCTGGGCGTCTTGCTGGCGGCGCGCGGGAACTTCCAGGAAGGCCGGCAACACCTGCAGGAGTCGCTACGCCTGGCTCCCGCCAACGCCGAAATGCAAAGCGATCTTTGTTACGTGCTACAGCGTCTGGGGCAGTTTGACGATGCCCTCGTTCACTGCGCCGAGGCCCTGCGGCTGAGGCCAGGCCTGGTGGATGGACACTTCAATCGCGCGACCGCGCTCGCGGAAGAGGGAAAGAACTCGGAAGCGGAAGCCGAATTTTCGCGCGTGCTGGCGATTGATCCGAACCATGCGGACGCACGCGCCGCGCTCGAGCGTTTGCGCGCGGCGCATTGACGCGCGGCGTTGACCTGAATCAGCGGGCCCGGCCGCGGCGGTACAGATCCATGCGGGTCTCGATTTCGCGAGCCACTTCCGGATGCCCCGCGGCGCGTGCCGCTTCCAAAGCGTCTTGCAACGTTTTGATCGCCTCGGGAAAACGGTTCGCAGCCGCGTACGACATCGCCAGCGTCTCAAGATGACCCGCATCGCGGCCATCCGCCGGACTCAGCGTCCCGAGCAGCTTCGCGTAACTATCGAGCGCTTGCGCGTAATCGGGCTTCAGACGCAACGCCTCTTCATAATGCACAATGGCTTCGCGCGTCCGCCCGGCCTGCGAGAGAGCATACGCCAGGTTGTTGTGTGTATCCGCCACGTCCGGCGCCAGCTTGATGGCCTGCTGCCAGTGATCGATCGCCTCGCCGGTTCTACCGCTCAGGGCCAGGGCAATCGCCAAATTGTTATGCACTTCCGCGAAATCCGGCTTGATCCGTAGCGCCTCCTGCCACTCCGCGATGGCATCGTTGATTTTTCCCTGCTGCGCGAGAGCGTAACCCAGATTGAGGTGCCCTTCGGCCAGGCCAGGCTTGAGTTGGAGCGCCCGTTGTAAGTATCCGGCCGCCTCCGGCGCCCTGCCTGAAACCGCCAGGGTGTGCCCCAGGTTGTTGAGCGCGTCAACGTAATCCGGCTTCTCTTCCACCGCCTTTTCGTAATGCAGAATGGCCTCCTGCGGCCGGTTCTCAGCCTCCAGCGCGTGTCCCAGATCGTATTGGGCCCGCGGGTTGCCGGGGCTCTTGTCTACCGTGTCCTGCCAAATTGCCAGATCCGAAGCATAATCCAGATTGCGCCGTATGGTCACGGCGGTGAGCAAAACCACGATCAGCCCGCATGCCGCGCATGCCATGGCCGGGCCTGCCAAGCGGCGCGCCGGCGCGAACAGGCCGGCCACAACCAGCGCCACCACTGCCGCCAGCGGCAAATACATTCTGTGTTCCACCGCGAGATCGGCGATCGGTATGAAACTTGAAGTCGGGATCAGAATGATGAAAAACCACGCACCGGCAAAGCCCACAGCCGGCTTGCGGCGCCACGCCCAAACGGTGGCCGCCAGCAATGCGCCGATTATAAGCCCCGGAGCAAGAAACTGGCCGATGCTGCGCGCGGCCGGCCATCCATAATCGAGACACAATTTATCCGGCCAGAATACCAGCCGCAGATAGTGCAGGATGACGGCCGGTTGCGTCACGGCATATTGCAGCGGCGCGGCGCCGCTATATCCGAACCCGGCGCTCTCCTTCCACTCCACGGGAGCTTGCGATAGCAGTAATGGATACAACAACCAGGTGGCTGCCAAAGCGCCGTATAACCCCCACCGCCGCCGCGCCAGTTCCCTCCACGATGGCGATAGAAAAACGCGGTCATACAGCAGCACCACCAGGGGCGCCGTCAGCATTACGCCTTTACATCCGATTCCCAGGCAACAACAGGCAACCGCTCCGGCGTACCACCATGCCTTGATCTGGCCAGCGCGTGGCGTTTCGCTGGCGCGAATCACGCAATACAGTGTGGCAAGGTAAAACAGGCCCATCAGCGACTCTCCGCGCTGGATGATGTAGGTCACACTCTCGGTTTGGATCGGATGCACCAGCCAGATGAGAGCAATGAATCCGGCAAGCCAGTTGGCGGGCGGACCGAAACGCTCCCGCAGCCGGCCGGAGAGGAATGTTCGCCGCAGGATACCGTACAGAACGAGCGCCGCGGCCACATGTACGGCAGCGTTAAATAAGTGATATCCCAGCGGATCGAGGCCCCCGATTGCGTAATTCAGCGCCACCGATAAGTAGACCACCGGCCGGGATGAGTGAAGAAGGTAAGGCCATGGAGGCCAAAGCTGCCGGATGAGGGTGTTCTCGACGATATGGAATCGATCGTCAAATAGAAAAGGAACGTGGAGGGTATTAAAGTACGCCACCGCGCCGAAGAGGATTATCGCCGCTTCAAACCACTTGCTTGCGAGCGCCGCGGGCGGCCTGGCCTGAGATTGGATTTTCGCGAATGGCCTGGCTGCCGATGCTGCCGGTGCTTTAGCGGTTGCTCTCCTGGGCACTTTTGTATCCTCTATTGTAGGGCATCGGCCGCCGCGTGATAAGCTCAGTTAAGCTGGGATACGGAACACTTCATGCGGGTTACAGTCATCGGAACAGGTTACGTGGGGACCGTGACGGGCGCTTGCCTCGCCTACTTCGGCCATCGTGTCACCTGCGTGGATACCGATGCGCTGAAGATCGAGAAACTCCGCCGGGGCGAAATGCCCATCTACGAACCGCTCCTGAAAGAGCTGCTGCAACTGGCGGACGGACGCGGGGGCATCGACTTCACCACGGAGCTGGCGGCGCCGGCCGCCGAAAGCGACGTGATTTTCATCGCGGTGGGCACGCCTTCCCTCGATACCGGCGAGGCCAATCTCTGCTATCTGGAAGCTGCCGCGCGGAGCATCGGGGCAGCCATGGACGATGCCAGGTTCCGGGTGGTGGTGAACAAGTCCACCGTCCCCGTGGGAAGCGGCAACCTGGTGGAGACGCTGGTGCGCGAGGGCATTCGCGACTCGCATCCAGACGTGGTGAAGCGCATCCGCTTCGGCGTGGCCAGCAATCCGGAGTTCCTGCGGGAAGGCAGCGCCATCGCCGATTCGCTCTACCCGGACCGCATCGTGCTCGGCGCCGAAGAGGAATGCACGCTGCATACGTTGCGGGACTTGTACCAGCCGCTGATCGCGCAAAGCTTCGAAGCGCCGGCCTTCCTGCCGCGGCCGGCCGCCATGGAGCAAGTGCCGGTGGTCACCACCACGTTGACCAGCGCGGAGATGATCAAATATGCCGCCAACGCGTTTCTGGCGGTCAAGATCGGCTTCGCCAATGAGGTGGCCAATATCTGCGAGCGGGTGGGCGCCGAGGCGCCCGAAGTGATGGCCGGCATCGGCTTGGATGCGCGCATCGGGGCGCGCTTTCTGAGCCCAGGCGTCGGCTGGGGCGGCAGTTGCTTCGGCAAGGACATCCAGTCGCTGCTGCACACCGCCGCCGAATATGGCTACCACAGCCGGTTGCTCGAAGCGGCCCTGGAAGTAAATCGCGCGCAACGCCAACTGGTGATCCAGAAGCTACAGGAGAAGCTGTACATTTTGAAGGGACGCACCATCGCGCTGTGGGGGCTGGCGTTCAAGCCGGAGACCGACGACCTGCGCGACGCGCCCAGCCTGCAGATCGCCGAGCGTCTGCTGCAAATGGGCGTACGGGTGAAGGCGTACGATCCGGTCGCCATGCCGGCATGCCGCGCGCTCCATCCAAGGCTCCGCATCCAATACTGCGAATCGCCCGAAGACGCGGCCGGGGATGCCGACGCGCTGGTCCTGGTGACGGAATGGAAGCAGTTCGCGCGGCTGGACCTGTGCGCCGTGGCCAAGAGCATGACCCGCGCCATTCTGGTCGACGGCCGCAACCTATTCGATCCGGAAGCCGCCCGGCAGGCGGGCTTTGACTATTGCGGCATCGGCCGTCCGCAGCGCGCGGCGCGCCACAGCGGCGTGGCGGCGCCGGTTATTCGTTAATCTCGGCGCAGCAGCTTGACGCCCTTAAAGGGAAGGAGAGATATGGGTGAATCTGGAGTAAGCCTGGCACAAAAGCGCTGCGTCCCCTGTACTGGGGGCGTGCCTCCGTTACGAGGGGAGGAATTGCAGAAGTTATCCGCCCAGATACCGGACTGGAAAGTAGTGGACGAGCATCACCTCTCGAAGACGTTCGTCTTTCCCGATTTCAAGACGGCCATAGCATTCGTCAATCGCGCAGGCGCCGTGGCGGAAGCCGAGGGACACCATCCCGACCTGCTGCTGACCTGGGGCCGGGTGGATGTGAAAACCTATACCCACAAGATTGACGGGCTGACGGAGAGCGACTTCATCCTGGCGGCCAAGATCGACCAGGAATACTCCAGTAAGTGAAGTCTTATGAAGGCGTATGCGCAGGACCTGGCATACATTCACGACACAGGCTTCACCGGCTTCGCGCGCAAGGCCGCGCCGGGGCTGTTGCGGATCCTGCGGCAGAACGGCATTCACGGCGGACTGGTGGTTGACGCCGGCTGCGGCAGCGGCGTCTGGGCGCGGGAACTGAGCGAGCGCGGCTACGGCGTGCTCGGCATCGATATATCGGCTTCCATGATCCGGCTGGCGCGCAGGCAGGCGCCGGATGCAAAGTTCCAGGCCGGGTCGTTTCTGGATATCCGATTGCCGCCGTGCGATGCCGTGACTGCGATCGGAGAATGCGTGAACTATGCCTTCGACCGGAAGAGCGGCAAGCGGGCGCTGGCGCGGTTCTTTCGCCGTGTGCATCACGCGTTGCGGCCAGGAGGGATATTCGTTTTCGATATCGTGGAACCTGGCCAGATCCCCGACGCTACGCCGCAAAGACGATTCCTCGAAGGGGCGGACTGGGCGATTCTGCTCGAAGTCCGCGAGGATCAGAAGCGGAAAACCCTCACCAGGCGGATCGTAAGCTTCCGCCGGGTTGGAAAGCTTTTCCGGCGCAGCGAAGAGACCCACCGCCTGCACTTATATTCCGGCCCCGACTTACTCGCGGAACTCCATCGGGCGGGTTTCGCGGCGCAATCGTTCAATGGCTATGGGCGATTCCGGTTTGCCCCCGCGCATGCCGCCATCGTAGCGCGCAAGGCGGGTCAGGGCTCTTAGACCGGGACTCACTCCCCTCCCCACGAACCCGCGCAACGCCGCAAACGCTGCATACACACCCACCCATCGGCCGGTGCCCGCATGGAACAGAGACTCGCGGGGGCACGGCCGCCAGCGGCGCCGCGCCATTTACCGGAACCGGCACCTGCACCTACAACATACCCAACAGCGGCGGGGCGGTGCTGCAGCTTACGGTGTCGGGTGGTACGCCCCACGTGACCGCTACCACCGTCATCAACGTCGGCAGCGGCCTCACGGTCGCCCCCACAAACGCGATGTTGGCAGGCGGCGTCTGTAGCGGGAGCCCTATCACGTTCAGCAGCGCGCTGGGCGCGTACCTGAACGGCGGCGCCCTCAACCTTGCGTACTACCTCGCAACCCTGGCGTACGGTGCCGGGGAGCCCGTGAGGGTGAACGAGCGCAACCGCCCCGTGTACGTGCTGACCGACTGCGGCACCTCGGGAAGCCGGGGCATCTTCGACAATGACTACGCCGAGTGGGTGTACGACGGTATGGACCCCGCTTGGTTTGGCGTATTCGCGGCATGGGCGTCCGCGAGCGGGTTCACAAGCGTGAGCCCCTACGCAACCCAGGTCTGGGCGTGGCACAACTCCGTCAACATCAACTCGTTCGTGTCCTGTCCGACCGCCGGATATGGAAACGACGATTGTGCCGACCCACTCGCGGCGCTGCTCCCATACCTCGGCCAGACCAGCATCTCCAGGGAGTTCTGGCATCAGATGGCCGGCTGGTTCAGCGCCTCGCTACAAGGAACCGCGACCCTCTCGGGCCGAGCGTCCATCCAGTAGAGGCCCGGGCTCGGCTGTGTTCGTAGCCCCTTTGGCGCTGCTACAGTACCACTACAGGACGCGGCTTCTCTCCAGAGGTGTATAATCCCACACGAGGTGCCTGACATGTTGATTAAAGGCCTGCGCGGCCCCGTGGCCATCCTGCCCACTCTCTTGGCCCCCATGGTCTGGTGGTTAGCCGCGCCCGCGAAATCTGTCGCACAGACCTTCACAGTGCTGTACGCGTTTGACAGCGCCAACTACGCGAATGGATCCCAGCCTATCGGCCGCCTCGCGATGGACGGCAATGGTGTGCTCTACGGCGTAATGTCACAGGGCGGCGCCTACGCCGACTGCGTCAATGGCCCCGGGGCGGGCTGCGGGACGGTCTACTCTCTGACCCCGCCAGCCTCACCTGGCGGCGCGTGGTCGGAAACAGTGCTCTGGAGTTTCGGGGCGAGCGCCAGCGACGGCGCCAACCCAACCGGGCTCGTGATGGGCCGCAGTGGCGTCCTGTACGGCACCACGACATACGGCGGGCAAGCCGATTGCGGCGCTGTATTCTCGCTAACACCGCCGAGCACGCCCGGCGGGGAGTGGACGGAGGCGATCACCTGGTCGTTCCCGGCTAACGGCTTGGTCTTCCCGACGGGACTTGTCGCCGGCAGGAATGGCGGGCTTTATGGGGCCAATTTGAATGGCGGGCCGGACCACGGCGGGGACATCTACTCCCTCGATCCTCCCGACTCGCCAGGGGGCGCGTGGAGGCACAAGGAGGCTCTGGTTTTCCATCGAGAGCGATCCGCAAGGCGGCGCGGACCCGATGGACGGGGTTGTAATAGGTCCGGACAACATCCTGTACGCCACGGCGTATTTCGGCGGTAGCGGGCACAGCGGCATCGTCTTTTCCCTCACGCCACCCAGCGCTCCCGGCGCCGCCTGGACAGAGACGATCCTCTACAACTTCCCGGAGGGCACGGGGTGGCATCCGATGACCCTGTCGCTGGGGGCTGGCGGGGTATTGTACGGCACGACGAACCTGCGTTCCCCCCCGACGAAGCAGGGCGGCACGATATTCTCGCTGGCCCCGCCCGCGACCCAGGGCGAGCCGTGGACTGAAACGACGCTCTGGCAGTTCCCCACAATCAACCGGAGCGGCATCAGCGACCAACCCGACGGCCCGCTGCTGATTCAGCCACAGTCGGGTGCACTATTCGGCGCGACTGGCAGCGGATACTCCGACGGAGTGCTGTTCGAGTTAGTTCCTCCTTCGTCCGAGGGGAGCGGGTGGAGCGAACAGGTGCTGCCGCCGAAGAGCACGTTGATTTCCCCGACGGTGGGCCTGGGAAGCGCGGGCGTACTCTACGGCACTGACGCCGGAGCCAACATTGTCTGGTCGCTTACCCCGTGAGGACGGTCCCCGCGGCCGAGCGTCCGGTAATCCCACAAGAGGTGCTTGACATGTTGATTAAAGGCTTCCGCGGCCCAGTGGCCGTCCTGCCCGCCCTCCGCGCCCCATGCTCTGGTGGTTGGTCGCGCCCGTGAACTCGACCCACAGACCTTCACAGCGCTATACACGTTTGACAGCGCCAACTACGCGAATGGATCTCAGCCCATCGGCGGCCTCGCGAATCGCTCCACACCCCAGTCCCCGTATTTCGGGCGTGGTATGGTGAGGCTGGTAGGAGTTCACCCCCGCCCGCGCGTTCAACATCAAAAGCTACCCGAAAACGGCCGGGTCCGCCAAAATAAGCCGTAAGCCACTTCAAACAAACGCGTTACAGGAAAATGGCTTTGTTTCTCAAAACGACTCTCATCCCTTCCGGATGCACAACAGTTGCATAACTTTGCACAACCGCAACTACGACCGCCGAATCGCGATACCCAGATCCTTCAAAGCCCTCTCCGGCACAGCAGCCGGGGCGTCGCACATCAGATCCGTGGCGCGCGCGGTCTTGGGAAACGGAATCACGTCGCGGATGGAAGTCTCGCCCGCCAGGATCATCACCAGCCGGTCCAAGCCGAGCGCGATCCCGCCGTGCGGCGGCGCGCCGTATTCCAGAGCCTCCAGCAGGAAACCGAAGCGGCGGCGGGCTTCCTCCTCGCTGAATCCCAGCGCGGCGAACACCTTCGACTGCACATCGCGCCGGTGAATACGGATCGAGCCGGAGCCCAGTTCGGTGCCGTTCAGCACCAGATCGTAGGATTTGGCGCGGCAGCGCGCCGGATCGCTCGTCAACTTTTCGAGGTCTTCGTCATGCACCGAAGTGAACGGATGGTGCGCCGCGTTCCAGCGCTGCTCATCCGCATCCCACTCGAACATGGGGAAATCCACCACCCAGAGAAACTCGAAATTGCGCGGGTCGAGCAGCTTGTGGCGGTCGTTGTATTTCTGCGCCGCGTAGAGGCGCAACTGGCCGCACGCCTGGAATACGGTCTCCTCGGGACGGTGGCCTGCCGGCTCCCCGGCCCAGGCGGCCAGCATCAGCAGGTCGTCCTCCGCGGCGCCGGTCAATTCGCGGACGCGCGCCATGGGTTCGGGATGATCGCGCTCCACGCGCTTGGGATCGTCGTAGACGCGCAGGCCGCGTTCCAGGCCGTAGGCTTTCAGTTCGTCGCGCTCGCGGCGGCTGAGCGCGCCGGTCTTCGGAATGCGGATGGCCACCAGCGGCAGGCCGTGCGCGCTCAAGCTGCCTTCGGGAAACAGATGCTCCACCGGATGCATCGGCGGAATGCGCCGGTCGGGCTTATCGCTGCCGTAGCTGCGCATGGCTTCCGCATAGGTGATGCGCGGAAAAGGGATCTCCACAGGGAAACCGGCCACCTGGCAGACGCGCTGGACCAGCGGCTCGATCACTTCGAAGATGCTGCTCCTGTTGCGGGAAGGACATCTCCAGATCGATCTGCGTGAATTCCGGCTGGCGGTCGGCGCGCAGATCCTCGTCGCGGAAGCAGCGCACGATCTGGAAATACTTGTCGAAGCCGCTGACCATCAGCAGTTGCTTGAAAATCTGCGGCGATTGCGGCAGCGCATAGAAACTGCCGGGCTGCACGCGGCTGGGCACCAGGTAATCGCGCGCGCCTTCCGGCGTGGAGCGCGTCATGAAAGGCGTCTCGATTTCCAGGAAGCCTTGCGTATTGAGGCATTCGCGCACGGCGAAGGAAATTTTCGAGCGCAGGATGATGTTGCGCTGCATGTGCGGGCGGCGCAGATCGACGTAGCGGTATTTCAGGCGCACCTCTTCGGCCACATCCACGTCGTCTTCCATGGGGAAAGGCGGCGTGCGGGATTCGTTCAGGATCCAGATCCTCTCCGCCAGGACCTCGACTTCGCCGGTCGCCAGATTCGGATTGACAGTGTCCGCGCTACGCAGCGCGACCACGCCTTCCACCGCGATCACATACTCCGGCCGCACCTGCTCGGCTCTGCGATGCGTGGCCTCGTCCGACGTCGGCATGGAAGGCAATCTGGGTCACGCCGTCGCGGTCGCGCAGATGGATGAAGATCACGCCGCCGAGGTCGCGATGGCGATGCACCCAGCCCATCAGCAGGGCGCGCGTGCCGGCGTCCGCGGCGCGCAACTCTCCGCAGGTATGGGTACGCCGCAGGTCGCCGAGAAAATCGAGTTCCGTTTCCATAAGAATGGGCTGCGCGATCGGTCAGCGCGAATCCGGTGGGATGAAAACCATGCTAACATGCGGCGCTACAATTCTGTTATGCATCGAGCCTTACTCGTTCTTCTGGCGGCCACCGGTCTATTCGCGCAGAAGCAACCCTTCGACGCGCAAGCGCTGCTCAACCTGGCGCGCATCGGCGATCCGCAAGTTTCGCCGGACGGACGGCTGGTAGCATTCACCGTCCAGACGATCGACGTTCCCAATAACAAGCGCATCACGCAAATCTACGTGACGCCTGTGGCGGGCGGCGCGGCGACAGCAAATCACGCAGGCCGGGCAGGACAACGAACGGCCGCGCTGGTCGCCCGATTCGCGGCGCATCGCCTTCATCTCCGATCGCGGCGGCACGTCGCAGATCTGGCTCATGGACGCCGACGGCTCGAATCGCCAAGCAGATCACCAATCTTTCGACCGAAGCCGGCGGCGAGCTGTTTTCGCCCGACGGCAAGAACCTGGTCTTCACCAGCGATGTTTTCCCGGATTGCGGCGCCGACGACGCGCTGCAACCAGAGCGCAACTCGACGCCGAGAAGAGCGAGCAAAGTGAAGGCGCGCATCTACACCGAGCCTGCTCTACCGGCATTGGAATCACTGGCAGGGATCGCACGCGCAGCCATCTGATGGTGATTCCCGTATCGCGGCGGTGCGGCCAAAGACCTGACGCCCGGCATCGCGACGTGCCGCCGTTTTCGCTCGGCGGCCGCGACGATTACGCCATCTCGCCCGACAGCAAGGAAGTCTGCTACTGCGATGAACGCCGATGCCGTGCCCGCCACCAGCACCAATACGGATCTCTTTGTGGTGCCGATCGGCGGCGGCCCGGCGCGCAAGATCACCAGCAATCCCGGCGCGGACAACGCGCCGCAGTATTCGCCGGACGGCAAATATCTCGCCTGGCGCGCGCAAGTCCGGCCGGGTTATGAAAGCGACCGCTGGCGGCTGTGGGTCATGGAGCGCGCCACGGGCAGGCTCGCGGACTTGACCGAGAACATGGACCGCTGGGTCAACAGCTTCACCTGGTCGCCGGATTCCGCGAACCTGTTCTTCACCGTCGGAGGACCGCGGCCGCCAGTCCATCCAGTTCAAGTCGGTGAGAGGCGGCGAGGCGCGCATGGCGGTGAGCGGCGACAACCACCTCGACGACATGCAGTTCACGCCGGACGGCAAGACGCTGATCTACACGCAGCAGAGCGGCACGCAGCCGGCGGAGATCTATCGCGCATCCTCGCAGCGGGCGGCGAGGCCGTAGCGCTGACGCATCTCAACGATGCCGTGCTCAGCTCCCACCAAATGACGCCGCTCGAAGAGTTCTGGGTGGACGGCGCGGACGGCGCGCGGGTGCAGAGCTTCGTGGTGAAGCCTCACGGCTTTCGACGAAGACCGGAAGTATCCGGTGCTGATGCTGATTCACGGCGGACCGCAGGGCGAGTGGGGACATAGCTGGACCTATCGCTGGAACGCGCAGGTATTCGCCGCCGCGGGATATGTGGTGGTGATGCCCAATCCGCGCGGATCGACCGGCTACGGACAGAAATTCATCGACGAGATCAACGGCGATTGGGGCGGCCGCGCCTTCGACGACATCATGGCGGTGGCCGACCACGTCGTGACCAGCTTGCCCTACGCCGATGGCAGCCGCATGGCCGCGGCCGGCGGCTCTTACGGCGGCTACATGATCGACTGGATTCTCGGCCACACGCAGCGGTTCAAAGCGCTGGTGACGCACGACGGCGTGTACGATCTGCGCAGCGAATTCGGCGAGACCGAAGAGCTGTGGTTCCCGCTCTGGGAATTCGGCGGCATGCCTTGGGACAATCCCGAGATGTACGGGCGCTGGTCGCCCAGCATGTTCGTGAAGGAGTTCCATACGCCCACGCTGGTGATCCACGGCGAACTGGATTATCGCGTGCCGGTGGGCCAGGGCCTGCAACTGTTCACGGCGCTGCAGATGCAGAAGGTGCCTTCGAAGCTGCTGCTGTTTCCCGATGAAGGACACTGGGTGCTGAAGCCGCAGAACAGCCTGCTCTGGTACAAGACCTTCATCGATTGGATCGATTCCTGGACGAAAAAGTGAAATTCATTATTGCGATTGTCGTCGTCTTATTGGTCGCGGCGTGTCGGTGGTGCTGGCGGCGCTTTCCGCCACGCCGGCGATTACCATGGACCCGCCCGTGAAGGCCATCGGCGCCAGCACGCCGGTGAAGGTGCAAGTGACCGGATCCATATGGCATGCGCCGGTTCACCGCGGTGCTGGAACAGAACGGCGCGCGCTACACGGTTTACGAGCAGCACAATCCGGCGCACCGGCTGCTGTTCATGCGGCTGCACGAAGCGCCGCACGCGATCAGTTTTCCGGCGGGCAAGCAGCAGGCGCCGGCGCTGCACGCTGGGAAAGCGCACGCTGATCGTGGAGGCGCAGTCGAACGACTTCCTGGGCCGCACGGTCAGCGCGAGCTTCGACGTGGACGTGGTGCTGGAGCCGCCCCGCGCTGGCGGTGGACGAAGCGCAGCATTACATCAACCAGGGCGGCAGCGAGCTGGTGACGTTCACGTCTCGGGCGACTGGACCGAGGCCGGCGTGAAGGTCGGGCCATACACGTTCCGCAGCTTTCCGCTGCCGGGGCGGCCGCGAACGAGCGCTTCTCGCTGTTCGGTTTCGCGTGGGATCTGCCGGTGGATACCGTGCCGCACGTCTATGCGCGCAATCGCGGCGGGCACGGAAGTCACCGGCGCGTTCTGGTTCAAGGTGTTTCCCAAGAAGTTCCGCACGCGCGACCTGGAAATCACGGACGCGTTTCTGGACAAAGTGGTGAACCAGATCGATCCGGGCGGATCGGGCGATCTGCTCACGCGCTTCCTGCACATCAACCGCGACCTGCGCAAGCAGAATAATAAGACGCTGGCGGATCTGCGGCTGAAGACCGAAGAGCGCGTTTTGTGGAACGGCCCGTTCTCGCAGCTTGCCAATTCGCAGGTGGAATCGCACTTCGCCGATGTGCGCAGCTACATCTACAAGGGCAAGAAAGTGGATCAGCAGGTGCACCTGGGCTTCGACCTGGCCGTGACCGCGCATGTGCCGGTGCTGGCGGCCAACGACGGCCGCGTGGTGTGGGCGGCGGACCTGGGCATCTACGGCAACTGCATCGTGCTCGACCACGGATACGGCCTGCAATCGATCTACGGCCATCTCAGCCGGATCGACGTGAAGGCGGGCGACATGGTGAAGAAGGGCCAGGCCATGGGCCACAGCGGCTCGACGGGTCTGGCCGGCGGCGATCATCTGCACTTCAGCATGCAGGTGGATGGCGTGCAGGTGAATCCGGTGGAGTGGTTCGACGCGCACTGGATTCACGACCGGATCTTGAGCAAGCTCGCACTGGACAAGTAACCGCCTAGTGGGGCAGGCTCGCAGCCTGCGCGGCCTCGCAGGCCGCCCGCCTCGGAGTTTCGCGGCCCGGAGCCCTATAAGTCGCTTCCAGTTTGAAGGCCTGTGCAGAAGCTAGGCCGTGACACATAACCACCATCGCTCCGGCCAGCAGACACGAATTCACTTCTCCTCGCATATTCTCCTCTTGAGTCTTGAATTGACCGCCGCTGACTTCGGCGGCCTATCATTCAGACGGGAACTATGCATCTGGCGAAGTCACCGAACTGTTTACAAGCATGGCGGGGAGGGGACCAGCAGGCGCTTCACAAGCTCACGCCGCTGGTCTACCCGCATTGCATCGCCTGGCCCGCTAGTACATGCACTGCGAGCGCCCAGCACACGCTCCAAACCACCGCCCTGGTCCACGAAGCCCTCACCCGCCTCATCGACACCTGCGCGTCGATTGGCTGGACCGCAAGGCCTGTCCCACACCGCACGCGGCCGGCCGTCGTTCCTTCTTTTCCTAACGGAGAGTGTTTATCAGCGTGCCCGATGAGTTGTACACGGTGATATCGTTGTATATGGAGTTCGAGACGTAGATGTTGCCGCTCGTGTCCACGGCGATCCCTTCACAGCCTCCAGTGCCATCACCGATCACCAGCTCGGGCTCCGTGCCCTTACTCGGTTTATACTTTACTGCCGTGCCGCTGGTGTATTCCGAAATATAGATGTTCCCCGAGCTGTCGAAGGCAATGCCGGTGGGCCCGGTGTTCACATTGTCGTTGTATTGTCTGATCTCCAGCGGATAGCCGGTCAGAAACTCTCCCAAGTTGTAGCTGATCACCGCATTCCTGCCGCCGCCCCCAAAACCCGCATAGATGTTCTTTCCATGGATTGCCAGCGCTCCCGGGGACGTAAATTCGAACGCGCTGTTGTCTTCAGTGAGGGTCTCCGCCAGACGCCCGTTGGTGTTCAGAGCGATGACGTTATTCGCCCCATTGTCGGCAATGTAGACGTCCCCGTACGCGTCAACCGCGACGCCATCCGGTCTGTTGATGGCCGCTTCTGAGATCGTCTCCTCCAAAGTGAAAGTCAAGGCGTCATACACGGTGACGGTGTTGTTGCCGGTGTTCGTGACATACAGGTCGTCGCCCGAAAAGGCCAGGCGGGTTGGGGAACTGATACCCTCTGTGATGGTGTCGAGTATCTGTCCGTTGGTTGGATTTATCTTGAGTACCGAGTTCCCGCCGTTGTTCGCAAGCCACAGGTTACCGGCAGAGTCTAATGCGATGCCGTTCGGGTTGTTGAATTGTGCGTTGGCGGTTAACGCCAGGCCCAATCCCAGTGAAAGCGCGCAGCAGCGCGCAAGAACGAGTTGTGTCGATTTGTGTTTCATCATAGTCTCCTTTTTGGGCACGTTTAGTGCCGACGGTCGAATTGAAGAGCCTCGGTCCCTACTGCGGCTGCACGAAGCAGGGAAAGCAAACTGTCGACATCGAAGGGCGAAGGCTCCATTGTTGACTGGTCCCGCCATTGCAAGTGAGCTGCTGTACCGCGGCTTGATCCGACTTGCTCGCACCTCTGACATCCAGGCACTTGCCGCTGTTCTGATTAACGATTTGCCCGGTGGGCGTCACCTGCCAGTTCTGGTTGGCCCCGCCATTACACGTGAACTGCTGTACTTGCACTCCGTCGGCCGTGCTGCCACTCGGCACGTCCAGGCACTTGCCGCTGTTCGTGTCGACGATCGTGCCGTTATCCGGGAGAACCTGCCAGGTTTGGTTACCGCCGCCGTTGCACGTGAACTGCTGCAGCATGGCATGATCCGCCGTGCTCCCGCCAGGCACGTCCAGGCACTCGAGACTATTCTGGTTGACAATCTCGCCGACCAGGCTCCAGTACTGGTTGTTGCCTCCGTTGCAGGTAAATTGTTGCAGCTTGACCTGATCCGCTGTGCTCCCGCTTGGCACGTCCAGGCACTTATTGCTCGTTAGATTGACCAACTGTCCGTTGGCCACCGACAGCCAGACCTGGTTACCTCCGCCGTTGCACGTGAACTGCTGTACTTGTGCCCCATCAGCCGTGCTCCCGCTGGGCACGTCCACGCATTTACCGCTGTTCCCACTGACGATGGGCCCGCCGAGTGCCACGAGAGAGCTTGGCCGAGGCTGCCAGTTTTGGTTGGCGCCGCCGTTGCACGTGAACTGCTGCAATATGACCTGATCCGCTGTGCTGCCGCTTGGCACGTCCACGCACTTGCCGCTGCTCT
The DNA here is from genome assembly GCA_963795925.1 of Bryobacterales bacterium. Taxonomy (GTDB): domain Bacteria; phylum Acidobacteriota; class Terriglobia; order Bryobacterales; family Bryobacteraceae; genus Bog-159. The sequence goes on along the minus strand of CAWCJP010000002.1, from coordinate 255,837 downwards.
TGTTCACAATCGAGGCGGACATTGTCGTTATGTAGCCGTATTCGTCGCTGCTATGAGGACCGTAAGCGCAGCGGGATGTGCTGGTACAGGCGAAGTCTTCATACGTAAACATGACGAAGCTGCCTTGGTTTAGGGGCTCGGGGTCCAAGATCGCCACCCAGTTTGTCTCAGGGTCCATGACGTATCCCGTGACGACCCTAAAATGCGGGGCGCCTGGTGGGATCCAGAAAGTTATAATCGGGCTGAAGCGATCGATTTGGCTCATCAGGTAGCTATACGAAATCGCCGTCGTGGGTTCGTAATTTCTATATGTGTTCGAGGCCTGGACGTTGTAGAAGCGCAAAACACTGTCGGGCGTATTGTCTCCGCCGCACGGGGTGGTGGAGGATGGGCAGCAATCCGTTCTGCCGGAAATGTCGTTCGCCTCCTGGCACTGAGTAACGTTGGGGAATCCCAGGTAGGTTAGAATCATCTGCGACGCCGCCGCCCAACACCAGTTTGGGGTTTCTTGCCCGAATAGGGGAACTGGGAGTATATTGGAGCTTCCCGCCTGAGCGCACGCGTGCGGCGCTATCGCCAAGCACAATACCAAGTAAGATCGAGTGGCCATCGCCGATGTGAAGTGCATTTTGTGTTCTCCGATTACAAAGCTATTTTTCTGCCCGGCACAACCCCCTGGCCTCTCGCCCAGGGTCATTTCGGCGAGAAGGGTTTCAGTTTAACGAACAGATCCCTCGCGTCGACGCTCTGAAATACGCGCAACTCCGGCAGCCTGGTGTCCGGCAAAAGGACCGTGAGCATAAGGCGGCCGCGCGAATCGCGGTGCCCTAGCAGCCAAATAAAGAGGTCCGGAAGCTCTACCGCAAAGTAAGCCGATTTGGGCGCTCCCGCGCTTTGTGAGTCGCTCGAGCGGGCGGCGTCCATGAGCCTTGTCAGCCCGGCGCGGCCAAACCCGACTATTCGGGGCGGCTCGGTCGCGCGTGACACGATGACCGACGATTTGACATCGTTTCCGTAGATGACAGGATAGATGTCGCGGCTCGAATCGACGATTAGGCTATTCGCGTCGCCGGTTGCATCGAAGCTCTTTAAACTTCCCGGCGGGACGTAATAGTGCTTCAGGGGCTGGCCTAACTTCGCCGCGCTAACCTGGTCCGCCGTTTCGAATCCCAGGCCCTTCAGCAGGATGGTTCCGCCCCCCTTCGGCGGGATGCGCGAGAATTCCGCGAGTATTGCTATAGCCTTGGCCTCCGAGAATTCGGGCCCGCCTTGCGCGCCGATACCCGCGGCTGTTACCGTAAGGGCGATAACTAGAATCAAGGTTTTGTGTCTCATTCCGCCTCCTTTAGTGTGATCCCTCCGTCTTCCCTCTCGGTTTCCTTGCGCGGCCGTTCGTGCCATGGCGTGGCAAAATGGGTGGCGCCAGCGACGCATCCCCATGGGACCGCTCCCTCCAAGCCCTTGAGATGCCCGCCGGGTTTCAAGCCGCCATACAGTAATGCGCGGACTGCGGGAAAAAACTCGCACGCGATGAAACATTTTTTTGCCCCCGATTCGCGATATAATGTGCCAGTTTGCCCGGTTATGCACTCAGGCGAAGTAACCCAGCTATTGCTGGCCTGGCGGGGAGGGGACGAGCAGGCGCTCAACAAGCTGACGCCGCTGGTCTACGCCGAACTGCGCCGGCTGGCCCGCTCCTATATGAGCCGGGAGCGCCCCGGCCATACTCTGCAAACCACAGCCCTGGTCCACGAAGCCTACACCCGCCTCATCGACGCCGCCCGCGTCGATTGGCAGGACCGTAACCACTTCTTCGCTATCTGCGCCAACTTGATGCGGCGCGTTCTGGTGGAGCACGCCCGGTGCAATGGATATCTGAAGCGCGGAGGCGGCGTGACGCTGGTGCCGCTGGACGAAGCGCGCGACGTCGGTCACGACGGAGATGTCGACCTGTTTGCCCTGGACGAGGCGCTCACCGGCCTCGCGACCCTCGACCCGCGCAAGAGCCAGGTGGTGGAACTGCGCTTCTTCGGCGGTCTCACCGTGGACGAAACGGCGGAAGTGCTGCACACATCACCGGACACTGTAATGCGCGACTGGAAGTACTCCAAGGTGTGGCTAATGCGGGAGCTAGACTCCGAGAGGCTCCGTGAAGCCCGAACGCTGGCGCAAGATTGAACATCTATACCACGCCGCGCTCGGGCGCGATCCGGCCCAGCGCGAGGCCTATCTACTCGACGCCTGCCACAACGACCCGGATCTCCGCCGCGAAATCGAAGAATTGCTCGCCTACCAGGAACGCGCGGACAGCTTCATTGAAACACCCGCGGTTAACATAGCGGCGCGGCGGGAGGCCGCCATCCTGGCCACCGAAGCCCGCCTCCGCCTGGCAGCGGGCGTGCGCCTTGGCCCCTATGAGATCCTGCAGCCACTCGGCGCAGGCGGGATGGGCGAGGTCTACCACGCCCGCGACACACGCCTGGGCCGCGAGGTGGCGGTAAAGGTGCTGGCCGCACGAATGATCGAGCAGTCCGGCCTCCGCCTGCAACGCGAGGCGCGCGCCATCTCCAGCCTGAATCACCCCAACATCTGTACGCTGTACGACATCGGCCGGGATAAGGATGTCGATTACCTGGTAATGGAATACGTGGAAGGTCCCACGCTGGCCGCGCGCCTGCGGGACGGTCCCCTCGCGCTGGCCGATGTGCTGCGCGTCGGCATCCAGATCGCCGAGGCGCTCGACTACGCTCATCGGCGGGGCATCGTCCATCGGGATCTGAAGCCGGGCAACATCATGCTGACCGCCCGCGGCGCCAAGTTGGTGGATTTCGGTCTGGCACACTGGCGGGAGCAGATGGATGAAACCAGCGGAGGCGCCCCGCCGGATAGTGCCACCCACCTCACCGCGACGGGGACGATGCTGGGCACTCCCCAATACATGGCGCCGGAGCAGGTGGCGCGCGGCGAAGTGGACGCGCGCACCGACATCTTCGCTCTCGGGGCGGTGCTGTTCGAGATGGCGCATGGGCGGAAGGCGTTTCCCGGTGACACAACGACGGAAGTCATTGAGACGATCCGGAAAGGCGCTATGCCGGTGGTGGGGCCGAGGGAATCCGGGGTGCCCGCCGCGCTGGATCGCCTCATCCGCCGGTGCTTGAAGAGCACGCCCGCCGAGAGATGGCAATCCGCGGGCGAGGTGCTGCGTGAGCTGCAGCGCATCGAGCGGCGCAAGCGGCCCGGAAGGCGGCTGGTATGGGCGAGCGTAGCCGCCGCTTGCCTGGTGCTCGCCGCCGTCGCTGTTTTCGTTGTCAAAGGCCGGCGCGCCGCGCTGCCCCTCGCTCCGCGGATCCTATACTCTTTCACTGGGAAAGACGGCGATGGCGCCACTCCGGACCGGTGCGGCGTGACCGCGGATGCGCACGGCGCGCTCTACGGTTTCACCCACAGAGGCGGCGTCGCCGGGCAGGGTACAGTTTACAAATTAACACCGCCGGACCCAAGGAGTACCGCGGCCAACCGCACTTGGCGTAAGAAGGTCCTGTACGGATTCAGCGGCGCGGACGGTGCCAGGCCGCATGGTGCGCCAGCCTTGGGTCCGGATGGCTCCCTCTACGGCGCGACTGCGTTAGGCGGACGGGAGGGGCAAGGCGTCGTTTTCCGGCTGACGCCACCTGCGGAGCCGGAGGGTCCGTGGCGGGAGACCGTCATCCATCAATTCACACCCTCGACCGGCGATGGCGGGCAGCCGGCCGCCAGCCCGATCTTCGGCGGCGACGGCGGCCTTTATGGCGCCACCAGATATGGCGGCCCGCATACCGGCGAGATCGTGTATGAGCTGGTGCCGCCGTCCAGTCCGGACGGGAAGTGGCAGGAGCGGGTGCTGCATCGTTTTACGGGAAAGAACGGCGACGAGCATCCTTGGGGTGAGGTCGTTTTCGGAAAGGATGGATGCCTTTATGGCACGGCGTTCGGTCGTCCCGGCGCGGTGTTCCGGCTGAGGCCGCCGGCAACACCGGGACACGCATGGGAGGAGACGCTTCTCTACCAGTTCCATATGGACGGCCCCGATGGCGATTCGTCCGTCGCAGGATTGACCGTCGGGACGAATGGCGAACTATACGGCACGACCCAGTGGGGCGGTATTGCGGGCGGGGGAACCGTTTTCCGGATGACGCCGCCAGCTGCGACTTCCCCCGATGGGACCTGGACTCATACCGTGCTGTACCGGTTTAACACTCAGTCCGGCGATGGGACCGAACCGATTGCGGGCCTGCTCGCCGGTCTGGGAGGCGAGTTGTATGGCGCGACGTGGAAGGGCGGCACATGGGGCCGTGGGGTTCTGTTCAAGCTTACGCCTCCAGGCCGCCCCGGGGATTCGTGGATTGAAACAACACTTTACAGCTTTACCGGTCAGGCCGGAGACGGTTATTCGCCGCAGCCAAACCCTCACCTCATCCTCGATAAAGCCGGCGCACTCTACGGCACGACAACCGGCGGCGGGGCCCTCAACGCCGGCACCGTGTTCCGCCTGCCCCAGCCGTGACTTCTGTCTTCTGTCCTCCCTTTACCTCGGCTGAAACCCCGCCACCCCGAATCGCCACAAGAGAAAGCTATATGCGTCCGCATCCGCCACCCGCCGCTGCGTCTTCGTGGACCCAAACCCGTGCCCCGCATCGTAATCCACGCGCAATAACACCGGATTTCCGTTCCTCGTGGCCGTCTCGTGCTGGACCATGGATACGGCCTGCAATCTATCTACGGCCATCTGAGCCGGATCGATGTGAAGGTGGGCGATCTGGTGAAGAAAGGGCAGGCCATGGGCCACAGCGGCTCCACGGGTCTGGCCGGCGGCGATCACCTGCACTTCAGCATGCAGGTGGACGGCGTGCAGGTGAATCCGGTGGAGTGGTTCGACGCGCATTGGATTCACGACCGGATATTGAGCAAGCTGGCGCCGCAATAACGTCTGGTGCATCATTATATATGTGCTACCGTCGAGCATCCCGGCAGAGCGCGTAGACTTGCCCGTCTCCGGGATGTCCTGCGCCGCCTGCGCGCGCAACATTGAGAATCATCTTGCGGCTACGGCGGGCGTCACCGGCGCGCATGTCAATTTCGCAACGGCCACAGCTACAGTCGAGTTCGATCCGGCGCGCGCGTCATTGCACAATCTGGTGGACGCTATCGAAGGGCTGGGCTATGGTGTGCCGCAAGCCGGGCCAGAAGCCGAGCAGCACTCGGCAATCGGAATCTGCTATGCTCCAGCGCCGGTTTTGGCTCGCAGCAGCTTTCACGATGCCGGTCGTGGTGCTCGGCATGTGGCCATCGCCGATGCACCTGCGGGTCATGAGCTGGATCCAGCTTGCGCTCACGGCTCCGGTAATCTTCTATGCAGGCGCGCCTTTCTATCGAGGACGCCTGGACCGCGCTACGCCACCGCTCCGCGAACATGAACACGCTGATCGCGCTAGGGAGCGGCGCGGCCTTCCTCTATTCGTTGGCCGTGACGTTGGGAGGCGGACATGAGGTCTACTACGAAGCGGCCGCCGTGATCATCACGCTGATTCTGCTCGGGCGGCTGCTCGAAGCGCGCGCCCGCGGCAAGGCATCCGAAGCCATACGCAACTTGCGCGAGCTGCAGCCGAAGACCGCGCGGGTGCTGCGCGAAGGCGGCGAGCGGGACATTCCGATCGAGCAGGTGCGCGTGGGCGATATCGTGGTGGTGCGCCCCGGCGAGAAGATCCCGGTGGATGGCGCGGTGCGCGAAGGCCAATCGGCGGTGGACGAATCCATCCTCACGGGCGAAAGCATGCCGGTGGATAAGAAGCCCGGCGATGCGGTCTACGGCGGCGCACTCAATCGCTCGGGGAGCCTGCGATTTGAGGCGCGCAAGGTCGGCCGCGCCACGGCCCTGCAGCAGATGATCGAGTTGGTGCGGCAGGCGCAAGGCTCGCGCGCGCCGGTAGCTCGCCTCGCGGACGTGGTGAGCGGCTACTTCACCGTAGCCGTGCTGTTGATCGCCACCGCGACCTTTCTGGTGTGGCTGGCGTTTGCGCCGGTCTCGTTCGCGCTGGTGAATTTCGTAGCGGTGCTGATCATCGCCTGCCCTTGCGCGCTGGGGTTGGCCACGCCTACCGCCATCATGGTGGGCACGGGCCGTGGCGCTGAACGCGGCATCCTGATCAAGGGCGGCGAGGCCCTGGAAGCCGCCGGCCGCATCGATACCGTCATTCTGGATAAGACCGGCACCATCACGCGCGGCCAACCGCAGGTGACCGATGTGATCCCCGCGAATGGATTTTCCGAAACGGAACTGCTGCGCCTGGCCGCATCGGCCGAGCGCTATTCGGAGCATCCGTTGGGACGGGCCGTGGTCGAGCACGCCAAGTCACTCAAGATCGCGCTGGAGGAGACTTCCGGCTTTCGCGCCATTGCGGGTCATGGCGTCGAAGCGCGTGTAAATGGTCACCAAGTGATTTTGGAGGGCGGGCTAAAGCCGGATCTCGCCGCGCAGGGCAAGACGATCATTGCAGTCTCCGTGGATGGCCAGATGGCGGGCGTAATCGGCATCGCCGACACGGTGAAGCCCGAAGCCGCCGCTGCCGTCCGACGGCTGCGTGAGATGGGCCTCGAAGTCTGGATGATCACCGGCGACAATCGCCATACCGCTGACGCCGTCGCGCTGCAGGCAGGTATCCGGAACGTGCTCGCCGAAACGCTGCCGGATGCCAAGGTGGCCGAAGTGCGGCGACTGCAAGCCGCCGGCAAGAAAGTCGCCATGGTGGGCGATGGCATCAATGACGCGCCGGCGCTGGCGCAAGCGGACTTGGGGATCGCCATCGGAACCGGAACCGACATCGCCAAGGAATCCGCCGGTATCGTCTTGATGCGCGGCGATCTCAACGGAGTCCCGGAGTCGCTGGATCTGGCGCGGCGGACCATGCGCGTCATCCGGCAGAACCTGTTCTGGGCGTTCGCCTACAACGCGATCGGCATCCCCATCGCCGCGGGCGTGCTGTACCCGTTCACTGGCTGGCTGCTTTCGCCCGTGCTGGCGTCCGCGGCGATGGCGCTCTCGAGCTTAACGGTGGTGACCAATAGCTTGCGCCTGAAGCGCGCGTGATCGGCCATCGGCCAGCTATGTTGGCAGCCGGATGCCCGTCTCTTCGTACAGCGGCATGGCGCCCGAGCTCTGCGTGCGGAATTCGTACCGCTCGATGGCCAGCGCGGCGCCATCCTGATCGCTGCGTACCACGCATCCGTAGATCATCAGCTTCATGGGACATACGTCGTTCAGGCGGGCGGGCCAGCTCATAGAAATCTCGACCGGTAAACCGGTGCTCAGCACGCCCTCGGTGGTGAACCAGACGCCGCTGCTCGAAATGTTAATGGTCCGGCCACTCCCGGATTCGGCTACGCGGCTCCCGTAAAGAAGCCTGTATCGGAGTCCCTGCTCAATGCCAAAACGGAGCTTGGAACGCCGGTCTGCATGCTCATCCTGCTTTTTGCGTTTCGCCATTATAAGTGCCCCCAACGGGTTTAAGACTTCGCTATTCAGAATTATCATCAGCGGTGCTGTCACCTCAATTCTGTCTTTGGATAGGGCATGTTAACTATCCTCTCGGGTTACCCATAAGGAAGGCGAAACGGAACTGTGGGATGGAGTTGAGGATTTTCTAGCTTCGCCTTATGTTCGCCATCGGAACAAGATCTAGTGGTGTGACGCTCTTTTGGTAGATTGCTTAGTGCCCCGCTAACCCAAGTCCAATCAACACTTTCTTAAAGATTTCTCTTGCAATGGACAAAGGCTTCATGCCACAATCGGTTGTGGCCAGAAAGTGGCCAGAAATTAGCTCAAAAGTGGCGGAAGAAATCGTTCAAGGCGTAGTGCTGACCGAACCCCCCCGGGGGATGTATCCAGCCCGCCTCGACGATAAGGGCCGCTTGAAGCTGCCCGTCGAGTTCCAGAGGTACCTGGGTGGATTGCCCGAGAAGAAGCTGTTCGTGACCAGTACGGATCGGCACATGGCTACAGTGTATCCGATTTCGATCTGGCGGCAGAACGAAAAGTTATTCGCTAGCTATCGGGATAACCCGAGGCGTGTCGAAGAGGGTGTGGTTCACGGCTTCGGAATTGGGATCCGAGGTCGAGATGGATGGCAACGGCCGCGTCCAGTTCTCGCCCGAGTTGCGCCGGGAACTGCGAATAGAGAACCAGCCGGTGAAAGTGCTGGTGGTCAACGGCGCGATCCAGGTGATGAGTGAGGAAACCTTCCACGCGCAGCGGGCGGAATCGGCCCAGGCGCCCAGGGAAGACTTGGAAATTCTGCAGCGCGCTGGGTTCCTGTGATGAGTTATGCACTTCGCAGTGATGGCGGCCGAAGCGATCGAATGGCTGGCGATCGATCCCAAGGGCGTGTTCTTGGACGCTACTGCTGGATTGGGCGGGCATACGGCGGAGATCGCGCGGCGTTTGACTACGGGCAAAGTGATTGCCAACGACCGCGATGCGGAATCGCTCGAAATGGCGCGGCGCAATACGGCCGAATTGGCCGATCGGATTTGTTATCACCAGGGGACCTTTTCCGAACTTGCCGAAGCGTTGCCGGAGTGCGGGGCGGAGAAGGTGAACGGGTTGCTGGCCGACCTGGGAGTGAGCCGGTATCAACTGACCGAACCGGCGCGCGGTTTTTCGTTTTTGGCAGAGGGGCCGTTGGACATGCGGATGGATCAAACCACTGGCATGACGGCGGCGGACTTGGTCAATCATCACGCCGAGAAGGCGCTCGCCGACCTGATCTATCAGCTAGGCGAAGAAAGGAGGGCGCGGAAGATAGCCAGAGCCATCGTTCGAGCACGGCCCATACGGAGCACACTACACCTGGCCGGGGTAGTGGAGCGGGCCGTGCCTCGGACGAGCCGTTTGCATCCCGCGACCCAAACCTTCATGGCGTTACGCATGTTTGTCAACGACGAGCAGCACGAACTCGACCGGCTGCTGCAGGTCGGACCGGAATTGATCGCGAGCGGCGGCCGGATGGCCGTGATCTCGTTCACGTCGACCGAGGACCGGAAAGTCAAACAGCGGTTTCGCGCCCTTGCCCAGGAAGGGCGGGCGGCGATTCTGACCAAGCATCCCTTGACGCCCTCGGAAGAGGAAACCAGTTTGAATCCGGCGTCGCGCAGCGCCAAGCTGCGTGCGCTCGAAATGAACTAGCAATCGAATAGCGAGGTAATGACCCATGGCAACGCTGGCAATGTTTTTTCGGAGACCCCTGGCGACGCCTGCCGCCCGAAGCGGCGCCGCGCATAGTGCATCCGTTCCGGTAGACGACCGCTTCCTGTTGCGGGCGCTACCCAACGAGGATGTGTTCCTCTACTCCAAGCGCATCGACAACTCCCGCATTGTCCGCGAACCCGATCCCGCGGCGCGCGGCGAATGGTCCGTCATCGGCATGGCTTGTATGCTGGCCTTGCTGCTGATGGGCGTGCTCAGCCCTCGCGTAGCCAATATTTTCGCGGGTTACCAGGTCGAGTCTCTCAAGCAGGAGCAACTGCGCCTGCTCGATGAGCAGCGTGAGTTGAGTATCGTCGAAGCCAGATTATCGCGCCAGGAAAATCTCGAAGCCGTCGCCAAGCGGCATGATCTGGCCGCCCCCTCGGCCGCACAGATCGTGCACCTCGATCCGAAGGGCGATGGCAAGCTGGCCATGACCAGACGTTAACCTCGGCCCACAGGTTCGCGCTATGGAATCCGCCGCTAGAAATAAAGCCGACATGCGTCTGAAGTGGTTTGCCGGCGCCATCCTGTTATGGGGCGTACTCATCTTTTTCCGCCTGTTCAGTCTGCAAGTCGTGCATCATTCCGATTACCTGCGCATGGCCCACCGCCAGCAGGAAGAGACGGTGGATCTGGATGCGCCGCGCGGCTCCATTTTCGACCGCTCCGGGCGGCTGCTGGCCGGCAGCGTGAAGCGGGACTCCGTCTACATCGATCCCCTGCAGGTGCCGGATCTCCAAGTCGCTTCCGAGATCCTCTCGGGCATACTCAAGATCGACCGCGCTTCCCTCTACGGCAACATGCACTGGTATGCTGCCAACCAAAGAGGCTTCATGTGGGTGGCTCATACGATCGAGCCGGAGCAATACGAACAGCTCCAGAGCCTGCACCTGGATTGGATCCGGTTCGCCAAAGAGAGCCGGCGCAACTATCCGCGGAACATGCTGGCCGCGCACGTCATCGGCGCCGTCGATGGCGAAGAGATCGGCCAATGGGGGCTCGAAAAGAGCCTCGAATCCGAACTACGGGGCTTGCCGGGCTCGGTGCGGATGCTCACCGACGCCAAGGGCCGCGGTATCGAGTCCAAGCTTGAGGCCGAGCCACGGCCAGGCGAAGACGTGACGCTCACGATCGACGAGCGCATCCAGTTGCCTGCCCAGGAGTCTATCGCGCGCGCGGTTGCGGATGCGCATGCCGAAAGCGGCAGCGTGGTGGTGATGAATCCCAACACCGGCGACGTTCTGGCCATCGCCAGTTATCCACCATTCGATCCCAACCAGCCGCCCGCGCGGCAAGAGCGCCGAGGCGGCGCGCTTCAACCATGCGGTCTCGGTACCTTTCGAGCCTGGTTCGGTTTTCAAGGTCTTCACTCTTTCGGCGGCACTCGAAACCACCGAATCTGAGGCCCGAAAGCATGATCAATTGCGGCAACGGGAGGTTGACCATGGCCGGGCGCACGGTGCATGAAGCCCACGGCGGCTACGGCACTATCCCCATGGCGATGGTGCTGGCGAAGTCCAGTAACATCGGCGCAATCCAGGTTGGCCTGAAAGTGGGTTCGAACAAACTTTATGAATATGTGCGGCGCTTCGGATTGGGCGCACGCACGGGCATCCCGCTGCCGGCCGAATCTCCGGGAATGGTACGCAAGCTTTCGCGCTGGCGCACTACCTCGCTGATGTCCGTTTCCATGGGACACGAGGTTGGCGTCACCACGCTGCAACTCGCGCAGGCCTGCTCGGCGGTGGCCAATGGCGGCCTGCTGGTGCCGCCTCGCTTGATCCTCAGGAAGGGATCCGAAGCTTTGCCGGCGGCTTCACCGCACCGCATTCTGAGGCCGGAAACCGCCATCACCATGCGCCAGTTGATGGAAGGCGTGGTGTTGTACGGCACTGGGAAGAAAGCCAGGCTGAACGGGTATTCGACGGGCGGCAAGACCGGTTCCGCCCAGATCTTCGATTATTCGACCGGCCGCTATACACACAGCTACAACGCCTCATTTATGGGCTTTGCGCCAGTGGCTAATCCGGCTATCGTGGTAGTAGTAACGCTCAATGGAACCCACGGGACCGCCGGTTTCGGAGGCGCCGTGGCAGCCCCGGTGTTCCAGGAAATTGCGACGGAAGCGTTGCGTGTGATGGACGTGCCCAGAGACTTGCCCGACACCGCTCCGGATACGAAAGAACCGCTGGTGGCGGATCTGGACGACTCGCCGACCATCGACGGTCCGGTCGATCCACCGGTGGCCGAAGAATCCGCGGAAGCGGACCTATTGCCATCATCGCCAACGGCGCCCGGCCCGCAGCCCCCGCCAGCCCCGGTGGTTCACGGCCCCACGACGCCGAACTTCATCGGCTTGCCGATGCGCTCTGTGGTGGCGATGGCCCAGGCGCAAGGCTTGCCGTTGGTGTTGGCCGGCACGGGAATCGTCCGTACACAGTCGCCACCACCCGGCGCCGCCTTGCGGGGGGGAGAAAGGATTCGAGTCGATCTTGCCAGATGACCCTGGGAGCGATACTGGCGGGAGTCCGGCTCAAGACGCCACTCTCGCCGTTTTTTTCGCAGATGGCCCTCGCAGGCCTGGATTACGACTCGCGCCGCGTGCAACCCGGCTACTTATTCTTCGCTTTTCCCGGCAGCCGCGCCGATGGCCGCCAGTTCGCGCGCGATGCGGTGGAGCGCGGCGCCATCGCGGTGGCCAGCGAGTCCCCTGCGCCCGAAGGCTTCCCGGCTCCCTGGATTGAGGTCCAGCACGGCCGCCACGCACTGGCGCTGGCAGCCCGCAATTTCTACCGCCAAGCCGATGAGCGGATCGCGCTGACTGGCATCACCGGCACAAACGGCAAAACCACTACATCTTATTTGATCGATGCCATCCTGCGGGCGGCGGGCAAGACCACCGCGCTGATCGGCACCATCGAGTATCATCTGGCGGGGCGGGTGTTGCCGGCAATCAACACCACGCCGGAATCGCTCGATCTGCATCGGCTCTTCGCGGAACTGGAATCGGCGGGCGGCACGCACGCCACCATGGAAGTGTCTTCTCACGCGCTGGCGCTGGGCCGGGTTTATGGACTCAATTTCCACAGCGCGCTGTTCACCAACCTGACGCGCGACCATCTGGACTTCCATCACACGATGGAAGATTACTTCGCCGCCAAGCAACTGCTCTTTGCCGGGGCGGGCGCGCCTCCCCCGGCGTGGGCGGTGCTCAACCGCGACGACGAATGGTGCCGGCGGGTGAATCTCTCGCCCCAGAGCGAAGCGCTATGGTTCGGCCTGGGCTCGGGCGCCACAGTGCGGGCGCGGCACATCTCCTCCAACTTACAGGGGCTGCGCTTCGAAGTGCAGCATCGCAAGACCCGCTTCACGGTGGAATCGCCGCTGTTGGGCAGAATCAATGTGTACAATATCCTGGCGGCCTGCTGCGCCGGGCTGAGCTACGAATTTCCGCCGGAGACCATCGCGCAGGGCATCGCCCAGTGCGGCGCCGTGCCGGGGCGCTTCGAGCGCATCGACGAAGGGCAGCCGTTCGGCGTGGTCGTGGACTATGCGCATACCGACGATGCGCTGAAGAACACCATCACGGTCGCGCGCGGACTAGCGCCCAAACGCATCATCACCTTATTCGGTTGCGGCGGCGATCGTGACCGCGCCAAACGCCCGCTCATGGGACAAGCGGCCGCCGCAAACAGCGATTTCGTGGTGCTCACCAGCGATAACCCGCGTTCGGAGGATCCGCTGGCCATCATGAACGATGCACTGGTGGGCATCCGGCGCACCGACGTGCCGCATATCGTGGAGCCGGATCGCGCCACGGCCATTGCCCGCGCCATTAAAGAGGCGCGCCCGGGCGACATTGTAATTCTTGCCGGCAAGGGACACGAAACTTACCAGGTACTGAAAGACAAAACCATCGGCTTCGACGATCGCGAGGTGGCCCGCGGCGTGCTGCGGGGATTCGGTTACCACAGGGAGCCGAAATGATCGCGGAACTGAGCGCTGTGGCGCGAGCATTGGGCGCGGACCTGGCGGGCGCGAACCACACCATGCCCGAAGTGGTCACTGGCTGGAGCGTGGACACCCGCACCCTCGCCCCGGGCGATCTGTTCTTCGCCTTGCGCGGTCCGAATCACGATGGCCACAACTATGTGCCGCGGGCTATGGAAATGGGCGCAGCGGCGGTGGTGGTCGAGCATCCGGCGCCCGGCGCAAACGCTCTCGTCGTCAAGGATTCGCTGGCCGCGCTGCAGAGCGCCGCCGCCTGGGCCCGGCGGAAATGGGGCGGCCGGGTGGTAGGCGTGACCGGCAGCGCCGGCAAGACCACCACCAAAGACGCCATCGCCCACTTGTTGGCAGCGGAATTGCCCGTAGGCAAGAGCGTAGGAAACTTCAACAACCATGTAGGCGTGCCCCTCTCGCTGCTGCGGCTGCCGGATGAATCGCGCGTGGGAGTGATCGAAATGGGCATGAATCACGCGGGCGAAATTCGCGCCCTGGCGGACATTGCCAAGCCGGATATCGGCGTGGTCACCAACGTGGGCTACGCGCATGTGGAAGCTTTTGAGTCCATTGAGGGCGTGGCCCTCGCCAAGCGGGAACTGATCGAGGCGCTGGACCCCGCGGCAGGCGTCGCCGTGCTCAATGCCGACGATCCGCGGGTGCTGGGCTTTCGCGGCGTGCATGCCGGCCCTACGATTACGTTTGGCTTTTCGGAGGGTGCGGACGTGCACGCCTCCCAGATGGCTTTCTCTGCCGGCGGCACTTGCTTCCGCGTGGATAAAACCGATTTTCACACCACGCTCGCGGGCCGGCATGGCGTGCTCAACCTGCTGGCGGCCATGGCCGCCGCGCGCGCTTTCGATATCCCGCCGGAACGTCTGCGCGACGCGGTAGCCACCTTCGCCATCGGCAATATGCGCGGCGAGCGCCTGGAGCAAAACGGCATCGTGATCTGGAACGACTGCTACAACTCGAATCCCGAAGCCGTCAGCGCCATGCTGGAACTGTTGCGATCCACACCCGCGCCGCGACACATCGCGGTACTGGGCGAAATGCTGGAACTGGGGCACGCCGCCGAAATGCTGCACCGGCGGGCGGGGCGATGTGCGGCCGCCGCCGGAGTCGATGCCCTCATCGCCGTCCAGGGGACCGCTCGCTTTATGGCGGAGGAGGCGGTGCGTGCGGGCATGCCGCCACACTCCGTACACTTTTTTGAACACGCCGCGGATGCCGGCGATTTCGTCCGGCAGATGGTCGAACCCGGCGACGCTGTCCTGTTTAAAGGCTCGCGCGGCGTCCGCATCGAGTTGGCTATGGAGAAGGTGCTGGCGTAACCATGTTGTACTTCCTGCTCTACGAAAAACTGTCGCCGTTGATCTCGGCGTTCCGCGTTTTTCGTTATGTCACGTCGCGCACTGCGTTTGCCAGCCTGACAGCGCTGTTCCTATGTATCGCGCTGGGCCCCTGGCTGATCGGCAAGCTGCGCCAGTTTCAAATCGGGCAGTACATCCGCGAGGAAGGCCCCAAGTCGCACCAGAAGAAAGCCGGCACGCCCACCATGGGCGGCGTATTGATCATTGTTTCGATCGTCATCCCCACGTTGTTGTGGGCCGACCTGCGCAACACCTACGTGTGGATCGCGGTACTGACACTGCTGGCCTATGGCGCGGTCGGTTTCCTGGACGACTACTCCAAGGTCGCCCAACACCGCAATCTGGGATTGACGGCGCGGCGCAAGATGCTGTATCAGGTCGGTCTGGCTCTCGTGGTAGCCGTCATCCTGATGTTCATGCGCACGTTCGGCGGCTATTCCACCACCATGAACGTGCCGTTTCTGAAGAACTTCAAGCCGACTCTGCTGATCTCCGGGCTGCTGGCGAGCCCCTGGACCTATGTGCTCGGCGTGCTGCCGTTCCTCATCTTCGTGGCGGTGGTGCTGGTGGGATCTTCGAACGGCGTAAACCTGACGGATGGCCTGGATGGCCTGGCGATCGGCCTGATGGTGGTCGCCTCGGGAGCGCTGACCGTGCTGACCTACGCAGGCGGCCATGCCACCCTGGCCGAATATCTGCAGATCGCCCGCAACGCGCGCACTTCCGAGCTAACCATTTTCTGCGGCTCCATGACGGGCGCCAGCCTGGGCTTCCTCTGGTACAACGCGCACCCGGCGGAAATCTTCATGGGTGACGTGGGCTCGCTGGGCCTGGGCGCCGCGATGGCCATCGTGGCCATTTTGATCAAGCAGGAGATCCTGCTGCTGTTCATCGGCGGCATTTTTGTGCTGGAGACGCTGTCGGTGATTCTGCAAGTGGGCAGTTTCAAGCTGCGCGGCAAACGCATTTTTAAGATGGCCCCGCTGCATCACCATTTTGAAGCGATGGGCTGGACGGAATCGAAAATCATCGCCAGATTTTGGATCGCGGGGCTGGTGTTGGCGCTGTTCGCGCTGACCACGTTGAAATTAAGGTGAAGCAGACGATGCATGCCGAACATACGCGCGCTCGTCGTGGGCCTCGAAAAATCCGGCTTGGCTTCGATCCGGCTGCTCCTGGCGCAGGGCGCCATCGTCCGCGCAACCGATGTGAAACCGATTGACCAATTGCCGGCAGCCTCCGCGGAACTCGAAAATCTGCACGTCCCGTTCGCACCTCAGTGCCAGTGCTCTAATCGAGGGCGATTACGAATTGATCGTCATCTCTCCTGGTGTGCCGGCCGATCTTCCCGCGCTCATCGCCGCCCGTGCGCGCGGCGTCCGCGTAATCGGCGAAGTGGAGTTGGCCGCGCCTTTCCTCAAAGGCCGCACCATCGGCATCACCGGCACCAACGGCAAGACCACCACGACGGCGCTGACCGGCCACATCCTGCACGAATCCGGGATTCCCGCGCAAGTGGGGGGCAACATCGGCACGCCCGTCACCGCCATGATCGAAAGCTCGCGGCCGGAGCAATGGAACGTGCTGGAACTTTCCAGCTTCCAGCTCGAAACCATCGCGGAGTTTCACGCGCGATATCGCCGTGGCGCTGAATGTCACGCAGAATCATCTGGACCGGCACCACACTTTCGCGCAGTACGCCGCGGCCAAGGGACGCCTGTTCGAAACGCAGCATGCGGACGCGTTCGCCATCCTCAACGCGGACGACGCCAGCCTGCGTGAGCTACGCATCGCTCACCGCCGGATCGCCTCTGTGGTTCAGCAGCACGCGTAAGGTGAGCCCGGGCGTCTGGCTGCGCGGACAACCGCATCTGGTTCGATGGCGAACTGCTGATGGACGCAGGCGAAATCCCCATCCGCGGCCGCCACAATATCGAAAACACCATGGCCGCCGCGGCTGCCGCGCGCCTGGCCGGAGCCTCGCTGCCTCCATCGCCGCGGCCGTCCGCACGTTCCAAGCCGTGGAGCATCGCCTGGAATTTGTGCGCCGCCTCAACGGCGTCGATTTCTATAACGATTCGAAAGCCACCAGCGTGGATGCCACGCTCAAGGCGCTGGACGCCTTTAACGGCGGCCTGTGGGTGATCCTGGGCGGCAAGGACAAGGGCCTCGATTACGCGCTGCTGCGCGCGCCGCTGGCCGCCAAAGCCCACGCCGCGCTGCTGATCGGCGCGGCCGCCGCGAAGATCGCGGAACAGCTTCGACGGCGCGCGTGCCGCTCGAACGATTCGCAAACGCTCGACGGCGCCGTGCGCTTCGCGTACGCACATGCGCGGCCCGGCGATACCGTCCTGCTGGCGCCGGCCTGCGCCAGCTTCGACCAGTTCACGAGCTACGAGCATCGCGGCCAGGTTTTCAAGAAGCCTGGTGCAACAACTGGAGCCTGAAACACTAATGGCGCAAACTCTCAAAACCGACTGGACCCTTTTTGGCACCACCATCGGCATGGCTGTCTTCGGCGTGGTCGATGCTCTATAGCGCATCTTCGGTGATGGCCGAGTTGAAGTTCGGCTCTGTCTGGCACTTCGTGCTGCGGCAGGGTCTGTGGCTGGCGCCATCGCTGGGGCTGATGATGTCGCTGAAGCGCACGCCACTACCGCAAGCTGCAGAATCCGGCGGTGGCGTTTGCCGCCATCGGGATGGTGCTGATGCTGCTCGGCATCGTGTTTTTCGTGGATTCGGCGCACCATCGCTGGCTGCGCCTGGGTCCGGTCGGGCTTTCAGCCGTCGGAGCTGGCCAAGCCGGCCCTGGTCATTTTTCTGGCGTTACTTCGTGGCCTGGCGCGCGCAGGCCATCAACACACGGTACACGCTGTACCCGGCGGCGCTGGCGGTGGGCCTGGTGATCCTGGCGGTAGTGGTAGCGGACCTCGGCACGGCGGTGGTGCTGGGCGTAACGGCCGCCGTGGTGTTTCTTTGTGGCGGGCCTGCACTGGCGCTTCTGCGTGATCGCTGCCGGAATCGCGCTGGCAGGTCTGGTATTGTTCATTTGCCTCAAACCCTATCGGCTGGCGCGCGTAGTCGCAGTATTTCGATCCGGATTTCAAAATCATCTCGCGCATCGATCCAGCCGGCCACATCCAGGCAGTATCTGCACCAGTCGCTCACCTCGCGCGATACCAGCTACCAGGCGGAGCAGTCGAAGATCGCGGTGGGCGCGGGCGGCGCTGGCAGGCGCCGGGCTGATGCAGGGCAAGCAGAAGCTGCTCTATCTGCCGGAGGCGCACACGGATTTCATCTACGCGGTGGTGAGCGAAGAGATGGGCCTGGTGGGATCGGCTGGGCGTGCTGCTCGCGCTTCGTGCTGATCCTCTGGCGCGGGCTGCGGGCCGCTCTGCGCATGCCCGACGATTTCGGCCGCTACCTGGCGCTGGGCATCACCACGGTGGTGGTGGTGCAGGCGCTGATGAATATCAGCGTGGTGCTGGGGATGATGCCGACCAAAGGCATCCCGCTGCCCATGATCAGTTCCGGAGGCAGCTCGCTGCTGTGACGCTGGCGTCGTTGGGGATTTTGATGAATGTATCGGAGCATGCGGGGTGAGGCGGAGAGCAATGGCCGCTTTTCTGATGGCCGGCGGAGGCACCGGCGGTCACGTGATCCCGGGCTGGCGGTGGCGCGAGAGCTGCGCCAGCGCGGGCACGAAGCGTTTTTTGTGGGGACCGAGCGGGGCCTGGAGGCGAAACTGGTTCCGGGCGCGGGATTTGCTCTCGAGTTAATCCGCATCGGCGGGCTCAAGCGCGTCGGCATGCGCCAGACCGCCATGACGCTGCTGCAGCTGCCGCTCGCCACCATGCACGCTGCGCGGCTGCTCGAGACCGATCGCGTCGCGGCCGTCTTCAGCATGGGCGGCTACGTGGCCGGACCTCCGGTGATCGCGGCGCTCATCCGCCAGCGTGCCGGTGGTCGTCATGGAGCCGAACGCCGTGCCCGGATTCACCAACCGCCGCATCGCCATGTTCGTGCGCCGCGCGCTGATCAGTTTTCCGGAGACGGCCCGCTATTTTCCCTGCGGGCCGCACGGAAGTCACCGGGCTGCCGGTGCGCGAGGAGTTTTTCGCCATTGCCGCCCAAGCCGCGCGGCGAGGAGTTCGCGATGCTGATCACCGGCGGCAGCCAGGGATCGCGCACGCTGAACCGGGCGGCGCGCGAGAGTTGGCCGCTGTTTCGCCAAGCCGGGCTGCCCGTCAGGATCATGCACCAGACCGGCCCCGCAGATTTCGAAGAGTTGCGCGCGGCGTTTGCCGAATCGCGGCCTCGAAGGCGAAGTCGCGCCGTTCATCGCCGATATGCCGGCGGCGTTTGCGCAGGCCGACCTGATCGTCTGCCGCTCCGGCGCGGGTGCGGTGGCCGAATTGGCGGCCGCGGGCAAGCCCTCGATCCTGTCGCCGTTCCCCTTCGCCGCCGACGAGCACCAGTTGCGCAACGCCGAGGCCTTCGCGCGCGCGGGCGCGGCGCGGCTGGTCGCGCGATCGCGGAGATGACCGGCGAGAACCTGTTCCAGGCGGTCGCGCAGTTGGCCGCGCGACCGAGCCGCGCTGGAGCGCATGAGCGCCGCGGCTGCGCGGCTTGGCGCATCCCGGAGCGGCGCGCCGCGCCGCGGATATATTGGAAGAGGTGGCGTGTGCGCTGAAGTCGTACGATTTTTATGTTGACAGCGGCGCCGTGAAGCCGAAACAATACGATAAGGAAATGTTTTTTAAGCGGCAGCACCTGCATTTCACGGGGATCGGGGGGATCGGCATGAGCGGCATCGCCGAAGTGCTGCTCAACCTGGGCTACACCATCAGCGGCTCCGATCTGAAGCTGACGCCGATCACCGAGCGCCTGGCCGTGTTGGGCGCCACGATTCACGAAGGCCACGCCGCCTCCAACGTCGCCGGAGCGCGCGCGCTGGTGGTCAGCTCCGCCGTGGACGAGCAGAATCCCGAAGTGCAGGAGGCCCGCCGCCTCCAAATCCCGGTCATCCCGCGCGGCGAGCTGCTGGCCGAGCTGATGCGCCTGAAGTACGGCATCGCCGTCGCCGGCAGCCACGGCAAGACCACTACCACCTCGATGACCGCGACCATCCTGAATCATGCCGGGCTGGATCCCACGGTCGTGGTGGGCGGGCGGGTGGCAACCATGGGCGGCTCCAACGCGCGCGTGGGCCACAGCGATTTCCTGGTGGTCGAATCCGACGAGAGCGACGGCTCGTTCCTGAAGCTGGCGCCCATCCTGGCGGTCGTCACCAACATCGACCGCGAGCACCTGGACCACTACCCGTCGCTCGACGATATCCGCGCGGCGTTCATCGAATTCGTCAACAAGGTGCCGTTCTACGGCGCCGCCATCGTCTGCCTGGAGGACGATAACGTGCAAGAGCATTCTGCCTTCCATCCGCCGCCGCACCATCACTTACGGCGGTAGCACGCAGGCCGACCTGGAAGCGCGGCGAAATCTGCTGCGGCGCGTTCGCCAGCGATTTCAGCCTGCGCTACCGGCGGACCGACCTGGGCCGTTTCCATTTGCGCATCCCCGGCCGGCATAACGTGCTGAACGCCACCGCGGCCGCCGCAGTGGCGCTGGAACTGGAAGTGGCGCCCGACCTGATCCGCGAAGCGCTAGCCAGCTTCAGCGGCGTCGACCGGCGTTTTCAGACGCGCGGCGTGGAGCGCGGCATCACCGTGATCGACGACTACGGCCATCACCCCACCGAGATCCGCGCCACGCTGGCTGCCGCGCGGCTGTGCGGCTTCCGGCGCATCCACGTGCTGTTTCAGCCGCACCGGTATACCCGCACGTTTCACCTGCTCGACGATTTCGGCCGGGCATTCCATGAAGCCGACACGGTGCTGGTCCTGGATATCTATGCCGCCTCGGAACATCCCATCGAAGGCGTGACCGCCGAGGTGGTGGCCGACCGCATCCGGCAGTTCGGACACCGCCGGGCGGAGTACGTGGGCACGATCGAGCGCGGCGTCGAAGCACTGCTGGCGGCAGCGCAGGAAGGCGACCTGGTGCTGACGCTGGGCGCCGGCAACGTCTGGCAGGCGGGCGATCTGCTGCTCGCCAGGCTGGCGGCCGCACCTGTCCCGGCGGGGGTGGAGGGTAGCTAATGGCGCGCGAAAAGGCCCGCAAACCATTCCCCTGGCGCCTCTGGCTGACGGCGCTGGCCTGGTGCGCGATCTTCATCTCGAGCGCCGTGGCCGCCCGGCAGGCGCATCGCTACGTGCTCGACGATCCGCAGTTCATCCTCTCGAGCGAGGAACCTGGCGCCCTGACGATCCAGGGCGCCACATATGCTTCGCACGCCAAGCTCCTGCGCGTCTTCGCCTCGGATTACGGCCGCAGCATCTTCGCCGTTCCGCTGGCCGAGCGCCGCCGGCGGCTGCTGGCTGTGGATTGGGTGGAAGACGCCACGGTCTCGCGCGTCTGGCCCAATCGCCTGCGAATTCGCATCACCGAGCGCCAACCGGTGGCTTTCGTCAGCCTGCCCATGCATGGCACCACCGGCGGGGCCCGGTTCCTGCTGGTGGATGCGCAAGGCGTGCTTCTCGATCCGCCCGTGCGCGCCCAGTTCGCTTTCCCGGTCCTCACCGGGCTGACCGACGATCAGACAGATCCGGAGCGCCGCATCCGCGTGCGCGCCATCCAGAGCCTCATGGACGACCTGGGGCCACTGGGACAGAACATTTCAGAAATCGACGCCGCTTCTCCCGACGACCTTACTGTGGTGGCCCAAGTGGAAGGCCGCCCGCTCGAACTCCAGCTCGGCGACGGTAATTATGCGAAGCGCTTGCAGAATTTCCTGCTCCACTATCCGGAGATTCGCAAGCACGCCCCCAACGACACAACGTTCGATTTGCGTCTGGACGACCGCATTACCGCGAAGGAGCCGCCGAATAAACAATGAACACCCCGAAGACGTTCGAAGCTGTAGGTCTGGATGCCGGGAGCGCCGGGACGCGTTGCGTCATTTGCCGCCTGGAAGATAACCGCCTGCGTTTCCTGGGTTGCGGATCGGCTCCATCGCAGGGCTGGGTGAAGGGGCTGAGCGCCGACCCGACTGCGGTTTCGTCATCCATGCTGGCGGCCCTCCGCGCGGCCGAGAGCAATGCGCGGGTCTCCGTGGACGCGGCCGTGGTAGGGTTGGGCGCGACGGTCCGCGGAGCCAACTGCCGCGGCCTGCACGATCTGGGGCGGGTCCGCACCGTCGAACAGCGTGACGTCAACCGCGCGGTGGAGCGCGCCAAACGCGTGCTGCTGCCCGAAGACACCATGATTCTGCAAATGTCCCCGCAGGACTTTGTGGTGGACGGCCATCCCGGGCATCGCGATCCGCGCAAGATGATGGCAGGCCAGATCGAGGCGAACGTTTACCTGGTAATGGCCTCTCTGCGGGAGCACGAGTGCCTGGTAGGCGCGGTTAACTACGCGCACATGGCTGTCGAAGAAACGGTCTTCGAGGCGCTGGCCGCGTGTTACTCCTCGGTGTTGCCCGAGGACCGCCGCGAAGGCGCCGCGCTGCTCGATATTGGCGCGCAATCCTCCGAGTTGGTGGTTTATCAAGGCGACTCGCTCCACCTGGCCGTGAGCCTGCCTATCGGCGGCGACCACTTTACACGCGATGTGGCGCGCGGGCTGTGCATCAGCTTCGAGGAAGCGGCCGCCATCAAGCACGAATTCGGCAGCGCGAAGGCGGATTCGACGGCCGACAATTGTTTGGTCGAAGTGGACTCGCGCGCGGATCGCGACGTGCCGCGGCGCACCCTGAACCGCATACTGGAATCCCGCGCCATGGATCTATTTCAGATCGTGCAACGGGAGTTGATCCGCGTGGGCATGGAAAGCGCGTTGATCGGGGGCATGTTCCTGGCCGGCGGCGGCGCGCGCCTGGAAGGCATGTGCGAGATCGCCGAGCAGGTGCTGCAATGCCGGGTATGCAACGCACTGCCCGTGGGAATTGAAGACTGGCCGGAAGATTTCTGCGACCCGGCCTGGAGCACAGTCGCGGGCCTGGCGATGTATGCCGCCAAGCTGAAATCGCAGCACGAGATCCAAAGGCAGTCGTATGGGCTGTTGGGCAAAATTCTGAAGTGAAGGAGAACAGGCATGGAGCTGATTGATTCCGAAAACGACGATTTGAAATACGAAATACAAGAGGAAGCTGCCGGTGGCGCGCGTATCAAGGTCATCGGCGTCGGCGGCGGCGGATGCAATGCCGTGGCTCGCCTTTTCCGCGAAGGCATGTCGGGCGTGGAGTTCTGCGCCATGAACACCGACGCACAGGCCTTGGCCGCTTGCGAGGTGCCCTTCAAACTGCAACTGGGCGCCAAGATCACCAATGGGCTGGGGGCCGGCTACAATCCGGAGATTGGCCGCCAGGCCGCGCTCGAAGAACACCGACAAAATCGTCGAGACGCTGCAGGGCGCCGACATGGTGTTTGTCAGCGCGGGGCTGGGCGGAGGCACGGGCACCGGCGCCGCGCCGGTCATCGCTTCTCTGGCCAAAGAACTGGAGGCGCTCACCATCGCCGTGGTCACTAAGCCCTTCACCTTCGAAGGCCAAAAGCGCATGCGTTTAGCCGATCAGGGCTTGACCAAGCTGGCTTCAACGGTGGACACGGTGATCGCCATCCCCAACGACAGGCTGCTGTCGCTGGTGCCGCGCGGCACCAGCTTCTTTGAAGCCTTCAAGCTGGCCGACGACCTGCTGCGCCAGGCTGTACAGGGCATCAGCGACATCATCAACACGCCCGGCATCATCAACCGCGACTTTGCCGACGTCAAAGCCACCATGCTGGGAATGGGCTACGCCATGATGGGCACCGCTACGGGACGCGGCGAGAATGCCGCCGTGGATGCCGCCCGCCAGGCCATCAATTCGCCGCTGCTCGAAGACTCGCGCATCAACGGCGCGCGCGGCTTGCTGATCAACATCACCGGCTCCAGCCGCCTGGGCCTGCACGAAGTGAACGAGGCCTGCTCCATCATCCGGGAAGCCGCCAACTGCGAGGATGTGCAGATCAACTTCGGCGTGACCATGAACGAATCCCTGGCCGACGCCGTGAAGATCACCGTAATCGCCACCGGCTTCCAGCCGCACTATCTGCCCGCGATCGAGGCCGTGCCCGCGCCGCCGCCACCGGTGTTCATGCCGGAGCCAATCGTCGCGGCGCCGTTGCCGGAGCCGGAGCCAGTGGTTAATGGGGAGCCGGAGCCGCCCTTCGATCCGGAGGATCTGGATACGCCGGCTTACCTGCGCCAGGGCCGGCTGCTGAACTGAACGCTCTTGAGGAATTCGCGCAAGACGGGGCGCCCGTTTGCGCTCTTACGGCGCAAACGTCCGCAAGATCTTGCCGTTGCGGGCATCGCGCAGCACGACCGTCGAATCCGAAAAGGCCGTCAACAGGCGGCCTTCACCGGCCCACACCACAGGACTTTCGCCTTCAAATGGCGTGCGCAGTTCGCGCGTTCGCTGCCCAGACTCGCTGAACGCGGCGATGTTCGGCGGCGCCCACGCGAAGATCTCTTTTCCGTTGGGGTTCCACGCGAAGTCCAGACAGTTGCACGGAATCGCTTTCTTGAGCTTGAGCGTCTCGGGATCGAGTAACGCCAGGTTGACTCCGGGCGCCAGGGCCACCAGAGAGTCTTCGCTGGTCCAGCCCACCTTTACCGCGGCGGATTGCGAGCCGATCTCCAATTTTGACGCGCCGAGCACTCGGCCGCTGGCCGTTTCCCAGGTGGACACCTCGCCATTGTCGGTCGCTACCGTGTAAAACTTCTCGGATGGATGCCACACCACATCCGTGATGATAGCGCGGGTTTCGAGGCGGCGCTGCCACTGCGTGTGCCCTGCGGCGTCAATCAGGAAGATATCCCGGCCGATGGAAACGAGCATGGAATCGCCCTGGCGCGACCAGCTCAGCGCGGTGATCCCTCGCACCAGCAGGCGGTGCGGCACCAGCACGGTCGATTTGCCCGTATCCAGATCGTAGGAAATCAGGCCGGCATCGCCTTCCTGCGTAAATGCCAACAAGCGGCCGGAGGCGTTAAATTGCGCTAGCGGTTTATTCAGGGTGTTCTTCGGCGCGGACTCGTTGAACGCTTTCTTCACGCGCCCCGATTCGAAGTCCCAAACCACCACCTGGCCACCGCGGTACGCGGCCGCCAACAGGCCTTTATCATTGGCGTAATCGATGGCCAAAACATCGCGCTGCAATTCTCCCGCCGCCAGGTGCCAGCCGCAACCCACAGCGGCGGCCGCGGCGGCTAACCAAACTCGTGTCATAGCTTAACTTCGAAGAGAGCATGATCGCACAATCGCGAGGCCGCCTGCCAGCCGCCGGTTAACCATCGATAACGGTGTGGAAACCCTTCGCGGCGGTCTATTCTGGTTGCATAAGGCCGATGCACGGAATTGACTTCAGTCTGAGACACGGGATAGCTGCTTTGCTGCTGGCGGCTGCCGGCGCGATGGTTGGCTGCGGGTCGGATCCTCCACCGCCCCCCGACCTGACCCCTCCAGCCGCCGCCGCGGCTATCTCGCAGAAATGGTCGCAGGAGCAGATGAATCATTTCAAAGTGACCTTTCACTCCGACGATCTGGTGGAGTGCGGCGTGAAGAACGATCTCTGGAACCTGGTGGAAGTGACGGATCACAACGGCAATGCCTGGAGCACTACCTACCGCTTAACCGAGAAGGGCTCCAAGATCGTGACCGCGATCGATTTGAAGGAGTCCGGCAGAGGGCATGAGATTCTCCTGAAAGGCCCTTATCGCATCGAGATCAACGGCATCACGGACGGCGCCAACCCGGGCACCAAGAACGTCGCATTCCGGTGGGACATCGACTGGGATAAAGCTCCCGCGGATCTGAAAGCATGCATGCCGCGATTTGAGCTATCGGGCACCTCGGTCGCGCTGTTCCAACTGGACGGCAATGACTGGACGTTCGTTTCCTATCTGAACCCCGAGGATATTCCGCCGCCCGCGGATGGCGCTCCCGCCACACCCGCGGTCGGTTCGCCTCTAGGGCACTGAAGACAACAAAAAACTTTAAGGATTGTCCCGCTCCCGCCGATAAAGATGGCGTGGAGCCGATACCATCCATTATCGCCATCGTACGGGACGCCAAAACGCTCGAGACGATCCGCACCACTTTAGCGGCCCAGGGCATCCAGGTGCTGGAGGCCGGCGATGCGGAAGAAGGCTGGAAGCTGATCCATCGGGGGCCTGTGGACGCGATTCTGGTGGAATCGACCGTCGCCGGCAGGACGGGCCTGCTGGAGCGCATCGCGGACTGGGACCCGGGCGCGCCCATTTTGTTGCTCGCAGACGGTTACTCTGCGGAATCGGCCGTGGAGGGAATTCAGCGTGGAGCATGCGGCTGCCTGAGCAAGCCACTTACGGCGGATGCCTTGCGGCAATGGATCGCGGAGGTGCTCGACGAGGCGCGCCTGCGCCGCGAAACACTGGCGCTCGACGACCGGCTGCGGCAGACTTACAGCTTCCACGGCATGGTGGGCCGCAGTCCGCGAATGCTGGAACTGTTCGCGCGGATACGCCGGGTAGCTCCGCATTACCGGATTGCCTTAATCAGCGGCGCCACAGGCACCGGAAAAGAGCTGGTGGCGCGGGCGCTGCATGAAGTGAGCCCGGTCGCCAACCGGCGCTTCGCGGTGTGCAACTGCCCGGCGATCGTAGAGACGTTGTTCGAGAGCGAACTCTTCGGCCACATTAGAGGGGCTTTCACCGGCGCCACCCAGGACCGTGTGGGACTGTTCGAATACGCGCAGGGCGGCACCGTATTTCTGGACGAAATCGCCGACCTGCCCCTGGCCACCCAGAGTAAGCTGCTGCGCGTGGTGCAGAGCCAGGAAATGCAGCGGGTCGGCTCACCCGAGGTGCGCAAGGTGGATGTGCGCATCGTCGCCGCAACCAATCGCGACATGCGTTCGCTGATTGCGGCGAACCTGTTCCGCGAGGATCTCTACTACCGGCTGTCGATGGTGGAGTTGGAACTCCCGTCTCTGGCCGAGCGCAGGGAGGATCTGCCGCTGCTGCAGCGTTACTTCGTGGAGAAGTTCGCGCGCAGCTATGGCAAGCGCATCGGCGGCATTTCGCGGCGGGCGCAGATCATGCTCTCGCGGCACTGCTGGCCGGGAAACGTGCGCGAGTTGGAGAACGCGGTGGCGCACGGGTGCATGATGGCGGAATCGGATTTCGTCGACGTTGGCGACCTGCCGGAGTATCTTCATCACGAAAATCCTGCCGCGGCTGCCGGCAGCTCCGAATTGATACCGCTGGCCGATGTGGATCATCACTACACCCAGCACGTGCTGGAGCGGGTGGGTGGAAACAAAGTGCAGGCGGCCCAAATACTGGGCATCAGCAGGGCGACGCTTTATCGCATCCTGCGCGATGGCGCGCGCGAGCCGCGCAAGGCGTGGCCCAGCGCTTTGGGACGGATCGGCGCGCCGCCACGGCTGCGCGTCCAATGAACGTCATTTCGACTGCCAATAAGCCTGCTGGCCGATATAATCGTCGTCCGGCAGATTGGCGAGGATCAGGCGGCGGACCTCCAGCGGATCGATTTCACCTTGCTTCTTGTAAATCGTCTGGCCGTCGATCCCGATCAGCATGGTGTACGGCACTCCCGCGTTCCATTCGGGATCGAAGGCCGCCATCTGGTCGTAGGTCTCGTCGGTGCCGAAGAGCAAATTTTGGTGGAAGCGTGCTGCTCGATGAGGAACTTCAGGACGCCCTTCTTCTCGTCGGGGAAATTCAGCGCTGACCGTCACCAGATCGAACGCCCGCTTTCGATACATGCGGTACATCTTCTGAAACTCGGGAAACTCGGCGGTGCACGGGCCGCACCAGGTCGCCCAGAAATTCACCAGCAGGACTTTGCCGGTGGCGTTCTTGCGCAGCGCTTTCAATTGATCCAGGCCGGCCAGTTCGACTCCCACAGGCTCTTTCTCGATGCGCGCCATCTCCGCCTCGCCGCTACGCCTGCTTGTAGGCCCACTTGATGGAGCAGCCCACCGTCGGCGTCTTTTCCATCGGCGCACGGGCTGGCCGTCCAGCACGGCGTCGATCGCGATACGGGCATCCTGCCGCTTGGCCAGCGGCTCGCGCTGACTGGAATCCACGCGCCCCTGATAGCGCAGCTTGCGCGCGGCGTCGAACACGAACACGTGCGGCGTGGCCGTGGGGCCGTACGCCCGCGCCACCGCTTGCGTCTCGCCGTCATATAGAAACGGAAAGTTGAAATGCCTGTACGCGGCCCGGATCTCCATCTCGGGGAGAGAATCGGCGAGGTCGGTATAACCCAGCTCGTCGAGGCGCACGGCTTTCGGATTGTTGGGCTGGATGGCCACCAGGGCGACGCCGCGATCGCGATAATCGGCGGCCAGCTTCTTGATCCTGCCTTCGTAAAGCTGGGCCGTGGGGCAGTGCACGCAGGTAAAGACGACGACCAGCACTTTGCTGGAGGCGAAGTCCTGCAAGCGATAGGTTTTTCCGCCGACGGCCGGCAGGTTGAAATCCGGCGCCGCGGCGCCGATGGCCAGCGTGGCGGGAGTATCCTCCGCCCGCAGCCATCGCCGGAGCAAGCCAGCAACAGAATCGGCAAATGAGTGAGTCGCATGTCTTTCAAGTGTGAAACAAAGTGAATCGCCGGGTATCGACGGCGGGGATGTCCGGCAGCGCGCGCGCATCCGGCAGCGGCTCGCCCAATCGCGCGCGCATCGGAACCACGCCGGCCCAGACCGGCAGCGCATAATCCTCCTCATCGTCGATGGGCGGACCGGTGCGCACTTTTGCGGATACTTCGTCGAGCGGCAGCGCCAGCACGGTGGTGCTCTTCAACTCCTGCTCGTTAGGCTGGCGAACCTCGTCCCAGCGGCCGGGCAGAATGTGATTGGTGAAGCAGCGCAGCGCTGCCCGCTTCTCTTCCGGATCGCTCACCAGGCGGGCCTCGCCCAGCACCACCACCGAACGATAGTTCATGGAATGATGGAAGGCCGAGCGCGCCAGCACGAATCCATCGACCAGGGTGACCGTGACGCAAAGCCTGGCGCCATCGCCGAGCGAGCGCAGCATACGGCTGGCCGCGGAACCGTGTATGTAGATGCGATCGCCGGAGCGCGCATAGCCGGTGGGAATGACATAGGGCTGCCCGTCCGACGGCGAAGCCGACGTGGCAGATAAAGCCTGCGTCGAGGATTGCGTGGACCTGGGCTTTGTCGTAGACGGCGCGCTTCGGCAGGCGCTTCACCTGGGTGCGCTGGTGGGGGTGAATGTGTCCATTTTTCAGTCTAGCGGGAATAGCGCTTAGTGGCCAAGCATGGGAAAGAGCTTGCGCAGATCGTCTTCGCTGGGCTGGCGGCCGTACTCACAGACTTCGAAAGCTTCCGCGTGCTGGATCTTCGCGGCGCGCTCGGGCCCGTACCACTTCTTGAGCGCAGTGCGGATAGCCGGCGTAATCTCGCCCGCGCGGCTGGCGGCCAGCCACCGTTTGCGCTCGACCGGATCTTTCGGCACTTCGAGTTTTCCATCCACCCACGGCAGCCATTCATAAAACTGCGAGACATGGGAATCCAGCGCGTCCATCTTTCTTTCGACTACTCGTCGATCGCCACCGCGATGTCGGGACGGAATGGATTGCGGCCGCTGGAAATTGTCTTCGTAGTAAAGAAACACGGGATTCTTGCGCAGCGCGGCGACCTCAGGCGTGACGTCCGGCACCACCACCATGTAAGCAGCGTCCTGCACCAGCACGCCGGTGTAGCGATGATCGGGATGATAATCGTTGGGGCGCGGCGCCAAGCACGATGTCCGCGTTCCAGCGCCGGATCTGCCGGATGATCTCCTTGCGCACTTCGAGCGTGGGCAGCAGCTCTCCATCGTGATTATTCGAGCACTTCATACTCGATGCCCAGCCGCCGCGCGGATTCCTTGGCTTCGGCCAGGCGGCGTTTGGCCAGCGCGGCGCCGCCCATGGACTGGTGGCCGGCATCTCCGTTGGTGACCGAAACGAATTTCACCGCGTGCGCCCATCTTCGCGAACAGCGCGGCGGTACCGGCGGCGCGGATATCGCAATCGTCCGGATGCGCGCCGAACGCAATCACGCGAATGGTCGATCCTGCGCCAGGAGCGCGACCGCCGGAAGGAGGATTAAGAGGAGGAAACGGACCATCGTTACACGTCTCCAAACTGTCCGCGGCGGCCTTGAAAGTACGATGCGCGGGTGTGCACGATTGTGCACGAATTGTGCAGGAAAGCGCTTTGGAAGAACGAAGCCAATTTATTGTAATTCATTTGGTTTTAACATCTTAGGGCTTACTTTGGCGGATACAGGCCTTTTCGGCTCGCTTTCGGGATGCGGACGCGCGGGAGGGGGCTCGTTTCGGTGCGAATGTACGCCGCGATCAGCGCTTGCCAGCCTCATGGTACCACGCCGGAGATGCGCGGACTGGGTGTGTGGAGCGGGCGGGCGCTCCAGGCGGTTGACGTGGCGGCGGTGGATTTTGCCGCAGCGTGAGCGGCCCATGGCGGGTTGCCACAACGGGGGATGAAACGCGCTGCGCCGGAAACGTGTTTCGAAGGATGATAGACTGGCCGAGCGCGCGGTGATTTTTACGTTTCGTGTAACATTTTGTCGCATTTCGTCGCGTGGACTGCGCGCTTTTTTGGGACAGTCGCGAAAATGCGTTGCCTGGAGGGCCGCGCAGAGTGCCTCCTTTCCCACTTCAGCATAGCAGGCCATTTCCGGAGAATTGTCGAAGCAGAGAGCGATCAGCGTTTGATTTCAGTCGATTGAGAGAGTGCCTTCTTCTGTGATCGGGCCCATTGCGGTTTTGCCACAACGGGTGATGAAACGCGCTGCGCCGCTGGGCAAAATGCGACTTGGCCTTCGAGGCGGAGGTGCATGTTCAACGATTGACGGCCCTTACGGAAAGCGTTTTTGGAAGGAACAGCCAGTCGGCCTAGAAAAACTTGCGGCAGCCGCTGGCTGCGACCTCCGGCAGAACTGTACAGTACTCCTACGCGGCGCGATTTCGCGACGCGCGTGTACAATTCCAAAGGCGCCTGACGTGTTGATTAGGCGCTTCCGCAGTCGGGTGG
Source organism: Bryobacterales bacterium (assembly GCA_963795925.1). Lineage (GTDB taxonomy): Bacteria > Acidobacteriota > Terriglobia > Bryobacterales > Bryobacteraceae > Bog-159. The sequence continues at coordinate 225,008 of CAWCJP010000002.1, read as the reverse complement.
CCCCCGTCCCACTCTGCTGGTTCGCAACGGAACCTTATAGCGCAGGATGGAAATAGAGCAGGATGGAAGGCGTTGCGATTTGGTTTGTGCTCGGAAAGGCCCGCGCGGCTGAAATCTTCGACCAGTACCAGGTCGAACGGTTCTCGGCGCAGGGCGATGGTATACTGTCTCCAAGCTGGCCGATTGCAGGAGGTCTAATTCATGGCAAGAACCTCTTATCTATTGATCACATGCGCCTTGGCCGCCATGGGCTGCGCCCAGGCGCAAGCCTTCTCCGTTCTGCATACATTTCAATATTTCCCGCACGGCGCATCCCCCTACGCGCCGCTGTATCGAGACTCCAGCGGAAATCTTTACGGCACTACCAACGGTGGCGGCCCTTATAACGCCGGCGTCGTCTTTAAGCTTGATAGCGCCGGCAGCCTGACGGTGATGCACACCTTTACCGGCGGGGCCGACGGCGGCAATCCCTGCGCAGGCCTGGCTGCGGATTCGGCTGGAGATCTGTACGGCACCGCATATCAGGGCGGAGCCGCCGGCGCCGGCGCCAATAAGGCGGGCGCGGGCGTGGTGTACAAGATAGATTCGTCCGGCCAGTTCTCGGTGCTATACACCTTCACCGGCGGAGCAGATGGCAGCGGCCCCTCCGCGGCCGTGATCCCCGACTCGTCCGGGAATGTCTACGGCACCACTTACTACGGCGGTTCGTCCGGCTACGGCGTGGTGTTCAAAATCAGCCCCGCGGGCCTCGAGAGCGTGCTGTACAGCTTCAAGGGATCGCCGGATGGAGCCTACCCGCTTGCGGGCGTGACTGCGGACGATTCGGGCAACCTTTACGGGACGACCTACGGTGGTGGCTCGGGGCCGCCCCTGGGCGTCGTCTACAAGCTTACCGCGTCGGGCCAGGAGACTGTCCTCTTCAATTTCGCCGATGGGGACACCGGAAACTATCCCATGACCGGAGTCATTCTGGATGCGTCTGGCAACATCTATGGCTCAGCCTATACCGTCATCTACGAGTCTGAGCGCAGCGGGCAAGTTTACGGCGCTCCACCAGTTTGCTCAGGTGATTGCCCCGATCACCGGGCTGGCGCGCGATGCTTCCGGCAATTTTTACGTCACGTCGGGTGGGAACCCGGTCGGGCAGTACCCCAACGGCGCGGTGTTCAAGTTGGCCCCTGGCGGCGCGATCAGCTTGCTGTACCAATTCCAGGGCGCGATTATGCGGCCTGCCGTGGGTGGCCCCCTGCTCTCACAATACCCTAATGCGGGCGCGATCCTGGATTCGTCCGGCAATCTGTATGGAACGACGGCGTCTCAGGGTACGGCGGGGATTGTTTATGAGATCGAGGCTAGCGGCAAGGTGAAGAGCCTGTATGCATTTCCGCCTTCGGCGGGAGGGACCTACCCTTGGTCGGGCCTCACGCTCGACGCATCCGGCAGCCTATACGGAACCACGCAACATGGCGGAGGTCGGGCCGACGCGGGCGTTATTTACAAGCTGACACCCGCCGGAAAGGAGACCGTTGTCTACACCTTTGCTGGCGCTCCGAGCGACGGAGAATCGCCCCAGACTGGCGTTGTGCTGGATCGGGCAGGCAACATCTACGGTACGACGTTCAGAGGCGGGGCGGACAATTATGGCACGGTCTACAAGCTGACACCCAACGGCCAGGAAACGATCCTGCACAGCTTCACCGGCGGCGCGGACGGCGCGCTCCCAACGGGTGTCGCGCTGGATTCGGCGGGCAACCTGTACGGAACGACTGAACAGGGGGGCTCGGGAAGCCGGACCGATGCGCAGGAGGGCGTCGTATTTGAGATTGATGCCGCCGGCACCTTTTCCATGTTATACAGCTTCAGCGGACTCTCCGACGGCGGCCAGCCCCTCGGGGGCGTGGTCCTCGATCCGGCCGGAAACCTTTATGGGACGACCCTCTACGGCGGCGCGGGAGGCGGAGTCGTTTTCAAGATTGACGCTGCAGGCGCCTACAGCGTGTTGCACACCTTCCAGGGTTCCGATGGCGAATACCCGTGGGCCGGCGTGACTCTAGATCGGGCTGGCAACCTATACGGCACTTGCGAAACCGGTGGTCTTGGATGGGGCACCGTGTACGAGCTGAACGCGCAGGACGACTTCAGCGTGGTATACGCATTCCCGCAAGGCCCAGGCGGTTACGGGTTCCCGCAGGGCCCTGTAGCGATCGATGAATCCGGTAACCTGTACGGCACACTGGCTGGGGGGCCCAGTTTTCCGGGAGGTCCCCCCGGCGCGTACGGGCAGGTTTTTGAGATCAACACGTCCGGGAACGAGACGGTACTTTACAATTTTCCGGGCGGCCCCGGCGGCTCGGACCCGACCGGGAGCCCCGTCACCCTGGACGGCAAAGGACACCTGTACGGTACCGCGGAAGGCGCCTTTTTTACCCCGACGGGCGGCGGCATAGTCTTTAAGATCGCCCTGCAGTAGGATTCCGCTCAATACAGGAGGCCCGATCCCGTGGGCGTGCCCACGGCGGTCACCGATACAACCGCGGAGGTGTTCCCGGGTTGCTGCTGATTCTTCACCGTAAAAGTAAGGCTATCGCCCGGGCTAATCAGGCAGGGGACGCTCGATGCCGGCGCGAAAAATGTCAACGGGCTCATGTCTGTCAGGGGATAGAGCAGTAGGTGGTTGCTGTTCTCAGGCGTCGTCGGCAGGCCCACCTGCAGGGAGATGGCGTTGTCGGTCCAGTCCGAGACGTATAGCACGCACGCCCCGCTTCCGGTGCTCCACCCTTGGGTAGTGTCCTGGACCACGAGGTTCGCCGGCGCGGGAAGCGTCCCAGCCCACGGCAAACCCGACAGATACCCGAAGCCACTGCCAACGATCGTCACAGGCAAGGGCGGCTGATACGCGTTTACCTCCGTCTGCTGCGCCTGCTGGAAGGTCTGCACGCAGGGATTGGGGCTCGCCGTTGTGTCCGCGTTCGTGCAGTAGTTGTTGGCAGCGGTCGGCACGCCCGACTGCAGCACCTGAGTCGAGAACTGCGTCGCCACGAAGTCGATCTGCGGCGTGAACGAGCTGGATCCGACGCTGCAGTTCAGGTTGGGAGGGTTCGTCGTGCCGCCGTTTTCGCCCGGCCAGTATTGCTGCGGAAACCATGATTGCTGGCTAGCGGTAGCGAGGATGTTCATATTGGCCCCGGGGAAGTGGCTTGTAAAGCCCCCGGTTGCCGGCAGGTCGCCTAGTTGAAGCGCGGCCGGGGGCGGGAATAAGGCTGGGCACAAGAGTGGGGTGTCGCCGGGGACGCCGCAGGTGTTCTGCGCCTCGTTGGTAAATGCTCCCACAGCCGCATAATCTAATTGCGGCACATAGGGTCCCATGAATCCGGCCCCCTGGAGGTCGGAGTTTGTGTACTCGGCAGTCGAATAGGGCACGCTGAACGCCGAGGATGCGAAGCTGGCCGCCGGCATGGTGCTCCTCACCGTAAGGATCAGGGGGCTGGTGCAAACAGTTGCGCCGCTGTTCACGGTACAGGCCGAATTTGTGTCGTCGTTTGTTTTTGTGTCCCAGAAGTCCCCGAACTGAGTCAGATCCAGGACCACGTAGGGATCCCCGACAGCCCCGCCGGTTGAGGTGAGCGTGACCGTATTGACCCAAGCCGTGTAGTAAGGCAGTTGCTGCAGTGGCGGCAGATTCTCGCGGTGATTCGGTAGTGGCTGCACGGGGCCGACTCCCTGAAGGATGGGCGCTGAGGTGACCGTGTACTTGTTGTCGCGACCGACCTGGACGGCGCTCTGGTGGAAGGCGAGCCCGCTTGGCAAGGCGCTGCCGGGAGTAACGTTCACCACTAAGGTCACGTACCCGGCTGAGTTTTTCGCCTGCGCGAGGGCCGTGTCGGCCAAGCTTACGATGGAATACGAATCGGGGCCCATAGCGTTGGTAACTGTGGAGTTCTCGCCGTCGATGTCCGCCAGCGTAGAAACCGCGCCCCCCGTGTAATTGGGAAGGTAGCCAAGCGTCAGGCTCATGTATCGCAACTGGTCCGGGTTCTGCGGGAGTGGGCAATCGCTGGAGTAGTTACCGCTCTCGCCCTCCGTCGGCTGGCAGGGGGTGTTGGCCGGCGTCGTCGGAAGCTGATTGAGCTCCCGGACTTACGCGGGTTGGACGAGTGTAGCACGGAGGTATTACAAGCGTGAACATACGGATCGTCTTATACATACAGATCGTCTTACATCAGACTGGACTGCCCGCTCCGGTGGTCTGCCGGCACCCGTGCAATCGGTTCTCACGGATCTTCACGGTGCTACACACGCTTGACAGGCGTCAGCTACGCGAATAAATCCAGCCCATCGGCGGTCTCGCGATGGGTGGCAACGGCGTGCTCTAAGGCGTAACGGCGCAGGGCGGCGTCTACACCGGCTGCGGGGCGGCCTACTCCCTGACCCCGGCGATGCGCTCTGCGGCACTGACGCCGGAACTAACATCGTCTGGTCGCTTACTCCGTGACCGTCCTTACACGTCTCCGAATTCGTCTTTCCAGACGGCCTCCCTCTTGTTATAAAGCGCGGTGCGGCCCAGGATCGCGAACAGCGTGCTGATGGCCGACCGCTCGGCGACATTTTCCACTTCCTCCTTCCTTCGTCGTGGCAGGGCTGATTGTCCGCTGGTTGCATGGCGAACTTCCCATCTAGAAGCTTTGGCCTCCGGATGCTGGGTGGCGGCGGGCCGTCATCTACGGAGTAAGCGACCAGACGATGTTGGCTCCGGCGTCAGTGCCGTAGAGTGCGCCTGCGCTTCCCAGGCCCACCGTCGGGGAGATCAACGTGCTCTTCGGCGGCAGCGCCTCTTCGCTCCACCCGCTCCCTTCCGACGAAGGAGGAACCAGGCTCGAAAAGCCATCCGGGCGAGTACGAGTTGCCGGTCGCGCTGAACAGTGCGCCCGTCTGTGGTTGAATTAGCAGCGGACCGGAGGGCTGGTCGCTCGACGGATATTGTCCTAAAGTCGCGTGAAGCGCGGGTAGTGTGGTTTTAGTGGGGATATTGCAATCAGATATAGTTTGCCATGTGAGCATAGGTTCATTGACTGTGAATCACGGCGTAGAGCGCATCTTTGTAATCAGGGTTTACCGAGAACATCGTAAAGCCGAATGTTCCACGCATCTCATGGCGTTTTACGATCAGTCCCCATTCGTACGGCCGCCCTATATCGCCTGGGGGCGAGTTCTTCGCTAGAAGCGACTCCTCTATTTCGCTGTGGTCCAAAAGCCATTCGATAAACGTACGCTCGCGCGCTGACATCTGATTGAGCCATTCGCGGACTCGCTGTTGCTTATGTCTTTGTGGTTGGGCATCCCGTAATGCGCTGACAATTTTATCGCGGTCTACTATAACACCGTCGCGCTGAGCAATGTCCTTCTGGAGCGCCGCGTCTAAGACCTCCGCTCCTTTCCTGCGAGAGTGAAGGTATGTGCCTATGATTGAAACCAGCAGCCCTCCGGTGGCACCTTCAAGGATTTCAGCGACAGAGAACACAGGACGAAACCCTCGTATGGCCCAAGGAACGATAGGGTATGCCAACCCGGAAAGAGTGCGAATGATCAGATATCCAGACCAGCACTTTCGGAACTCTTGCCAAGTTGACCGATTTAGACGCTTGCCGTATTCTTCCACCGTGATGGGTGACTTGCATCTGAGTAAACGCTCCGCTTAAAATGATTTTGAGCGAGTACTCAAACCGTGAACTGCGCGGCCCGCTGGCGGGCGGGCCCTGCGATTCCTTCCAAGTTTACACCCTACGCCAGCAAGTCCGCGAGCTTCCAAATCCGTCCGGTCAACCCCGCTTCCATCGCAGGCGTGCAGCGCAAGGTCTGGTGGACGCGCACGAAATTGTAGTAGGCGAAGTGCAGGCAATAGGCACTCCAGAGGTTTTCCCACTTTTTCGAGAACGCGTTCGTCAGGCGGGTTAGGCGGCGCATCGACATACGAATCGTGAGGTTCTGGCGCTCGATATGCGATGTGCAGATCCGCTTCTTTTCTGGGTTTCCCATGACTGGGACCTTCTCCGAACTGGTTACTTCCGCGGGCGAATACCGATGTTCTTCGCCAACCGGCTTGCCGTACTGTTTGATGTGCTGTGCATAATCGCAGCGGTCGGATAGTGTGGTGGTGATGGCGCTGATATACGGCTGGAAGCCATCGGTAGTTATCTGGAAGCGTTGCGCGGGCGACGTCGCGTGGCGCAAGCCTTCGATGAACGGTGTCCGTCGTTAGCTGCGTCCGACGACCGAGCGTGAAATTCAAAACCAGTTTCGTGTGGCGCTCCATGGCCACGAAGCAGTAGGCGTCCCCCATGCTGTCGTCGTGCGCTTCAGCCGGTAGCTTGTGCCCTTCCTTCTTGAAAACGTAGGCCCAGATTTCATCGCACTGCACGTCCTTCACCGGGATATTTACCAGCAACCGGCCCATGAGCTTTTCGCACTTCTCGCCCGCCGCAATCAACAGCCGGATAATCGTGTCGCGGTGCAAGCCGGTTAGGCGTTCCGTGCTGCGAATACTAGCCCCTTCCAGGAGCATTCCGAGCGCAGCCAGTGCGGTATCCACCGGCGTGGTCATTTTGCCGAAGGGTTTCGGGAGATTCTCCGTGAACGTGCGCTTGCAGTCGTAGCAGCGAAACCGGGCGCTACCGCTGCGGTTTACCGCGAATTGCTTTCAGGGTTCGTTGCACGTCGGGCAGTTCATCGTCGGGATTGTAGTTGCCTGCTGCATATACATATTATCCGTTACCCCCTTACGCATTGTCAAGAGAATTTGCGCTTATTTTCGCTTGCGTCCGTGAGGGGGTTACGCTATACTTCGGGACATGGCGAAAAAGAAGATGCCCCCAGAGCTTTTGGAATATTTCCGCAAGCAGGGGCGCAAGGGCGGCAAAATCGGCGGCGCTACTCGCGCGGCCAATATGACTGACGAACAGCGCAGCGAAGGCGCACGGAAGGCATCACAGGCCCGCTGGGCGCGCGCAAAGGCAGAACGTGGCGAAGTGGCCTAACGCGCTATAATGTGGAAGTCCGGGGTGGGAGTCGAACCCATTGTTCGGGTGTTAGCGGCACCCGTCCCAACCACTCGGAATTAGCTCCCCCGGACTCATTGGCGGGAAGGGCATCGCAAGTTGCCCTTCCCTAGTCGCCTGTCAGTTTCACCTGGGTCTGTATGGTGGCCCTCGAATCATCAGCATCGCATCTCATTCCCTACAGTCCCATTTCACTACAAGGTCTAAGTTTCAGATATACATTCGAACGGATTTGTTGTGGAATCATTAAGTTACGGGTTATCTATTCCAAACAGTGGCAACCGGAAAGATTGCGGATAGCTTGAGGAAAGTAAATGCGTCACGGAAACTTAGCGGAAGTCTAACGGAAACATAGCGGAAAGTTCAGCTTGGGATTTCGCTTTTTGGGTCCATTAACGCTTCCCGCGTCGTTCCCATTTTGGCAGCGATCACATCAAAGGTTCCTCTCTTGATTTTTCCGGTGGCCCTAAATGCACGCAGGTTTCTGTCCGTAACATTAAGGGCACTGGCGAACTCGGTTTGCCCTATGCCTTTCGCGTTGAGGAAATGTTCCATTCTCCTCGCTGCCAGCAGGCTAGTGATTGTGGATGGCATTCGTTTTTTATTCCTAGCAGGCGGAAGGGGTTGCGCTACTTCACATTCTGGCGATTGTACGATTGCGGCCTGTTCTATCGGCTGCCTTTCTGATTGGGGATTTTGTCCACCAATGGTCTGTGTATCTGGCGTAGACTTAAAGAGTTGAATTCGTGGCTTCAGGGCATCCCGTACAGTTGTTCTCATTTGCTCTAGACTGGCGTGGTAACTCAGATCGCCGCCAGACCGGAAGGGACCGAATGGTCTTCCCTTCCGTCGCATTCCGACGATATGGGTGATTACCTCCTTCTCGACCCTGTCTGCGAGATGCCCAATCCAAACCGGAAGTTCTTCAGCTTTCGGGTAAATAAACGCTTCTATATCGAATAATTGGAGCGCATACTCTGCTAGCTTCTTTTGCAGAAACCGTGGCTGTTTTGGGGGCGGCGGCAATCCGTCACTAGTGCCGATGAGGTCATCAAACGGAGATGGCAAATCTTCTAGTAGCGGGGCGAATGTCTCGACGTAGCTTTTCTTGATTGCGTGTTTGATTCTTGCGATATCTTCCCAAACGTCAGGATCAAGCGGCGGTTTATCGTCTGCCATCGCTCCTCTTGCGCACCGTACGTAGAAGGGGCTACGATGGGGGTGTCTAAAGTCCACATCGAGAAGCCCCGGCCTAGCGCCGGGCTTTTCGTTTTAATGGACCATTGTAGCGATCTGGAGTAGTGGATGGTCGAACGATGCGAACACCTGAATGCAAAACCGCAGGCTAAGAAGTGCCCGGACTGTGGATTACCGTTGCGACGTGGGCGGAAGCGCCCCGACGCGCGGCGAAAGGTCCGTTAACAGCAAATTGGCAAACCGTTCGGCGGTGGGTGCGCGACATAATTGTGGATGATTTTAGGCGGCCGCCGAGCGAGAAGCCCAGTAGTCCTCGAATTTGCCGGACAGCCGGTTGCAGCGCAAGGCGATGATGGCATTGGCACCGCGCACTGTCCAGAACATGCCGGACTGCTTGAGACGGGACCCGATCACCGTTCGGCATCCTGCCTCGATGACTCCAGAGCCTATGAATAGACCCTGCTTGCGGAATTTGGGGTAGCGCATGCGATTTCGGTTCCGTTCGAAGTAGTCGGCTTGGATACGAAGCTCATCGCGTAACTGTGCCTTGCGTGTGGGGAAGCTGCGCAGTTCACTGACGACGTTTTCGACTCTGCCTCGGTTTAGTTTTTGGATTAGCTTCTTGGCCCAACGCTTCCGTTGCTTCTCGTCGGAGGGAAATAACTTAGCGGCTACATCCCAGAGATGCTCGCGCGCGTGCCAGATGTCGATGATCTGAATGGCGCCAGCAAAATGCTGGTCTGCGATATTCCAGATCCACTCGGCACCGTCGCCCAGCACCACTTTCCTTTTGGCCCGATCCCATCCCCGTTCGAAGGCTTCGGCGTAGAGCCGACGGCCAAACAGTTCAGCAGTTTCGATGGCCCCGGTATAGGTGGTGGAAGCGGCATCCCGAATGGGTCGGCCTTCCGCGTCGGTGGTGGTGTGGGTGAAGACACACCCGAGTTTGACTTCCCGGGTGCGTGCCGGCTGCCCCTGGGATCTGCCGGCGCGCCCTTCCAACTCGGCGTGTACCATCGGCAATTGGGTGCCATCCATTTCGACGACCAGCACGGGAACGGCAGCGCCCAAGATGTCGGGAAACTCCAATTGCACGATGCGATCTCGCTGGGCCTGTTCCCGTTCGGCGATATCGGCACCGATGGCTTCGGCGTGGCGTTCGACAGCTTTGGTAGTGACCTCCAGGCCGGCCAGCAGGTGCAGCCGTTGGCGGCCACTATCGAAGCTGGTCTCGCTTCCTACCATGGCCATCATACGTCGCACGCCGGGCGAACACTCCGTCCCGACTACGTCAAGTTCCCGATCGCGGGGACTGTGTCCTTGATGGCAACTCGGACAGAGATAGTAGGCTCGATCGTAGACCACAGGCCCCAGCATGGTCAGGATCTGCTTCGGGCGCGTTTCGCGGTATCGAGCTTGCTGACCGCAGCCGCAGGGGACTTGGCGGTCGTGCGCCGCCGGCATACACAACAACCGCTGCATGGCTATTGCCCCGGCGTGGTGCATAGAGTCCCGCACCAGCATCTCGACGGCCTCAAGATCGATCGTGCCGGTCTTATGCCAATCGCCGAGGACGATCTGTACCGTCCGACCTACTTCTTGGGCGACTTCTTGTTGGATCGCTTCTGCTGTTTTTTTTCCTGTGCGGTCAAAGTGTCCTCCACCGGCCGCAACTTGCAGATTTTCTCGTTGACTTCCAACAGATCGTGACCGAGCTGACGGAAGCGATGGAACTCTTCGACTTCCTGCTGAGCCTTGCGCAGAGCCGTCGCTGTGCTAAAGGTCTCCGTAACGGATTTTCCATTGACTTTGCGGGTCAAGCGATAGAAAGGGCCATGGCCCGGGTCATCGGGCCGGCGGCAGTGGCACCCTGGGTTGCCACATCGTCCGCCCGTGCTGGTAATCGACCCAGAACGCATATCGCCGAGTCGACTGATCTGGAACTGTGTCTGCGCGCGCTGAGCTTCGAGCGCGGAAAGAGCTTCGGTCATTGGGAACCTCCTAATACCTAGCGTACTACTACGCTAGGTTTAAGGCCACAAAAAAAGAAAGTGGCCCTGCCGTTCCATTTTGTGTCGCGCACCCTTCGGCGGTATCCAGCAGTTCACGGAGGCGCGGGATTCCGCCCGGAATCATTGGTTCAGTGGACACAATCAGGTGCGCCTGGGACAGCATGTTTCGTAGCGCTTCCAAGTCTTGCCGTTTCACGTTTGGCATACGCTCCCACGGTAGCAGGAGGACAGCGCGGGGCGAAAATTTGCTTCACGCGACTTTAGGACAATATCGCTCGACGCGGCCTCCCGGCTGATTGTTGGGAACTCCCAGAGCGTCGTTTCGGTCCACGGGCCGCCCTGGGAAGTGGGCGGCGTAAGCGAGAATATCGTGCCGCCTTGCTTGGACGGCCGCCCCATGTTCGTGGTGCCGTACAATGCCCCGCCGGCGCCAAGCGAAAGCGCCATTGGGTGCCAACCGGTGCCGGCCGGGAAATTGTAGAGGATGGTCTCTGTCCAGCCGGCGCCGGGCGTTGTAGGCGGCGTTAGGGAGAAGACGAGCCCGCTGGCTCCCGTGCCGCCGCCATACGCAGTGGCGTAGAGCGTGTTGCCGCTACCAATGACAAGGCCCGCCCGTGGCCCCAACCCGTACCGGTTTCCGTCGGCCACCCAGATCTCCGTATGCTTCCACTCGCCCCCAGGCGCGGCAGGTGGGTCGAGCGAATAGACGTCCCCGTGGTTGTTACGGCCGCCGTTTGCGTTCGTGCCGTAAAGGCCGCCGTTGCCGCCAATCACAAGACCCGACGGGTAGACGCTGCTTCCTATGGCCGAGAATCGCCAGATAACCGCTTCTGTCCACGCCCCCCGGGTGAGTTCGGCGGCGTAAGGGAGAACACCGTCCCGCAGCACCCTCCCCCGGTCGGCTGCCCGCCGTATGTCGTCGTGCCGTACAGCACTCCGTCGCGGCCCATGACGAGCCCGGTTGGGTTGGCGCCGTCGCTGGCGCTCGCCCCAAAGCTCCAGAGTACCGTTTCCGTCCACTCGCCGCCCGGTGAGGCCGGCGGGGCGAGGGAGTAGACCGTTCCGCAGCCCGCTCCCGGACCGGTGCCGCAGTCGGTATAGACGCCGCCCTGTGCGGTTACGCCGTAGAGCACACCGTTGCCGTCCATCGCGAGGCCGGCGACGGGCTGGGATCCGTACGCGTAGTTGGCGCTGTCAAACGTGTATAGCGCCGTGAAGGTCTGTGCGACAGAATTCGCGGGCGCGGCTAACCACCAGACCATGGGGGCCAAGAGAGTGGGCAGGATGGCCACGGGGCCGCGCAGGCCTTTAATCAACATGTCAGGCACGTCTTGTGGGATTATACACCTCTGGAGAGAAGCCGCGTCCTGTAGTGGTACTGTAGCAGCGCCAAAGGGGCTACGAACACGGCCGAGCCCGGGCCTCTACTGGATGGACGCTCGGCCCGAGAGGGTCGCGGTTCCTTGTAGCGAGGCGCTGAACCAGCCGGCCATCTGATGCCAGAACTCCCTGGAGATGCTGGTCTGGCCGAGGTATGGGAGCAGCGCCTATTACGGAGTCGGCATGGCGACCGGCGCAAGCGGTGAGGCGACCCGCATCATTCAGGCCCCAGCGAACTGCACACTACGGAACCTCCGCTTCCTTACGACTGCCACGAACAGCGGGGGCAACACGATAGTAGTGACGGTTCGAGTGGCCACTGCCAGCACCGCCATTACGGCGACCATCAACAGCGGCGATACGGCGCAGGGCTATAACGATACCACCCATTCGGCGACGGTTACCGCTGGCAACCGGATCGACCTTCAAGTGGTCAACAACGGAACGGCCAGTTCCCTGCTCGGCGGCTGGAGCATAGGATGCTTTCCAAACTAGCCGGGGCACCGCTGGCGGCCCGCGGGAAGAAGGGCCAAAACGAGGAAGCGACCCAGCGCTACACGTCTCCGAACTCGTCTTTCCAGACGGCTTCCCTCTTGTTATAAAGCGCGGTGCGGCCCAGGATCGCGAACAGCGTGCTGATAGCGGAGCGCTCGGCGACATTTTCCACTTCGCCGTTCTGGATGCGCGTGAGGAACGCCTCGACGGCATCGTTGGTGATGTCGCGGGTGGAGGGGATGGTCTCGGTGTCCTTGGGGCCTTTGTGGTGCACCATGCGGCTGCGCGAGGTTTCGAGCACGCCCTTGGTCCCGGTGAATTCTTCGCCCACGCGGGCGAATCCGGGCGGGCTGATCTGGTTGGCCTCGTAGGCTACGTGGATGCCGTTAGGAAACTCGAACGACAACGTCAGGTGATCGAGGATCTCCATGGATGTGCGTACTTTGGTGCCGGCCATGCCCACGGCGCGGATGGGCCGGGCGTCCAGGAACCAGTGCAAGACGTCGAAGTTGTGGCAATCCTGCTCCACGATGAAATCGCCCGAGTAGTCGCGGTAGCAGAACCAGTTCCGCAGATGCTCGATCTGGGGGTCGCTATACGGCTTGCGCGTGAACGGGTCGCTGCCGATCCAGAAGCCGCGGGCATTCACCAGTTCCCCGATTTGGCCTTCGCGCAGGCGCTTGTATGCCTCCAGGTAAACCGGCCCGTAGCGCTGCTGGAATCCGACGGAGACGTTTTTCTTGGGATCGGCTTTGCGGCCCGCGGCGATGATTTTCTTGACGCCTTCCAGATCCACGCCCATGGGCTTCTCGCAGTAGACGTGCTTGCGCGCTTCGATGGCGGCGGCCAGCATGCGGGGATGCTCGAATGGGGGAGTGGCGATGATGACGGCGTCGAGATCGGCGGCCGACAGCAGCTTTTCGTAATCCTTATAGATGGTGGGCTTTTCGATTTTGATTTTCTGCGTGCCGATTTCGATGCGATCGTCGAACAGATCGCACAGCGCGGTCACGCGCGCGCGGGGATCGGCATTGAAGATGGTCGCATCGTACTGGCCGCGGCCGCCTACGCCGATCAGCCCGACGGTGATTTTGGAATTAGCCTGCGATCCCCTGACGGACTCCGGGCGCACGACGGTGAAGGCTGTGGCCAGCGCCGCGCCGGTTTTTTCTATGATCTGCCGCCGGGAGATGCCGGGGCCGGGTTCAGACATGGCGATAAATCTCCTTGAGCGGATTATACGATAATGCAGGCGGCGCTATACGATATCTTCCGGGGGCCTGGTTTCCGTAGCTGTCATTCTCTTGCGTGCGTCATGGTGGATTTCGCCGAGGTTCAATCCGGTAAGCGCTGTGGCGATGGCCCCGCACGCGAGTAGCGGCAACGTCAGGGCGAGGAAGAGCACAATCGAAAATTCTCTCGCATCGTTGGTTTCCACGCCGAAAACCTTGTTGAGGGCGATCACGCACGCCAGGTTAATCAGGCCGATGTTGCCGGGCGCGTTGGGCACAACCGTGCCCAGCCGCACGATCGCCAGCACGGCGACCGCATCCCACGCGGTAAGATCCAACGCGAAGGATTTCATCAGCGCCCAGTAGGAGAACACCTGCAAAACCAGATACAGAAAGCTGACCGGCATGACGCGGGCGAGGGTCCGCCAGTTGCCCATGGTGTGCAGACCTTCCACGACGTGGCGCAAGGTGGCGGCCCAACGGCTTTCCTTCACCATGGCGTGGGCATGGCTCTTGTGGATCATCACGTAGGCCAGCAGCGCGCCGCCCACCACCAGCAGAACCTCCATGACGTGGACGATAAACGTCAACCACTCGGGAATTCCCTTGAGGTGCTGGGCCACAATGACGAACGAGAAAATCATCCAGAAGCCGTCAATGAGCCGCTCTATCGCGATCGAGGCTAAGACCACGGAAAAATGTTGATCGTTCCAATGGGCCACCAGATAGCAGCGGATGACCTCGCCCACGCGCAAGGGCAGCACCTCATTGGCAAACAGTCCGACAAAAATGGCCTGCACCGTGCGCCAGTAGGGCAAACGGCTCACGGGGCGGTAGAGCAGAATCCAGCGCCAGGCGTGGCTCAGATACACGGCCAGGTCGAGACCCACCCCGAGCGCCACCCATTTCCACTCGAGTTGGCGGAGTTGCGGAAGCAAATCTCCCAGTTTGTAGTTATGGAATACCCAAACCAGGCAGCCGGCGGATAGCAGGTAGCCGAGCACTTGAGGCGCCCAGCGCGGCATCCTGCGTGGCTTTTCCGGCGCGTGGGATTGGTCTAGCGGTGGCGGCCCCAAGTGCTTATCATACGCTGGGGCATCGCTTCTAAGTAACAGCTGCAAATAGGAGCTTGTTGGAAAATGCGGCGAACCGCTTGCTCGCGCGCGCGGCTCAGAAACCACTCGCGTGTTTGCAGGAGCTAGCGCTAGCCGGGCGCGTTTTCAACAAGCTTCTAGGGAATCACTTCGCGCCCCACCGCCGTATTCAACTGGCTCGCCGCGCTCAAATACGCCCCCACCAAATTGATATAAGCCACCTGCGGTGGCGCGGTAGTCTCGCTGCGCGTCCAGGTAGTCCAACAGGGCGGCCTGGCCGTGCTGGTAGGCAAACGACATGGAGTCCCGAATCCGCGTGGCCGTCTCCAGATAACCGTCCGTGCCCTTATAAGGCAGCCAGGAGGTTCACCGAGCTCACCACCGTGAAGTAGGCCGAATCGACGTCGCTGAATACCTGCGCCTCCGCGGCGTCCTTTTGCCGCTGCGCGTGCGTGATATCGATTTCCGTGCGCGCCTTCTCGCCCTGGTTGCGATCGAAAATGCGCAGCGGAATATTTACGCTGACTCCCACGTAAATCGTGATGGGAGGGTTGCGGCCAAAATCGACGCCGAATGTGGGATCGGTCGAGCCGTTCGAAACGGCCAGCTTGTGATCGGTCACGGCTTTGTCGACAGTCTCCACGGCGGCCTTCAGATCGGGCCGGGCCGCCAGCGCCGCGGTGTGAAACTCTTCGAGCGGCATCACCTGCTCGCTCGAATTCGAACGGGCCCGTCACGTCGAACCGATCCACCGGCGTGCGGTCGTTCAGCATCATCAACAGCGTGATCTTCGCGGTTCGGGCGTTGACCAGCGCGGTCTGATAGTCGGATTCGTACTGCGCACGCTGCAGCACCAGGCGGTCCAGGTCGACGCGCGCGATGTCGCCGGCTTTGAAGCGCACGCGGCTGATGGACAACTCTTTGTCGAAGTACTCCAGATTCTCCTTGGCATTCGCCAGCAGCGCCTTGGCCTGCAAAGTCTGGCACGAAAGCGCTGCGCAGGTTGAAAAGCAGCGTGCGTTCCAGGTCCAATTGCTGCGATTCCGCGATGGTGGTGCCCTTCTGCGCGCTCTCCAGGCGCAGTTCCCGCTTGTGCTGGCGTTCGTGCAGGTAGTCGAACGCGAGCAGCGGGAACAAATAGCCGAAGGGACGATAGGGAGTAGCCGGGGCCGGGAAGGGCTGTATCTGATCGACGCCCACGGTCATGTCCGGATTCGGCCGCAGATAGGCGGTGATCTCGTCCGCCTTGGATTCCTGGATATTCAGTTGGCCCGCGCGCAGGTTGGGGTTGTCCGCTTCGAACTTGTCTTTCACCTGCTGCCACGTCAACGTTTTCTGCGCGGCGGTCTGCGCGGATGCCGCATCGCATGACACAGGCAGTCGCCCGCCAGAACCCCGATTTGTAGACGCCGGATCGATCGCCGCATTTTTGCTCCATCAAACCTGCAAAGTATCGCCGTCCCGCGCCGCCAGCGCGTAGAGCACCGGCGCAAGGAAAATCGACAGGAACAGCCGGGAGGCCAGCCCGGCCACGATCACGATGGCGAACGGCTTCTGCGAGTCGCTGCCGATGCCCGTGGACATGGCCGCCGGCAGCAGGCCGAAACAGGCTACCAGCGCCGTCATCATGATGGGCCGCAGCCGCAGCAGCGAGGCTTCCAGAGTGGCCGTCGGAATGTCTCTCCCTTCCAGCCGCAGCTTGTTGATGAACGAATAAAGAATCACGCTGGTCTGCACCGCGACGCCCATCAAGGCCACGAAACCCAACATCGACGAAACGCTGAAATTGGTGTGCGTAATCCGCAGCGCCAGCAGTCCGCCGACCGGCTCGGTCACCAGCACGCTGAAGAAGATGATGAGCGGGAATTTCAGGTTTCCGTACAGCGCGAACAGGATCAGCAGAATCAACAGCACGGTCAAGGGCAGAATGATCTTCATCTGCTCCAGCGACGCCAGGTACTCCTTGTATTCTCCGCCCCAATCGAACTTGTAGCCGATGGGAAGCTTCACCGCCGCGGCCACTTTCTGGCGGGCTTCGCCCACGGCGCTGGCCAGGTCGCGGCCTTCCACGCTGAACTGGACGCCGATGAAGCGCGAATTCGACTCGCGATAAATGAACGACGCGCCGCTTTCCACCTTGATGTCGCAGAATTGGCTGAGCGGCAGATACTGGCCGTCGGGCGTGGCGATCAGCAGGTTCTTGATGGCGTTCTCATCGCTGCGGAATGGCTCCTGCATGCGCACCACCAGGTCGAACTGGCGCTCGCCCTGAATCACCTGGGTGGCCGCCGTGCCGCCCATGGCGGTTTCCACCAGCGTATTGACGTCGCTCACGTTCAGGCCGTAGCGGGCCAGTTTGGCGCGGTCCGGAGTGATGACCAGAGCTGGGCTGGCCCAGTTCCCGCACCACCGTGATCCCGGTGATGCCCGGCACCTTTGCAGATGATGTTCTTCACCTGCACGGCCTTGTCTTCGAGGGTGGCCAGATCCGGGCCGAAAATCTTCACGGCGAGCGAGCTCTTCAAGCCCGGTTTCGGCTTCGTCCACCGCGTCCTCGGCCGGCTGCGTGTAGTTGAAGATGATGCCGGGAAAGGCCGCCAGCTTCTGCTGGATGGCTTTCGTCAGCTCGGGCTTGGTGTGGATGCTGCCATGCCAGGCGCTGTCGTTGTAGGGCTTCAGGCCCACGTAGAATTCGTTGTTGAAGAAGCCGGTGGTATCCGTGCCGTCGTCGGGCCGTCCCAGTTCGTTGGCCACGGTGGTCACCTGCGGGAAGCTCAGCAGGATATTCCGGATCTGCGGCGAGAGCTTGGATGCCTCTTCGAAGGAAATGGTGTAAGGCGTGGTGGCGCGCACCCACAGCGCGCCTTCGTCCAGGTGCGGCATGAACTCGCCGCCGATGGACGGAATCAGCAGCAGCGAGCAAGCGAAGATCGCCAGAATCACGCGCCACCGTGATCAACCGGTTGCGCAGGCACCAGCCCAGCATCCGGCCGTACGCGCCGCGGATCGCCTCGTAGACCCGCGCTACGCGGCTCGTGCACGTGCTTGCGCAGGAAGAAGGAGCACAGCACCGGCAGCAGCGTCAGGGCGCAGAGCAGCGCGCCCAGCAGCGCGAACGACATGGTGTCCGCCATGGGCTGGAACAGCCGCCCCGAGGGCCCGGTGAGCACATAGATCGGCAGATAGCCGGCGATGATCACCGCGATGGCGTAGAAGATCGGCCGCTCCACATCGTGCGCCGCCGCCCGGATCACATCGATGAAGTGGACGTCATGCTGTCGCCTCTGGCCTCTTCGTGGCGCGCCGCCAGTTCGCGGAAAATGTTCTCCACCATCACCACCGAGCCGTCCACGATGATGCCGAAATCGATGGCGCCGATGGAGAGCAGGTTCGCCGGAATGTGCCGCCAGTCCAGGCAGATGAACGAGAACATCAGCGCAAACGGAATGGTGACCGCGACGATCAACGCCGTGCGCACGCTGAACAGGAACAGGCCCAGAATCACCAGCACCAGCAGCATGCCGCGCAGCAGGTTGTCTTCCACCGTCTTGGTGGTCTCTTCGATCAGGCCCTGGCGGTCGTAATACGGCACCACCTTCACGTCCGGCGGCAGCACATGTTCGTTGAGCTCCTTGGTCATGGCTTCCACGCGCCGCAGGATCACCTGCGCCTGCTCGCCGACGCGCATCAGGATGACGCCTTCCACGGCCTCATCCTGCTGCATGTATCCGAACTGGCCGAGCCGCGGCGCATGGCCGATCTCCACCTTGGCGATGTCTTTGACGTAGACCGGAATGCCGTTCTTCTCCTGCAGGACGATGTTGCCGATATCCGCGGTATCGCGCACCAGCCCCAGGCCGCGGATGTAGTAGAACTGCCCGCCCTGCGAATAGAATCCGCCGCCCGCGTTGGCATTGTTGTTGCCCAGTTGCTGGGTCACCTGCGGAACCGTCACGCCGTAGGCGAACAGTTTGTTGGGATCGAGCAGCACCTGATACTGCATGGTGGTGCCGCCGAAGCCGGAATCGTCCGCCACGCCCTGGATGGAGCGGTAATGGCGCTCCAGCACCCAGTCCTCGATCACCTTCAGATCCTGCGGCGAGCGGTCCGGACTCTGCAAAACGTAGCGGTAGATCAGGCCGCTGGGGCTGAACAACGGCGAGATGGTGGGCTGCAGACCGTCGGGCACCGACGGCGTTGGCCATGCGCTCGAAGGCCTGCTCGCGCACGAAGTACGGATCGGCGCCGTATTCGAAATTCATCTCGATGGCGGAAAGCCCGTAGAGCGAAATCGAGCGCAGCGCTTCCAGCCGCGGAATGCCGTTCATTTCGATTTCGATCGGAATGCTGACCAGCCGCTCGACTTCCTCGGCGGCGTGGCCGGGCCACTGCGTGATGATTTCCACGTGCGGCGGCGAAAGATCCGGATAGGCGTCGATCGGCAGCTTCTGGAAGGAGATGGCGCCCCAGACCATCAGGGCCAGCGAGGCGATCACAATCAGGAATCGCTGCCGCAGGGCGAAGGAGACTAGTTTCGCGATCATGATGTTTGCGCCTTATTGGATCGCGTTGGCGAACTGCAGGAAGAGGCTGCCGTCGGCCACCACGTTTTCGCCCTTCCCGCAGTCCGCTGGCGATCTCGACCAGTCCGTCCTGCTGCGGCCCGATGGTCACCGAGCGTTGCGCGAACTTGCCGGGCTCCGCCTGCACGTACACGATCGGCTCGTTCTTGTCGTCGCGCAGCACCGCGGCCACCGGCACCACCAGAATGTTGTTCCGCCGGCTGGTTTGGATGACCGCATCGACGAACATGTCCTTCTTCAGCAGGCCGCCGGGGTTGCTGGTGACGATGCGGACCGGCGTGGTGCGGGTGTTGGGATCCACGAACGAGCCGATGTAGGAAATGGCGCCGCGAAAGGTGCGGTTGAAGGATGGATTGGTTTCCTCCACCGGATCGCCATTCCGCACCGACGGCAGGTCGCGATCGAAGATGTGGCCTTGCACCCAGACGGTGGAGACGTCGCTGATCTGGAAACAGACGGTCTGTCCCGCCTCGATCAGCATGCCGGGCGAAATCAGCTTCTGCACGATCACGCCGGAGATGGGCGACCGCACGGCCAGTTCGGTGCTGATGGATGTGCCCTGCTTCTCCGCCTGGTCGATCTCCTGCGCGGTGATGCCGAAGATGCGCAGCGGCTGCAGGCTGTTCTGGACATCCGTGGTGGCGTCGTTGTAGTCCGCCACGCTGCTTTCGTAATCCTTCACGGCCACCACCCCGTGGTCCAGCATTTCCTTCATGCGGTCCACGATGCGCTTGTTGAATTGCTCGCGGTTGCGGGCCTTGCGGTACGCCGCGATGGCGTTGGCCACATCGGGACTGGAGACGTAGAGCAGCGGCTCGTCCTTTTTGACCGGCGTGCCGACGTCCACCAGAATGCGGGTGATCGGCCCGTTCACCTGGGTGATGGCCTGCGTGGTGTGGTCCTGGTCCCAATCCACCGTGCCGGTGGTGTGGATCGCCACTCCCCAGGAGGCCTTCGCCACCTTGGCGATTTTCAAATGCGCCAATTGATCCTGCGGGCACGGTGAACAGGCCCGCGGTTGCGCGTCGATTCGGACGCGGCCTTGCTTTCGGCCTTCTTCGATTCGCAGGCCAGTTGACAGAGTGCTACCGTCACGATGAGAGAAAAAACCTGGTGCGAGCTTCGCATGTGTGTCTTCATTGTGACGGGCCAGATAGGTATTCCTAGGACAATCCGACCGGTGGGCAGGAAGTTGGCGGCGAGTGAACTGGTTTTGGCGGTGGGCGGGCAGCCTTACAGGCCTAGCGGATCTGAAAAAAGGATTCGGGTATCTGTAAGTCACCCAGCCGCTAGAAGTGGAATCCGACGGTCGCGGTCAGCGCGCGGGGCGTCACATAATGGGTTCCGCTAAACGTGGAAAGGAAGTTGTAAAGCGCGTATGCGTTCGTCACATTGACGGCGGTGAGGCGCAGGCTCCACTTGTACTTGTCTCCGTGAAAGAGATTGTCGTGGCCTACCGCCACGTCGAAGAGACTGCGCGGTTGAATGCGCGGGGGGTTGTGGTCGTCGTTCTCCGTTCCGGCGGTTGGAATTTTGACCAGGTTGGAACCGTACTGAGAGGCCGGGCACAAGCCGTTCGGGCTGATCGGGGTGGTTGGCGTGGCATGCACGCTCGCCGCAATAGAGGCCGGCTTCGAACTGCTGATCGGGCGTCAGGCCGGAAACATCCACGGTGGAATTTGTTCCATTGGGCCCGTTGGCGCAATCGCCGCCGGCGCAAGGAACCGGACCCGCCACCAGGCCGCTATCGTAACGCCAGTTGAAACTGAACCAAGGCCCTTTTTTCCACGGCTGGTATTGCACGTGAGTGGTTTCGTTGAATACTTCGTCGTGGTCGATGCGGAACACCTCGCACCCGGTCGACGGCGGGCAGTAGGGCGTGGCGCCGATGCCGCTGACCTGCGGCTCGAAGAAGCGCGCCTCCACGTGAGACATTACTACAAAAGCGGACAAGCCATGGAACTCCGGAACGCTGGCGCGGATGGCATATCCGGGGATCTTGGAACGGTCCCACTCGATGGGAAAAGTGATCGGCGAATTACCCAGAACGCTGAAGTCGTAAGCTTTGTGTGTATATTTCCAGATGTATTCGGCGTCAACCACGAGGTATCGTCCAAAGGCCTGCTGGAGGCCGGCGTGGAACTCGTTCCGCCAGCCCGGACTCAAAGGCGCTTGGGATACGCACGGGCTGATGGTGGACGCCATGATCGCGGAGATTACGGGGTTGGTGCACCCCAGGCTCGAAAGAACCAGATTCTCGTTGAACGGAGTTTCGAGCGTGCGAGCGTAGGAGACACGCAGCACGGTGTTCGTTGGCTTGACATGATAGGCGATGCCGAGGCGCGGCTCGGGCTGCCAGGCGGTCACAATGCCATCGTAATAATCGAAGCGCAGGCCCAAGTTAAAGGTCCAGTCGTGCTTCGTGATGGTGTCTTGAAAGTAAGAGCCCACTTCCCGGATATCGGCGTGGCCATAGTAACGGTAAGAGCGGCTGGTTCCATTCGGGCACGCATCGGAGCCGGGGAGAGCCGCGGTGCGGGTGAGATCGTAACAGGCGAGAAGTGGATTGAAGTTAGGATTCGGCTGCAGAAATCCCGTGCAATTTGACGGATTCGTGAGCAAGGGGTTAGTGTTGGGGCTTCCATCCATATTCAGGCAAACAGCGTTCGCCGTGGGATCCACAATTCCGAAACTATCCTTTTCGGTCAGGATGGTGTCCTGATAGGTGACTCCGAATTTAATGTTGTGAATGCCTTTCACGTACGATAGCGACGCGCGGGTTCCCAAATCCGTCAATGTACGATTCTGGCCGATACTCTGGAGCTGAAGGTCCGGTATGAGATCGGCGAAAGGATTGTCGCTTGGATAGTAATTGTACTGATCCTGGCGCGCGAAGACACCGAACGTCAATACCATGTTGGTATTCAATAATTTCGTCCAACTGGGGGAGATGTTGAAAGTTCGGATCTGGGAGCGCTGATCCGTCGAGCCTACGGGCAAGACATTTGGACCGAGGCCGCCGTTATCCACCACCAGCCCGTTCCAAGCAGTGGGTCCTGGGAGTCGTAGGAATTGGGAGTTTGGAACCAGGAGCGCGTAAAGCTGAAGTTGAGGCTGAGCGTATCTGCCGCGGTAGGCTTTAAATCGAAGCGGTCGAACAAATTCTCCTCGTTGCCGCGATCGTGCATGACGGTGAACTCCGGCCCATCCAGAAAGCGGCCGGTGTCGAGACCGTTGGCGGAGATGAAATTACCCCAGGTATTGTGGCCGTAAGCAAGGTTGAAACCCCGCGTTGGATGTTCCAAAGGAGCCGTAGGAAGCGGTCACTTCGCCATGGGGCTGAGTAACTCCCATGCCGGAACGGGTGGTCACCACCGCGACTACGCTGGTTTTGTCGCCGAATTCCGCGGGAGGAGCGCCCTCGATTACTTCCATCGACTGCACGGCGTCGATCGGAAGCTGATTGGAGAATACTTTGCTTACCTGATCGCTCATGGGCTGGCCATCTACGCTGAATGAGTTGGATGCATGATCTCCCAATCCGTGTGCGAGTCCGTTGGAATCGGCGGTGATGCCTGGGGACGCCAGCGTCATCATGGAAGTGAGGGAAGACGATTGGCTTTCTAGCGGAAGCCGCTCGAAAAGCCCGCGATCGATGTCGGTGTGGGTGGTGGGATCATTCTCGATCAGGTCCGCGGCGGCTTCCACGGTCACCGATTGTGTCTCTTGCCCTAGGGCCAGCGAAATCGCCAACTCCAGCGCTAGCGGCGAACGCACGTTCACGTCCTGGGTACTGGATGCAAATCCCGCGGCCGTAACGCTGGTGTGATAGTTGTTATATGGAATGTTGCTGAACTCGAAGTGTCCTTGGCTATCGGTCTTGGCAGTCCGAGTGAAATGGGAAACGGGATTTTCAATTACCACCGCCGCGCCCTGAATAGCGGCTCCGGAAGGGTCCAGCACCGCGCCGCGAACGGTGCCGGCATTACCCATCGATTGGCCAAAGCAACTCCATGAATACACGAGAAGAACGGCCGCGAGCGTTTTACCCATATTGTCTCAGGAATACTATGGTTAGGGCGTCTGACCTAGCAAATAACGGTAAGTGGACCCGACGCGCGGCATCCGGGCTGAATTTTCCGGTAAGCGGGCGGCCTCGCGTCGGCCCGCAAGACGGCGCGTGGGCAATTATTCGAAGGCTTCAGGCGCCCCCGCGTCCTTCGGTCCTTACCAGCGCACCAGCTCACGAATGGCCCGAGCCTGTCTCTTGCTGGCGGTAAGTTCCTGGCCGTTATTCAGAGTAATCAGCCATCTCTGACTGCTGAGTACGGTCATCTTTCGTACATGATCGACATTCACCAGGGCACTCCGGTGAATGCGCCGGAACCCGGACCTTTGAAGCCGTTCCTCGAGGACTTTCAGTGTCTGAGTGGCTTTGTATTTCCGCTGTGCGGTGACGATCCAGACCACGTCACCGTCGGCTTGAAATGCATAAACTTCATTGGCGCTCAGCAGAAAGTATTCTTCCGCGATACGGCCTACGATTTTTGCGGTGCGGGGCGTCTCTCCCAGCCGGTCTGCTATGTCCTGTAGCTGCGCCAGCTTTTCGATGGTCTCCCTGCCTGTGAGACGGCAGGCACGCTCCACAGCCTGGGCCAGCCGCTCGTGGCTGACGGGCTTCAGTAAGTAGTCTATGGCGCCGGCTTCAAACGCTTGCAAGGCATAATTGTCGTAAGCGGTGACCATCACAATGACCGGCATTTGCGGGCCGCCCTTGAGATGCCGTACCACTTCCAATCCACCCATTACCGGCATCTGCAGATCCAGCAAGACAAGATCGGGTTGACACTGGGAAATTTTCTCCAAGGCTGTGGAGCCGTTGTCCGCCTCTCCGACGATCTCGACGTCCGGGATCAGATCCAACTCTTCCCGCAAGACTTTGCGGGCGACCGGCTCGTCGTCGACGATCAAAGCCTTCAAGACCATGTTTAAGCTCAAGGCATCCAGTTTCTTTTGGATTTTACATGGAGGGCCGGATGCGTCCTAAGATTTTCGTGTGAGCGGCCCGGAGCGCACGGCCAGCGATCTGGAATGGCTGATGAGCGGACCCCTACGTAACAGCCGCAAAAGGGTGGGTGGGCAGTTATTTGACGGAATTGAGGCGCCCACGCGCCTTTGCGGCTAGCTACCAGTTCATTAACCGGCGGATGCCGCCGGCCTGGCGTTTGCTGGCGATGAACTCCTGATCGTTGCCCAGCGTGATCAACCAGCGCTGGCTGCTAAGCGCGCTCATTTTGCGCACATGATCGACGTTGACCAACGCATTCCGGTGAATGCGCTGAAAACTGGTATTGCGGAGGCGTTCTTCGAGCACCTTAAGCGTCTGGGTGGCCTGGTATCTTTTGCGCGCAGTGGTGATCCAGACGATGTCGCCCTCGGCCAGGAACGCGTAGATTTCGGCGGCGTTGAGAAGGAAATATTCCGCACCGGCCTTGCCCACGATTTTCTTGAGGCGCTGCCCGGACAGCATGGGATCGGCAATCTCCTGCAGGCGGGCCAGGCGTTCCACGGCTTCCCGGCCGCTGACGCGCTTGGCCCTCTCGACGGCCTGGGCCAGGCGCTCCTGTCCGACGGGTTTCAGCAGGTAGTCGACCGCGCCCGCATCGAACGCTTCGAGAGCATGCTGGTCGTAGGCGGTGACGACCACGATCACGGGCATGTGCGCGGCGGGGCCGATCTTGCGGATGACTTCGAAGCCGCCCATCTCCGGCATTTGCAGATCGAGCAGCACCAGGTCCGGATGTTCGACCGGCGATCTGATGCAATGCGGATTGGCCGTTGTCGGCTTCTCCGACGACTTCCACGCCGGGGATGGATTCCAATTCTTCACGGAGCACCTGGCGGGCTATCGGTTCGTCGTCGACGATGAGAGTCTTAAATGCCATGGCGCGATGGTTCGGTTACTTGCGCGGGCAGAATGCGCGCGCGGAAGGCGTCCGTGCCAGCCGCCGCGGGGCACAGCGAAGCTGATGGTCGTCACGCCGGCGGAGGCGCGGATCTCGAAGCGGGACTCGGGGCCATAGCATAGCGCTAACCGGCGCCGGACGTTGGTCAAGCCGATGCCCGACTTGGGCTTCGATAGCTGCGCGCGGATCGCACTCGCCGGAGTTGGAGACTTCGACGGAAACAGCCTGGTTATCCGCCCTGATTTTGAGGCGGACGAATCCCGCTCCCATGCGGGAGGCCACGCCGTGCTGCACCGCATTTTCGACCAGCGGCTGGATCGAAAGCAACGGAATCGTCAGGTGGAGGGCGGATTCGGCGGCGTCCACTTCGGTGCGAAGCTTGGAGCCGAGGCGCAGCTCCTCGATCTCAAGGTAAGCGCGCACGATGCGCAGCTCTTCTTCTACTTCCACCAAGGTGCGCTCCGAGCGCAACAGGTAGCGATAGACATCCGCCAGATTCAGCACCAGGCGGCGGGCTTCCGCATTGCTTCGATCGATGGTTCCGTACAGGGTGTTGAGCGAGTTGAACAGAAAGTGAGGATTGATTTGCGCTTGCAGGGCCCGAAGCTCGGCCTGCGACATCAGATTCTGGAGCTGCACATTGCGCAGCCGTTCCACGTGTTCGGCCACGGCCGCGCCCAGGCGCGCGAGGACGCTCAGGTCTTCGCTGAGGTAACGCCTGCCGCCGTCGCGCGGACCCAGCATCAGGTACACTGCGTCGCCGCGGGAGAACCGGATGGGGAGAACCGCCTGCACCCATGAGGGGACGGCCCAGTGAGCGGAATCGAGCATGGCCACTGGAGCCGCGAGCGGACGATCGACGGCGGGATTTCGCTCGGCCAGATTGAAGCGCGCGGCGTGCAGGAAACCGGCGATCGATTCGGCGGCGCAGCGCAGGTATTCGGGTTCGGCGCCGGCGGCGAGGGAGAGATTCTGCAGCTCGCGCAAAGCTTCGTCGACATTGGAGCGCAGGAAAATAGCGCTGGTCAGCAAGCGCTGGACGCGATTGTGCACCCAGACAAAAGCGTCAGCAGCAGGCCAGCGGACACAAATATCAATCCAGCTTCGAAGGGGTCCGCCAGATGCCGGATGAAAGCCGGCGACTGCAAAATGCGAATGGAAGCGAGCAGGGCGGCGGCCGCCAGCGTGGCGTTGACGACGAAACGCAGGAACGCATCCATGAGCAGAAAGCGATAATCCTGCAGCAGCACCAGCAGGGCCAGGGGCAGACCCGCGTGATGCAGCGCGACTTCCTTGGACCAAAGCAGCGGCGTGTGCGCGGCGCCGAAATGCGCGAACGAAATCGCGAATAGGAAGAGGGCCATGGCGCCGGCCAGGCGGGATCCGGCGGCGCGATTCTCCGGACGCCATTCGAGGATGACCGAGAGAATCGTGAGGGCGGCAAAACCCAAGGTCACCACCAGCAGGGCGGCATAATGCAAGGAGGGCGCCTGGATCAGCAGGTCGCCGACGTGCAGCACAATGGCCACGCCGCTCAAGACATAACCGGCGATCCATAGCGCTCGGCGGCGCGATTGCAGGGAGATATGCAACAGGACGGCCGGCAGCAGACTCAGGACAGAGAAGCTGGCCGCCACGATGGCGCCTGCGATCCAGCCGCCGTTGCGGCCGGCGGCCAGCGCGACGAGCGAACCCAGGTTCCAAAGCATGGCCAGGGCCGCGGCCGCCACGGGCAGACCGCTGCGTCCTTCTCCGGAGCGGCGGCGGTTCACCAGGAGATAGTAGAGCAGCATCCCGAAGATGACCGCGCCGGCGGAGTGGCCAATGGTGTTGACCAGAACCGGCTCGTGGATACTTAGCCAATCCGGCATGGTTCCTTACTTACGGGCTGGACGTGACAGGCGCGGTGGCCTGCCCTACGTACTTATCCACCCATTCCACATGGCGCTGCATGATATCCAGCAGAAACTTCGGCTCACGCGGGCCGTGCGGCGTGCGCGGATAGACGACCATCTTGGTGGTGACGCCCTGGCGCTTGAGCGCGTTGTAGAATTCGTATCCCTGGGTGGTGGGCACGCGCACATCGGCCTCGCCGTGCAGAATCAGCGTGGGGGTGGTCACGCCTTTGACGAATGCCATGGGCGAATGATTGTAAGTAACCGTCGAAGCTATCCCACGGTTCTCCTGAAAAATAATCGGGCAGGAAGCCGTGTATGTCGGAAGTGCCCGTAAAACTCCACAAGTTAGTGACACCGGCGCCCACGGCGGCGGCTTTGAAGCGGTGGGTATGAGTGATGACCCAGCTTGTCATGAAGCCGCCATAACTCCAGCCCATGACCGCGAGGCGGTTGGGATCGGCCACGCCCATGGAAATCACCCGATCCACGCCGGCCATCAGATCCACATAATCCTTGCCGCCCCAGTCGTTCATATTGGCGAAGCGGAAAGTGCGGCCGTAGCCGCCCGAGCCGCGCGGATTCACGCGCAGTACGGCGTAGCCGCGCGCGGCGAAGGTGGCATAGGGATAGACACCGTAGCGCCCCAGGAAGGTATCCTGGAAGACGCCCGTGGGACCTCCGTGAATGACTAACACCAGCGGATACTTCTTTCCGGATTCGATAACCGACGGGAAGAGTCAGCAGACCTTCGATATCCAAACCGTCGGCGGCTTTCCACGCGATGCGCGTGGTTTCGCCCAAGGGCAGCTTGGGCAGGTCGAGGTTGGCGCTGCTGACGCGCTGCGGCGGTGGTTTCGCCGAGTTTCAGAACGTAGGCTTCCGGCGCCTCATCCCAACTTTCGCGCACAAAGCCGAACGCGGTAGCCGGCGGCATTCAAATGCCCGGCCTGCAGAGTGCCGCGCTCGGGCTGGTAGATCGGACTCGGAGGGCCATCGACGGGCATGGCGTAGACGGCTGCGCTGGCGCCCTTCGATTCCGCGAACAGCACATGCGCCGAATCGCGCCGACCATCCGAGCAGGTTCGGCCGCTCGTCGAAAGTAGGCGCCAGTTCGCGGGCTTCGCCCGATTGGCGCGTCATCAACACGATGCGGTACAGTTCCGCCCAACGCGCCGGATCGGTGGAACGGACAAACGCCAGATAGCGGCCATCGGGGGAATAGCGCGGAGTGTGTTTCCGGCTGCGCTGGTGGCTGCGATGGGGCGCACGGCGCCGCTCTCCACCGTCACTTCGGAGATATCCGCCTTAGTCCAATCGTCCGCGGAAGGCGTGGGGGTGTGGGTGAACGCGATGAAGCGCGAATCGGGCGACCAATCGAAATCCTCGCACATGGCCTTGGATGCCGCCGATTTTGCGCGGCGGGCGCTTTCCTTCGGCCGTCCGCCTCCGCCGGAATTATCCACAGGCTGTGGTTCTTGGGGTTCTCGTCCACCACGCGGAAATCGCGTTTTTCTTTCTTCGCCTGCTCCTCGCCGGCGCGCGGCTCCATGCCGGCAAAGGCGATCCACTTGCCATCCGGCGAGACATGGTAGGCGCCCATCTCGCCCTTCCAATCGGTGAGCATTTCGGCCTCGCCGCCGTCAACCGGGATGCGCCACAGGTTGGGCTTCCCGCTGCGCTCGGAAGAGAAGTAGACGTAGCGGCCGTCGGGCGAGAACTCCGGCGCGGTGGCGCTTTTTTCGCCGCGGGTCAACTGCGTGCGATGCGATCCGTCCGGCGGCTGCCAGGAAGATCTGCGTGTCGATTTCGCTTTTCTCGGCTTCGATTATGGCGTGGCTTTCGGTATAGGCCACCAGCTTGGCGTCGGGTGAGGGTACCACGTCGCCGACCGGCCGCACCTGCATGGAGGCTTCGGGAGTCCAGGCAGCGGGGGTTTGAGCGTATGCCGCGGCGGCCAGCAGGATCAGCGGCAGCAGTCTGGATCTCATTTCGTGGTCCTCTCCAATGCATCCAGGATCTTGCGCCACATTCTCTTCCGTGGATGAGTAGCCCATCAAACCGATGCGAAATACTTTGCCGGCCAGCGGTCCGAAGCCGCCGGCGATTTCGATGCCATATTCGTTCAGCAGGCGTTGGCGCACCTTGGCGTCGTCCACGCCCGCGGGCACGCAGGGTGTGTTCACGGTCCAGAGCCGGTGGCCTTCGGCGACATGCATGTGCATGCCCAGCGCCTCGACGCCCGCGACGAACGCCTCATGATTGCGGCGATGGCGCTCCCAGCGATTCTCGATGCCCCTCTTCCTGGATGATGGCCAGCCCCTCGCGGAGCGCGTAAAACATGGTCGCGGACGCGGTGTGATGATACTTGCGATCGCGATAGTAGCTTTCGAGCAGACGCAGATCCATGTAGAAGGAATCCACGGGCGAGGTGCGCGCGCGCAGCCGCTCCCAGGCGCGCGGCGAAACCGTCAGCGGCGCGAGTCCCGGTGGACAGCCCAGCCCTTTCTGAGTGCAACTGTAGGCGATGTCGATGCCGGTCTCATCAACCATTACCGGCATGCCGCCGAGCGATGTGACGCAATCGGCGATGACCAGGGCGCCCGACTTCGTGCGCCGCTTCGCAGATCGCTTTGCCGGGCTGGTAAGGCGCCGGTGGAGGTTTCGGCTTGCACATAGCGCGACCATGCGAGGGTTCTCGCGGCGGATGAAATCGCGGGCTGCCTGATCGTCAAACACCTCGC
Source organism: Bryobacterales bacterium (assembly GCA_963795925.1). Taxonomy (GTDB): domain Bacteria; phylum Acidobacteriota; class Terriglobia; order Bryobacterales; family Bryobacteraceae; genus Bog-159. Next base: position 195,358 of record CAWCJP010000002.1, on the reverse strand, counting down.
CCCAGGGATTCTCCAGGCGCACGACTACGGCGCCATGACGGCGCGCGACTTCCGCAAGACGGTCGCCGAAATAGCCGTTGGCCAGCACCGCGAATTTCGCGCCGGGTTCCGCGAAGTTGGCGACCGCGGTTTCCATGCCGGATGTGCCCGTTCCGGAGATGGCGATATTGAATTCGTTGCGCGTGGAGAACACGTAGCCGAGCAGGCTGGCGCACGTCCTCCACGACCTCGAAGAAATAGGGATCCAAGTGCCCGACTATGGGCTGGCCGCAGCGCCTGGTAAACGCGCGGCGCCACCATGCTGGGACCGGGCCCCAGCAGCAGACGCGCCGGCGGACGCAGTGGGGGGAGCGGTGCGGGGGTCACGAGTTCAGTGTATCAATAGTGAAATTTCGAAGGTTGGAATTCAATTTGCTTATCGTTCCGGTATGATCAGAAAACTCAAGTCCGGAGAGTTCCGGTTGTATTCCAGAAAGACCGACGCCAAAACGGGCAAGCGCAAGAATCTGGGCACCTTCGACGCGCGAAGCAGCCGAAAAACACGAAAGGGACGTTCAGTACTTCAAACGCGCGGCCCACTGACGGGTCACTCGGGTTTCGGCTTGGGCGTGACGAATTTGATGCGCGCCGGAGTGGTGGACGACGGCGGCATTTTGGCCACCTTGCAAACCAGTTGCAAGGACTCCACCGGCGAGATCACGCGGGTCATCGACTTGTCTGCACCGGTACCGGTGAGCACAGCCACCTGCCATGAGGGGAAAAAGAATTCATGCACGCGAACGGTTTCGCCGGGCGCGTGAAACAGCACGAGCAGCTCTTCGTCTTCCTTAAGCGCCTTCTGCATGGCCTGCACCTGCGCGATCAGTTCCGCACCCAGGTTGTGGGGTTGCAGCGGAGCGGGAGGTTTGGGAGCCGTGGCACTGCGAATCGCCTGTTCGGCGAGTTGTTTGGTGAGATCGCCCAGGGCCATCAGTCTTGATGCTAACACCTACCCCGGTGGCTTTACATGGTTTTGGAGCGCCTGCGCGTATGCCTCGTAGGATCTCTTGTCGAATAGAACGAAAACTGCCTCGCGTACCGCGCCGCCGGTTCGCTCCAATTGGCGCACCGCCTCGCCCACCGCAACGGCGGCCGCTTCGCGCAGGGGATACCCGTACACGCCCGTACTGATGGCTGGAAAGCTGACCGAGCGGACGTTGTGCTCCTCCGCCAGGTCGAAGCATTTGCGGTAACAGGCAGCCAACTGTTCCGGCTCCCCCTGTTTGCCATCCTGGTAGACCGGACCTACGGCGTGAAACACGTGAAGCGCCGGGAGCATACCCGCGCCTGTGGCCACCGCGCTGCCGGTGGGACAGCGGCCGATACCGGCGCGGATCTGGTTCAACTCCGCCATGAGGGAGGGCCCACCGGCGCGGTGTATGGCGCCATCCACGCCGCCACCGCCCGCGAGCGCCGAATTCGCCGCGTTCACGATGGCGTCCGCCGGCACGCGCGTGATGTCGCCCACCATCAGCCTGAGTGTTTTTCCGGTGACTGCGGTCCACTGCATCGAACCCACCTCCTCCAGCGGCTGCTATTATTCTCCTATATGAGCTACGAGCCAGGCGACCGGCCCACGATTCTGAGCAAACAATTCGTGTTGACGTTCGGCATCGGGCTGGTGGTGATCCTGATTGCGATCGCCGGGGTTCTCTATATGCAACGCGGCGCGCACGTGGAGTTGAAAGGCGCCATTCTAAAGGTGCGCACCATGGGCATGGACGACAACAGCTCGCTGGCCGTGGTCGATTTCCGTTTTGTCAATTCATCCGATTATCCATTTGTTGTGCGCTCGGTGGACGTAACCGCGACGGGAGCGGATGGGCAGACCTATCCCAGCACATCGGTCCCCGAGGTGGACGCCAAGCGAATCTTCGAGTATTACCCCGTGTTGGGACCCAAGTTCAATCCCTCGCTGATCACGCGCGACAAGATTCCGGGAAAGCACTCGGAGGACCGTATGATCGTGGCGCGCTTCGAAGTCCCCGTCGCGCAATTGGACGCCCGCAAGAATCTGAAAGTCAGCATCGAGGATGTCGATGGCCCGGTATCCGAGTCTGGTTGAGAAATAGCCTGCCGGGAAGCTGAGCGACGACGTTAGCCGCGCTTCAGCGCTACCCGGACCCAGAACACGCCGATATTGTCGTTGTAGAAGAGATTCGGGTTGTTCGGGTCGTTAGACTGCACGTCATTGACCGTGAGCCATAACCAGCCCTCCGGCGAGACTCCGCAGTCCTTAGACGATCCAACGACACAACTCTTCGATCTGCCCACAAAGAATGCATCGGATCGTGCCGGCGATGCGACAGAGCCACTCTTGATCGCTGCTACCAGTCCCCCGGCGTTTTCCTGGGGCAGTAAATATCTGCTCCTCCGCGACCGGAAGGCCGGCTGAAAGTGTTCCAGGTCGAAGCCGGCCGGGTCGACCCATGGACGGTCCAGCACCAGCATTTTGCGTTCGTCGTCCGTGAAAAAGTCCTCAGGCACGCGTTTCTCGGCGGGGTCGTCGCGGCGGATGCCTTCCTTCCGAGCATGCTCGTCTTCAAACTTTATGCGCAATTCCACCTTTTCCAAAATGTCATGGAGATCAACACAAACCTTGCCGTCCGCGGAGAAGGAGATGTGATCGCCTGGCCGAACTTCAATATCGGTCTTCTGCCACCCCTGCGGCGTTACGATGACAATATACTCCTCTTTACCGCTGCGCTTGTCGATGGAGCTAAAGAGAATATGAGTATCGGTCCCGCCTATTTGAAACTCTTTAGTCTCAACACCGAATAACCTTGTGAAAACCATCATCACCAGCATGACCAGGCCAGCCACGGCCGCCAGGAACGCCATCAGCGCAAGCCACCTCTTCGGGTTGCTGAGAATGCCATCCAACACATCGGCGCCGGTCCTGCCAGTCAGCTTCGATACGTTCTCACTGTTTGTGCCCATTGCTCCAAAGAGTGTACCAAAAGGAATACCCTGCCGCGCGCTGAGTTGGCCAATGCCCCAAGTTCAATGGATGCTGCTGGCCGATCGGCCGAATGTGCCGCAGCACGGCTGGTTCTCAGGCCCTGAGCAATTTGTGGAACACGGCGTTACGGGGAGAGTTGGTCTCCACGTGGTCGGCGCCGGTCGCCGTCAAAGTGTAATCCGAGTTGTCCCCCATCTGCACATAGCCCTTGTCCCGCAAATACCAGACGGAGAACCCGATGTATTCGCGCGGAAAAGACATTAGCCGCTCCAGTTCCAGCAGCGAGAGGCCCGGATGGTCCATGTCGGATCGCCGCCGGTTATAGAGTAGACACAAGACACCCAGCCGGCGGTTTTGCTCGCCCTCGATCCCGTCGACGAATTCCTTCAATTCGAAGGCCGGCAGGGGTTGGCATTCGCCGACCTTGCGAGCCGTATCGTAGGAATACCGTTTACCCGGATCGGAGAGTACCTCGTAGGCCTCGTTCAGCAGCAGGAAACGTTCGGAATCGCCGGTCTGCGGATTGTCCGGGTGGAACCGCGCCGCCATGATGCGATAAACGCGGTGGACGGTTTCCGGCTCGGCATTCTGGCTGACCTGCAGCACCTCGTAGTAGTCGATGGCGTCCACCAGCGGCAGTTTCACGGTCCGCTTGGTTTCTTCGGAAAACTCCAGCCCGATAACGAAATCCGATCCGCGGCGCGTGCAATTGCGCACGAACGCTTTTCCGCTGAGTTCGTGCCGTTCGGCCTGCAGGCTGACCGGCGCGCCCGGATGGAGTTCCTCGCTGGACTCGATCCGCATGCCGGATTTCGAAACATTGAGTCCCCTGGCGCGTATCGACCGGCTCTGGCCGCGCGCATCCTGCCAAGCCACGGCAAACATGGCATTGGTAAAGCGGCGCTGCTCTTTCCTGTTGTCGGGCCTGTTGTCAGGCATTTCCCTGGCTCCTTAGTAATGGATACCGTTATGGGAGCCTGCGGGGCAAGATGGCAAAGGTACTCAGGGTAATGGTTAACGTTCCGGGTTATCGGGTGATGAGTTAACTATTTGCCGGCCCAGCACGGCGCGCGCTTTTCCAGGAACGCCGAGATGCCCTCCTGCGCGTCCGCCGCCAGCGAGTTCATGGACATCACTTCCTTGGCGTAGGCGTAGGCCTTGGGCTGGTCCAGATCGATCTGGGTGTAGTAAGCCTGCTTGCCCAGCGACACCGTGAGACTGCTGGCATCCGCGATCCGTGCAGCCAGCTTGCGTGTTTCGGTCTGCAGTTCGGCGGCCGGGCACCACGCGATTGACGAGCCCCCAATCGGCCGCCGTGGCCGCGTCCACCATCTCGCCGGTCAGCAGCATCTGGAGCGCGCGCTTGCGGCCGATGGCGCGGCTCAGGGCGACCATGGGGGTGGTGCAGAACAGGCCGATGCGCACGCCGGGGGTGGCGAAGGCAGCCTGTTCCGAGGCGATGGCCAGGTCGCAGGTGGCCACCAACTGGCATCCCGCGGCGGTGGCGATACCTTGCACTTCCGCGATCACCGGCTGCGGAATGGCCTGGATCTTCATCATCAGATCGCTGCACACATCGAAGAGGCGGCGGTATTCGTTGATGTCGCGGCCGACCATTTCGGAAAGATCGTGTCCGGAGCAGAAGACCTTGCCGGCGGCCGCCAGGATTACGGCGCGTATGGCGCGGTCGCGTCCGATGGCGTCCAGGCAATCGATCAGTTCGAGCATCAGATCGAGCGATAGCGCATTGCGGCGCTGCGGCCGGTTCAGCGTCACTACCGCCAGCGGCCCTTCGTTTTGCACGCTCAGACTCTCGTAGGTCATGGTGCGCCTCTTTCTTTTAGTATGGCAAGTCGCGGTAGTTCGTCAACTGCACGCCGGTTTCGGCTAGTGCGGCGCGGGATTCCGGCGCCACCAGGGCCTCCAGTTCGCGCTCGCGGCTCTCCTTTAATCTGGTGCGCGCGCTGGCGCAGATCGTCGCCGCAATAACCCGGATGGCACATGAATTCCGTCACTCCGTCCGGCAAGTTGCGGATCAGTTGCACCAGCTCGCGCGTGTGGAAGCGGCCGGTGAGCCGGAAACCGGTGAAGTGGTCGGTCATGCGGCAACCGCGCGGTGCGGGCAGCAGCCCGAAAAGAGGCCGCCGCACCCAACGGATGTCGAACTCTTCGGCGATGCGCGCCACAGCGTGAAGCACTGGCGGCGCCAGATGCGTGTGCTTGTGCGTATCGAGATGGGTGGGCTGCAACCCCGCCGCCAGGATTTTGCGGACTTGCGCGGCCAGTTCGTCATATGCGCGGATGCGCCGCGTGGCGAGTGCCCGCAATAACTCCGCCACCGAGGCCGGAAGCGGCGCGTACGGCGGAACGAGCGAACGTCCGGAGATCAGCACCAGGTGGCAGCCTATGTCCAGCGATGGCGTTTCGCGCGCGAGCCTGACGGCATCCTCGAACGCATCGCCGTTGGCCATCAAGGTGGTGGCGGTCAGAATGCCTTGGCGGTGCGCCGTCACGATGCCGCGATTCACGTCCGGAGTGAATCCGAAATCGTCGGCGTTGACGACCAGGCGCTTGCCGGAGATCAAAAGATCGCCAGTTTGATACGCAGGAACTTCTTGGGATTGGCGCGCATATCCTTGGCCAGCGACTGGAACTCGCGCATAGCGCCGTTCATGGCGTCGTACATCTGCGGATTCACCAACAACTGGCCCACAGTGCCCTGCCCCGAGTTGATGCGGTCGATAGTGGCATCCAGCTTGGCGGTCAAATCGGTGAACTGCTTGTACAAGCTGCTCGTCCTTCAGCAGTTTGCCGGCCGTGCCCTTTCCTTCGTTGAGTTCCTTGGTCAGGCGGCGCATTTCGGCCAGCGTGGCTTGCGCTTCGTCGTACACCTGCGGATCCTTCAGCAGCTTGCCCGCGGTGCCCTGGCCCTGTTGCAAATCCGCCAGCATGGCGTCGATGCGCTTGATGGGCGCGCGCACCTCCTGATACAGGGTGTCGTCATAGAGCAGTTTGCTCAGCGTGCCCTTGCCATCTTCGCACGTCGGCCAGCAATTGCTGTCCCTCGGCGGCGATCCCATTCAGCCGCTTGTAGAGCTCGTCATCCCGCAGCAGCTTGCCCAGATTGCCTTTACCGGCATCGATGTCGGTCAGCATGGAGTTGGTGCGCTGGGCGATATCCTGCAGCGTGGCGATCAGGCTGGCGCTTTGGGCCATCAGCTCGGGGATGTCTTGCGACTGCAGGCTGCGCAGCTCGGCGCCCGGCTTGACCGGCGTGGCGCTCTGTCCCTTGGTGATGTCGATAAATTTGCTGCCGAGCAAGTTCGCCGCGGCGATGGAGGCGGTGGAATCTACAGGAATGTCCTTCATGTACTTGCCTTGGATCGACAATTCAAACTCCACGGCGCGTTTCAGATCCTTCGATCCGGACAGCCGGATGTTCTGGACGGCGCCCACCGTGATGCCGTTCAGCCGCACGGGTGTCTACTCGGTCATTCCGGCGGCATCCGCCATGTAGGTGCGCACCATCTCATTGTGCTGGAAAATCGCGCGGCTTCCGGTCAGCAGAAAGATCAGTACGGCCAGCACGATCATGGCGGAGAACGCCACCACCCCGACCTTCAATTCGGACCAGCGGATTTTACTTCGTTCGGGCATGCTCTGTTTCCCGGTGTTTCACGAACTTGCACACGTACGGATCCTGGGACGCCTCCAACTCGGCCTGCGGCCCTTCGAAGACCAGGCGGCCTTCGCGCAGCACCATGAAGAAGGTTCGCGGCGCGGCGGCGGCATTTTTTCCGGCCGGGCTCCCAGCCGGCTCCAAACCGCCATTCTCCGGATTGTAACGGAAATTGGCCACCAGGTTGCCGTCCTGATAACGGTACGTCACGATGAGGGTGGTGGTCTTGTTCAAATCGCGCTCTTTCACGATCAGGGCCATGATGGTCGTGGCCGTGATCGGATCCAGGCCGGCGGTGGGAGAATCGTAAAGCATTAAGGGAGGCTGGGTGACCACGGCCCGGGCGATGGCCGCACGCCGCCGCATGCCGCCCGAAAGCTCGCTGGGGAATTTTTCCAGAATGCCTTCCAGCTCCACGAATTTCAAGGCCTCCTCCACCCGCGGCAGCACCTCTTCGCGCGGGCAGTGGATCGAGGATTGGTTCAGCAGCGGATAACTCACGTTTTCTTCAATATTGAGCGAGTCGAACAAGGCACTTTCCTGGAACAGCATCCCGATCTTACTGCGAATCTGAAACAGATCGCGCTCCCGCATGCGGCTGATGTCCTGGCCAAAGATGTAGACGGCGCCTGCATCCGGCGCTTGCAAGCCGAGAGCCGTTTTCATCAAAACCGTCTTGCCGCTTCCGGTGGCCCCCATGATGACGCGCGATTCGCCCTCAAACGCCTGGAAAGAGACATCGGCTAAGGCGGGCACGCCATCGAACGAGACGCTAACATGGTCGAAGCGCAGCACCGGGTTTTGGGTTTCCTGCGCCATTACATGGAGCCTTGGCTGACGAAGATCTTTCCCAGGAAAAAGTCGACCACCAGGATCAAGACGGAAGCGGACACCATGGACTGCGTGGTGGAGCGGCCGACACCTTGCGTGCCCCCGCTGGTGCGCAATCCGTAATAGCAGCCCACCAATGAAATGATGAAGGCAAAGGCGAACGGCTTCACGAGGCCCTGCGTGATATCGTTCCACTCCAGCGCGCGCCACACGGTGGACCAATACTGCTGGCTCGGCAGGTCCAGGAAAAAGCGGGCTACGAACCATCCGCCGAACATGCCGATAAAGTCCGCCAGGATGGTGAGAAGAGGCAGCATGGTCGCAGTGGCCACCAGGCGCGGCGTCACCAGCTTCTGTATGGGATCGGTGCCGAGGGCGCGCATGGCGTCGATTTGTTCGGTCACTTTCATGGAGCCGAGTTCGCTGGCGATGCCCGATGAGTTTCGTCCGGCCATCATCAGCGCGGTCAACACGGGTCCCAATTCGCGCACCAGGGAAATCGAAACCAGGGTGCCGGTTTGATCGACCTGGCCGTATTGGGCCAGGGCGCGGGACATCTGCAGGGCCATGACGGCTCCCGCGAAAAGGCCGGTGAGAATGACGATGGGAAGGCTGCCGACGCCGATCAGATCCATCTGCATCACGATGTCGTCGCCATAATGCGGCCGCGCGGCCACGTTGCGGAGCGCCCGCCCGGTCAGCAGAAAGAACTCCTGGATCGCGATAAATGGTTCCTTGAGGAAGTCGAGCAAGCCGGATAATCCCCGAAATTCGATGCTACCATACGGTTTCGATGAAGGGACTCACAGCTATCGCGGGTATTCGCGTCGGGCATGCATCGAATTTCGATGCTTTGACCGGTTGCACCGCGATTCTTTGCCCCACCGGCGCCGTGGGCGGCGTGGACATCCGCGGCTCGGCCAGCGAGACTGTGTCTCTAGACACACTGCAGCCGGGACACATCGCCAATCAGGTACATGGGATCGTCCTTTCGGGTGGCAGCGCTTTCGGCCTGGAGACTGCGTCAGGCGTGCGGCGGTATCTGGAGCAGCAGGGCGTCGGTTTCCGTTTCGGGAAGGCCCTGGTGCCCATAGTCCCTGGCGCTATCCTCTTCGATCTGGATATCGGCAAACCGGCCGTGCATCCCACGCGCGAAATGGGGGAGAGCGCGGCGGCGGCGGCGACTGCGGACGCCGTCAAGGAAGGCGCGGTGGGCGCGGGCACGGGCGCGCGTCTGGGCTCGATCCTGGGTCCGCGGCAGGCCATGAAATCGGGGGTCGGCTCGGGGCTGGTGGAGCTGAACGGCGGGGTGCTAGTGGCCGCGCTGGTGGTGGTGAACGCGTTCGGCGATGTGCGGGACCCCGCCACGGGCAAACTGATCGCGGGCGCGCGGCGCGCTCCGGACAGTATGGAGTTCGCTAATACAGAGTCGGTGATGAAGGCTGGCGGGGCATGGGCTGGCGCAGGCGGACGGAATACGACCCTGGCGGTGGTGGCGACCAATGCGCGTCTTTCGAAGATGGATGCCACCAAATTGGCGGAGTTCGGCAGCCTGGGAGTCGCGCGCACGATCTACCCCGTGTGGACGATGTACGATGGCGACGTGACCTTTGCGCTCTCGATCGGCGACGCGCGCGCGGAACTCAATACGTTGGGTGTGGCGGCCGCGGAGGCCGTGGCACAGGCCGTGGTGCGGGCGGTAAAGAACGCTCCGGCGATGGGGGGATTGCCGGGGCTGGCGGGCTGATCGCCCATTAAGGATGTCGATACCAAAGAAGGTGCATCGGCCCGAGAGCTTCGCTTCTGAACACCAGTGCGTCTCCGTCCGCGCCCTCAAGCCACCCGCTCGGAGCCGTATCCATCGCGCGCCACTCGGAGGAGGCGCGATCCAGCGCGTAGAACCGCTGAGTGCTGGTTTTGTCGTCAAAGACTTGGACGAAGAAGCGATCGTCTCTCGTGAAGGCTAGTTTTGGATGAGGTCCGAACTGATCCAGCCTCCACCGGCCAGAAACATTGCCGTTCAAGTCCAACTCTACCCACTCGGTTTCCGTGCCCCGCGTGCCCGATACAGCCCAGAGTCCGACGCGATCGTGCGCGACGGTAATGCTGTCCCACTGGAAACCCTGGGAGGCCGGTTCAAGGCCGGGTGGAAACAGTGACCGGGGGAGATAAGCTCCTATCTCTTTGCCGTCCGGCTGGTACTTCCGCACCGTCTTGTATTCCTTTTTGGGCACTCCGTGCACGCTGGTGGGATCCACCTCGCAACCAAAACTCCAGAGAGAATGATCTTCGGCAAATGCCAGGTGGTGAGGAAGATACAACCCCGTATCGATGGTTCTGGTAACGGAACCAGAGATGTCTCGGAAATCGATGCCGCGGCCCTTCTTCGGGTCCCAAGCACCCCAGGCAACGGCGACGGTGCCATCGGTGTCGATGGCGATGGCGCGAGGGTGGCCGGCCTCCTCGGCAAAGGCCACGGCCAGGTGGCCGTCGGGCGCAAAGATCGTAACCGCTTCGTTATCGATCCTGTAGAAGTAGCCCTGGTAGAACGCCGGGACCGGTTGGAGTCCCTCTCTGGTTGCCTGAGACGTTACCTCACGAATGGGATCGTTCCCAGCCAAAAGGCCAAGGCTGAAAATCCCAGCGAGTGTCAGCGCCTTCAAGATGGCCTTCAACATGTGACTCCTCCTTGCTTCTCCTAGTATTTCACTAAAGTTGACGACCAAGCCGATCATACCGTTGGCGGCAAGCTTGCCGAAAGCTCACAACTTACTGCTGCGCTACATGTATCTGAAATCCGGGGCTGGTCCCCCCCGCGTTCAGATAAAAAGGCTGGTATGTCTCGTTCGAGAAGGTGTTGGGCACCACAAAGTTGATTTGACTCACCCCGGCCACCTCATAGGGCGCCGGTCCGGCATATTGGGGCGTGATTATGTTGAGCGGAGTAAAGAACTGGTTGTATGGCCCTACCCAAGACAGGTAGACCGGTAAAACATTGGCCGGCACCGGTGGCGCCACAATAGCCCCATCGGGTTGCGGCGGGTCGATCGCGCCCAGCCCCGTGGCGAAGATGGATACCGTGGAGCCAACCTTGGCGGGATTGGCGGCCGAGTTAACGCTTCCATCCTGGTTGAGGGCCGCGGCATAATAACCATCCACGGTAAAGACGCCGGGGTTCGCCGCTACCACTAGCCGCGCGATACAGTTCGTTTTAGCGTTATTGTAGATCACGCAAACCTGCACCGTCTGGCCAGCCTGAAGCGCCCACGGCGCGATGGCATTGATCTGGCCGTCCTGCACATACAACAACGGGCTGGGGATGCCGTTAAGGGTTACCTGAACGCCGTCCAGTTGTTTGGGAAAGCCGACCTTGACGTCCACTTGCGGTTGCGCGCCGGCGGCCGGACCAAGGCCCTGGCCGAATAGGCTCAGAATCTCACCACCCGCTATCCCGGTACCGTCGTAGCTGGCAGCATTGCCGACGCACGCCAGTTCGACGACCTGAGCTTTCGGGTTCTGAGAGTAGCTGGTGAGCGACAAAACACCTGTCTGCGACCCGGCTAACTGGCGCGTGGGCGCAAAATCGGAAGCCGGAAAGCCAACCACATAGACCGTCGCGGCCGCTCCGATACCAACGGCCACAGGGGTACCTGGATTATTGTCGATCGATCCTGGAATGAAAGTCGATTGCAAGATGTTTCCGTTTCGATCGAGGACGGTCAGCGCGGCCGATCCGCTGGCATCGCATGCCGCCAAGCTGTCGTGCGTAGGATAATTGGCCGCCGCGTACAACCCAAGGTAGGCATTGCCCGCCGCATCGAGCGCCAGAGAACTCGGATACGACGCCGGCAGGGACCTCGAAAACACCACATCGGCGCCTTGCGGGTTGAAACGCTCGACTACGGAGGCGGTACCGGCCGCCGCGTGGATAAGCACCACCGCGTCATCGGAGGCATCTACCGCTATGGCGTTTGCCTGGTTGCCTTGCGCGTCCGTAAATGTGGAATAGATCAGGGTCGAGCCGTTGGGCGAGAGGCGCGCGAGAAATGAAGCGCCGCTGAGATTGGGGATGCCGGAAGCCGCCAGGTAGGCGCCGGGAACGATCGGGAAACCCGGCATGCTAACGAATCCAGTGACAAACGCGGATCCTGAGGCATCCACGGCGATTGCCGCCGGCTGCGCCTGGCTGACGCCTCCCAGATAGGTGGCAAAATCCACGGCTCCAGCGGGAGTCAGGCGAATTACAAATGCATTATTGGCGGTGCTGGCGGCAGGGGCTGTCTGTTGGAGGGCGCCGGGTGTGGTTTGGATCGCGTCTCCGGGCACAGTGCCGGCAATGTAGGCCCGTCCAGTGGAATCGACAGCCAGGCAGTTCAGGTTCACGTTTTGCCCAATTGTGGTTGTGTACACTACGGTCTTGCCGTCCGTACCGATTTTCTGGACGAAGTTGCTTCCGGCCAGATACACATTTCCGGCGGTATCCACCGACATGGCGAAAGGCTGGATAGCGAGCATGGTTTGGTAAACGACTTGATTCCCGGCTGGAGTCAGCTTGATGAGGTAGTAAGACAGGGTGGTCAGTTGTTGATTTGCAAAGCCATTCATGAGTATGTAAATGGCTCCCTGGGAGTCCGAGGCGGTCGCTGCGTACGGGTAAGTTAGAGCGGGCGTCGGGATCAACTCGGAGTAATTCACACCGAGGCGGAAGTTTTGAGCGGCCGCTAAGGCCGTAAAAGCGCTGAGCAGCGCGAACCAGAGGGATAGTTTCCGGAACATAATCCAGTTACCGTGCACGCCCCGTACCTTAGGACGCGCCTGAAAACAATTACACCTCCGGGGCGCGGATGTGTCAATTAGACGCGCGCGTGAGGCGGTCTAGCACGCCGGCCCATTCGGGAGTGTCCGGCGGACGCTCGACTGCGATCCAATCTAGCGATTGCTCGTCGAGGCGATGTAAGGCGGCGTACAGTGCGGCGGCATAGGCAGCCGGTTCTGCCGGCATTTCGCGGCCGAGGCGCAGCCACGCTCCGTGCCCGGGCGGGGACGCATTGAAATCCGCCAGCAACACGAGCCGGGTACGCGGGCGGTAGTGTTGGGGGTGCATGCCGGGCGAAGGATGCGCGCCGGGCAGAACGGGTTCGCCGATGCGCACAGTGCCGATCAACGATTCGATTTCGGGCAACGGAATCACGCCATGCCGCAAAAGCACGGGCTCCGGGCCGGCGAGCGACAACACCGTCGATTCGATACCGACGCTAGAAGGCCCTCCATCGAGCACCAGGTCGACCGCGCCGCCGAGCGATTTGCGGACATGATCGGCGCTGGTAGGGGAAAGCCCGGTGAATAGATTGGCGCTAGGCGCCGCAATGGGCACGCCGGCCGCGCGGATCAGCGCCAGCGCCAGCGGGTGCGAGGGGACGCGCAGCCCGACGGTCGCGAGATCCGCGGTAACGATATCCGGGATCGACGAGCCCTTCCGCAACACCAGAGTGAGCGGGCCCGGCCAGTAGCGCTGCGCCAGTTGTTCGGCTGCCTCGGGCCAATCGATCACCAGGCCGCGCGCCATGGCGAGCGAATCCACATGTACGATGAGTGGGCTTTGCCGCGGCCGCCCTTTCACGGCAAAAATGCGCGCTACGGCTGCGGCATCGAGCGCATTGGCTCCCAGGCCATAAACTGTTTCGGTGGGGAACGCAACGAGCCCGCCCGCGCGAATCAACTCCGCTGCGCGCTGCAGGCCGGTTTCATTGCTGCCGCTCACTCCGGCAGATCGTCCTTGCCGTCGCCCGCCGTCTTGCCGGTCTTGCGGAAGACCAGGTAGGCGTGGATGAGCGGCTCGATATCGCCTTCCAGCACGCGGTCCACGTCGCCGATGGCCAGCTTCGTGCGGTGGTCTTTGATCATGCGGTAAGGCGCCAGGACATAGCTGCGGATCTGGCTGCCGAAGTTGATATCCAGCTTGGACGCCTCGGTCTTGGCGGCCTCCACGCGCTTCTTTTCCAGCTCGAATTCATACAGCTTCGCGCGAAGCTGTTTCATGGCGGTGTCGCGGTTCTTATGCTGCGAGCGCTCGTTCTGGCACTGCACCACAATGCCGGTGGGAAAGTGCGTGATGCGCACCGCCGAGTCGGTCATGTTGACGTGTTGGCCTCCGGCGCCGCCGGAGCGGAACGTGTCGATACGCAGATCGTCCAGTTTGATGTCGATCTTGATCTCGTCGTCCACTTGCGGATAAACGAACACGGAGGCGAACGAGGTGTGGCGGCGCGCATTGGCGTCGAAAGGCGAGATGCGCACCAGCCGGTGAACGCCGATCTCCGACTGCAGCAGCCCGTACGCGTTCTCGCCGTTGATTTCGAAGGTGACGGATTTGATGCCGGCGCCTTCGCCCTCCAGCCGGTCCGTGATGACGATGGAAAAGCCTTCGCGCTCGGCCCAGCGCAGGTACATGCGCAGCAGCATCTCGGCCCAATCCTGGCTTTCGGTGCCGCCGGCGCCGGGGTGAATGGTCATGATGGCGCTGCGCTGATCGTTCTCGCCGGAGAGCAGCATGGCGGTTTCCACGCGTTCCAGAAACTGTCCGAAGGTTTGGAGGTCGCGCTCGATATCGCCGTTGACGCTCTCGCCCTCGCGGGCCAGCTCGAACATGGTATCGAGGTCGGAAGTCAGCGACGCAATGCGCTCCTCGTTGCCGATATTGTTTTCCAGGCGCTTGCGCTCGCGCATGACGGTCTGGCTCCTGGCAGGATTGTTCCAGAAGTCCGGAGCGGAGGTTTGCTCTTCTAATTTTTGCAGCTTGGATTTTTGCGCGGGCGCGTCAAAGATACCTCCGCACGGCGATCGCCTGTTCGCGGAGAGGGAGGTATTGCCGTTCTAAATCGTCAAGCGGAATCATTTCAATCCAATGGTAGCACTGAACACTGCACGTCGTGTGCTTGAAAGGAAAGTTGTTGCGCGCGACGCCCAAATAGAGTATAAAACGGAAGATAAAGGAATTGTTTTTGCCGGATCTTTTGGCCGGAGGCGGCGGTCCTGTGGACCGCATGTGCAAAAACTCGCAGAACTATAGACGCCGGCATCCGGCCGCTTGATTCTGAACGGTTTGCCCGCACCGGCCCAAACGGCGTGCAGGCCATGTTTTATGCAGAGGCTAAACGTGTCAAAACACGGCCCGAAAATAGCGCGTGCGAGGAGCGCCCCGGACCTGTAAGCTGATCATTCCGCCATGTCAGCGACAGCCATTTCCCTCGACAACAAGGGTCTACCCAGCAGCGTGGATGCCGAGCGCTTCGTGCTCGGCTCCGTCTTACTCAACGACAGCCTTTATATCCAAGCCGCGGGCGATTTGCAGCCCGACGACTTCAGCCTGGAGAAACACCGCCGGATTTTCTCCCGTATGGGGGATCTGCACGAGCGTGGAGAGCACATCGACCGCATCACGGTAGCCAATGAGCTGATGCGCTATAGCGAGCTGGAATCCTGCGACGGCCTAAGTTACCTGGTGACGCTGGACGACGGCCTCCCGCAGACCCTGAATATCGACGCCTATATCCGCATCGTCAAAGACAAGGCCGTGCTGCGGCGGATCATCTTCGCCTCGCAGCACCTCATGAACCGGTGCCTGCTCGGCGAAGAAGAACCGGATGAGATTCTGGCGGGCGCCGAAGAGACGCTGCTGAAACTCGGCGAAGCCCGGGTGAAGAGCGGGTTAGTCTCCCCACGCGAGGTCATCGACCAATATCAGGGCGGGCTGAACGCGTTTCTCGATCCCAGCAAGCGCGTCAAAGGCATCAGTACGGGATTTACGAAGTTCGACGAGAAGACCAGCGGGCTGCACGCCGGCGAGCTATTTATCCTGGCGGCGCGGCCTTCGATGGGCAAGACGGCGCTGGCGCTAAACATCGCGCAGCACGTGGCCACCAAGGCGAAGCGCACGGTGGCGGTATTCTCGCTCGAAATGTCGAAAGAGTCGCTGCTGACGCGTATGTTGTGCGCCACCGCGCGCGTGGATAGCCAGAAATTCCGTGCCGGCTACTTGAGCGCGGATGAGCGCAAAAGGCTGCAGGCGGCCGCATCGAGCATTGTGGAAGCGCCCCTATTCATCGACGACACGGCCGGCATCCACCTGATGGATATTCACGCCAAGCTTCGCCGCCTGAAAGCCGAGCACGGGCTGGGCCTGGTGATCGTGGACTATCTGCAGTTAATGAGCGGGCGCGGGCGTTTCGAGAACCGCAACCAGGAGATCAGCACGATTTCGCGCGGTATGAAGCTACTGGCCAAGGAGCTGAACGTGCCGATGCTGGTGCTTTCGCAGCTCAACCGCGCGCCAGAGACGCGCCAGGGCGATCACCGGCCGCAATTGAGCGACCTGCGCGAGTCGGGGTCCATCGAGCAGGATGCCGACCTGGTAGGTTTTATCTTTCGCGAAGAGGTCTACCGGCCCAACGACGAGGGTCTGCGCGGGCAGGCCGAGTTAATTCTGGCCAAGCAGCGCAACGGCCCTGTAGGCAAGATCGAATTGGTGTTTCTGCACGAGTTCACCAAGTTCGAGAACCGCGCGGCGGATCTGGGCGAGGCGGAAGAGTAAGCCCCGGCTAATTGCGTATACGGGTGAAGTATAACTGCGCGGCGCGGTCCAATTCATCGCGGGTCACTTGGGGCGGACGGCCCTCATATTCGCTGCGCCAGAGCAGAATATCGCAAAGGTCCGCGGGATAGCAGGCCTTCAGCGAGTCGCCATGCCGCAGGCACAATTCGGACATATATGCGGCTGTTTCCGCGTCGCAATCAATCCCGCGCTGGTCGAGCACACGCGCCAGGATTTCCCGGAAACACTCTTGGGTAACCGGCTCGACGTAGATCTTATTGTGGATGCGCCGCAGGAAAGCTTCGTCGGCCAGCTCCGATGGGTCCAGATTGGTGGAGAAGACTACCATCACTTCGAAGGGGATGCACAGCTTTTGTCCATGGTGCAGGGTGAGGTAATCCACGCGGCGATCGAGCGGCACGATCCAGCGGTTCAGCAGTTCGCGCGGGGAAATCACCTGGCGGCCGAAGTCGTCGATCACCAGGATGCCGTTGTTCGCCTTCATCTGCAGCGGCGCGGCGTAGACGCCCGAGGAGGCATCCGAGCGCAGTTCGAGCATTTCGGGAACCAGTTCCCCGCCGGTCGAGACCGACGGACGATGGCAGAGCACCCAGCGCGCATCCAGACTTTCCGGTTGCTCCGCCAGCGGATCGTGCAGCACGGGGTCGAATAGCGTGATGACGTAGCCGTTCAGCTCCACGGCATAGGGGATGAGCACGGCGTCGTGGTAGACGCGCAGCAGGCGTTCGGCCAGGCTGGTTTTGCCATTGCCCGTGGGACCGTAGAGAAATAGCGCTTTCTGGGAAATCAGGGCGGGCCCCAGTTGGTCCAGAAGTTCCGTGGGGAGGACCAGATCGCCGAGGGCCTGGCGTAAGTCATCGCGGCTGGTGCGCACATGCGCCGCCTGCGCCCGTACGGCACGATCGTAAGCCGCCAGCGAAACCGGCGCGGGACCGGCGTAAGCGCAAATCGCCGCGCGGTCGGCCGCCAGCCCCCTGCCCGCGGCGGTAAGGCTAAAACGGTAATCGTTGCCTTGCATGCCCTTCACGTCCAGACAGACCTGTTGGCGCAACTGGCGAAAGACGGGCTCCAGCACGATCTGGGGCAGTTTCAGATGCGCGCTGAGCGAGCCGAGGCTGGACTCGCCCCGTTCCCGCAGCGTACGCACGAACAGATCCTGCACCAAGGAGCTAGAGATGTCGAGATCGGCCAGCGCGTCCGGTTCGCCGGGCCAGAATGCCGGGCGTTTCGATTTGAGCAGAAGGTCCGGAGCAGTCATTACTGTTCCTCCGGGTAAGGTTGGATTTCATCCAGGCAACGCTTGCGCCCTTGGCCGGCGAGCGCCAGTGAAGAAGTGAATTCCACGCCGATGAAATATTTCAGCGTATGCCGTACGCAGTGGCGAACGGAAGCGGTTCCCAAGCTGCCGTGGCGCGCTGAATGCAGAGTAATGTTGGTGCGCGCTGGGATGGGCAGATCCGTTTCGAGACGGGCTCCATCCGCGGAGAGGTCCAGGCATTTGGCGCGGAGGCTCTTCACCTGCCCCCGGGCGTCTTTCCACGATACCTGCATTTGATCTTCAAATGGCTGGCGCGCATGCCTGCGCATGGAAGATTTTAGGGGCACACTGTTTCGTGGGCGGAATCGGGGGCGAATCTCAAAAAAAATTAACCGGCAACGCGGAAAGACTCGCGGGCGATCTCCCATTCCTCCCGCGTGTGCACTACCAGCACACGCACGGCGGAATCCGGCGCGGAGATATCCGTATCGGCCGGCGAGCGCGCATTCTTCGCCGCATCCAGCTTGACCCCCAGAAACGCGAAAACTCCGGCAACCCGCGCGCGCACCTCGGGGCTGTTTTCCCCGACCCCGGCCGTAAACACCAGCGTGTCCAGTCCGCCGAGACTGGCGAGCATCGCGCCGATCTCCGCGCACAAGCGATGCACGTATATGTCGAAGGCAAGCTGGGCGCGGGTTTCGCCGCGGGCGATGGCCTCCATGACCGTGCGCATGTCGCCCGACACGCCCGAAATGCCGAGTAGCCCGGATTCCTTATTCAGCACGCGGTCCAGTTCTTCGGCGCGGTAGCCGTGGTGGCGCACCAGATGAATGACGATACCGGGATCGACGGTGCCCGAGCGGGTGCCCATCATCAGGCCTTCGAGCGGCGTGAAGCCCATGGTGGTATCGATGCTGACGCCGCCGCGAATGGCCGCGAGCGAGCATCCGTTGCCCAGGTGGCAAGTGATCATGCGCAGCGACGCGAGGTCCCGGCCCAGAATTCCGGCCGCGCGCCGCGACGTGTATTGATGGCTGATGCCGTGGAACCCATAGCGCCGGATGCCCTGGCCGAGCCATTCGTACGGTCCCGGATATACGTAGGCCGGCGGCGGCAGGCTGGCGTGAAACGCGGTATCGAATACGGCCACCTGCACGGCGTCCGGGCCGAGAAGGCGTTCCATACTCTCGATGGCCTCCAGCTCCAGCCGGTTGTGCTCGGGCGCGAAAGCGGCCATCCGGGCGATTCCCGCGCGCACTTCCGGTGTGATGCGGGTGCTCTCGCGAAAGGCGCGCCCGCCGTGCACCACGCGATGTCCGACCACGCGGATCTCATCGCGGCGGGGCAGCGTTTCCATTAAGGGGCCGAGCGATTCCAGAGGCGATTTCACGGCCACGCTGCGATTGGAAGTGGCGCCGCCGGCTGTGACTTCGATTTCCGCGAAGCCGGGACGATGCTCCCAGTCGACGCGCCCCTCCCAGAGCGGCTCGGCCGCTCGGCGGCCGCGGCCGGCCACGTCGAACAAGCTGCTCTTCAAGCTGCTGGACCCGCCATTCAGAACCAGGATCTTCATGTTTTTATTCGCGCGAATCGGCGTTTAGCGGCTAATAGGCCACTCCCAGTCGCGGATCTCCGGCATGTCGTCGCCGTGCTGCACGATGTAGCGCTTGTGCTCGATCAGCTTGTTGCGCAGATCCTGCTTGATGTGCGCCGCGATGTTGCGCAGCCGCGGCACGCGGTCGATCACGTCGCCGGCCAGGTGGAAGCGATCCAGATCGTTCAGCACGGTCATGTCGAACGGCGTGGTGGTGGTGCCTTCTTCCTTGTAGCCGCGCACGTGCATGTTGTCGTGATTGGTGCGCCGGTAAGTGAGCCGGTGGATCAGCCACGGATAGCCGTGAAAGGCGAAGACGATGGGCTTGTCGGCGGTGAAGAGCGAATCGAATTCGCTGGTCCGGCAGGCCGTGCGGATGCTCGGTGGAAGGCTGCAAGGTCATCAGGTCCACCACGTTGACCACGCGGATCTTCAGGTCCGGAGATGTGCGCCGC
This sequence comes from Bryobacterales bacterium, assembly GCA_963795925.1. Classification (GTDB taxonomy): domain Bacteria; phylum Acidobacteriota; class Terriglobia; order Bryobacterales; family Bryobacteraceae; genus Bog-159. The sequence continues at coordinate 175,929 of CAWCJP010000002.1, read as the reverse complement.
AGCAAGTCCACGGCGGCCAGCGTTTCGAGCGTGGGGACGTCGCCGCAGCAGGCCATCACCACGTCCGGCTCGACGCCGTTATCGGTGCTGGCCCATTCCCAGATGCCGATGCCGGTGGTGCAGTGCTCGATGGCGGCCTCCATATCGAGCCATTGCAGGCGCGGGCTGCTTGCCGGCCACGATCACGTTGACGTAGTTGCGGCTGCGCAGGCAATGATCGGTGACGGAGAGCAGCGTGTTGGCGTCCGGCGGCAGATACACGCGCACGACGTCCGCCTTCTTGTTCACCACGTGATCGATGAAGCCGGGGTCCTGGTGGCTGAAGCCGTTGTGATCCTGCCGCCAGACGTGCGAGGTGAGCAGGTAATTCAGCGAGGCGATGGGCCGCCGCCAGGGAATGTGGCGCGTGGTCTTCAGCCACTTGGCGTGCTGGTTGAACATGGAATCGACGATGTGGATGAAGGCTTCGTAGCAGGAGAAGAAGCCGTGGCGGCCGGTGAGCAGGTAGCCTTCGAGCCAGCCCTGGCACATGTGTTCGCTGAGCACTTCCATCACGCGGCCGTCCGGCGGCGACGTGGTCGTCGTTGGGAAGGATCTCGGCCGTGGACTCGCGGTTGGTGACCTCGAACAGCGCGTCCAGGCGGTTGGAAGCGGTTTCGTCCGGCCCGACCACGCGGAAGTTCGCGGCATCCGCGTTGAGCTTCATCACGTCGCGCAGCATCTTGCCCATCACGCGCGTGGCTTCCGCGATCACGGCGCCGGGCTTGGGCACGTCGACGGCGTAGTCGCAGAAATCGGGCATCTTGAGATCGCGGAGCAGCAGGCCGCCGTTGGCGTGCGGATTGGCGCCCATGCGCCGCTCGCCTTTGGGCGCGAGCTCCGGCAGTTCCGGGATGAGCGCGCCGGCGTCGTCGAACAACTCTTCGGGCCGGTAGCTCTTCATCCAGTCTTCCAGCATCTTCAGGTGGCCGGGTTTAGTGGCCAGATCGGTGAGCGGCACCTGATGCGCGCGGAAGGTGCCTTCGATCTGCACGCCGTCCACGACCTTCGGCCCGGTCCAGCCCTTGGGGGTACGCAGCACGATCATGGGCCAGCGCGGGCGCTGCGTGAAGCCGTTGGCGCGCGCTTCCTGCTGGATGGCTCTGGATCTGCGCCACGACCGTGTCCAGCGTGGCGGCCATCAGTCTGATGCATCGGTGTCCGGGTCGTCGCCTTCGACGAAGTACGGGCTCGTAGCCGTAGCCCGCTGAGCAGCTCCGCCAGCTCTTCCTGGGGCATGCGCGCCAGCACGGTGGGGCCGGCGATCTTGTAGCCGTTCAGGTGCAGGATGGGCAGCACGGCGCCGTCGCGCGCGGGGTTCAGGAATTTATTCGAGTGCCAGCTGGTGGCCAGCGAGCCGGTTTCGGCTTCGCCATCGCCGACCACGCAGCAGACCAGCAGATCCGGATTGTCGAACACCGCGCCGTAGGCGTGCAGCAGCGAGTAGCCCAGTTCGCCGCCTTCGTTGATGGAGCCGGGCGTCTCCGGCGCGGCGTGGCTGGGGATGCCGCCGGGAAACGAGAACTGCTTGAACAGCCGCTGCATGCCTTCCTCGTCGCGCGAGATGTTGGGGTAATACTCGCTGTAGGTGCCTTCCAGGTAAGTGTTGGCGACCATTCCCGGACCGCCGTGGCCGGGCCGCGACGTAGATCATGTTCAGATCGTGCTGCCTGATCAGGCGGTTGCAGTGCACGTAGATGAAGTTGAGTCCGGGCGTGGTGCCCCAGTGGCCCAGCAGCCGCGGCTTGATGTGCTCGATGCGCAGCGGCTCGTTGAGCAGCGGATTGTCGTACAGATAGATCTGGCCGACCGAGAGATAATTCGCGGCGCGCCAGTAGGCGTTCATTTTGCGCAGTTCTTCGGGGGAAAGCGGACCGGTCATGGCAACTCCATATATTCAGGATCGCAGATAAAAGTTTCGATTGCGTTTCGATCTACAACATCGATCGTCACCTGGAGCGGACTTAGCCGCGCCATATCATCCGCAAGGCTAACCTGCGACACATCTCGCTGTTTGACAAATCGTCAATTGACGGACTTTCACAGTCCGCACGACGGATCGAAGACCTTTAAGCATAAGGGCCTGCGGAACTTGTTCGAACAGGACGACGCCCGCAAGGTTAAAGCCGATCAACTTGATCGTTTGCGGTTAATCCTTTCGGTGCTGGACCAGGCCAGCGACGTGCAGGATATGAACCAGCCCACGTTTCGATTGCATCCGCTCAAGGGCAACCGCAAATGCGTCTGGGCAGTGACGGTAAGGGCCAATTGGCGAGTGACCTTCCGTTTTGAGGGGGGCGACGCCTACGATGTGGATTTGGAAGACTACCATTAGGAGGGATGATGCTATGCCGATGAAAAATCCCGTTCACCCCGGCTCACTCGCCAAGGCAAACCTTGACGAACTTAACTTGAGTGTAGCCGAGGCAGCTAAAACGATGAAGATCACGCGCCAGCAGCTTCACAACGTGATGCAAGGTAGAAGCGCAGTCACGCCTGAAATGGCGCTGCGCTTTGAAAAGGCTTTTGGCGGCAGCGCCGACATGTGGTTGCGGATGCAGGCCGCGTATGATCTTGCCCAGGCACGAAAGAACCAACGCAAAATGAATATCCCGCGCCTTGTCGAGCATCCGTCGCTTTAAGCGCCGCGACGACGTTTCATAAAGGGTAGAACCTGAAAACACGCGCTGAACCCCTGCAAACAGCGGGGTTGAATGTTTCATGTTTGGTGGTTCATAATCGGCGCATGAAATACGGCTACGACTGGATATCGACGATTAACCAGAACGCCGACATGCGATTGAAGGCCGGCTGGCCCGCAGCTTGCACGACCCGATTGCAATGCTGGACGACTTCAAAGAGACGGCTTGGATAACGGGAAGCGTTAATGTGACGGACAATCTCACGTCAGTGAGCCGTTGCGGAAACCCGCTCCACTGCGCGCATGACGCGCAGCGTATTGCCGCCCAGAATCTTCAAAATGTCTTCGTCGGAATAGCCGCGATCCATCAGGCCGCGCACCAGATTGGGGATCTTCGACATATCCTCCATACCTTCCGGAAACTGATCGTCGGCGCCGTCGAAATCCGATCCCAGGCCCACATGATCCACGCCCGCCACCTTCACCGCATGATCGAAATGATCGAGCAGGCGGCTCAGCGGAAGGCGCCCCAGCTTGGCGATGCGTTGCGCATTGATCTTGCGCACCGCCGGGCCCACCTGGCTGCGGTCGCCGAATTTCGGCGCTTGGGACTCGCGCTGGTCCTGCTGCGCCTGCTCGTCTTTCATGCCGTCGAGCCGTTCCATGAAGCCGCGGTCCAGAAAGCCTTCGAAGTAATTGATGTGGACCACGCCGCCGTTCTTGGCCAGGGCGCGCAGCATATCGTCGGTCATATTGCGCGGCACGTCATCGAGCGCGCGGCAGGAAGAATGCGAGGCGATCACGGGCGCCGTCGACGTTTCCACCGCATCGTAAAACGTTTTGTCGGAAACGTGCGAAATATCCACCATCATGCCCAGGCGGTTCATCTCGCGCACCACCTGGCGTCCGAAATCGGTGAGGCCGTTGTGCGCGGGCGGCAGGCTGGAGGTATCCGCCCAAGGCGTGTGCTGCGTGTGGGTGAGCGTCATGTAGCGGACGCCCAACTCGAAAATAAGTGCGCAAGACGGCCAGATCGGAATCGATCATGTGGCCGCCCTCGACGCCCATCAGGATGGCGATCTGCCCGCGTTTCCTCGGCCGCCAGCACTTGATCGGCGGTGGTAGCCAGCGCCAGTTCCGCCGGATGCCGCGCCACTTCACGGCGCACGGCGTCGATCTGTTCGAGAGCGCGGCGGATGGATTCGGGCGGCGTGTAGCGCGACGGCATCGGTCCAGATCGATAGAAACACGCCCGTGACGTGGCCTTGCCGCATGCGCGGCACATCCACCTGGCCGTAGTCGTGCCGTTGGGTGAGGTCGTAGCCTTCATCGACCATCATCTGGGTGGTATCGTCGTGCAGGTCGAGCACTACGGCCCGCTGCAGCAGGCGGTCCACGCGCGCGGGATCGGACTCGGGTTTGCGCGGACGCGCAAGTGCGAGCGAGGAGCAAACAGAGCAGCCGCGCGAGCTTCACGCCTCCGCTTTCCTCAACACCGCGCCCACCACGTCTTTGCCGCGCTCATACGCCACCTGGTACGCGTCGCGGCGTTGCGCGCGCGTGTAGCCGTAGCCCACGCCGTGAAAGTGCTCGAGGCCCTTGCCCAGAACGTAGGTGGCCGCAAATGCGATGGCGCCTTTGGGAATCAGGCCGCCGCCCAGCGGGATGAATCCCACCAGTTCGCGCGCCAGCGCGCGCCAGCCGAAGGCGCCGGCGGCGATCGAGAGCAGCTCGGCCAACTGTTCGTCATAGCCCACCTTCTTGTCGCTGGCCGCCGCCACCAGAAACGCCATGCGCACCTGATTCATGGTGATGAAGGCCGTATCCGAAGCAAACTCGCCCAGGGCCCACGGCATTTCCAGCAGACTGGGCACCACGTTAGGCAGCGCGCTGGCCACCGCGAAGATGGCGTTCTCGCGCGCCATCGGAAGTAATCATGCGGTCCACCACCGGCTTGCGGAAGGGATAGAAATTGCGCGCCAGGGCCAACCCCAGATCTTCGCGCGCGTCCAGGATCTCCTTCACGGTGCGCTCCGGATCGTCGCGGAAAAATGTAAACGCGGTGGCCGGGCACGGCAGGCCCTGCTCATAAAGCACCAGGTCGTACTTCTCCGGAATGCCCGGATCGCAGGCCCGATACACCGTCTGCATCGACCTGCATACGCTTGTCGTGCGAGACTTCCGGAGGCGCCAGGAAGTCTTCCATGTCGGCGTAGGCCGGCGCTGCCGCCGGCCACCAACCCCACCACCAGGGGACGCTCCGCGCGCCGGCGGACTTCATCCGGACTGAGCAGCGACAAGGCGGATTTGGCTTGCTTCAGATATCGGAACATGATGGATGTCAACGGCCACTTAACGTGCGCGGTTCCGTGCAGGGGCGCTCGGCGCCGCTCAGGCGGAACATCACTTGCAGCCCCTTACGCCATTCTACTCCGACGCCTATGCGCTGCACATCGATGGCTGGTGCGAAAAAGCTCAGAATGGTTTCGGTGGCGGGATGGAATTCGAGCGCGGGCGATACCAGAAACAGGCGCGGCGGCTCGGGCCGCAGCGCGATGCCGGGGAAATAGCCGTTGGGCGTGAACTCGCCGCGGTCCAGGTGCCATTTGACGCGCAGCCAGTAATCCAGCGCCTGCAGGGGAAGCTGCAGATCGGCGGTGGCCTTCAACTCCAGCACCGCCAGCCGGCCGGACCGCTCCACCGCCAGCAGATCCAGCACGCCGCGCTCGCCGCCGGCAAATGCGGGCACCTGGTCGTAGACCGGCTCGGGTTCGAGCGGCGCGTACACTCGCTCGATTTGCGCGCGGACCTGCGATTCGAGCCACGCTTCCGGATTCTGCCGGTACAGCGGATGCTCGCGATCCTCGGCGGCCGGCGAGCGCCGCTCGGCCAGATCGCGCGCCAGGCGCTCGATTTCGGGCAAATGATGCGCGCGCGCGCCGGTGCGCTGCGCCAGGCCGAAGCGCACGCCGTCTTCCGACACCTGCGCGAACTCGACGCCGCGCACGCGCAGGCTGACTGCGCCATCGTGCCGCGCCACGCGCTCCACTTCGGGCGATTCGAGCAGGCGCTCGAAGGCCCCCAGCGGCGCGGGCTGGCGGCAGATCTCCACGCGCGTATCCACGTTGCCGAAATCGCGCGGATCGATGCGCGCGGCGAAGTCGTGCTCGTCGTAGGCGAACAGCTCGTAGCGCGCGGCTTCTTCGTTGAGCCACGGCAGGCGCAGGCTGGTGTGGCGCTCCTGGCCGCGCGGCACGTAGAGCGCGAGCCCTTCCACGGCCAGGCGCTTCTCGCGGCGGCGCAGATAATCCAGCCAGATCAAGCCGAAGGTGAGCAGGCCGGCGGCATCGCTATCCGGCGGCGCGCCGATGGCCGCCCAGCCGCTTTGCCCGCGGCGCAGAAACGCGCGCGGATAGCTGGGCGAGAGGCTGGCTTCCAGGTTCGGCTCGGCGCTGATTTCGGCCAGAGTCCAATCGGCGAACTGGCGGGTGAGGAACTGGCGGAAGCGCTCGCGGAAGACCAGGCGCTCGCTGCGGCGCTCGAAATCCTGGCTGGAAGGACGCGCCAGGTCGACCAGGAAAAGGCGGCCCTCTTTGCGGGCGAATCGCTCGACCACCAGCTCCAGGCGGCCGCGCGCCTCGTGGGCCACGCCGGTGACGCGGCGCACCAGGTTGCGGGTCTGGTCCCACGCCTGCAGGGTGAGCCGCGAGCTGCGCAGTTGCAGGGTGAAGTTATCGCGCCTCCAGCGGCAGCAGCGGTTCGCCGGGTTCGAGCAGAGCGGGCCGGCGCGACGATTGGAGAAAGCGCTCGATCGCGGCTTGCGCGTCCGTGGGGATGGCGGCGAGGGGCAATAGGAGAAGTGCGCCGCGGGCGCGGGAGTTCTCGGAGGAATTCGGCTACCGGCGGTCGCTAACAGACAGGCTCGGGGCGCAGAAGCGTTCGAACGCGCCCGTAAGAAGCGCCGCGATCTCATTGGGTTCGCGCCGCTCGATATCGCTCCGGTGCACCATGTATACGGGCTTGCCGTCACGGAACAAAGCCATGGAGGGCGACGAAGGCGGATAAGGCAGCAGCCCGCGCAAGTGGGCGACAGCGGCTTCGTCCCCGCCGGCAAACACCGTGGCTACCTTGGAGGGCCGCATGGGGTGCTGCAGGGCGAGACCAATTGCCGGCCGGGCTCTGCCGGCAGCGCAACCGCAAATGGAATTCACAACCATGAGCACTGTCCCGCTATGTGGCGAAAGTAGTCTGTCTACGTCTGCGGGAGTGCGGGCTTCTTCCACGCCGTAACGGGTAAGATCGCGGCGCATCGGAGCAAGGAATTCTTCGGGATAAGGCACAATTCCATTCTACAGGTATAATCACCATTTGACACCAAAAACCGCCTTCCTGTTTCCCGGACAGGGATCTCAATATGCCGGCATGGGCAAGAGCCTCGCCGCGCAATATGCCGCCGCGCGCGCTGTTTTCGAAGAAGCCGACGACGCGCTCGGCTTCGCACTCTCGGCCATGTGCTTCGAAGGGCCGGAAGAGGCGCTGAAACTGACTGAGAACACGCAACCGGCGCTGCTAACGGTATCGACGGCTGCCTGTCGGGTACTGGCGGAACACGGTTTCGCGCCCGATTACGTGGCCGGCCACAGCCTGGGAGAATATTCCGCTCTGGTGGCGGCTGGCGGCCTCGAATTCGCCGATGCCGTACGCCTGGTCCGCCAGCGCGGGCGATACATGCAGGAAGCCGTGCCGCCGGGCGTGGGCGCCATGGCTGCGCTGCTCCGTCTGCCGGAGGGTGCTCTCGACGGTGTGTTGCGGCAGGCGGCGGAGGGCGAGGTGGTGAGCGCCGCGAATCTGAACGCACCCGACCAGGTGGTGATCGCCGGGCACGCGGGCGCCGTGAATCGCGCTATCGAGCTGGCGAAGGCCGCCGGCGCGCGCCGCGCGATCTTGCTGCAGGTGAGCGCACCGTTTCATTGCGCGCTGATGAAACCTGCCCAGGAGCGTCTGGCGTCTAATCTGGAAGCGACTAACTTTGCCGATTTGTCCTGCCCGCTGGTGAACAACTGGCAGGCGCGGGAAGTGCGCACCGCCGCGGAGGCGCGCGAGGGTTTGTACGAGCAGGTGCCTAATCCGGTGCGCTGGGCCGAGTCCATCCGGTATCTCGCGGCACATGGTGTCGAACGCTTTATCGAGGTGGGCGCGGGCGGCGTGCTCACCGGCTTGCTGCGCTCCATCGACCCGCGCCTGCTGGGCTTCCGCTTCGGAGAGGCCGAAGAGTTGAATAAACTTACGGGGTGATTGCCATGTGCCTTCGTTTCCTCGCTTGTACGTTACTATTGCCGCTGTTTCTGCAACCGCGTGCTCACTGCCAGGAACGGCCGGCCGGCGACTCCTCAAACCTGCCGATCAAGCGTGTCGTCTTATACAAGAATGGAGTCGGCTACTTCGAACATCTGGGCGACGTGCGCGGTAATCAGCAGGTCACTATTTCATTTACATCGGGACAACTGAACGATGTCCTGAAGTCGCTCACGGTTCTGGATCTCAACGGCGGCCGCATCACGGGCGTGGCCTATGGATCTTCCGCGCCGATAGACCGGCAACTCGGCGATCTGCGTATTCCCACCGACGACAAAACCTCGCTCGCGGACTTTCTCGGCGCGCTGCGCGGCGCGCGCCTGGAGGTACGCAATGGGACCACTGTGATCACAGGCAGGCTGCTCAGCGTCGAGCGCAAGACGCGCTCCTTGGGGGGATCTACGCTCGAAGTCGATTATGTTTCGTTGATCACGGATGCGGGCGATTTACACACCACGGAAATCTCACCGGCCTTCTCGGTCCGGCTGCTGGACCGCGGCCTCGCGGGTAAGGTGGAGCGCTTTCTGGACCTGGTGTCCTCCGAAAGAGAACCGGATATCCGTAAGATGGTTATTTCGACCGCCGGATCCGGCGACCGGTCTCTTTTTGTCAGTTACATCAGTGAGACACCTGTCTGGAAGACCACTTACCGCATCGTTCTAAACTCCAAAACCGGCACCAACCCCTTGTTACAAGGTTGGGCGATCGTGGACAACACGGTCGGGCAGGACTGGGACAACGTCGAGCTGTCGCTGGTGGCGGGCGCGCCGCAATCGTTCATTCAGAATCTCTCGCAGCCATACTACTTACAGCGACCCGTGATCCCGCTTCCGGGCGCTATGACAACCACTCCTCAAACATACGAGTCCACGCTGATCCCTGGCGGCGCACCCTTGACCGGCACGGTCACGGATCCGAGCGGCGCCGCCATCGCCGGGGCCAATGTGAAGGCTTTCGACGCCAACCATACGCTGGCGGGCCAGACCACCACCAATGCCGCGGGCGCCTACGATTTGCGCGGTCTGCCCGAGGGCGGTATCCGCCTGGAGGTCGCCGCCCAGGGATTCCAAAGAAGCGTGGTCAATGGCGCAGGGAACTCGGGCCGTCAGGATGTGCGGTTGGAACTCGGGTCTGTGGCGCAATCCGTGGAGGTATCGGCCGCCGCGCAGCAGGCGGTGACGGCAAGCGCCTCACTCGGCGCCGTCGCCGGCAACCGATCGCTTGGAAGTGGTGCGGGGTTGGGCAGGACACGAGGTGCTCCCGCGGGATACGGAGCCGGCTCCGGGAGCGGATTTGGCGGCGGCATGGGAGGCGGTGTGTACCGCACGGACGAGGCGCGGGCGCGCGCCGAGGCAGCCGCGCGGGCCCAGGAACTGGGCGATCTGTTCGAATACAAATTGAAAGAGCCCATCACCATTCCAAAGAACCGGTCCGCCCTGGTCCCCATCGTCCAATCGAACATCACGGCGGAGAAGGTTTCGGTATGGAACGAACAGGCGGGGCTGCTGAAGCCCCAGCGGGCGCTGTGGCTTACCAATTCGAGCGGCCTTACGCTGGATGGCGGTAGTTTCAGCATCCTCGAAGAAGACACATTTGCCGGCGAAGGCATCTTCGATCCCATTCGCCCCAACGAGAAGCGACTGGTCTCATACGCCACCGATCTGGCGTTGAATGCCAGCTCCAAGCAGGCGGCCGATCAGCAGCGGGTGACGCGTGTTCGCATAAGCCGCGGCGTGATGACCCACGAGAGCGAAGTGCGCGAGAAGAAAACATACACGTTCCGCAACGAAGATACTTCCGCGCGCACCGTCATCGTGGAGCACCCGGTGCGATCCGGCTACACGCTGCGCGGCGCCGTGCAGCCGGCCGAAACTACCGCCGCCTGGATGCGCTTCCGGCTGGAGGTGGGGGCCAAACAGACCGCCCAGTTGGTGGTCGAGGAGGCTCGCCCCACAGAAGCTACCTATGGGCTGACGAACATCTTCAGCACGCTGATCGCGAACTTTGTGCAACAGCGCTCGATCGATACCAGCGTGGAGCAAGCGCTGCGCAAGGTGCTGGCGCAGAAGACCGTGATCGAAGATTTGGAGGCGCAGAAGGCCGCGCGCGACGAAGAGATGCAAAAGATCTTCGACGACCAGCAGCGGCTGCGTGAGAACCTGAAAGCGCTGAAGGGCAGTCCCGAGGAGAAGGCGCTGGTGCAGCGTTACACGCAGCAACTGAACACGCAGGAAACGCGACTGGAAGACTTGCGCAAGGAAATGGATCAGATCGAAGCCAAGAGGGGCGCCGCCCAGGCCGATCTGGACGCTCTGATCGAGGGGCTTTCGTTCGATGTGAAGTTGTAGCTCAAGTGACGTTCGATCAATCCGAATACGATCTTCGGTGTGAGTGGGGCCTCTCCGGCGTAGAAGCGCTGGCGGCCATTAGCGATGTAGCGATCGTGGTAGACGTGCTGTCTTTCTCGACGGCTGTGGATATCGCGGTCTCGAATGGCGCATCGGTGCTTCCCTATCGCTGGCGTGACGAGACAGCCGCAGCCTTCGCCGCATCGAAAGGGGCATTACTAGTGTAGTGTCCACGAATTAGCTGGACAAACGTTTGCGGCCTTTGGGGAGGGTGCAGCCGGGCTCAATTTTCTCCAAGGTCTGGCGGCAACGGGCGAGTTTCGCCAGGATGGAATCGACGGTGGCGGTCCAGACGAAGGGTTTGGGCTTCTCGTTCCAGACCGCAAGGAATTCGCCGATAGCTGCGATCAGAGCCTCAACGCTCTGGAAGGAGTCGCGGCGGATGCGCTTGTTGGTCAACTCCGCAAACCAGCGTTCGATGAGATTCAGCCAACTGCAACTGGTGGGAACGTAGTGCACCACGAAGCGGGGATGGCGTTTGAGCCACGCTTTTACTTCGGGGGTACCGTGAGTGCCATAGTTGTCCATCACCACGTGCAGGGACTTCTTGCCGGAAAACTCGCGATGGATGCGGCGCAAGAACTTCAGGAACTCCTGATGGCGGTGACGCTTGTAGCAGTCCCCGATGACTTTGCCTTCGATCACGTCAAGGGCGGCGAACAGAGTCGTGGTCCCGTTGCGCTTGTAGTCATGAGTCATCGTGCCACAGCGGCCCTTCTTGATCGGCAACCCGGGCTGAGTGCGATCCAGCGCCTGAATTTGGCTCTTTTCGTCGATACAGAGCACCATCGCCTTGTCCGGAGGATTCAGGTACAGACCGACCACATCGGTGAGTTTCTCCAGGAACTTCGGGTCGCGTGACAGCTTGAAGGTTTTAGTGCGATGGGGCTTGATGTTGTGGCTGCGCCAGATGTTGCTCACCGTTGACTTGCCGATTCCCTGGTTCACTGCCATCGTGCGACAGCCCAATGAGTGGCCCCTCTCGGCTTGGACTGCAAGGTGGCATCGATCACAGTCTTGATGCGCAACGAATCATAGGTGGCTTTCCTGCCCCGGCCGGGAGCAATCTCCCAGAGCCCCCGCAACCCTAGTGTGCGGAACCGCTCCCGCCACAGGCGGACGGTCTTGCGATTCACGCCATTCTCAGCGGCGACGATGACTTCCGTCTTGCCGGCGCCGATGCCCAGAACGATCCGACAACGAAGCGCCACCTGCTGCGGTGTTCCCAAAGCATCCTGCCACCGTTCGAGTTGCCGGTGATGGTCCTCCGATAGCACCAGCGGAGGTGTCAAGCGGGACATGTCTGATTGTCCCACACCCGGTTTTATATGTCCATCTATTTGTTGGACACTACACTAGCCTCCCGCACGGCTGCGGGAGGCTACTCGCTCTCGCCCTCATCCTTGCAGGCGATCCCCAGGGGAACGGCTTTGGTGCTACCGTCGCCGAACGGTAGCACTCTCTCCTTGTGCGCAAGCTCCTTGCACGCAAGGCATGCCACCACTTTTACCGCCTGCCTGCGCAACTCCGGCGCCGTAGCGGCTCGCGCGCGTGAGTGCGGCTCGCAAATTGCGGTGATCCCCGCGGGAGAGCGATGGAGCGACGGATCGCTGCGGCCGGCGCTCGAAGACTTAATCGGCGCCGGCGCAGTCCTGGCCGGTCTGCCGGGCCGGCTCTCACCTGAAGCTGAAGCGGCCGTGGCCGCCTTCGAGCGCTTCCGCCACAGCCTGCACGATGTACTGTTCCGCTGCAGTTCCGGCAAGGAATTGGTGGAGCGCGGATTGGCCCGCGACGTCGAACTGGCCGCCGATTACGGCGTAAGCTCTACAGTCCCCATTCTTAAGGAAGATCGCTTCGTGGACGCGGTGGGCCTATAAGGAGAAATTCATTCCGTCCGGCGAATCTCCTGCAATCTGGTGTACAGAGCCGGCGGCAACGCCAGGTCGGCTTCCTGCTGTCACCAGTCCAACGGAATCCAAATCCCGAACGTGAACCCGGTCGATGTCCCTGTTGTTGCTCAGTTTCATCAAGACCAGATCGGCGACCGGCGCTACGGCCACATCGACGCCGTATACAGATAGATGTTGCGGCCGCAGCGGCGGATTTGGCGTGGCCTGATTCGGCCTCACTTTCTCGCCCGTAAAGATGAGACGGACGGCGAAGCCCTGTTGCGCTGTGGCTTCCTTGATCCGGTCCAGATCCGCACGATTGATAAGAATATCGATGTCCTTCGTGAGCCTGACGGCTGAAGGCTCGACTCGGTTTACGTGGACCATCACAGCGGCGCCACCGATCAGTTCGAATGGGATCTCCGCAGCGGCTAGCACCTTGGCAATTCGTTCGAGCGCGCCAACCAGAGCAAGAAGGCTTCTTCGAACATGACGTTGATCGAGCCGCCTTTCGCTGCTGTGTCGCTCAAGAAGCGTTGAAATTTCAGCACAAATCACTTATGCAGCACGTAGGCACCATGCCATCCTGGCCTATTCTAACGCCTCCCGGTTCATTCCGGTGCGTCATCGATCGGCGCCGGCGCGCCTATGACACGCTCATGGCCGCCTGCAACATCGCCCGCGTGTAGCCCACGTTGTACGCATAGCCGGTGTAACCGCCGCCGCCCGGATAATACGGATGAAAATCGGGCCGCTCGCGGTCCGCGTCAAGCGCCCGCGGATGCTCCGGATAAATCAGCCGCGGATATTTCTGCCGCACCAGTTCCTTCATCACCGCGAACATATCCACCTGGCCTTCGTCGAGGAAACTTCGGTGTATTTCTCGTAAGGCTTGCGCACGCGCACGTTGCGGAAATGCACGTGATTGATGCGGTCGCGCGCGCCGAAATAGCGGCATACTTCCACCGGATCCTCGCCCATCTCGCGCGTCACGCCGCAATCGAAAGTGATGCCGTTCGACTGGCTCGGCACGATTTCGATGAGCCGCTTCCATCCTTCCACCGTGCCCATGATCTGCCCCGATCCGCGGCTGATGGGCGCGGGCGGATCGTTGGGATGCAAGCGCCAGGCGCACGCCGGCCTCCTCCGCCACCGGAACCACCGCCTTCAGGAAATAAGTGATGTTGCGTCCACATCTCGTCCAGACGTGTGCGCGCCCTCCTCCGGCAGCGGCGGCAGATCCTTGACGCGGTCGTAATCGAACGCCGTCAGTCCCGCGCCCGCGCGCCCGGTCTCCTCGTAATATCCTTCCACCAAGCGATGCGCATAGAAGTTGTATTCGACCACCGGCAGCCCCGCCCGGCCCGCCGCGCGAATCGATTGCCGGACCTTCTCGATCTCCTCGTCCCGCCCCGGCCTTCCGTAAATGGTGTTCGGGAACCCGCCGATCATCATGTTGCCCAGCGTCAGGCCGCCCGCCTTCAGCCGCTCCATGCAGCGCGCGAATCGCGGATTCGTCCCACGGAATCGGCGGCCCGCCCATGACGACGTGGTCCACGCCAAGCTGCTTCACGCGGCGCATGCCGGATTCGTCGAGGCCGGCCGCTTGCAACCTCCCGGAGAGTTCCAGGCAGATCTTGGGCAATCCGGCAGCCACGGCCGCCGAGGCGCTCCGCGATCCCATCGGCGCCAATACGCCCACCCCCGCCGCTTGCAGAACTATCCGCCGAGACAAGTTGGATTTCGATGATCGGAACTGCGCAAACAGCCCGCCTTTACCCAATACAATAAGTCTATGCGCACTCTGCTGGCACTCTGGATCGCTGGGGCCACGGGATTTGCCGCCAACATGCCCACGCCGCGCGAGCGATCCTTCAGCTTCGAATATGCGGTTACCGTGAAGGACATTCCCGCCGGCGCACATACCGTCGATATCTGGCTGCCGGAACCGCACGACGATGCCTTCCAGCGCATCACCGGCCTGCATGTGGATGCGCCCTACCGCTGGGAAACCACTACAGGCGCGGAGGGCAATCGTATGCTGCACATCCGTCTGACCGATCCGAAGGAACCGTCCATCGCCGTGACCATGCGCTTCGACGCCGAACGCAAGGAACATATCCAACCGCTGATTCGGCCGCTGCCCGCATCCGCGCCGGCGTCGGGCGAAAGTCTCCCGGACGGCTTGACGCGCTACCTGCAACCCGATCGCCTGGTGCCTATCGACGACACCATCCGGAGCTGGGCGCGGGAAGTGGTGGACGCCGCGCGCGCGAACACCGATTTCGAAATGGCGCGCGCGATTTACAATCACGTGGTCGCCACCGTGAAATACGACAAGACCGGAAAAGGCTGGGGAAGCGGCGACATCTACTACGCCTGCGACGCGCGCCGCGGAAACTGCACGGACTTCCACGCCATCTTCATCGGCTACGCGCGCGCCATGGGCATCCCCGCGCGATTCGCCATCGGATTTCCGTTGCCGGCCGACCGGGGCGAGGGCAAGATCGCCGGGTATCATTGCTGGGCCGAATTCTACGCCAAGGGCATCGGCTGGGTGCCGGTGGATGCGTCCGAAGCCGCCAAGAATCCCGCCAAACGCGAATATTTCTTCGGCGCGCACGACGAAAACCGAGTGGAATTCGAAAGGGCGCGACGTGGTTCTGCCCCCAGGCAGCAGGGCGAGCCGTTGAATTATTTCGTTTATCCGTATGCGGAACTGGATGGCGGCAAATACGCGGGCCTGGAGACCAGTTACTCGTACAAAGACCGGCCGTTATGAAGGTGACAGGAGCACATGAAATCCTTATTGCGTTTCGTTGCCGCGGCGGGGCTGGCGCTGGCCCTGACGCCCCTCGCCACACCGCAGGTCCATCAGGCGTCCGCAGCACCCGCCGCACGACGGCGATCTGCAACTCCCCGACGGCAAATCGCCGCCTTCGGATGCAATCCTAAAGGCCGACCACGAAAAGGATTTGAAGGATGCCGCCCAGCTTGATCGAGCTGGCGCAACAATTGAAACAGGAACTGGAGAAGAACGACCGTCACGTGCTTTCCATCTCCAGCCTGAAGAAGACCGAAGAAATTGAGAAATTGGCCAAACGCATCCGCTCCCGCCTGGTGCACTGAAGATCCTGCGGCGGACTTTAGTCCGCGGGGCTGCTCATGCTGCCATACTGGTTTGCCAAGCCCAGCGCAACCCGCCAGGTCCCCGCTCCTAGTCCTGCTGGGCGGCGACACTAAGACCTGGGAATCCGCCTGCCGCGAGCGCGGGTGGCAATTTATCGAGCCATGGAGCGGAATTGGGGAAAAGAGCACCGATCAACGCGTGAAAGCGCTGGCCGCCAAAGTGGAGGAAGCGGTCAAGAACCCCTCGGTCGATCCCAACCGTGTGTATCTCGCCGCGCAAGGCAATTCCGTGCCGGCGCTTTTCTACGTAACCTCCCGCATGCCGGACCTGTGGGCTGCCGCGGTGGCCGCGGGGGGCAGTCCGCGCGCAGCCATCGACAGCAATCGGCTTTTCGCCGCCAACACCACCAACCTTCCCATTCTCTGGCTCTTTGCGGACAAACAAGAGGAGCCGCTCGGCAAGAAACTGCAGTCCGCCGGTTTGAACCTCGAATGGCGCGAGCCGGCCGCGGCCAAACCCGCCGAAGATTTTCGATTGGCTGGCCACGCATGCGCGCGATCCATTTCCCACTACCGCCGATTGCGAAACCGGCAGCGCGGATTTGCGCATTGCTATTGGATGGAAATCACTAAGTTCGATCCCGCCGAAAGCAACGATGTGCTGGATTCCACGCGCGTCGCCCCGCTGGGATCGTCCGCCACGCTGGCTATCGGTCCCTTCGGATTCGATCCGGCCGAAGCTGGGCCCGGCGTTCTGGTGGCGTCGCTGCCCGAGAAATATGCGGGGCCGCTGAAGCTGAACGACCGCATCGTTGAGTTGGGCGGTAAAGAACTGAAAAACGGCGCGGCCTACGCGCAGACGCTCTATCAGACCTTTGAAGAGAAGCCGGTGGTCGCGATGGTTGCGCGCGGCAAAGAGCACGTTCGCCTGGAAACCAAAATCGTGATTTCGCCGCGCGCCGAACCGCTCACTGCGCGCGTGCGCGCGCAGTACTTACCGGATTTGCAGGAAGTCGAAGTGGTGAGCCGTGCGATCACCCAGATGAAGCTCACGCTTCCGGCGTCCTGGCTACCGGTCAAAATCAACTGGAACGGAACCGAATTGGCCGATGCGTCCACCGCCGGGTGCTGGCTGCTGGACGAACAAAAGGAGTTACTCACGGCCAAGCAGTGTCTGCCCTCAGTTGCCCGCGGTCGTACTGTGAATCGCCAGCGAACCAGTGTGCGGAGCTTCGTCCTCAGACCCGACGATCCATACGTCGGCCGGCGATACCACCACTCCGGCAAATAAAACGTCCGACAGAAAGCCGTTCTTTGTGGGATTCGGGCTGGGCGCAATCGTCCACGCCGTGCCATCCCAATGCAGCAGCAGGGTCATCTGGTGGCCGGAGCCGTTGGCGGCAAAATAAGATCCGAAGGCCCAGATATCGGTCGCCGAGACCGCCGTGATTCCGAACAATCGATTGGATTGGGAGCTGTTCGCCGGCCCGACATTGGGGCTGGGCACCACCGTCCATGACGTGCCATCATAGTGTTCGATCAGCGTCAGCGTGGGATCGTGCAAAACCTTTGTTGTGTCGCCGACCGCCCATACGTTGTTGGGAGCCAGCGCGGCGACCGCATTCAATTGGCCGGCGGCGCCCACCTTCGGGCTTGGGATGTGTTGCCATTTTTCACCGTTATAGTGGTACACCAGTGTGTCGCTGCTCTCGTTAACGAAGCCGGAATAACCCACGGCCCAGACATCGTTGGTAGCATCGGAGGAGGCTCCCAACAGAAAGGCGCCGTTATTCTGAATGCCATAGGAGTCCAGGATGTACCATCCCAGTGCTCGAACAGAAAGTAAAGAATGCCGGGTCGGGGTTCAAAAGGCTGCCTACGGCCCAAATATCGTTCGCCGAAATGGCGGTCATGGCGGTCAGGCCGGGCTCGTCTCCGGAGGGGAAGGAAGGACCGGAAAACAAGCTCCACGCTGTGCCATCCCAATGCTCAATCAACTGCGTCGGAGAAGTCTGTCCGTTTGAGTTCGTATTGCCCACGGCCCAGGCTTCCGTCGGAGAAATATCCGCTACGCCACCCATCGTGCTGGTGTTGTCGCCCTTGACCATGGGCATTGGAAAGGCGGTCCATTTAGTTCCATCGAAATGTATGGCCGACTCGCCGACGGCCCAGATATCGCTCGCGGAAGACGCGGAGACGGCAAATAATTCGTTGTTGAAATTGTGTTGGAGTCGGACTGGGTGGAAGATCGACTGAGCTTGCCGCGCTTACAGGAGGAATGCCGCAATTCCCGCGAGGCATACGGCCATCGGACTTCGAAATAGTTTGTTCATCACTCAATCCTATCGGTGTGTGCACGGATTGTTGTCAAAGCGATGTAAATGCCTTGTAAAAAGGGGGCGGCTACTTCGCCGCGTTTGCTCTTTCTTGCGCCGCGCGACTGCCGCCGCCATCCCGGGTGTGGGCGCCGCATCCGCCTCCTCGATAGCCGTAAGTATCCCGCCCAGCGCTCCGCTATGGCTCTTGTTCATCATCTCCACCACTTTCATGGCCAGATCGAACTGCCGCTTCAGGTCCGCCGGAGGCGTCTTCACGCGCGGATCCATCTTCACCGTCAGAGGCTGGTGTAGCTCTTGCCATCCACCGTCAGCTTCACCGTGTACTGGCCCGGCAGGGCGATGACTCCGCGCGGCTCGCGCGGCGTATCGTGGTAGACCGCCGTCATCGGATAGTCGTGCCGCGACGCATTCCGGCGGCTGTGTAGCGCAGGTCCCAGACGAATCGGTGCATGCCCGCGGCCGCCGGAGGAATTTGCGGCGGGCGAATCCAGTAAGTGGGCACGTTCAAATCGTTCTCTGGAGCGTCCGGCTTATCGGCGCTCGAATAGCTGCCGCACGAGTCTTGCCGGCCGCATCGAGCACCTCGATCGCCACCGAGTCAGCCGCATTCTTCAGGTAGTAGTAGAGGATCGCCCCGTCCGGCGGATTCTGCCCGGCCGGCTCCTCCGGCGGCAGCGGCGTGTCGGTGTTCATGTTCCAGCGGACGCGATGGCGGTCTGCGGCTTGAACAGGTGCGCGTCCGCGCTGGCAATCGCGGCGCTCATCTGCCGCAGCGGCGTGATGTCGTCCAGAATCCAGAACGACCGCCCGTGCGTGCCGACCACCAGGTCGTCGTCGTGAATGACCAGATCGCGGATCGAAGTGGCCGGCATGTTCAGCCGCAGCGGCTGCCAATCGTCGCCATCGTTGAACGAGACCCACACCGCGCGCTCCGATCCGGCGAACAGCAGGCCCTTGCGCCGCGGATCTTCGCGCACCGTGTTGATGGGCGCATTATCCGGCAGGCCGCGGACGATCTCCTTCCACGTCTTGCCGCAGTCGTGCGTGCGCTAGATGTGCGGCTGCAGATCGTCCAGGCGGAAGCGGTTGATGGCGGCGTAGGCCGTCGCCGGGTCGAAATGCGACGCGTCCATCACCGACACCTTGCTCCAGGGAGTCAGCGCCGGCGGCGTCACGTTCGTCCAGGTCTTGCCGCCGTCGCGCGTGACGTGGATCAGGCCGTCGTCGGTGCCCACCCAGATCACGTTGCCGTCCTTGTACGACGGCGCAATGGTGTAGATGACGCCGCGGTGCTTGCCTTTCTCCGGATCGGCGGAGGTGAATACGCCGAGGCTCGCCGGCACCTCGTAAGATGGCGCGCGTCAGGTCGGGGCTGATGCTCTTCCCATGTCTGGCCGCCGTTGGCGGTCGCAGCAGCATCTGCGAGCCGAGATAGAGAATGTGCGGATCGACCGGCGAAAACAGCAGCGGCATGGTGCGCACGAAGCGGTACTTGCCGCCGCGCGCGCCCCAGCGACGGACCCACCTCTGCACCTCGCCGGTGCGACTGTCGAAGCGCGTGACTTTGCCGCCATAGATGATGTTGGGATTCAGCGGATCGGGCGCGACGTAGCCGTACTCTTCGACGCCCACGGGATGCCAGTCGCGGAAGGTGATTTCGCCGTCGTCGCCGCGGCTGGCCATGCCCACCGAGCCGCTCTCCTGCTGCCCGCCGTAGACCCAGTACGGGAAGCGATTGTCGGTGATCACGTGATAGAACTGCGCGGTCGGCTGGTTGTACCACGAACTCCAGGTCTCGCCGCCGTTGACGCTGATGGTGGCGCCCTGGTCGCATGGCCAGCAGGATGATGCTGGGGTCGTCGGGGTTGATCCAGACGGTGTGATAGTCGTCGCCGCCGGGCGCGCCCTTGATGGCGGTGAAGGTCTTGCCGCCGTCGATGGAGCGGTAGGTGGAGGTGTTGGCGACGTAGATGATGTCTTTGTCTTTGGGATCGACGCGCACGCAGGCGAAGTCGGAGCCGCGGCCCCAGACGCGCGTCTCGTGATTGACGCGCTGCCAGTTTGCGCCCGCATCGTCGGAGCGGTAGACGCCGCCTTGCTCGGTCGGCATCGACCAGCGCGTACATGCGCTGCGGATCGCTGGGCGCGATGGCGATGCCGATGCGGCCCAGGCCTTCCGCCGACCGTGGGCAGTCCGCTGGTGAGCGGCTGCCAGGTGTTGCCGCCGTCGGTGGATTTGAACAGCCCGCTGCCCGGCCCCTTGAACGACTCGCCGTTCTCCCAGGGCGCCTGCCGCGCGGCCCACAGCACGGCATAGACGGTCTGCGCGTTGGACGGATCGAAGGCCAGGTCCACGGCGCCGGTGTTCTCGTCCTTGTAGAGCACCTTCTGCCAGGTTGCGCCGCCGTCGGTCGAGCGGAAGACGCCGCGCTCGGTGTTGGGGCCGTAGGGATGGCCGAGCACGGCCACGAACACGCGCTTGCGATCGTGCGGATCGACGATGATGGCGGAGATCTGCTGGCGCGTCGCGCAAGCCCAGATGCTGTCCAGGTCTTGCCGCCGTCGGTGGATTTGTAGATGCCGTCGCCGACCGAGAGGTCCGGCCGCTGCAGGCCCTCGCCGCTGCCGACATAGATGACGTGCGGATCGGAGGGCGCCACCGCCAGCGCGCCGATGGAGCCGGTGTCCTGATCGTCGAAGATCGGCTTCCAGACGCGCCCGGCGTCGGTGCGTCTTCCAGACGCCGCCGTTGTTGACGCCGATGTAGAAGACGTTGGGCTGGCCGGGCACGCCGCTGGCGGCCACCGTGCGCCCGCCGCGGAACGGGCCGATCATGCGCCAGCGCAGGCCGCCGTAGAGTTCGGGAGCGAACGGCTGCGCGCAGGCGACGGAGCAGCGAAGCGCACAGCCGCGACAGCAGCCCCGCTCGCATGGCGCTCACGCCTTCCCGCCGCCGAACGCCGGCCGCGCGCTGCTGCACTTCTTCGGGAGTGAGATCTTCGATAGGTGTGGCGATGGCCCACACGAAGCCCTTCGGATCGCGCACTTGGCCGTAGCGGTCGCCCCAGAATTGATCCTGCAGCGGGAAAACCACCTGGCAGCCGTTGGCCAGCGCCTGCGCCCATGTGGCGTCGGCGTCCGGGACATACAGGCTGAGCCGCAACGGCCAGTTGCCTTCCGCGATGGGCGGCGCTCCCATTTCCGGGAATATGTCGTTGAGCATCAGGACGGTATCGCCGATCTTCACGTTGGCGTGCATGAGCTTGCCGCCGGGCCCGGGCGAGCGGCTAATCTCCACCGCGTTGAACGCGCGTTTCAGGAAATCGATGTAATCTGCGCAGCCCGGCACGGTAAGGTGCACGGTGAGCGTGGTGAAGCCAGGGGGGAATCGGCTTGAGTTGCTTTTGCCATATGCGGGATATTAGCGATGTAATCACAGCGCTTTGTACACTACACGCCCGCCTTCATGACGAAGCGGACATTCTGCAAGGTGCGCACATCGCTTAACGGATCGCCATCCACGGCGATTATGTCCGCCCATTTGCCTGGTTCCAGTGCGCCGGTCGCGATCGGACCAGCCCATCAGTTCAGCCGCATTGATCGTCCCGGTCTGCAAAGCGGCCAGCGGGGTCATGCCGAGCTGGTGACGTAGACCTCCACTTCGTGCGCGTTCAATCCATGCGGATATACGGCGGCATCTGTGCCCAGCGCGACCTTTACGCCCGCGGCCATTGCTTTGTTCTGGTTCTGTAGCACGGCGGCACTCACGTCCATCATCTTCTTCTGGAACATAGCGGGCAAATGCCCGTTCTCGCGCATCCAGTCGATGAGGTATAGGGTCGGGACGAGCCATGTGCCGCGCTGCTTCATCGCGGCGATATCGTCTTCGTCGATGTAGCTGCCATGTTCGATGGAGTCGACGCCCGCTTGCGTGGCAAACAGGATTCCCTCCGCGCCGTGCGCGTGCGCCGCCACTTTGCGGCCCAGACGGTGCGCGTCCGCCACCAGGGCCTTCAGTTCTTCGAGGCTGTATTGGCTGGCCTGGGGATCGTCGCCTTTCGACAGCACGCCGCCAGTGGCGCAAACCTTGATCAGATCGACGCCGTACTTGATGTTCTGCCGCACGTGCTGTTGCACGGCGGCGATACCGTCCGCAACGCCTTCGGCGGTGGCGTGGTATTCCGCGGGCAGGAAGTTATTATCGCAGTGACCGCCGGTGATGCTGAGTGGCGGTCCGCTCACTTGCATATGCGGGCCGGGAATGTAGCCTGAGTTGATATAGTCGCGCAAAGCCACGTCCGCATAACCGGACGCTCCGACGTTGCGCACAGTGGTGAATCCGGCTTCCAGCGTAATCTTCGCGAAGCGGACGCCGTTGAGCGCCTCGCGGGCGGTATCCGTCGAAAGGCGGGTGTACGGATCGAAGTCGTTGGCGAAAGTCAGATGCGTGTGTACGTCGATCAGGCCCGGCAGCACGGTCATGCCGCGCAGATCGATTTCCCGGTCGCCGGGTTGCGCGGGGGTGGAAGCCGTCGCGGCAATCGGCCGCGATCCTGTCGCCGGTCACTACGATCGTCTGGTCGGCCGGCTCCGCGCCGGTACGCACGTCGACCACATGCCCGGCGCGAATCAGGATTCGCGCGGGCTGCGCGCAATCCGCCCACGGCGAGCGCCAACGCTAAGACAAACCAACGCCAATAGGACATTTCGGGGAGTATAACATCGCAGGCGTTAATCTGAGGGAGTGACCGAACGCCTCTATTACACCGATTCCTATCTGCGGGAATTCCGCGCGCATATTGCCGGCCGCTCCGGCGACGGGCGCCGCATTTACCTGGATCGCACTGCCTTTTATCCCACCTCGGGCGGGCAGCCGCACGATACCGGCGCCATTGCCGGAGTGCCGCTGATGGAGGTGGAAGACGAGGGCGAACGCATCGCCCACATCATGGCGGCGCCCCTGCCAGTGGATGAAGCCGGCGAGGTGGACTGCCGCATCGATTGGAATCGCCGCTTCGATCACATGCAGCAGCACAGCGGACAGCACCTGCTCTCGGCCGTCTTCGCCGGGCAGTTGGGCATCGCCACCGTGAGCTTCCATCTGGGGCAGGAGAGCTCCACCATCGATCTGGAGACAGCTACTCTGGATCCCGCGCGCGTGATCGAGATCGAGCGGGCGCCAACCAGGCCGTCTTTGAGAACCGGCCTGCTTGCAGTTTCCTTCGAGGATGCCGCTGAAACTAGCGGCCTGCGCAAGCCTTCCGGGCGCGAGGGCACGCTGCGCATCATCTCCATCGAGGGCCTGGATCGCAGCGCTTGCGGCGGCACGCACGTGTCGCGCACCGGAGAGATCGGGCCGATCCTGCTCCGCAAGCTGGAGAAGATCCGCAACACCACGCGCGTAGAGTTCCTGTGCGGCGGACGGGCCATCGCTCGCGCGCGCGCCGACTTCGGCTGCGCTATCGCGAGTGGCGCAAATATTCTCCGCAGGCCTCGAAGAAGTTCCCGCGCTGGTGGCCGCCCAGCAGGAAGCCGCCCGCGCAGGCGACAAACTGCGCCGCAAGCTGGAAGCGGACTTAGCGCAATATCACGGCCGCGAGCTCTACGAAACCACGGCGCCGGACGATGCCGGAGTGCGGCGGGTTCTGCGGCGCATGCCATCCGGCAATCTGGAGGATCTGCGCGCCCTCGCCCAGAGTTTCACGGCGCAAGCCAAAGCGGTCTTCGTCGCGGCCCTGGATGAACCGGCCGCCGTCCTGTTGGCCGTGTCGGCCGATAGCGGTCTGGATGCCGGCAAGCTGCTGAAGCCGGTACTGGCGGAGGCGGGCGGACGCGGCGGAGGCAACCCGCGCCTGGCGCAAGGCAGCCTTCCCGGCCGCGATGCTTTGGAAGGCGTGCTCGATCGGATCAGAACAGCTTCGACCTGACCCGCAAGATATTTTCGCGGATTCTCGCGGAACTCCTTGATGGTGGTTTCAAGCTCACGCAACTCACCGTTCAGCGATTCATAAGTTTGCGCGTTCGTCACCATCTGCCCCATGCTGCCCTCGCCGCTATTCAGCGTGTCCACGCTTTGGATCCAGGCCGCCACGCGCCGGTTCCACTCCACATAATCCGCGTCGCTCGGCGACGAATTGTCCGCCCGCGCCCTTGCCCGCGTTGAGGTCCGCCAACGTGCGCCGCACCTGTGCGATCTGGTCGCGGATCTGATCGTGCTGCGCCGTGTCCCGCAGCAAGGGGCTCGACTGCAACTTTGCCAGCCGGTCGTCCAGTTGCTGGAATGTGTCGCGGCCTTGTCGATCATGGTGGTGCCGTACAAGACCTGCCCCAACTGCGACTGCGATGCCGTGGCGGCCCGCATCTGCTTTTCCACCTTGACCACCCCATCCAGGAACTGCTTGTACAGGGCGTCGCCCACCACGAATTGTCCCAGCGGACCCTTACCGGCCTGCATGTCGATAATGGTCTGATCGATGGATTTCAACTGCGCGTCGAACTGACGCAGGTCGGATGTCTTGGGCATCATGGTGCTCGGCGGCCGGAATGCCAGTTCGCCCGCTGGCTGCACAGGCCGCTGGCTTTTGCCCATGAGGATATCGATATAGGTGTCGCCGAGCAAATTGGTGCTGTCGATTTCGCTAACGGAGTCGTCTGGAATATACGGCCGGAACTGTTCTCCGATCTGCAGCCGCACTTCCACCACCCTATTCGGGTCCCGCGAGTGCGTGAGGCGCACCCACTCCACCTTGCCGATCAGCACGCCGTTAAGCTGGACGTCGGCGCCCGGATCGATGCCCGTGGCATCCGGAATATAAGTGGTGAGGTACGTCTTGGGCTTGAACCAGGTGTTGCCGCCTAACAGGTACACCAGCACGGCGAGAATACTCAGGGCAGACACCACCACCACGGCGATGCGGAGCTTGGCCCAGCGGATTCTCTGCGGCGAAGGCATGCATCTCGATTGTAGGACAGGCCTCCGGGCCTGTCCATAAGCCCACCCGGGCCGTCACATACTGCTCTTGCGGAAGATGAGAATGTGCTGCCGCGGCAGGTTTTCGAGAGTCTTCTCGAGCTTAATCCCTCCGGCTCGATCTCGGCTTTCACCTCCGCCACGGTCATCTTGTGTTCCGGCCGGATGGGCACCTCGGGATCTTCCTTGCGATATTCAAGCAGCACCATGCGCCCGTCGGGCTTCAATGATGCGCGGATCCGCCGCAGCATCTTCTGCGGCTGTGAGAACTCGTGGTAGACATCCACCAGCAAGGCCAGGTCGATGCGGCCTGCCGGCAATCGCGGATCGTCCACGGCGCCCAGCACGGCTTCATAATTCGCAAGCTTGCGCTCGGCCATGTTATGGCGCAACCGGTCGAGCATGCCGGGCTGAATATCGACGGCGTAGACTTTGCCCGTTGGTCCGATGCGTTCGGCCAGACGCCACGTGAAATATCCCACGCCGGCGCCGATATCCGCCACCACCGCCCCCTTGGCTATGCCGATGGCGTTCAACGCAGCGTCCGGGGCCTCCTCGGCTACGCGCTCGGGCCGAACCAGCCATGGCGCTCCGCCCATGCCCATGACCTGGGCGGGCTCTCGCCCGGTGACCGGATGTGCGTCCTGGCACCAAACCAGGGCTTCGAGACCGCACAGGCAGACAAGCAGGGCGCGCAACACGATTCCAGATTACACGGGAACCATACCTTCCGGGCGATCGGCATCACCGCATATCTGAAGAACAAGGGCACGCTTGAAGCCGCGCAGCACATTGCCAATCATGAGTCACCCCGGACGACGAAGCTTTACGACCGGCGACAGGATGAGATTTCCGTCGGCGGAACTTCGTCAACCGCCGCGGCCACGTTTTCGCGGAACGACGGCCGGCCGGCCCACTACCTGTACAACCTGGTTGCTAACTGACCCTCCGCCAACTTTGGTAAGACGACCCCAGATAGCGCCGCTCTTCCCTACTCCGCTGCCATGTATTCCCGAAGGACAGACACCGTTTGTTTCAATCCCTGCGTCTCAAGCGTCGGCAAATACTCCTCAATCGTTTTCGCGGGGTTCTTCAGGCTCTCCCGATGACGCCGCGCGGCCTCCAGCACGACACCGGGGGCAAGGTCCAGAAGATCCGCGATAAATTCATCCGGGTGCTGCGCCTCGATTTCGAAGGGCGTCAGAGTATCCGCAGGAAAATCCCGCACGTTCGCCGTCACAATCACGTCGGCACGCCCCCGGATTGCCGCCGCCAGCACGTGCCGGTCGTCCGGATCGGAAGTTGCAGACCTTCGATCAAATCTTCATAGCCGGTAACGAGAGCATCCTGCATGCTTGTCCATCAGCATCCGGGTCCGCTCAAGCTTTTCACGCGAGAGATCGGGACGGTTCCGCAGCAGCGCGGTTATCCATTCCTCCTGCACGCCGGCCGACCATCTGGCGCGGAATAGTCCCGTCATAGCCAGATGCATCAGCAAATTCCGCAGCTCGGCGGGATCCAGAACGATTCGCATCGTAAAAAGCCGTGAAGTTGGACACGGCCTTTAAAGTCCGAGTTCTTGGTCATACGCGGCCAATTCATCGAGCGCCGCGAGGCGATCGGCATCAGCCCGCCGCTTGTACTTCATCAGCCCTCGACCGGACACGCGATGCGTGCCCACTTTCCGGTATTCGATTTTGCCCTCATCCAGCAACTGGATCAGCGACGGCCGCGACACGTTCAGCATGTCGGCCGCTTCCTGCGTCGTCAGCTCCGCGTGCACGGGGATGATTTTTCCTAAGATCAAAATAGTTGGATCGGGCGTAAAATGGAGTTAGAGGCCTAGAATGCTTTCCGGAAGGTTGATTCAACTACTCGAAAGTCATCAGGAGCAGGTCACCAACAACGTGATTGGCGAGATCCGCCATCATCCCGACATGAGTAAGTTTCGCAAGTTGCCCGACGCGGAATTGCGCGAGCGCGCACAGACGATTCTGGAGCATCTCGGTCACTGGCTGTCGGACGGCCACAAAGTGGAAATGGAGCAACGCTACCAATGCTGGGAAAAGAGCGTTTCGAGGAGTCCATTCCACTCGATGAATCCGTGCGCGCGCTGACGATCACTAAGGACAAAATGATCGACTTCGTGCACGAACACGGGTTTGCGAAAACGTCGATGGATCTTTACGCCGAAGAAGAACTCGAGCGCCGCATCGGGCGTTTCTTCGACACGTTGACGATTCACATGGTGCGCGGTTACGAGACCGCTTGGCGACAGGCCACGCAAATGGCAGTGTGAGGCTCAGCGTGTTTTCGCTTCAGCGCGCCTCCCCTCCATCTCAAGCAGCCTGAGTTTTCGTTCGTGCACCCCAGCGGTATCCGCCGGTCTGGCCATCGCCGCGCACCACACGGTGGCACGGCACAACCACCGCCACTGGATTCGAGGCGCATGCCCGCGCCACGGCCCGCGCCGCGCGTGGGTGGCGGATGGCCTTCGCGATCTCGCCATAGGACTGCGTGCTGCCGTAAGGGATGGTTTGCAGATACTCCCACACGCGCCGCTGAAAGGCGGTGGCTCGGATATCGAGCGGCACGTCCAGCTTCTGCAGTTTGCCGCCCAAGTGCTCGCGTAGCTGCGCGGCCCACGGGCTCAGAAACCCGGAATCGCGCTGCAGGTCTGCGGCGGGAAACTCGCTCCGCAGGGATTCCTTCGAGCTTTTTCCCCGAATCGCCGAACTGGATCGCACACACGCCCTTTCCGGTGGCCGCCACCAGCAGTTTGCCGATGGGCGTGTCCAGCACATCGTAGCGAATGCTCAAGCCCGCGCCGCCGCGGCGGTACGCGCTGGGCGTCATGCCGAGATGCGATGCGGTCCGCTCATAAAGTCGGCTGCTCGATCCATAACCCGCATCGTAGAGCGCCGTGGTCACCGCGCGGCCTTCGCGCAAACCTCCTTTGAACGATTCCAGGCGGCAAAAATCGGCGTAAGCGCGCGGGGTGATCCCGGTGGCCGCCTTAAAGGTCCGCTGCAAATGGAACGGGCTGAGGCACTGAGCTGACGGCTGAGTCCATCGAGCGTCACGGCTTCATCCAGATGCTGCTCCAAATAGCGGCAGATGTTTTCTACCAGCTCGGACTGCGCATCGCGGGTGGGTTCGCGATCCGGCTTGCAGCGCAGGCATGCCCGGAAGCCGGCGCGCTCGGCGGCATCGCGCCGTTGGAAGAAGATTACATTCTCGCGCCGGGGCCGGCGGGACGGGCACGACGGCCGGCAGTACACGCCGGTGGTGGTCACGGCGAAGAAAAATACGCCGTCCATGTGGCTGTCGCGGGTTTCCAGCGCCTCCCAGAAATTCGCCTCCCAGTAGGCCTGTTCGTCTTTAGGGGTCATCGTCAAGCTGCTATTCAACATTGTCGCCATACTTTCACGGTACGCGCGTGGCGCCGGAGCGCGCTATCCGTTCCTTGCGGGCAAACTGCGCAAGTCAGGAGTTCGCTCACCGCGCATCATGATAGATGATCCCCAGCGTGTACCGCGCACCGGATAAAACCGGACTCACACCGTGCTTTACATTCGCCCGGTAGAAGCCGCGCGCGCCTTTCACCGGCCGCCAACGAGTGGTGAATACCGCCGCATCGCCTCGCTTGGCGTGAATGGCGTGCCCGATCGACTGCGCGCGAGGACGCTGCTCCACCAGCAGGAAATCGCCGCCGGTATAGTCCGCCTCGGGCTCGCTGAGGAAACAGACGAGTTGCAGCGGAAACGCGAGATCGCCGTAAAGATCCTGATGCAGGCAGTTGTAGCCTCCCGCTTCGTAATGCAGCAGCAGAGGCGTAGCCTTGGTTTGCCCGGCCTCGTGGCATTGCGCGGTGAAGGCGGACAGCTCAGGCGGGTAGCGCGCTTCGCTGCCGAGCGCCTCCATCCAGCGGTTCGCGATAGCGGCCAATGGCGCATAGGATTCGCTCGCGCAGGTCTTCGCACGATCGCCGGCAGCGGGTAATCGAAGTATTGATAGTCGCCCATGCCGAAGCGGTAGCGCGCCATCTCGATGCGGCTGCGAAATAATTCGCGCCGCGGATACAGATCGATGAGCGCCGCGCATTCGGCCGGGGTCAGCACGGCTGGCAGGCGGCAGTATCCCACGCTCCCAAGCGATTCTTCAACCTCGTTCCACGCTATATGGGCGAGTTGCATCCAGACAAGATAGCGCGCGCTGGGCGACGCTTCTATCCGGATCTTGTGGCCACAAATTGCCGGTGCTACGGCTGTATTATGGTATTGACATGGAGAGCGCCGGCGATCCGCCTACTACAGAACATGGCGTCTGGATATTCGACGCCGGGCAACCCCTGCCCGCCTCCCTCACTAACGACATCCTGCAGCAGATCCGAGAGGAACGCGACGCAGCTAATCTCGTCGCAGTTAATCTCGGCTAAGTGTGAGCCCGCTGCCGCGAAATCAAACGAAAATCCTGGTCCGCGCGACCAATTGGGTGGGCGACGCCGTGATGTCGCTGCCCGCCATCCGCGCGGTCCGCGACGCTCTTCCCGCGGCGCACTTGACGGTGCTGGCGCGGCCGGCGGTGGCCGATCTCTACGCGCGCGAAAGCGCCATCGATAGCGTGACGATTTATTCGGGCGGCCGGCGCCAGACCGCCGACGCGCTACGCCGCGAGAGCTTCGATTGCGCGCTGCTGCTGCCCAATTCGTTCGACGCCGCGCTGCTGGCGTGGATGGCGCGCATTCCGCGGCGCATCGGCTATAACCGCGACGCGCGCCGCTGGTTGCTGACCGAGGCCATTCCGCCGCCGGAATCCGGCGAGATCCCGCGCCACCAGCGCTTCTACTATCTGGAATTGCTGCGCCGCGCGGGAATGATTCACGAATATCCTCCTTGCGTGGACATTCGCCTGGATGGCCGGGATGCCGCGCGGGCGGCGGGCCGCGCCGTCCTGCTCGGCGCTGGCATGACGGAGCCGGTGGTCGGAGTCAGCCCCGGCGCCGCGTATGGCGATGCCAAGCGCTGGCTGCCCGAGCGTTTCGCCGAAGCCGCCGTCGCGGTGGCGCGCACGCGCAACGCTTCGGTCGCACTGTTCGGTTCGGCGGCCGAGCAGCCTCTGTGTGAATCGATTGCCGGCACGATCCGCGCGGCGGGTGTGCCGGTCCGCAACTTCGCCGGCGAGACTACGTTACGCCAATTCATCGATCTGACCGCTCGCGTGCAGCCTGTTTCTCACCAACGACTCCGGCGCCATGCACATCGCGTCGGCGTTGGGCGTTCCCACGGTCACGGTATTCGGCGCCACCGACGAAACCACCACCGGACCCACGGGCGCCTGGGCGCGCATCGTCCACGAACAGGTGGAGTGCAGCCCGTGCCTGCTGCGGGCGTGCCCCATCGACCATCGCTGCATGACGCGCGTGACGGCCGATCGCGTGGCGGCGGTGGCGCTCCGGCTCTGGGAGGAAACGGATAGAGACATAGAGACGGAAGCGCATGTTAAACTACGTCGTGACCTTGGGAGAAGCTCCGAGTACCAGCGCCGCGCCCAGGCACAGCGGCAGCCTCATCCTGGTGGTGCGCCTGGGGGCCATGGGCGATATCATCCACACGCTGCCCGCCGTGGCATCCCTGAAGCACAGCTTCCCTGGATCGCAGGTTACCTGGGCGGTCGAGCCGCGTTGGGCGCCGCTGCTCGAAGGCAATCCATTCGTCGACCGCGTGTTGCTGCTCGATCGCCGCACGCGCGCGGGTCTGGCACGCGCTTGGCGCGAGTTACGCGCGGATCGCTTCGATCTCGCGGTGGATTTTCAGGGTCTCATCAAGTCGGCGCTGGTCGCGTGCGCGGCGCGCACGGAGCGCATCGTCGGGTCTGGCTCCATCGCTCGCGCGCGAGCCGCTTGCCGCGCTCTTCTATTCGGATAAGGTGCTGGCGCGGGCGGCCCATCGCGTGGATCGAAATCTGGAGTTGGCGGCAGGCGCAGGCGCATCCACGGCGCTGCATTCGTTCCCTTTGCCGCCGGGCCGGCCGGAGGGGTCGTTGCCTGATGGACCTTTTGTCCTCGCCAGTCCGTTGAGCGGTTGGCCGGCCAAGCAGTGGCCACTCGAATATTACAGCCGGCTGGCCCGGCTGTGCCGCGACGCCGGAGTTCCGCTGGTGGTAAACGGTCCTCCCTCGGCTCACGAGGCGCTCGGCGGCGTAGAGAATGCGATTCTGCACTTGTCGTCGATCGCGGGCCTCATCGACGCCACGCGCCGCGCCACTGTGGTAGTTGGCGAGGATAGCGGACCCCTGCACTTGGCGGCCGCGCTCGGCAAGCCTGGCGTGGCGATTTTCGGACCCACCGACCCCGCGCAGACCGGCCCTTATGGCGGCAGCTTGACGGTGTTGCGCAGCCCGGACGCCATCACGTCATACAAGCGCCGCCGGGAAATCGACGCTAGCATGCGCGCGGTTGCGCCCGGACGCGGTGTTCGACGCACTCGTGGCGCAGGCGGTCGTACCCAGCCGGCTTTGCCGTCAGTGACGATGATCCGCTTCCCCAAACCCTACGCGGATTTGGTCGCCCGATTGCGGGTGCCGTTCGGCTTCGTGCTGGTGGCCGCGTTTGCGTGGTTTTCGCAGCCGGATGCGCGGTCGCTCGAGTACGGCCTGCCCCTGTCGCTGATCGGTCTGTGGGTGCGCGCGCTGGGCCGCCGGCCACCTGGCGAAGAACCAGACGCTGGCGACCAGCGGCCCTTACGCTTACACGCGCAATCCGCTCTATCTGGGAACGCTGCTGGTGGCTGCCGGACTGGTCGTCGCATCGCGCAGCACGGGACTCGCGGTACTCTTCGCGGTGGTGTTCATTGGCATCTATCTGCCCGTGATCCAGCTTGAGCAGCAGCATCTGTCCAACTTATTCCCGCAGTACAAGGCCTACGCCGCGCGAGTGCCGGTGTTGCTTCCGCGGCTGACCGCCGTCAGGCGAGCCGCGCGCCTTCCAGTGGCCGCTTTATCTGAAGAATCGCGAATATCAGGCGGCCGCAGGCTTCGCGGCCGGGGCGGTGTTGTTGGTATGGAAAGCTTCGGGTAAACTGTGAAGCATTGATATGGCGTGGCGGGCTTGCTTACGAATCCTGTGGCTCGCCGCTCTTCCGGCGGCCGCCTGGGCAGCCGTGGACGCGGGCGCGATTCGCAAAGAAGCCGCCAGTGTCACGCATGACCTGGATGTGCAGCAGAACCTGCCAAAGGATTCGGGCGCCGCGGAACCGGACGACGATCCCTCGCAGATTTCGCTTCCTGGATCGGACGGCCGCGGGCGAAGGCGTCAATGTTGCCGCCGCGGTGTGGGACGGGGTGCGGTGGGCGGTGATCGCGATCGCCGCAGTCGCGGTGGCTGCCTGGCTGGGTGTCTGGTTTTCAGAATCGTGGCAGCGCCGGCAGCCTTTCGCGCCTTCGAACGCCGCTCTGGGTCCGGGCGAGCGCGATCCCGCGGTCCCCCTTGACCCGGCGCGAGCGTTGGCCCTAGCCGATGAATTGGCCGCCGCCGGACGCTATGGCCCGGCCATGCACCAGGTATGGCTCGCCGCGGTAGCCACGCTCGCGCCGCGGCTCTCGCACAAGGCTCCCGACTCGCTGACCAGTTGGGAGTTGCTGAATGCTGCTAGCCTTCACGCGAATGAACGCCATGCATTGCGCGGTATGGTGGCTCGTGTGGACCGCGCCTGGTTCGGCGGCCAGCCCGCGGGTCTCGACGATTACAAGGCCGTGCGCGGAAGCTACCAGGCCTTCGCGGCTTTCGCGGCCTTCGCGCCGGCAGGGGTCGCGGCCGCATGAAATTACAGCCCCGGCGCATTCTGATCGGCGTCCTGGTGGTGGCCGCGCTTTTATTGACACTACTTTCACCCAACGTCAGGCGAAACGCCGTGAACCTGACGCATCCCGATCCGGTGGGCCCCACGGTTTACTCGAAGTCGGCCTTGGGGCATGCCGCGCTCTATCGCCTTCTGATGGATCTCCAGATCCCCGTGTCGGTGAGCGAAGCGGGCTCCGGCGCGCACCTGGAAGCCGGCAATGTGCTGGTGATCGCGGAGCCCCGCGCGGATGAAATGACGTTGCAGGAAGTGCGCGCCATGCTCACGGCGGAAACTGTGCTGGTGGTGCTGCCGAAGCGGGTGGGCAAATCGGATCCCAAGCGGCCCAATTGGGTCGGCGAAGACCAATTGTTGCCGGAAGGCACGGTCGCCAAAGTGCTCAATCTGGTGGACCCGCGAGCGACAGTCGCGCGAGCGAGCGCGGCGAAATCCTGGACGGGCAGCCTCGCCACGGCAAGCCCTGGTATTCATTTCCCCGCAGCTCATCAAGAGCCAGCGGCTGCGGCCGCTGTTGTGGCGGACGAGGGCATGCTGATCGGTGAGTTGCGCGAGCATGGCCACCGGCTGATCGTGTTGGCAGACCCGGACCTGATTGCGAATTACGCACTGGCGCGCGGCGACAATGCGGTGGTGGCGGTCAGCCTGATTGAAGAATTGCGGGCTGGACGGGACGGCGCCGTAGTTTTCGATGAATTCGTCCACGGATTTAAGCCAGGCGCGTTTCACCTGCTGGGGATTCTCTTCCAGTTTCCGTTCGTGCTGGTCACCATGCAGATGGGCTTTGCGGTGGCGATGGCATGCTGGGCGGCTACGGCGCGATTTGGCATGCCTGTGGCTTTGGCTCCGCCGATCGCGGCGGGCAAGCGCAGCCTGATCGAGGCGGGCGCGCGGCTGCTGGATCGCTGGGGCCAGCCCGGTCCAGTGGCGGAGCGCTATTTCGAAGCTATGGTGCGCGACGCGGGGCGCGAGATGCGCGCTCCGCGAGGTT
This sequence comes from Bryobacterales bacterium, assembly GCA_963795925.1. GTDB lineage: Bacteria > Acidobacteriota > Terriglobia > Bryobacterales > Bryobacteraceae > Bog-159. The sequence goes on along the minus strand of CAWCJP010000002.1, from coordinate 142,312 downwards.
TGGACGTATCGGGTTTGCTCGGATGGTTTGCGCAGACGGGAAGGCCCGCGCCGTCGGAAGCGGCACAGGAAGTCTATCGCTGGAGGAAGGAGTTGACCGGTGGATTTAACCAACGCGCGAAGCATCGCCGACCAGATTAAAGAAGAGGTGCGCAAGGCCATTGTGGGCCAGGATGAAGCCATAGACCTCATGCTGACCTGCCTGCTGGCCGGCGGTCACATCCTGCTCGAAGGCGTGCCGGGCACCGCCAAGACCCTGCTCGCCCAGGCGTTCGCCGCCACCTTGGGCTTGCAGTTCGGGCGTATTCAATTCACCCCCGACCTGATGCCGGGCGATATGCTGGGCACCAACCTGTTCAACTTTCAGACCAACGAATTCGTGCTGACCAAAGGCCCGATCTTCACCGAAGTGCTGCTGGCCGACGAGATCAACCGCACGCCTCCCAAGACGCAGTCGGCGCTGCTCGAGGCTATGAACGAGCGCTCCGTCACGATCGACGCCCGCCGCTACTCCCTGGGCGAAGCGTTTATGGTGATCGCCACCCAGAATCCCATCGAGCAGCAGGGCACCTATCCGCTGCCCGAGGCGCAGCTCGACCGGTTCCTATTCAAGATCGTCATCGGCTACCCCGACCGCGACGCGGAGTTGGAGATCGTGCGGCGGCACGGCCACCAATCGGTGATGCCGCGCATCGCCGATTTCGGATTGCGGGCGGTGGCCGGCAACGATACTTTGCATGACATGCGGGCTGCCGTGGCGGGCGATTACACTGTCAGACGAGGTGGTCGAATACATTGTCGATATTGTCCGCAACACGCGCGCCAACGCCAGCCTGGAGGTGGGTGTTTCGCCGCGCGCGGCCACCATGCTGGCGGCCTCTTCACGGGCGCGCGCGTTGCTCGAGGGCCGCGACTTTGTGATTCCCGACGACGTGAAATTCCTGGTCCTGCCGGCGCTGCGCCACCGCCTGACGGCTACCGCGCGCGCGGATATCGAAGGTCTCACGGCGGACCGCATCCTGGCGAGCATGCTGGAGGCCACCCCGGCGCCGCGATGATCCGGCCCACCCGCAAAGCTGTCCTGTTATTCGCCGGCGTACTGCCAGTGCCGTGGCTAGTGCTGAGCTATCGGCCCGAGTGGTGGCCATGGGCTTTCGAGGGCAGCCTGCTGGTTTTGATCGGCCTGGGAGTAGACGCCGTTCTCGCGCGGCCGCGCAGCCAGATCCGGGTGCGGTAGACGCGCCGGAGTTCGCTTATGTAGGCGACTCCGTGGACGCCGCCATCACTGTGATGGGCCGTGCTCCCGCACAGTATGAGGCTGCGTTCGATGTGCGGGACGCGGCGTCAGGCGCTCCTGCTGCCGCGCTGGCGCCGACGCAATCGGGCGCATCCCGCCGGCTGCGCATTCAGCCCCGCGAGCGCGGCCAACTGACGATCGAGTCGCTGTGGCTGCGCTGGCGGGGTCCTTTCGGGCTGATCGAAGAAACCCGCCGTTTTTCAGCTGCGGGCACAAGATCGCGGTCGTGCCTAACACGCTGGCCCGCCGCGGCGAAGACCTGGCCCTCTACTTTCGCGACGCGCTATTCGGCGCCAAGATGCAGCGCGGCTGGGGCGAAGGATCGGAGTTCGAAGCCCTGCGCGAATACTCCCCGGGTCTCGATCCGCGCTACATCGACTGGAAGCATTCCGCGCGCCATCGCGAGATGCTGGTGCGGGAGTTTCGCGCCGAAAGAAACCATCCCATCGTGCTGGCATTCGATACCGGACACCTGATGCGCGAGCCCGTGGACGATATCCCGCGCCTCGATCATGCGCTCGGTTCAGGCCTGCTGCTGGCGCGCGTGGCGCTGGGCGCAGGCGATCTGGTGGGCCTCTACAGTTTTGACAGCCGGATGCGCTATTACGCGCCGCCGGTACGCGGCACGCAAACCTTTCGCCGGCTGCAGGAAGCCACCGCCCAATTGCACTACAGCGCCGAAGAGACCAACTTCACGCTGGGGATGGCGGAGTTGCAGGCGCGCATGCCGCGGCGCTCGCTGATCGTATTGTTTACCGATTTTGTGGATACCATCACCGCGGAGCTGCTGCTCGAAGAATATCCGGCGGCTGGTGAACCGGCACCTGCTGGTGTTTGTGACCGTGCGGGATAACCTGCTCGCCGAAATCTTCGATGCATTTCCAGCGGATACGCGCCAGGTCGCGCGCGCCGTGCTGGCGGACGATTTCCGGCGCGATCGCGGCGTAGTGCTCGAAAAGCTGGAGCGGCTGGGAGTGCACTGTATCGACCTGCCACCTTCCGAAGTACCGGTGGCTCTGCTGAACCGCTATCTGGCAATCAAACAGCGAGGCCTGCTATGAGCATGCTATGAGCACGGTCGTGCTGAAGAGCCACCAGTTCCGCAAAGAGCGCGAGTCCGGCTGGCGCGAGTTGGAGGAACTGATGACCACGGCGAAAACCGTGGGCTTCCGCGCGCTCTCAAACGAAGACCTGCGGCGCTTGCCGCTGCTTTACCGCGCGGTATTGTCGTCGTTGTCGGTGGCGCGCAGCATCGCGCTCGATCGCGCGCTGGTCGCCTACCTCGATAATCTGGCGCTGCGCGCGTTCCTGGTCATCTACGCGCGGCCCATACCCGTCGGCCAGAGCATCCGCGAGTTTCTGCTGCGTTCCCTGCCGCGCGCCGTACGCGGTATGCGCTGGCAGGTAGCTATCGCGCTGTTCGCCCTGGTGCTGGGGATTGTTTCCGGCTTCGCGCTGGTGAATCACGATGAAGGCTGGTTTTCCGTGATCGTTCCAGCCGGCATGGCGCAAGGGCGCGGCCCATCCAGCACCCGGCAGGAATTGCTGCGCGTGCTCTCCGCCCAGCCGCATGCCGGCGCGGCCCTGCTGAACATGGCCAACTACCTGTTTTCGAATAACACCCTGGTAGCTCTTTTGATCTTCGGCCTGGGCGTGCTGGGGGGCGTGCCCACTCTGCTGCTGACGTTCGGAAACGGTCTCGGGCTGGGCGCGTTCCTGGCCCTGCACTATCATCGCGGCCTGCTGGGAGAGTTCACCGGCTGGGTCTCGATCCACGGCGTTTCGGAACTTGGCGCCATCGTTCTGTTCGCGGCGGCGGGTTTGAAGCTGGGCGAACTGGTGCTCTTCCCCGGCCGTTATACGCGGACGGAAGCCTTGAACCTCTATGGCCCCACGGCCGGTGAGGTCGCTGTAGGCGGCGTGCTGATGCTGCTGGTGGCCGCCGTCCTCGAAGGGGTGTTCCGCCAGATCATCGGCGATACCGATGTTCGCCTCACGGTGGCGCTGGCGAGCCTGGTGCTTTGGACCACATACTACGCGCGGGTGGGCCGCTGATGACCACCGCCGTCCGATCCGCCGATCCCATGGGCCGCGTGGCGCGGCGGCAGCGCCACATGATGACGCCGGAAGGCGTGCCGCTGCTGATCGAGCCTGCCGGATCCGGGCGAGCGCTTCATCGCCTTCCTGGCGGATGTGTCCCTTTCGTTTGCCGGCGCCGTGGTGATCCTCTTGGCGGGTTGGATGATTGCCGGCCTGTTCGCGCAGTTGGGATCGTTTGCCTTGACGATCCCGATCACTCTATTGATGGCTTTCCTGGCGCGCAACGCCTACTTCATCTTCTTTGAGCTGCGCTGGGCGGGCGCCACGCCCGGCAAGCGCCTGTTCGGCCTGCGGGTAATCGATCGTCACGGCGGACCGCTGCGTGCCGGGTCTTTGATCGCGCGCAACCTGACGCGGCAGGCTGAGTTTTTCTTTCCGATCGAACTTCTACTGATCACCAAGGGTTGGCTGTGGTCCCCCGTGGACGTGATATTGTCCGGCCTATGGCTGGCGGGCATGGCCGCGCTGGTGCTCCGCACGCCCGACCGGCTGCGCGCCGGCGATTTGATCGGCGGCACGGTGGTGATCGTGCTTCCCAAGCGGGTGCTGTTGGAGGATCTCGCGCGCGAAACGGCTCAGTTCGAATTTCTGCCCCAACATCTGGAGGCGTATGGCATCCATGAACTGCAGGTGCTCGAAGACGTGCTGCGGCAGCCGGACAACGCCGAAACGGCGCGGCTCAGGCGCGACATTCGCCAACGGATTGAACGGCGCATTGGATGGGACCGCCATGTGCCCGATCGCGATACGGAGACCTTCCTCGGCGACTTCTACACAGCGCAGCGGGCGTTTCTCGAAAGGCGCAAGAATATCGGGGAAGAACGCAAGGACAAATTCTACAAGATATGAACTTGTGGAAGGGGGCTCAGTCGAAAACCGCCGCGATCTGCTCGATGCCGATGCCCTCTTTCACCGCCCGCAGATCGTGGTATAGGATGGCCGTGAAGACGGAACTGAAGCTGTTGGCCAAAACGCCCCATATCCAGGCAGCCGCAACGGATGGCATGGCCGGCTCCAGCGGAAGTGCGGACCGAATTGCGGCGTTAACGATCAGGGTGACGAGCGACATCGCGACGACCACTCCGAGGATCGGCCACCAATGGCCGCTCGTCAAGTCCGTGCTGCGCGACATCGACCGGATGGGACCCAAGCGCTCGACTACGCACACCGGCAAAGCCACATACAGGGCGGCCAGCGCGATCAATCCCGGCACCAGGCACAACATCAGGCCCAGCACCAACACCAAGCCCATCAGCACCGATAAAAGAATGACCGGCACAAACCGGCTCAGTCCTTGCCGGAGCGACTCGCCCACCGTCACCTCTTTGCCCCGCAGGTCCTGAAATGCGGCGAACACCACCACCGACTGCGCAAACACGGTGAGAAACAATTGAAGAAATAGCGCCAGGAGCGACAGCAGCACAGCGGATGCGCTCAACCTTCCAACATGTGGCGCGCTTGATTGCAACCCGGAATTCGCTACCAGTAGCGGCACTTCCGCGATGCCGACCAGCAGAACGAAAGTCACGAAATGGCGCGTCAGTACGCCCCATGACTTGACGAACACATCGCCAATGTGAAACTCGACCGGCTGGCGGTAATCAAGAATCGAAAGAGGGCCGCTCACTAGCGAGTCAGTGTATCAAAGTTTACCGGATCCGTATCAGCCCGCCCGAATCCGCTTGCGGCATACTCGCGGAGCCGATAGTCTGTGGCGCGCGCCAGAAATCCATGTACGAAATCTGGTGCACGCAGGCCACGGTACAGCGCGGCGCGCATGCTTTCTCGGTCAGGAACTCTCTCCTGATATCGGCCACCGTGTATTCCGCGAGCGGCTTGGCCGGATATCCGCGCTGCTGCGAACAGTAGTGCACTAAGCCGTCTTCGCAGATATAAAGATAGCGCGCCGCCCGCCCGGCATCGCCAGTGGTTCTCCTTGCCGTGCGCGATATTATCCTGAAAGTAATTGATTTGCGCGTAGCTGCTCTTTTCCATGCCGCGCATGGCCGCGTAGACTTCGCGCTCGGCGGGCTCGAGCGGCTGCAACTGGCCGGCGCCATCGTGAATGATGCCCACCGTGGAAGTGAAGCCCAGCTCCACGGCGCGCTTGCCCACTGTCAGCGCATCCTGCGGATTGCGTATGCCGCCGCCCACCACGGAATTGATATTCACGTGAAAATCGGCGTGCTCGGCCAGAAGCTGCAATTTCTTGTCCAGCACCTTCAGGCTTTTCTTCGAAACGTCGTCCGGCATCACGTTGTCGATGCTGATCTGCAGGTGCTCGAGGCCCGCGGCGTTCAGCCGCTGGATGCGCTCGGCGGTGAGCAGATAGCCGTTGGTGATCATGCCGGCGATCATGCGATGCGGCCCGGATGCGCGCGATAATCAGGTCCAGCTCGGGATGCAGTAGCGGCTCGCCGCCGCTGATCGTGATGATCGTGGTGCCCAGCTCCGCCAGCCGGTCGAGACGCTGGTACATGGTTTCGACCGGCACGGGCTTTGAGTGATCGTCGTATTCGTTGCAATAGGTGCAGGCCAGATTGCAGCGCCGCATGGGGATGATGTGCGCCAGGATGGGATGGCTGGTGGAGCGCAGGCCCTTGTAGATCATGCGCAGCTCGCGGGCCCGCCGGTGAGCGGCCAACCATCTCCTGCGCCACGATTTAGCTACGTCCGCCATTCGTAAAATACCCATTAAACCATACAAATGGCGGGAGTTCTGCGCGGCATAAGCGACTGGCCGCTTTTTTGGCTTCAATGGCGATTTCAAGGCGCCGAGGTGGGAGGAGCGGCCGGAGCGGGATGGATGATGTACTTGTCGAAGTAGGCCCGCAGCTCGTCGTGATGCGTGGCACGGTATGCGGCGTAATCCTGTGCGATACCGGCGTCGGCGCCGCTGCTCAGCAGGATCCAGGCTTCGAGCAGCCCGTCCCGATGCAGCGCGGCGAGATTCGCCAGTTGCGGATCGAGCGGCCCCGGTTTTTGGCGATCGATGGCATTCGCCACGGAATTGAGAGCGGCCACCTCTTCGGCCAGCGTGTGGCGGTATTGAGTTTCTTTCGGATAATTCTTGGCAAATAGTTCCAGCCGCCACGCCGAGCGTGTGATGGAGTAGTTGATCCAGAGAGATCGCCCGCTATTCTTGTCATCCAGGTCTTTGTGATTGATTTCCATTTTGTGCGGGTCGTCGCTAACTGCCGGCCGGTCGATTTTGGGCGCGGTCAGGACGTAATGGTTCTGCTTGGCCCAGTTCATGAGTCCGCCCCACGGTTTTTGAGTAGGCTCCGCAATCACAGCCTCGATGAACTTGTCGCGCGCTTCGATCTGCTTGCCCGCCGCCATCAAGGCGTCGCCCCAGTAACGGTAAGCGGTCTCTTTCGTGGGATCGATGGCCACCGCCTTGCGAAACCATTCCGAGGCGCAGGCGATGTCCTTTGTGCGGAAGCAAACATCGCCTCCAAATACGGCGGCCATGTAAAGCTTGGGGTCGATCTTCAAAGCTGCGGTATAGGCGGCCTGCGCGCCGCCAAAATCGCCTTTGGCAAAGGCCTGCTCCCCTTCCTTCATCCTGGTGTTGGCTTCGGGACTTGCAGAGTACGGCGATGGCTGAGCGGCTGCCGGATCATTGAGTACCGTGAGCAGATCGTTCAGCAGCGGCCACTGGTTGCCCAGTTGCTTCGCGCGCGAAGCGGCTTCCCGCGCGCGCTTCAGCAGCGCCGGCGCCTCCGCCGGAGTGGCGTCGTGCCGGCTTTTTGAAAACAGGCAATACGCCAGCCAACCTTGCGCGGTGGCGTCGTCGGGGTTGGCCGCCACCAGGTCTTCCACTAGCGGCAAAGCGGCCAAAGTCTTGCCGTCCTTCAACAGATCGCGCGCCTGCTGCCGCTCGGCGGCCAAATCGCGTTTCGGCGGCGGCGCATCGGACTGCGCGAAGGACGCTCCCGCAACCAATAGCAGAGCGATGATCGGCCTCATTTGTAGATATGTTACCGCCCCCATGCTACCTTATGAAACTTGGCCGCCCCCCAACTGCGCCGCCAGCTCGGGTTCTTCGACGCCACCATGATCGTGATGGGCGGCATCGTGGGCTCGGGCATCTTCATCAATCCGTACGTGGTCGCGCGGCAGGTGCACACGCCGTTTCTGATTCTGGGCGTGTGGCTGATGGGCGGCGCGCTGGCGATGGTGGGCGCGTTCATCTGGGCGGAGCTGGCCACGCGCATGCCGGATGCCGGCGGCCAGTATCTCTACCTGCGCGAGGCGTACCATCCGGCGGTGGCCTTCGTCTATGGGTGGGTGCTGCTGCTGGTGACGCAGACCGGCGGCATGGCGGCCGTGGCCGTCACATTCGCCCACTACTATCGCGAGATCACCGGGCTCAAGGGCGGCGACGGCGCGATCGCCGCGGCGGCGCTGCTGGGGCTGACGGCCATCAACTGCCTGGGCGTGCGCGCGGGCAGCAACGTGCAGAGCGCCCTGATGCTGATGAAATCCGCCGCCATCGCGGCGCTGGTGGTGGTGGGGATCGTCTGGGGCGGCGGCGTGGTGCATCCGTTGCCGCTGCTGGACCGGCCCATTTCCTTCGGATTGGCGCGCGCCATCGGCGCGGCCATGATCCCGGTGGCTTTCGCTTATGGCGGATGGCAGACGGCCAGCTTCGTGGCGGGAGAGATGCGCGACCCGCGGCGCGATCTGTCGCGCGGCCTGGTGACGGGCGTGATCGGCGTGATCGTGCTGTATCTGTCGGTGAACTTCGTGTGCCTGCGCGTGCTGGGGCCGGCGGGTCTGGCGGCGTCGCACACGCCCGCCTCTGCGGTGATGCGCGCGGCGCTGGGCGAGCGCGGCGCCGAGTGTTCTGCGGTGGGCATCGCCGTCTCCACGCTGGGCTTCCTGAGCCAGGGCATCCTGACGGCGCCGCGCGTCTATTACGCCATGGCGCGCGACGGCCTGTTTTTCGCGCGCGTGGGGTGGCTCTCGCCGCGCACCGGCGCGCCCGTGGTGGCGATCGTGCTGCAGGGCGTATTCGCCACCGTCATCGCGCTTTCGGGGCGCTACGAGCAGATTCTGAACTACGTCGTTTCGGTGGATTTCATCTCTTTCGGGCTGACGGCGGCGCGCTGTTCGTTTTCCGCCGCAGAGACCCAGGAGCCGCGGGTATCTATCGCGCGCCCGGGCATCCTTACACCACGGCGGCCTTCGTGCTGGTCTGTGGGGGAATTGTCGCGAGCACCATCGCTGCATATCCCGCGAACAGCGCCATCGGCCTGCTGATTCTGCTGACGGGCATTCCCGTATATTGGTATTGGAGCCGGCGCCAACGCGTAATATGACAAGGCAAAGACATTCCGATTACATGCACTGGGCCAAGACGCAGAGCCGCGCGCGGTTCAACCTGGCCACCAGCGGCGTGGGATCCTTTCCGCTGGCGGAGCTGCCTGTGCAGCCCGACGATCGAGATCAACGGCGACAACACTTACGGCTACGCGCCGTTGAAGCGCGCCATCGCCGCGAAATGCGGCGTAGATCCGGATTGCGTGGTGGCCGCGGCGGGCACCTCGATGGCGAACCATCTGGCGATGGCGGCGCTGCTCGATCCGGGCGACGAAGTGCTGATCGAGCATCCGGCGTATGAGCTGCTGGTCTCGACGGCCCTGTTTCTGAGTGCGCAGGTGACGCCGTTTCGGCGCGCCGAAGAAAACGGCTATGCGCTCGACCCAGCGGAAGTCCGCCGCGCGCTGACGCCTCGCACCAAGCTGATCGTGGTGACGAATCTGCACAATCCCACGAGCGTGCTGACGCCGGATTCCGTGCTGCGCGAAATCGGCGATCTGGCGCGCGGCGTGGGCGCGCATGTGCTCGTGGACGAAGTGTATCTGGACGCGGTCTACGAGAACACGCCGCGCACGTCGTATCTGCTCGGGGCCGAATTCGTTGTGACCAGCAGCCTGACCAAAGTGTACGGCTTGAGCGGACTGCGCTGCGGCTGGATTCTGGCGCAGCCGGATCTGGCGCGCGCCATGTGGCGGCTGAACGATCTGTTCGGAGCCGTCCCCGCGCACGCGGCGGAATTGCTCAGCGTGGCGGCGTTCGAGCAGCTTGACTTCATCCGCGCACGCGCCCGCCGCGTGGTTGAGGCGGACCGGGCTCTGCTCGCGGAGTTTCTGGCGCGGCATTCCCGCCAGCACCCATCGGTCACCGCGCCGTGCACCGCGTTTGGAACCACCGCATTCCTGCGCCTGGATGGCGTGGACGTGGAAGCATTCCTAACCCGTCTGCGCGCGGACTACGAAACCAGTGCCGTTCCCGGCCGCTTCTTCGAGTCGCCAGGACATATTCGGATCGGGATGGGAGTCAACACCGAAATGTTCGCCGAAGGATTGCGCCGGATTGGTTTGGCTCTGGCCGGCTGATTACTGATTCAATCGCTCCGTGATGGCGACCGGCGCCTTTAGCCGGAAGCTGATCTTGGTTTCCGTTGGCAGCGAAACAGCTTTGGCATGGCTGGCGGCAACCCCGCCCACGCCCGCGGCGCCGCCGGCCCCAGCACCGATGGCGGCGCCTTTGCCGCCTCCTGCCATCGCCCCGATGATGGCGCCGATTCCCGCCGCGGCGCCCACGATGCCTACGTCCTCCCCTGTGGCTTTCGCGGCTTGCTTCCGGAATGACTCGGTCTGGATGGGTACCCGTTGTCCGTCGGAAGTATGCAGCGTGGTCAGCTCCAAAATACAGACTGGATTTTTGCGATTCCACCACGCGCCCTTCTACGCGCGCCCCGCGCTCTGCGATCACGAAACCGCCCGCGGACACCGGCGCGTCGAGCGTGGCGGTGAAGGTGTCGCCCGCCTGATTGTGGTCACTCGATAGGCTTTGGCCCAGCCGCACGGGGAGCAGCAGGCCGGCCTCTAAAGTCACCGAGGGGGCCGGCTGCGGAGCACGCTCTTCCACGGGCTCGGGAGCGGGCGGCGCGGCTGGCGGCGGAGTGGGCGCAGGCGCGGGCACTTCGGCGGTGGCCGGAACCGGTGGGACCGTAGGCTCCTGGACCGCAACCGGTGCCGGAGGAGGCACAGCCGGCTGTGATGGCGGGGGTGCGAAATTCTGCGCAACCATAGTCACCGCCCGCTGTGCAGGCTTCGCATGCCGCGCTTCGGGTTTCGGCGCGAGTTCGGTCGCTTGGGCCAGCGCTGAGGGCTTGGGATCGGCTGCCGGCTCGACAGGGGCGGGTTGCGCCGGGGCGGGCGCGGGCGTAGCACTAGCGGCCGGAGCCGCGGCCGGAACCGGCCGCGGGCGCTCGATGTACTTCATAATGACAGCCCCGCCTAACGCCCCCACCAGCACAAGAAGTCCAATTTGAAGTGGTTTCATCTGGTCCGCGTATCCTTTATATTGAATCGGACGGGCGGATTAGCGGTTTCGTTTCCAGTGTAACGCCGGGTTAATATAGTTAGAACTAATGATCCGCTTCCCCAGCCAATTCGAAATAGGACCCGTGCGCGTGGCTCCGGCCACCGTGCTGGCGCCCATGGCGGGCGTCACCGATACCGTGTTCCGCCGCTTCATTCGCAATCTGGGCGGATGCGGCCTGCTGATGACCGAGTTCACCAGTTCCCATGGCGTCCGCGCGTCGCTGCACGCCAATAAGCCTACGCGAACGCTGAAGTATCTGGCATTCGAACCGGTGGAACACCCTATCACCGCGCAATTGTTCGGCGCTGATCCTGACGTGATGGCGGACGCGGCGCGCGTATGCCAGGACCTGGGCTTCGACGTGGTGGACCTCAACTTCGGCTGCCCTGTGAACAAGGTGGTGAAATGCAACGGCGGTTCGGGCCTGCTGCGCGACCTGCCGCTGGTGGAGCGGCTGCTGCGGCAGGTACGGGCGGCCATCTCCATTCCCCTGACGATTAAATTTCGCGCGGGCTGGAACGACCGGGAACTGGTGGCGGTCCGCGTGGCGCGCCTCGCCGAAGACTGCGGCGTGGTGGCTGTGGCGCTGCATCCACGCACGCGCGAGCAGGGCTATAGCGGCCAGGCCGATTGGACGCGCATCGCGGAAGTGAAGGCGGCCGTGCGCATCCCGGTGATTGGAAACGGTGACATTAACTCTCCGGAGGACGCCGTCCGCATGGTGGCGGAAACCAATTGCGATGCCGTGATGATCGGCCGCGCGGCTTCCTCCAATCCGTGGATTTTCCGCCAGATCGCGCAGTATCTCGCTACCGGCGCGTACGACCAGCCCAGCCAGCAGGATCGCTTCCACATGATGCGCACTTACTACGAAATGTTGATCGAGCGGGAGGAGCGCGATTGCGTCGGCAAAATGAAGCAGTTCGCCACTTACTTCACGCATGGCGTGCGGCACGGCGCGCAGTTGCGCGCGGCCATCTATCATGTAGCTGAAGCGCCCAAAATCCTGGAGCTGGTGGACGAGTTCTTCAGCCGCGAGGCGGCCGCCGCTTAAGTCCCGGTGAAACAGGTCAAGATCATTACCGACGGTTCGTGCCTTGGTAATCCCGGACCCGGCGGCTGGGCATGTATCCTGCGCTTCTCCGAACACAAGCGCGAGCTATTCGGATACGCGCCGCACACCACCAATAACCGGATGGAATTGACGGCGGCCATCGAGGGCCTGAAGGCGCTGAAAGAACCGTGCGAAGTGGAAGTGGTCACCGATTCCGAGTACCTGAAAAACGGCATCACCACCTGGGTGCATAACTGGAAGCTGCGTAACTGGATGACCAAGGAAAAGAAGCCCGTGGTCAACCGGGACCTTTGGGAAGAACTGGACGAAGTGGCGGCGAAGCATAAAATTACCTGGGCATGGACCAAGGGCCACGCCTCGCATGCCGATAACAATCGTTGCGACGAACTGGCTCAGACGGCCGCGCGCGAGCGGCGGCGCGGCAGTTCCTAAGCGCCTGTCAGCGCCATTCCACTTTCCGGATTTCCGGCTCGCCGTCGATCAAAACATCCGTTGCGTAGGTAACCACGCAGGCACGATAATTCGGCGGGATCGGGCGGGATAGTACGATGCGGGTGCCCGAGTAACTGCAAGACATCCAATACTGTGTGCCGGGAGTGAACCGCCATGTAGATACTAGCGCGGTCTTGGATGTCTTATGCTGCTCGCCAACTAACGAAGCCAGTTCCTTGGGATCTCCCTCAAATATCGTAATGCCGGAAAGGCGGCGCGGAATATTCGAACGCCCTTCCGTCCAGCCCTCCGGGCTTTGTTTCAAGGTCTCGTCAACTTCGAGCGAGACCGGACAGTTCGGTTCGGCCGCCCAGGTAAAGGCGGGAATCGATAGAAGCGCTGCCACGGGCAAGACCCATCTCGCGTCACTCAATAACCGAGAAAGCATTGGCGTCATTGACGATGTCACCCGTCTTCAGCGGCACCCAGCGAATCGTCCGCTCCAGAACTTTGCCCTGGGTGGCCCATTGATCCAACACCTGGATACCGGCATCGTTCTGGCTCAAGTAAACAGCCGCGTGCCCGGTCGCATTTTGCGGATACACGCCGTCGACGAAGGTCGCGATGGCCGTGCCCGCATCGAGGGAGACGCCCTGTTTTACGTCGTCCCCTTTGATCCACATTTTGGTGGTTTTCCCCGATAATGCGGGGATCGCCGCCTTAAGGAAGCTGACGCACTGCGTACCGTTCGCGCCGGGGACGGTGTAGCCTTTGCCGGCGTAGGCCTGCTCGAGCGTTATTCCAGTTTGTCCGTCAGGTAGCTCCAGGAGATATGGCATTTAAGTCAGGCCTCCCTTCACATGCTTTCCGCCGCACGCGAATAGAACCCTGCCAGGTCGGTTTTCAACTGCTTCAACGCGTCCACGTTCAAGTAAATCATATGGCCCGAGTGATAGTAAGCGAACTCGATGTTACTCCGCAGCTTGGGCTCCAGCTCCATGTGCGCCAGATCGTATTCGGTAATGAAAAATGGCGTCGCCAGATCGAACAATCCGTTTGCCGAAAATACCTTCAGCCGCGGATTCTTGCGCATGGCATCCGCCAGGTCTCCCGCTACATAAGGTTCGCGCATCGGTTGCCCCTGCGGTCCGCCCGGTCCACCGCCGCCCGGCCGGCGATGATTGTGGTCCCACTCCTCGTTCACTTTCGGGCCCCGTGGAAAATACGTTTCCTTGGTCGTATATTTCAGCTCCCGGTCCAGATAGTCGTGGAACGCGGATACAAACGCGCCGGTGATGCCGGAACTCGACGGATCGTAGCCCGGATTTTCGCCGGCGGCGTCCGCATCGGTGCCTTCGAACCGCGCATCGTACCGGCCCAGAATGAGCCGCTGGTCCCGCAGCAGCTCCTTGCGGAAGCGCGTTGGACTCACGCGCAGATTGGCTTCCTTGATGTAGGCAACGGTCAGTCCTGTGTAACCCGCGAGCTTCGCGGCCATGGCGTCGACCTGGCCCTGCGGCAGGTTCTGCCCCTGCGCCAACGCTTCCGCGTACGGGCCGCGCGCGAACGCCCGCACTTCGTCAAGGAAGGCTTTCTCATCCCGTCCCTTGTGGGAGATCTTCTCGAAGTGCCAGGCGATGGCCGCGTACGAGGGCAGGTTCCCGAAGAACACCGCATCGCTCCCCGGAGCCATGGTGAAGTAGTTGAGAATCGTGGACATCAGAATCACGCCGTTAAACGACATGCCACCGTCTTCGAGCGCATCCACCAGCGCGGCCGAACGCGTGGTGCCATAGGATTCGCCGAACAGGAACTTGGGCGAGTTCCAGCGGTGGTTTACCTCCACGTATCTGCCGATGAACTTGGCGAAAGCTTGCACGTCCTGGTCCGTCCCGGCGAAGTTCTTGATGGTGCCTTTGCCGACCGGCCTCGAATAACCGGTTCCCACTGCGTCCACGAACACCAGATCGGTCTTATCCAGTAGCGAGTACTGGTTCGGCATCACTTGATAGGGCGCGGCGCCCGAAGCCTCCGGACTGGCGGTCGCCACGCGCACAGGGCCGATTGATCCCATATGGAGCCACAGGCTCGCCGAGCCGGGACCTCCGTTATATAAGAACGTGAGCGGCCTGGTGCGCGGATCGGTGACGCCACTCTGTGTGTACGCGACGTAGAAAACGGTTCCGTACGGCTTTTCCTCGTCATTATCGATCAGCAGCGTGCCGGCGGTTGCCTTGTAGTGAATTGTCTTGCCGTCGAGCGAAAGCTCGTGGTCCGTGGTGGATGCCGTCTCGGCGGGAATAGGAGTTGGCTTCTCGTCGGCGGCCGAAGCCGCGGGCTTGTCGGGCTTGTCATCGGTGTTGGACGGGCGCTGCGCGGAGGCGTTCAGCGCTGCCAAGATCGCCAGCGCACCGGATAGCAGGAAAAAACGGACGCATCGCGGTTGTAACATGAGGCTCTCTCCTTTTGGCGTATTCTCTCACGAATCGCCCAAATAAGGTTGTAGACTGGATAGAACAGAAGGAGACTCCCGTGCGTATATTCGCCGCCGTGTTGCTCGCCGCCGGTTTTCCGGCTCTATTTGCTCAATCCTCCTCCGGCGTCCCTGGCTGCGAGGCCCCGCTGGAGGTCCGGCAGATCATCGACGAGAAACTGTCTAACAAGGCTCTCGAAAACCTTAAACTCACCGAGCAGAGAGCGCTGAGCTACCAGGTGATCGACGGCCTGATCGCCAAGTACCCGCGGGAGTTGGAGCCTTACCGCCAGTTGATCCAGACCACGGAATATAAAGACGTAGAGCGCTATCCGGCTCTGGTGGAGCGATTCGTCAAGCAGGCGGAGCAGCACCCCGACGACCCGCTGGCCCTTTATCTGGCAGCCGTTGTGCTGACGGACAAAGATACTCCGCGCGCCATTCAGATGCTCGATCGGGCCAAAACCGAAGCGCCAAGTTTCGCATGGCCCAACCTGAAATTGGCCGAGATCCATGCCAGCGGCAAACTGGTTGACAAAAAGAAAGCATCCGACGAAGTCGCCGCCTTCTTCGGCATGTGCCCCTCATCCACCGACAATAGGGCGCAGTGGATTCTTACCCGGGCCGGCAGCCCCGAACTGCAAACGCGCGTGGCCGCCGCCTTGCGCGCCCGGCTGGCCAAGGAAACCGATCCCAAGCGGCTCCAGGAATACTCTACGTTGTGGGGTCTCGAATTCCGCAGCCGTCCTCCCCAGGAACACGATGCCCTGCGGAAGCAGGTGGCCGCGGACTTGCAGCGCCTCGAATCGCTCAATCCGAAGCCCGATGCGGAATGGCTCGACTTCCTGAAGGATGGCTACAAGCAGAGCGGGGCTACGGCGGAAACCGTCACGGCCAAGGAAGACCGGATCCTGGAGGCGTTCCCGCATTCCGAGCAGGCCTTCGGCATCGTCGGCGATCGCTGGAGGAAGGCGCACAAGGAGCCGGAAGATCAGAAGGACGCCGCGGCCTGGGCGAAGTACGACGCCGAACACGTGGCAGAGGTGAAACGTTCCATCGCCCGGTTCACCGAGTACCGTTTTCTGCAACACGTGGATTTGTTCTATGTCGTTTCCGACGATCCGAACCTATCCGAGAAGGAAGGCATCGCGCTGTTGGACGATTACTTGACTGAAAGCAACGAATACTCCCAGCCGCAGGATTGGACATATCTGAATGCCGCGGACTTTCTGGCGGAGCACAAATGGCAGCCGGAGCGCGTGCTGGAGTTGGTGCATCAGGGCGAAAAATTGCTAGCGCTCGACCGCCAAATCAACAGTAACGACGACCTGACGCCCGAGGGCGCCAAAGACCACGAAAGGCAATGGCTCTACGTGGAGCAAGGTCTGGCCGGAGCGGCCTTGCGGGCCGCGATCCAGATGGGCAAGCCTGCGCAGGTTGAGTTTCTGAAGTCGTCTGTAGATGGCCCGCCTCCCGCGGATGTGAAGGTCGAATCGAGTTACTGGTTGAACCGTGGGCGGCTGGCGGCACTCGAAGGCCGCAAGGCGGATGCCCTCACGTATTATCAGAAAGCCCTGTTTACCCGGCCCCAGGCGCCGCAGCCCTATCACGGCCGGCTCCAGGACGACCTGATGGATGACGCGCGCGCCGCTTGGAAGGACACCGGCGGCACCGAGACGGCTTGGAGTATCTGGAGCACTCCGCCCGCCGGCAAGGCGGCGGAACTCGCCGAGGGCCGTTGGGAAAAACCCACCAAAACGATGCCGGCATTCGAGTTGGCGGATCTTTCCGGAAAGACGTGGCGCCTTCAGAACCTGGAAGGAAAATCGGTTTTGATCAATGTCTGGGCCACCTGGTGCGGTCCGTGCAATATGGAGCTGCCCAAACTGGAAAAGCTGTACGAGAAGGTCAAAGACAGGCCCGACATCCAAATTCTCACGTTCGATATCGATGCGGAATTGGGCCTGGTCGCGCCGTTCATGAAGGAGAAAGGGTACACCTTCCCGGTGCTGCCGGCCTACAGTTTCGTGACTTCGCTGATCGATGCCGTGGCCATTCCGCAGAACTGGATTGTAGACCCCAAGGGCATCTGGCGCTGGAGCCAGTTGGGCTTTGACGCTTCGGATGCGCAGTGGGGTGAGACCATGACCAGCAAGTTGGAAGGGGTAAAGATCCAATAGGACCGGTTGGCGGGTCTAAGGCAAGATCTAAAGCAACCCGAACGTCCGCTCCATCGGGCGCGGCAGAAGCTGCTCCAGTTGCGCGTAAAACGAGATCACCGGGTCGGCGGAATCCCGCAGAGCCCGGACAGTGGTCTTCATGGCTCGCGGATCGCTGAACACCCGGATGATCAAAGTATTCACCGCGTAAAACCATTCCACACGGTGCTCGCGCTGGTATGTGTTTTGTTGCAGCCAGTTCAGCAATGCGCCGAGCAACAGATCGCGGTCCGCATCGTTCGGCGCCGTATGAAACAACTCGCTGTAGAAGCGGCTCTTGAATTGGAAACATTCGGATGGATTGTCGGCGTCTTTCCAATCGGCCAGCTCCGCCAGATATTGCCGTAACTTGCCATCCCATTCTGGCGCGGACTTTTGTCCGGCGGTCAAGGCAAAACCGTTGGTCCCCATCACCAGCGCGGAGAACTGCCCGGCAAGATGGTTGCACGCGGACGACTCGCACTGCCCTGCAACGGATTTGCTGTCCGCGCAGGGAGCGCCCTTGAGGTTCCGGCTGCCATATGCGCGCCAGGCTTCGACGAGCGGCTGTGCGCCGATACCCCGGCGCGTACATTCGGCGGCCAGCGCGTCGATAGCCGCCGCGCCCGATACGCTTGTGTTCGCCGGCGTGGCCGCGCTCTCGTCGCGCGCGAGCTGCTGCAGCGCGGCGGCAAAGGAATCGGTCAATGTCTCGAATGGCCCGTTCTTCAAAGGCGCGCCGGTGAGCATGCGCGCGATGGGCGCCGCCTCCACGATGGAAGTCAGGCCGGCGGCGGAGCGTTCCAGAAGGTGGAACGGCTCTTCATTGGCCATCTCCTTTGGGCTGAACGCGCGGGCGGCGACTTCATCGGCGGTGGCATAGAAGATGGAAGGATCGTAAACCAGCGTATCGTCGCACAAGACCGGCCCGATCCGAGGAGCGGGAATCGTCGAGAACAAATCGCGCGCCTTCTTATAATCCAGCTCGAGCATGGCGTGCACAGCCCGGCATTGCAGCGTGCAAGCGTCCAGTCCCTGGACATAAGCCTTGTCGAACAGGCCGGCGGACTTGCCGCTCCAGTTGCGGCGGGCGAAAAGCTGTTGGGCACCCGCGGCAAGGTGGAACGCGTCTTCGATGAGCTGACGCCGCCAGGCGATATCGGTGGGCGCTCGATCGGCCGGCTCGGGCGCCGCGGCGATACGCAGCAACGCGTCGGCCGCGAATTCGGGGGGCTGCGATCGCGCCCGGTCGGCCAGATCCACCAGCGGACTAGGGCGCGTTGCGCCCGGAGCGGACGCGGCCAGACATGCAATAGCGAGTAGGCCAAAGGCGAGGAAGCGATGCCATCCCATGCGCTACGACTTGAGGGTCATGGTTTGTGGATCCCACACGCACACGCGTTGCTCAAAATAGCTGACGTTCGAGAGCAGCGCCGGACCCGCCGCGCGGAATCCGAACACGGGGTCCTCCACCACGGGCTTGCGGCTGCGTACCGCGGCGATGAAGTTGCGGTGATGGTCCAGGTGATCGCTATAGCCGCGCGGCGGCTGAAACTTCTCCTCTTCCGACGGACGCATGCTGTCGGCATTCGGCGTTTGCAGCGGATACTTCTTCCGGTACTCGTTCAGGAACGCCTCCTGCGTAGCTTTCGGGAACGTGTCGATGGTGTAGCCCGGCTCGGTTTCGCGCGGCGTCTTGGCCACTGAAACACCTCCACCGATTGTCATGATGCCTTCCGATCCTACGAAACGGAACCCGGAAGACTCGCCCGCGCCGGATACGAAATTCACGCGCAAAGCCAGATTGAACGCCGGGTGCCGGTCGGTGGCGGGGTAATCGTAGAGGCCCAGGAACACATCGGGCACGTCGCGCCCATCCTTCCAGAAACGCAGCCCGCCGGTGGCGAATACGCGCGTGGGACCGGTCGCGCCCGTAACGAAGTGCATGCCGCTGAACAGATGGACGAAGAGATCGCCGGCGACGCCGGTGCCGTAATCGCGATAATTGCGCCAGCGGAACAGGCGCACGGGCTCGAACGGCACGTTGGGCGCGCGGCCCAGGAAGCGTTCCCAATCGATATTCTCGGGTGTGGCATCGGGCGGAATCGAATACTGCCAGGCGCCGATGGCGTCATTGCGGTCCCACCAAGCTTCCACCATGTTCAATTCGCCGATGGCGCCGGCCTTCAGCAGTTCCTGCGCCTTCTTGTAAACCACCGAGCTGACGCGCTGGCTCCCCACCTGCATGATGCGACCGGTCTTCTGCTGCGCTTCCACCACGCCGCGGCCATCCTCCACGCGCTGCACCATAGGCTTCTCGCAATAGACGTCCTTGCCCGCGTTCATGGCGTCGATGGAGATCCTGGCATGCCAGTGATCGGGCGTGCCGACGATCACCGCGTCGATATCGCGCCGGTCCAGCACTTCGCGGTAGTCGCGCGTGGTGAAGATCTGGTTGCCCCAGCGTTCCTTGGCGCGTTTGAGGCGGCCATCGTAAATATCGGAGACCGCGACCAGCTCGACACCCGGTATTTTTTGTGACGATTCGGCGTCGCCGCTTCCCATGCCGCCCGCGCCGATCAGGGCCACGCGAATGCGGTCGTTAGGGGAAACCTTTTTTTCGTCGGCGGAGTCCTGCGCGGCTAAGCCGGAGGCGGCCAGGCCCGCGACAGTAGATGCTTGTAGAAAATGGCGTCTGGTAGGCATGCGTGTTTCCGCTTCAGAAGCAAGCGGGCTCCTCTTCCAGATCCATTGTACCCGGTACCAGGTCGAGGGCCATTCCAAGCTCCTTCAGCTTGGCTTCGAGCACCGCGTGTTCGCCGGCGGTTAACCCGGAAAGTTTGGGCAGCAGCATCTTCGCCTGGCTGTAGCGGGCTTCCGCCTGGGAATGGAAGACGGAGTGTTTGCTCGCCGCAACGTTGGCAAGGACGAGGCTCCGCTCCAGTTCCACATTGAGGATGCGCACCAGATCGCGGTCCGTGCGGGCGCGCAGTTCCTCTAGTTTCGGAAAATGGACAAGCGTACCCATGCTGACACCTCATTAGACGCTCGGAAAGGCAAAATCGTTTTCGAGCTTCGGTACTTTTCTGGACGCCCAACGCCTAGCGTGTCACTAAGTCCCACTCGGCCGATGCCCGCTCCACAACCAGCGGCACGTCGCGCTCCAGCAGATAGCCATCTTTCACGAGGCCGCGGGAAGCGGCTTGCACCTTGTCGAGATATTCCTGCTTGCCGGCGTAGCGCTCTTTCACCGACAAGCGCGGATCGCCCGACTTCATCCTTTCGGCCTTTGTGCGCGCGAACGGGATAAATGACCCCATCATGCTGTATAGCTCATCGGGAGAGCCTATTTCGCCCGAGCGCAGGTTCCAGCCGGTGTACGTCGCGAGCGGCACGGCCGTGGCAGGCATGCGGATGCCGGCCGTTTCATTGCCATCCGCATCCACCTGCGGCACGCGCATCGGAAAGGGGCGGCCCACCTTGGGCGGCTCGATGGTCACAATTCCGGCGCTGCGGAATTCCTCGCCGTAATCCACGTGCCAGGCCTGTTGGATGCGCGCCGGGAATTCGACGCCGGGCAGTTTGGGAAACCGCACCGCTTCAAGCGCCGCCAGGCTCCCATCCGCCATTCGCGGATAACGCGACGGCGGCGGTTCCTGGCCATCGGCGGCCCAGTGGTCGAGCGCCACCAGCAGCGCGCGCAGCGTCCACCGATAGTCGTTCGGATTCGCAAAATTTTGCGCCTCGCCGCGCGCGGGCGGGAACCCACTGGGCCCGTGCTGGCATCCGGCCAGAAAGTAGATGCGCGTGGTGGGCGCGAGGGGCGCGTCCTGGGCGCCATCGATGGTCGTGTGAATCAGCGATGCGGAGCGCCCGTAATACTCGTACGATGTATTCGTATAGAAAATCTTCGGCGCGGCGCCAGGTGGCGTGGCGTGCGAAAGAAGGCCGTCGGTAATGCCCGTGTCTGGATCGGTCTCAGCCAGGTCGGTAAACGGGAAAATATCGGTGGGATAAAACGTATTCAGAAACGGGTGTCCATCGCGCGAAGGCTGCGCGAAGCGGTGGTTGAAGCTTCCGCGCCCCGCCCCCGCCACGTGCGCTATCATGCCGTCGAACACGCGCCGCCCCTGCTCGTCCCGGTTGAAGCCGTAATAGAGGAACGTGCGCAGGAACCGGCCGCTCTGCGAAACCCCAAACCCGTAGGCCCGCTTGATGAAGTCGTGGTGATCGCCCAGTATGGTACCGGCGGGGACGCCGTATTTGAAAAACGAAATGAGATCGCGCACAGCCGCCGGACCCAGGCCGACAATCGGCGGGTCCTCGGATGTGTACACTAATTCGTAGATCTTGCCGGGTTGGAAGCCCGCCGGCATGGCGATGTGCGTGCCGCCCTCGATGTGCCACGCTTCGCGCGCGACCGCCCGCCGGGGCCCGTCCGGATGATCGCGGATGGTGAGCGTCAGGCTGGGATCGTCCGGGTTCAAGACCGGATATGCAAGCTGGTTGCGGTCGCCCAACGATTGTCGGATCTCCCGGTGATCGACTGTAATTTCGGAGCGCACCAAACCGGTGAGGCCCTTGGCCACGGGCGCGTAGAACCGCAGCAAATTGGGTCCGGGCGGAACGTCGAATTCCCAGCCCAGCCACACCAGCGTATAACCCTGCTCCAGCAGGAACCCGTCGCCAAAGTCGGGCTGGCTGCGCGGATCGTTCGATCCACCCATCTCGAATGTCCCCAGCATCCCTTTACCGCCGCGGTTTGAGACCTCGAACAGCACGGCGTGATTGCCATGCCGGGGATCGCGCGGCTTCAAACAATAAAAATCGGCCGAAAACTCCACCCGCCCCTCTTCGTTGCGCGGCGCCTTGGCGATATCGGTGACGATCTTGTTGGCCGCCAGGTTGGGATCCACGGCGAAGTACGCTTTGCCGGCGATACGCTCGTATGGGCCTGCCGAGGCAAACGCTTTACCGTCCAAGACATCGCTACGCTCGGTAACCTCGATGCGAACCAGCGCCGCCGGCAGCAGGGCGGGCAGGCAGGCGGACAAAATCCACGCGCGTCTGAGCATGCAGACCATAGTAGGACAGGCGTACCGGCCTGTCCAGCCCGCTACACCTATTGCTTTCCCATATAAAACGTGCGAATATATATGGGAAGGCAATAGGAGATAGATGGACCGCAAAACGGACGTCTGGCAAGGCACCCTCGCGTTGATGGTATTGAAAACGCTCGAAGCGCTGGGCCCCCTGCACGGCTACGGCATTGCCCGGCGCATTGAGCAGACCAGCGGAAACCTCCTCGCGCTGAACTACGGCACACTGTATCCCGCGCTGCTGAAACTGGAGCAGGAAGGCTCCATCGCCTCCGCATGGGGAGTGTCGGAGAACAACCGCAAAGCCAAGTTCTACCGCCTCACGCGCGCGGGCCATAAGCAACTCGCGAACGAAGCCCGCAACTGGGAGCAGGCTACGGCCATCCTGGCCCGTTTTCTTTCGCCCGCGGGGGACCTCTCATGAAGCCGCTGCGTGCCTTTGCATGGCGCCTCGCCGGCCTCTTCCGGCATGATCGGAGCGATCGCGAACTGGCTGCCGAGATTGACAGCCATCTGCAGATGCACATCGACGATAACCTGCGCGCCGGCATGGATCCCGCGCAAGCGCGCCGCGACGCCCTGCTGAAACTGGGTGGTTTGACGCCCACCATGCGAGATCTACCGCGAACGAACCACCGTCGCCTTCCTCGAACACCTGCTGCAGGATGTCCGTTTTTCACTCCGCCAGTTGCGGCAGAACCTGGGATTCACCTCCACTGCCATCCTGATGCTGGCTCTCGGCATGTGCGCCAGCGTGGCCATCTTTGCCTTCGTGGACGCGGCCCTGGTTAAGCCCTTGCCCTACCGGGATCCTGCCCGGCTGGTTGGCGTTTATGAGCAGCACCCGCCGCAGTTCACGCGCAGCAACCTTTCTCACCCGGATTACCTCGACTGGAAGAGGCTCAACACGGTCTTCACTTCGCTCGAGGCCTATAGCGAAGGCGGCTTCATCGTCACTACTCCCGCGGGCGCGCAACCCGCACAGGCCGCGCGCGTAAGCGCCGGGTTCTTTCGCACGCTGGGAATCGCTCCCGCCCTGGGGCGCGATTTCTATGCGGGCGAGGATCTGCCGGGAGCGCCCCGCACCGTAATGTTAAGCAACGCCACGTGGCGGAACCGCTACAGCGCAAGGCCCGATATCGTGGGCCAAACGGTGACGCTCGATAGCGTTCCCTACGTCGTCATCGGCGTGCTGCCGGGGCAGTTTCATTTCGCTCCGCTGGGTCCCGCCGAGTACTGGGTGATGCTCGATTCTACCGGTCAGTGTGCTCTCAGACGGAGCTGCCACAACCTCTTCGGTATCGCCCGGCTGAAAGATGGCGTCTCCCTGCAGTCCGCGCTGGCCGATACTACGTTGATCGCACGGCAACTGGAAAAACAATATCCCGGCGACAATCGCGGTCAAGGCGCCAACGTATTGGCTTTGACCGAGGTGATCGCAGGCGATGTCCGTCTCATCCTGCTGGTGCTCCTGGGCGGAGCCGGCCTGCTGCTGCTGATCGCCTGCGTGAATGTAGCCAGCCTGCTGCTGGTGCGCTCCGAGAGCCGCAAGCGTGAGATGGCCGTCCGCAGTGCGTTGGGCGCCTCGCGCGCGCGCCTGATCGGCCAGTTTGTAATGGAAGGGCTGGTGCTGGTAGCGGCCGGTAGCGCGCTCGGGCTAGTGTCCGCCGCATGGACGATGCAACTCCTCACCCGTCTCATTCCCGCGGGTATGCTCGCCCGCATGCCGTTTCTGCAAGGCCTCGGCTTGAACGTCCATGTCTCGGCATTCGCGTGTGTCATTGCGCTGCTCGCGACAGTACTGTTTGCGTTGACTCCCTCCCTACGCTTATCCTTCACCCCGATGCGGGAAGGCCTCGCGGAAGGCAGCCGCGGCTCGGCGGGAAATACCTGGCGCCGCCTGGGTTCGAGACTTGTGGTGCTGGAATTGGCCACCGCGATGGTGCTCCTGGTGGGCGCCGGTCTCCTCGGCCAGAGCCTCTTTCGCCTGCTCCACGTGGATCTTGGGTTCCAACCTGATCATTGCGCCACCCTGCAGATCGGCACGCCGGATGCCGCCTATGGAAAGGATCCTCAGGCCGTGGCGCTGAGCCGCCTGATCTTGAGCCGCGTATCGACCCTGCCCGGAGTGAGATCCGCCGCGATCACCAGCCAACTGCCCGTAACCTACAACGGCAACACGGATTGGATCCGGTTTGTAGGCAAACCCTACCACGGCGAGCACAATGAGGTGAATGAACGGGATGTCAGCGCGGACTACCTGAAAACGCTGCAGGTGAGACTGATACGCGGCCGCAACCTTTCCGACGCCGACGATCTGTCGCATCCCCGCGTGGCCGTCATCAACCAGGCGCTGGCCAGGAAATATTATCCCGATGAAGACCCCATCGGCAAACAGTTTGCGGATGACGGCCTGTCGCCGAACTCCATGCGCACGATCGTCGGCATTGTGGAGGATATGCGGGAGGGAGACCTCGATTCGGATATCTGGCCGGCTGAGTATCTTTCCGTGAACCAAAGCCCAAATAACTATTACTCTCTGGTCGTTCGCACATCGCAGGACGAACAATCCATCCTTCCGGCGTTGGCAGCCACTATTCGTCAGATCGATCCCGGCATCGTGACCATCGATCCCGCCATCATGCGGGACAGAATCGCGGATTCGGCGGCGGCCTATCTGCACCGCTCCGCGGCCTGGCTGGTGAGTGGTTTCGCGGCCATGGCGTTGCTGCTGGGCGTGGTCGGATTGTACGGTGTCGTCGCTTACTCCGTCAGTCAGAGGACCCGCGAAATCGGGGTGCGTATCGCGCTCGGCGCCGAGCGCGGCGCTGTCTGCCGCCTCATCTTGAAGGAAGCGGGATGGTTGACGGCGGTGGGCATATTCACCGGCATGGCCGCCGCTCTGGCCGCCACCACCTTGATGCGCAAGTTATTGTTCGGAATTCAGTCGTGGGATGTGCCCACGCTGTTCGCAGTAGCTGCCGTGCTGGCCATCGCAGCGCTGCTCGCCAGCTACATCCCCGCCCGCCGCGCCGCCTCCGTGAACCCTGTGGACGCTCTGCGCGCCGAATAGTCAGCCGAATAGTCAGTCGGGCGCGCTGATCAGATATTCCTCGAATGCCAGGCCCACCAGCCGGATCGAGCCCGGCCGGACCTCCAACATGTTCACATGCGGGATGTGTGCCGCCGGCATCGAGGCTTGCGCCCAGATCAGTTCTACTGGAATCTTCCCTGTTACGGTCGCAACCTTGGCGCCATCCCGATCCACCCATCCATGTTCGAGCGCGCAACCGTGCGCCATCAGCCAATCCAATATCGCCTGCGCCGCGCGGAATCCCGCCGCCTCAATGGGCCGATCGTGCGGGTTCAATCCCAGCCATTCCGCGATCAGCCGGTAAGTGAACCCCCACAGTGGCACACCTTGCAGATCGATGGCGGGAAACCGGACCTCCGGCGGCAGGCGCGGTATGGGGCGCAGGGCGTGCCGGGCCGGATCGCGTAAAACGCTGAGTGGCGTCCACAGGGCCTCCGCCGCTTCCCGCGGATCCAGCACCACCGGTAACTCGTCATCCACGTCGAATACGAAAGGGGCTACCAGCAGGTACCGCCCTACTCTGCGCCGCGCCACCGTGGGTGGGAGCGCCGCCCGCAGTTGCTCCTCTCGAAGACGGATGCCGCACTCTTCTTCCAGTTCGCGCCGGGCGGTGTGCGCGAGGCCGCCGTCTTCGTGGCCGCGGTGACCGCCGGGGAATGACCAGTGCCCCGACCAGGAATCCTGCTCCCGCTCCGCGCGCCGGATCAGCAGCACCGAATCCGCCGCGCGCGCGTGCACGATCGCCACTGCCGCGTCAGGCTCTGCCATTACTCCATTTTCTCCACAAAGCGGCCTGGAAGCGTCATAATGAGTACCTGGAGAAACGTTCGCGGAGTAATTGGATACCACTCTGCCTCCGTCATGTGAGTATCGCGATGGACGAGGATTACCTGTGAAAGGTTTCTGCCTGGCGGTGTCCGCCGTCATCTGCGCTGCTTCATTACATGCCGAAATCGTGGTGGCGGGACGTGTCATCGATGAGAACGAGGCAGGCATAGCCGGCGCCGAGGTCACGGCGCGCAGTCCGACGGGCGAGGAGCCGCATACCACTACCGACCCAACTGGCGGATTCACGCTGCGCCTCGCTGCGGAAGGGCAATATCTCTTTGCCTCGTCACAGACCGGATATATGCCGGTGAAGAATCTGGCCATCGAGGTACGCGCGGGAATGGGCCCCGTGGATCTGCTCTTGAACCACGCCAAAGAGATCTTACAGTCGGTGGATGTAAGCGCATCGCCGGACGCGGTGGATGTGGAGCAAACCCAATCCGAACGGCAGCTCAGCGGCATTCAGATCATGGACATCCCGTATCCCTCGACGCACAGCCTGCGCAACGCCATGGCGCTGATGCCTGGCCAGATCGAAGATCCGTCGGGCGGACTGCACTTTTCCGGCGGACGTGAGAATCAGACAAACTATCTGCTGGATGGCTTCAACATCGGCGACCCGTTGACTGGAACGTTGAACACCACGGTCAGCGTGGAAGCCGTCAGTTCGCTGGATTATGTCAGCGGTCGCTATTCGCCGCAATTCGGACAGGGATCGGCGGGCACTCTGCAAATCAAGACGCAGACGGGCGACGACCAATTCCGCTACTCGGCCACGGATCTTTTTCCGGGCATCAACACTCTGCAGGGCCTGCACCTGGGCGACTGGACGCCGCGCTTCAATCTCTCCGGGCCGATAATCCCCGGGCGCGCCTGGTTCGCCGACAATGTGACATGGGATTACGACGTCAACGTGATACCGGGCTTGCCCCGCAACGAAGACACCAACAGCGGCCTGCAGGCGAGTAACATGCTGCACACGCAGTTCAATCTGACGCCGGCAAACATCCTCTATACCGACTTCCTGTTCAACTATCAGCGCGCCACCGAGTACGGCTTGGGAGCGCTCAGCCCGCCTTCGACCACCCTTGACGAACGCGCCCGCACATGGTTTCTGGGCTTGAAGGATCAGATTTACCTGACGCGGGGCACGCTGCTCGAAGTGGGCGTGGCCGAGATGCTGACCCTTTCGCGGTTGGTGCCGTTCGGCGCGGGCGTCTACATCATTACGCCGACCGGCACCGAAGGTTACAATTTCATCAATTCCACCGAGCATTCGCGGCGCGGCCAGTTTCTGGCGAATCTGTTCCTGCCCTCCTGGCATTTGGCGGGCACCCACCAGTTGAAGATGGGCGTCGATATCGATCGCCTGGACTACGCGCAAGGCATCAGCCGCACAGGATACGATCTGTACGGCGTAAACACGAACCTGCTCCGGTCCGTCACATTCGAGGGAGACGGAACCCTCAGCCGCCCCAGCCTGACTGCGTCCTCCTATCTGACGGACCACTGGCAGGCGCGCCGGAATCTCTTTCTCGAGTTAGGCGTGCGGGAGGATTGGGACGAAATCCTCAGGCGCTGGTTGTGGTCGCCGCGCGCCGCGTTTTCGTGGGCGCCCTTCGGTTCGGGCAATACGCGTGTCTCCGGCGGATTTGCGGTGCTCTACGATCCCACCATCATCCAGCTTTTCATCCGGCCCCAGGATCAGTACACGCTCAGCGACATTTACACCCCGCAGGGCGCCCTATTGCTGCCCAACGCCTTGTCGCTGTATGAGCTTCCGACGGAGCGTCTGAAGGCGCCTCTTTACCAGAACTGGACGCTGGGTATCGACCACGGGTTCCGCCGGCACATCCACGCCGGCCTGAGCCTCTACCGCAGGCGCGGTGGCGACGGGTTCGCGTACATCAACACTCTGCCGGCGCCCATCGCGGCTTCACCCGAAATAGCCAGCGAATACCATGCGGAGAATGTGGAACAGATTTTCATGCTGACCAATGCCCGGCACGACGAGTACGACGCCGCGCAGATCGTCGTGCACCAGGACATCCGAGGACGCTACGAATGGATGGCCAGCTATACTCGGTCGCACACACGCTCCAACGAAGTGCTGGACCCGTCGTTGGAACAAACGCTCCTGATCGGGCAGGACAACGCGGGGCCGCTGCCGTGGGACGCGCCGAATCGCTTCCTCAGTTGGGGCTACCTGCCCACCTTTTGGAAGAACTGGGCTGTGGCATACCTGTTTGAAGAGCGGACCGGGTTCCCCTTTTCCATCTATCACGACACCGGACAACTCATCGGCGCTCCCGATGCCTATCGCTTTCCGGACTATTTCAATCTGAACCTGCATCTGGAGTGGCGCGTAAAGCTGGGTAAG
This sequence comes from Bryobacterales bacterium, assembly GCA_963795925.1. Lineage (GTDB taxonomy): Bacteria > Acidobacteriota > Terriglobia > Bryobacterales > Bryobacteraceae > Bog-159. Next base: position 113,936 of record CAWCJP010000002.1, on the reverse strand, counting down.
TACCGCTTCGCCATACGCGGCGGCGTGAATAACGTGACCGGCCACATGAACCCGACCGTGGTGAACAGCATCGTGGAGTCTCCCAACTACCTGACTTTCTACGGAAGCGAAGGACGTCACTTTGTGGCGCGGTTGCGCTGGCTGGGGAAAGAGTGAGTGCCCGAGCTACCCGACATAGCCGCTTACATTGAGGCGCTCGACGAGCGTATCATGGGCCAAACGCTTGAGCGCGTCCGGCTGGGCAATCCCTTCTTGTTGCGAACCATGGAGCCGCCGCTCGAGAGCGCCGAGGGCCGCATGGTCCGCGGGCTCCGCCGCGTCGGCAAACGGATCGCCATTGGCGTGGAGGGCGATATTTGGCTGGTGCTGCACCTGATGATCGCGGGGCGGCTGCATTGGCGGCCGCCCCACGCGAAGCTGGCGGGGCGCCAGAACCTCGCCGCCTTCGATTTCGCGCACGGCACACTCACGCTCACCGAGGCCGGCAGCAAGCGCCGCGCGTCGCTGCACGTGGTGCGGGGCGAAGAGGGGTTGGAATCTATCGATCCCGGTGGCATCGACGTGTTAGCGGCGGATCTGGCGGCGTTCCGCGAGGCGCTCACACTTGAGAATCATACGCTGAAACGGGCGCTCACCGATCCGCGCACGTTCAGCGGTATAGGCAACGCCTATTCCGATGAGATCCTGCATGCCGCCCAGCTCTCGCCCATCGCGCAGACGCGCAAGCTGTCTTCCGGAGAGATCGCGCGTCTGCATGCCGCCACCCAGGCGACGCTGCGGCATTGGATGGAGCGTTTGCGCGCCGAAGCCCGCGGGAAATTTCCGGAGAAGGTCACCGCCTTCCGCGACGGCATGGCCGTGCACGGGCGCTACGGCCAGCCGTGCCCGCGCTGCGGCGAAAAGGTGCAGCGTATTCGCTACGCCGACAATGAAACCAACTATTGCGCGCGCTGCCAGACAGGCGGCAAAGTGCTGGCGGACCGCGGCCTTTCTCGATTGCTGGGCAAGGACTGGCCACGCACGCTGGAGGAGTTGGAAGCCCTGAAGCGGCGCTGACCGCTCAAATGTCGCGCTTGTGAACCTTCCCGTCTTTCATGATGATCGGGACGCGGGCGCCGTTCGCGGCCAGCACCGAGATGTCTTCGAGCGGATTGCCATCCACCACCAGCACGTCTGCCACAGCGCCTTCGCGAATCGTTCCGAGCCGCCCGGACTGGCCCAACAGTTCCGCATTCACCGCGCAGGCCGAGCGCAAAATATCGATCGCCGGCAGAACCTGCGCGCGCAAGGTGAACTCCGTGGTTTGGCGAACATGCTGCGCGCCCAGCAGATCTGTTCCCAGGCCCATTTTGACTCCCGCGCGTTTCATGATTTCCAAGCCCCCGAACGCGCGGTCGCCGAGCCGTCGCAGCTTTTCCATGCTGGCCGGGGGAAAGCCGAGTTGCTCGCCCTCCTCCGCAAGCGCGGCGAGTGTGGCCATCGTGGGCACCGCAAACGCGCCGCGTTCGGCCATGAATTCCGCACCGTCCTTATCGATCAACGTGGCATGTTCGATCGAGCGGACACCCAGTTCGACCGATCTGCGGATGGCTTCCGCGGGATGGCAGTGGGTCGCCACGTAAGAACCGGCGCGGGTTGCCTCATCCACGGCGGCGCGGATCTCCTCGCTCGAATATTGGCAGCGCTCCAGCGGATCCGTCGGAGATGCAATGCCGCCGGATGCCATCAGCTTGATATGGGAAGCCCCCCGGCGCAATTCCTCCCGCACCGCGCGCCGCACCGCATCCACGCCGTCGGCGATCACCGTGAGCGTATCCAGGTGGCAGGCGCAGTGATCTCCTGGACGAAAGTCGCCGTGGCCGCCGGTTTGGCTGATGGCCCGCCCGCCGTAAAAGAGCCTGGGAACGCCATCCAGCAGCCCATCCTTCAGCGCGGAAGCCAGGCCCACATCGCCGCCGCCCACATCCCGCAGCGTGGTGAACCCGCGATCTAAACTGGCGCGCATGAAGCGCGCCGCAAAATGCGCCAGGTACGAGAAAGGCGACTGCGCGATGCGCGTTAAGTTCAAACCCGCCGCGTAGACATGCACGTGCGCGTCGATCAGTCCGGGCATCAGGACGCGGCCCGCGCAATCGACCACGTCGAACTGTTCGTTGGTTTCCGTGAGACTGGGAGAGATCCGGCTGATTATGCCGCCGGCGGCCAGCACATCCAGGCCGTCGCGTAGCGCCGCGGAATCGCCGTCGAAGATGCGGGCATTGCGGAATAGTGTAGGCGGGTTCGATGAAGGCATCTCAAGCCCCGGCTTGCAGCTTCTGATACACGTCGCGCGCGGCCTTTTGCGCGGCGCTCTTCTTGGTGTTGCCTTCCGCCTGGCCGACCCATTCGCGCCCCACGCGCGCCTCCACGGTGAACGTCTTGGAGTGTTCGGGGCCGCGTTCCCGCACGATCACATAACGCGGTTGCGGCAGGTGGCGCGCCTGTGCGAACTCCTGCAGCGCGCTCTTGTAGTCCGTCAGGTTCTGCGCATGGCCGTCATCCGCCAGGCCGGCCGCGGAAACGCCCGGCGCAACCACGAAACGATTCACGAAGTCGCGGGCCGCCTGGATGCCGCCATCCAGATAGATCGCGGCGATGAGCGCTTCTAAAGCGTCCACCAGCAGGGTCTTCTTGGTGCGCCCGCCGCTCATCTCCTCGCCGCGCCCGAGTTGCAGATGTTCTCCCAGATCCAGACATACGGCAACCCCGTGCAGCCACGCCGCGCTCGCCAGATGCGCTTTCATTTTGGATAAGCGCCCCTCGGCCGCTTCCGGATGGCGTTTCATCAGATCTTCGCTGATGAGGAAGCCCAGCACCGAGTCGCCCAGGAACTCGAGTCTGCTCGTTATCGTGTGGCTCGGCCTGGCCGGCAGCCAGCGCCTGTTCATGCACGTGCGAACTGTGGGTCAGCGCGCGGCGCAGGATCTCCCGGTCCACGAACCGGTAGCCGGCGGCGGCCTCCAGGGCGTCCAGCTCGGCGCGCATAAAGATAATCTACTGCTTCGGGGCTTCGGATTTGGGCGCTTCGGGCTTGGCCGCCGGAGCGGCCGGATTCGCCCCGCCCTTCTTCTGGATCGCGCGCACCCGTTCGGCTTGCGCGATCTGTTTCACCGTCACGTTGACATCCGGCGCGGCCATCACCTTGTCGAACTGCGCGATGGCTTCGTCGTACTTCCCGTCCTCGCTGTAGGCTTTGCCCAGCCGCACGATAGTGGCCGGATCGGGTTTGTCCACGCCTTCGAGAGCGGTCTTGAACTCAGTCTCGGCTTCGCCATACTTCTTACTTGCGAGGTCGCCCATTCCCAGTGCCGAGTGCGCTTGCGCCGCAAAATCTTTCTTGGCCGCCGCCCACTGATCGTCGGTTAAGCTTGGATTCGGCTTGGGCGCGTCTTTCGATAACTCGAGCGCGGTCTTGGCGTACTTCTCTACCTGCGCCAGCTTCTCCGCGCGATCCAGGTCGAATTCTTTGGTGTGCTGCGCGATTTCTCCCGCCAGCATTATCATGACCTGGTAGTGCTTGGGGTCGGCCTCCAGCGTCCGCTCGCCGTACACCACGCTTTGCTCGTAGTTTCCTTTCTGCTCGTAAGAAACGGCTTCGAAATACAGCGCCGTGGCCTTGAAGTCCGTATCCGCGAATTTGGTCAACACATTCTCGCAGGCCGCAATACGCTCATCGGCGGTTTGTGCGCTGAACATGGCTCTTAGCGCGTCCGCCTCGGCCTTGGACTTCACTTTTGGCTGCGCCAGCAGACCCGGCGTAGCGGCGGCCAGGGCCAACACACCGATCAGACAGATTCGATTCATAAGTCCACCCTCCTCAATCATTGGATTTCTTCTCATAACTTCGCTGCACGCCCTGCTGGGCTGCCCGATGAGCCGCATCCGACGCGCCCTCCACCGCCAGGGCGTCCCGATAGTGCCGGGTCGCCTCTTCGCGGTTGCCGGCCGCGTCCGAGAGGCGGCCCAAATAAACCAGCGCCCACGCCTTCACCTGCGGATCGGGCTTCGATTTGAGCGTTTTCTCGAAGAGTTGTTCGGCCATCTCCGGATTTTTTTCGAGCGCCGCGATGCGCGCCAGGCCGTAGTAGGCGGTGGCGTGCATGGCCTGGTCGTCGGTTTGCTCGAGCGACTTCAGATAAAGTTGCCGGGCGGCTTCCAGGTCCCGATCCGTGTAGAACTGTTCGGCTTGCGCCAGTGTTTTGTTCACGCCTTTGGGCTCGGGAACCGGCGGCGGATGCCCTGCCTTGGCCGTCCGCACCGGCGCCTGCGCGGCAAACTGAATCCCGGAAAGGCGCGTGTCCTCCCGCTTCAGATCCATGGACTCGATCATGGTTGGAAAGTAGTAATGCATGGCCTGCTCCTGTTTCAGATAGGCCTGCAACTGTTCGGCGAAATACGCCGTCAGGATGTAACCCTGCTGCATGGCCTCGTTCGCCATGGCCGGCTTTTTATCCAAACGCGCCTCGATGGCCTTGATGAGCGATTCTGTGACTAGCAACAGGTAATCCGATTTGAATGATAAATCGAGCGCGGGGGCGCGTTGCGCATGGTCGAACAGCCCCCGCGTGCGCATGATGAGTTCCTCGTGGCGGGTGGCCAACGGATCCAGCAGATAGTGCAGGTAGGCGTGCCGCACGTCGAAGATGCGCGGCTCGGCCGAGGGTGTGATCACCACGTAATAATCCCGGCCATAGCTGCGCGTCTGGATTTGATTGGGAGCGCCCAGCAGATCCACGTAGATCTGGAACCAGCGGGCCGTAGTGCCCGAGGTTTCGTTGCGCAGGAACCCGTTGACTTGCAGCACGGCGTCCGCCACCGGCTCGTGATACTGTTCGATAGCCTGGTCGAAAGCCGGCTGTGAGCGCTTCCACAGTTCTTCGATGTCCGCCTCGCGGTAAAACTTCGCCAGCAGGGGGCCGAAACCATCGAGCGCCGCCACATCCGGCGGTGCGTCGACCGAGCGGCCTTTCACGCTGAACGCCGGAGGGCCATCCGTCGAGAGGGCGAACGAGATGTATTGGCTCAGGTCCGCGGTGGCGTCGTTCTCCCGATGCTGCCGGTAGAAATCCTGGAGTTCTCTCAGGCTGGGGATGTTCTTGGCCGCCAGTTCCTTGCGGACCGACTCCCGGAGTGGGCTGTTGTTAGGCGAGGCTATGTCCGCATTGTAGCCCGCCGCGTTGATGGCCGCCAGGACGGCGAAAAGTGTGGGGTTGGCATCCAATTGGCCCCGTTCGGAAGTGACCGCCTGCGCAGCCAAGGCCAGCGGGAGGATCCCCAGTAAAGCAAGTCGGCTCAGAATATGACCAGTTTACCCTATCTCTCCGCCCCTTACATGGTCAGCGTCACCTTCGTGATGGTTCGCGGCCTGTCCGGATCGATACCCTTTTGCTCCGCCAGGCACGCGGCGAATAGCTGCGCGGGAATGATGTACGGTATCGGCGTGTACAGCTCCGGCAGCTTGCGTGGAAGGCGGATCGCGCGCGCGCCGCGCGTCACCGCGGCGGGGTTGGCGGCGTCTGTAATGACCACAGTTTCGGCGGTGAGAAGCTTTAGCTTGCCCAACGTTTCGTCGATCGAATGCCAGGTGGCGCCGGAAGGGGCGAAAACGAAGACCGGGAAGTTGCGCTCCACCATGGCGATGGGACCGTGCAGAAAATCGGCCGACGAAAACCGTTCGGCCACCACGTAACAGGTCTCCATCATCTTCAACGCAAATTCGAAGGCATTGGAATAGTTCAGGCCGCGGCCCACTACCACCGCATGATCCATGAAGCGGTAACGTCCCGAAAGCTCGGCGATGGCCGGTTCCAGTTCGAGCGCAGTCAGGGCGCGCTCCGGCAGGCGCATCAGGTCGGCGATGCGAATCCGGCCGCCCAGCGCGTAAGCCAGCAGATACATCATCAGCACCTGGCCCGTGTAAGTCTTGGTGGCGGCCACGCTTTTTTCTTTGCCGGCGCGCACCAGGAAGACGTGCTCAGCGAGGCCGGCCAACGTGCTGGAGGCTTCGTTCGTAATGCCGATGGTGATCGCGCCCTGCTCGCGCGCGCGCTCGAGCACCAGGTTGGTGTCGGTGGATTCGCCGGATTGCGAGATGGCCACCACCAGTGCGTCACGGTAGTCCACATGCGCGTCATAGAGCGTATAAATGGAGGGGGCGGCCAGCGACACCGGAATGCCCGTCGTGACCTCCAACAGGTAGCGGCCAAAAACGGCTGCGTTGTCGGAAGTGCCCCGCGCCGCCAGCACGATCAGGCGCGGCGGGCGTTTGGCGATGCGCTGCTTGAAGCGCTCGATGCGGGGCAATTGGGAAGCCAGCGTGCGCTCCAGGATGGCGGGCTGTTCGCGTATTTCTTCGAGCATGCGGGACATGATGAACCTCAGCGCAGGGATTTCTGCACTTGCTCCCGATAAACCCGCGCCTTGGCTTCGATCTCAGCCGTGTTCAGCGTCAGCGCGCGCGCCTCGCGAACCAACAGGCGGCCGTTCACCATCACATCCTGCACATCGCTCGCCCTTCAGCGCGTAGACCATCTGCGAATAGACATCGTAGAGCGGCACCGCGTTGGGCCGGTCGAGGCGCACGCATGATCAGGTCGGCGCGTTTGCCGGCTTCGAGCGAGCCGATCTCTTTTTCCATGCCCAGCGCGCGCGCGCCGCGGATGGTCGCCATTTCCAAGGCGGCCGTGGCCGGCAGGTTGCGCGGATCGCCTGTCGTCACCTTTTGCAGCTTGGCCGCCAGATCCATCTCCTCGAACATGTTGAAGTCGTTGTTGCTGCCGGCTGGACCGTCGGGGCCGAGCCCCACCGCCAGATCCGAGCGCCAGCATGCGCGTGCACCGGAGCCACGCCGCTCGCCAGCTTCATATTGCTTGACGGGCAATGCGCGATTCCCACGCCGCGCGCTTTCAGGATCGCCAGATCGGCCTCGTCCACCCAAACGGCGTGCGCCGCCACCGTCCGGCCGTTGAAAACGCCCAGCGCATCGAGCGCCTGCGTGGGCGTGATGCTTGCGCTTGCGCCAGCACGTCGTCGTTCTCCTGCTTGGTTTCGGAAAGATGAATCACCAGCGGCGCGCCGTACCGGTTGGCCAGCGCGCGGCAGCGCCTTCAGCGTCTCGTCGGAATTGGTGTAGATGGCGTGCGGCGCCACGGCGGGCACGATCAGCGGGTCGTCGTGGAAGCGGCTGAGGAATCTCTCGGTGAAGGCCAGCGCATCGGCGGGCGTCTTGGCATCGGGCAATGGAAAGCCGATGATCGTTTCGCCCAGCACGCCGCGCATGCCGGCTTCCTTGGCCGCTTCCGCCACCACGTCCTCGAAGTAATACATGTCGGTGAAGGTGGTGGTGCCGCCAGAGCAGCATTTCCAGGCACCCGAGCCGCGTGCCCCAGCGCACGAAATCCGGCGTAACGTTGCGCGCTTCGGCGGGGAAGATGTACTTGTTCCAGCCAATCCTGCAGGCGCAGGTCGTCGGCGATGCCGCGGAACAGCGACATGGCCGCGTGCGTGTGCGTGTTGATCAGGCCGGGCGCGAGGATCGCATCGGGCCGGTCCAGCCGCTGCGCGGGCCTGATAGCGCGCGTTCGATTTCGGCCTTGGGACCGACCGCCACGATGCGCTCGCCGCGGATGGCGACCGCGCCGTTTTCGATCACGCGCCGCTGCGGCGTCCTCGGTGACGACGTAGCGGCGCGCTCCAGATCCAATCGGCCGGCTCGGCAGCCAGCGCGCGAGATGAAAAGTAAGAAGCTACAAAAACGACGCATCGAAGGGCCTTGGGAAGAGATCTTTCAGGCGGAAGGTTTCGGTTTTGCCGCGCAGGTTCACCAGCACCATTTCCACGTCGCCGCAGAATTCCCAGAGAATCTGCCGGCAGGCGCCGCAAGGCGGCGTCAAGGTATCGGTATCGGCGGCCACGGCCACCCGCCGGAACTTGCGCGCGCCTTCGGAAATGGCTTTGAAAACGGCCACGCGCTCGGCGCAAAGGGTCAGGCCGTAAGTGGCGTTCTCCACGTTGCAGCCGGTGTGGATGCGGCCCGCCGCGTCTTCGACAGCCGCGCCCACCTTGAAATTCGAGAAGGGCGCGTGCGCGTTTTCGCGGACGTGGAGCGCGGCTTGTACAAGCGGGTCGAACTCAGCCATGCTCAGCTCTCCATCCGCGGTAGCAGCGCCTTCAGCAACTTCACCAGCGTGCCGCGCACCATCTCGCCGGTTTCCAGCACTTCCGCGTGGCTGATCTTCTGCGGCAGCATCCCGGCCGCCATGTTGGTCACGCACGAGATGCCCAGCACCCTCATTCCCATGTGGTTGGCCGCGATCGCTTCGAGCACCGTGGACATGCCCACCATATCGCGCGCCGATCGCGCGCAGGTAGCGGATCTCGGCGGGAGTCTCGTAGCTCGGCCCCAGCACGGCGGCGTAAACGCCCTCCGCCAGGCGGATGCCCAGTTCGCTGCCGACTTCGTGCGCCAGCGTGCGCAGACTCGCGCGAATACGCTTCCGACATATCCGGGAAACCGCGGCCCCAGCGCATCGTCGTTCGGACCCACCAGCGGATTCGAGCCCTGCAGGTTGATGTGGTCGGAGATCAGCACCAGGCCGCCGCGCTCGTAGCGCCAGGTTGATGCCGCCGGCGGCATTGGTGAACACGATGGAGCGCACGCCGAGCGACCCCAGCACACGCACGCCGAAGACCACCTGCGCCGGCGTGTAGCCCTCGTAGAAGTGCGCGCGCCCGGCCATCACCGCTACATCGAGCGCCCGAGCTTGCCCGACGACCAGCTTGCCGGCATGGCCGACGGCGGTCGAGCGCGGCCAGTCCGGGAATTTCGGAGTAGGGAATCTCGGCGCGGTCCGTCAGTTCGTCGGCGAACGCGCCCAAGCCGCTGCCCAGCACCACGCCGACGCGCGGCCGCAGCGCCGTCCGCGATTTCAGAAATGCGCGGCGTCCTGGATCGAAGCCGCGATCACAGCAACATTCCCGCAATGCAGGCCGACATGAAATTCGCCATGCGTGCCCGCCGCCACGGCTCTCAATCCCAGGCGCGCCAGATCCGATTTGCGGTTGGGCGCCAGCGCGCCGATGCCGCCGATCTGTATGGCGATCGAGCTGAAATTGGCGAAGCCGCACAGCGCGTACGTGGCGATGGTGAACGACCGCGGATCGAGGTGCGCCTTGATCGGTCCCAGTTCCAGGAACGCCACGAATTCGTTCAGCACCAGGCGCGTGCCCAGCAGGTTGCCGATGGTGGGCGCGTCCTTCCACGGCACGCCCATCAGCCACGCCACGGGCGCGAAGACCACGCCGAAAATCTGCTGCAGCGAAGCCGGCAGCCAGCCCATGCCGGGCAGCGCGTGCACCCAGCCCAGAATGCCGTTGAGCATGGCGATCAGCGCCAGGAACGCGATCAGCATGCCGCCGATATTCAACGCCAGGTGCAATCCGTCGCCCGCGCCCTGCGCCGCGGCATCGATCACGTTGACCGCGGTCTTCTCGATCTTCACTTCCACCTTGCCCGCGGTGGCCGGCTTGTCCACCTCCGGGTACGAAGATCTTGGCCAGCATGATGGTGGCGGGCGCGGTCATGATCACGGCGGTCAGCAGGTGCTCGATTCCACGCCCGCGATCTTCACGTAAGCCGCCATCACCGGCTCCGGAAACGTGCGCCATGCCGCTGGTCATGATGGTGAACAGCTCCGATTCCGTCATGCCGGCGATGAACGGCTTGATGGTCAGCGGCGCTTCGGTCTGCCCCATGAAGATGCTGGCCGCCACGTTGAGCGATTCGGCGCCGCTCACGCCCATCACCTTCTGCATCACGATGGCCATGGCCCTCACGACCAATTGCATGACGCCCAGGTAGTAGAGAATGGCGAAGAACGAGGCGATGAAGATGACGATGGGCAGCACCTGGAAGGCGAAGACCACGCCGAACGGTCCGCGCTTGATGCCCAGCGGCCCGAAGACGAAGTTGCTGCCCGCCTCGGCGTAGTTCAGCATGGCGTTGACGCCCGCGCCGATGCCCTGAAAGATCTTGCCGAAATCGGTTTTCAGCACCAGGAGCGCGAAGGCGAATTGCAGGCCCATGCCCCACAACAGAATGCGCAGCTTGATGGCGCGCTTGTGTGCGGAGAACAAGCCAGGCGACCGCCAGAATGGCGACCAGACCCAGCAGCCCGGTGAAGCGCTGCATCAGCTTGGCATCACCCGACGACTTCCAGGATCAGCTCCCGCTCCTCGGGCTTCTGCGCGGAGATGCGGAAGGCGTCCTCCACCATCTCCGCGGCTTCCTCCACGCGGTCTTCCTTGGTGTAGTAAAGGCGGCAAAGCACCGAGCCGGCATCCACCTTCTCGCCGACCTTCACTTCGAGGATCACGCCCACCGCCGGATCGATGGCGTCTTCCTTCCGGTCGCGGCCCGCGCCCGATCATATTGGAAGCCACGCCGATATCCTCGGCGTCGATGACGCTCACGTAGCCGCCGCGCGGCGACGTGATTTCGCGCATGCCGGTGGCGTTGGGCAGCAGCTCGAACTTGTCGAGCGCCTGCGGATTGCCGCCCTGCGCCTGCCACCACCTGTTTGAACTTCTGGTAGCCGGAGCCATCCACCAGCTGCTTCTCGGCGAGCGCGGCGGGCCTCCTCCAGCGTCGGCTCGATCTTGCCCAGGAAGATCATGCGCGCCGCCAGTTCGATGCAGAGCCTGGTCAGGTCGGCCGGGCCGGCGTTCTGCAGCGTCTGCGAAGCCTCCATCACTTCGAGCGCATTGCCCACCGCGTAGCCGAGCGGCTGGTTCATGTCGGTGATCAGCGCCTGCACCTGCTTATCCATGCGCCGGCCGATGCCCACCATCATCTGCGCCAGCCGCCGCGCGTCCACCTGCTTCTTCATGAACGCGCCGCTGCCCACCTTCACGTCCAGCACCAGCGCGTCCACGCCCTCGGCCAGCTTCTTCGACATGATGGAAGACGCGATCAGCGGAATGGATTCCACCGTAGCGGTGACATCGCGCAGCGAGTACAGTTTGCCATCGGCGGGGGCCAGCTCGGTCGGTCTGCCCGATGAAGCACGAGTCCCAGCTCGTGGCAAGCTGCGTCTTCGAACTCTTCCGCGGTGAGGTCGGTGCGAATGCCCGGAATGGATTCGAGCTTGTCGAGCGTGCCGCCGGTGTGGCCCGAGCGCGCGCCCGCACCATGGTCGGCACCACCACGCCCGCGGCCGCCGCCAGCGGCGCGACGATGAAGCTGGTCTTGTCGCCCACGCCGCCGGTGGAGTGTTTGTCCACCTTGACGCCCTCGATCGCCGAGAGATCCACGCGTCTCGCCGGACCGCATCATGCATTCGGTCAGCCGGCTGACCTCGCGGTCGGTCATGCCCGAGAAGAAGACGGCCATAAGAAATGCCGACATCTGGTAGTCGGGTATGTCGCCGCGCGTGTACCCATCCACCAGGTACGAAATCTCTTCGGGAGCGAGTTCTTCGCCGTCGCGCTTCCGCTGGATCAAGTCAACTGTACGCATTATGAGACACTTAGCGTACCATCTTAGCTATAAGAAGTAAAGGCGACGGGGTCGTACGGGCGGGGTCCGGTAACGCACGGGAGCTAACAAATGGCGGCGGCGAGTATATCGCCGCCGCCATTGTTAACGTCCCCGTTCTCAACCAACGTTAGAAGTAGAACTTGATCGCGAGTTGTACGATACGGCGGCCCTGCTTGTCCGTCGTGTAGCCGAACAGTGGGCTGGTTTGCGCGCCCGCGCTATTGAAGCTGAGCGACAGGTTCTCCCCGCCATAGAAGGACCACAACGGATGGTTCAGGAAGTTATAGCCGTCGATACGGAACTGCAGCTTCTTCGATTCGCTGATCTGGAAATTCTTAAACAATCCCAGATCGGAATTAAAGAACCATGGGCCATAGAAGGCTGGCAGCACCGCCGGCCCATTCTGCCCGACTTGCGTCGGTTCCGCAGAAGCAGTTCCCATTGATGAACTGGTGCGGAGCCAGGTTCGCCGTCGGATTACAAGTCAGGATCGGGTTCAGTTGCAGGTTGGGAGTTCCCAGCAGCGATGTGTTGCTGATGTTGAATGCGGTGCCCGGAATCGTGCCGCTGGCGCCGAAGTTGAAGTCGTTGCCGCGCTGAGGCCGGTCAGGTTGGCTCCGCTCTCCACTTGGGTGATGCCGGAAAGCTGCCAACCGTTGACGACTCCGCCCAATACCCTGCCTGTGGTGTGGTTCCCCAACTCGATCGAATAGGCGGCATTGAAGATGTGCGTGCGGTTGGTGGGCTGCACCCCGTAATCGTTGGCCAGGTTGAACGGATCGGCCTGGGAATTGACGATTCCCATGGCTTTACCGAAGGTATAGTTGAAATTGATATTGTAGCGGCCTTTGGAGCGCACCCAGGTCATCTGCAAGGCGTTGTAGTTGGCATACAGGTTATTGGTCGCCAAATCCACGTCCGAGAAGCCCAGCAGCGGACGGAAATTGTTCGCATTCAGGTTGTTGGGATTCTGGCCGCCATTGTTGGATGCCAGCATGGCCCCGACCGGAACCATATTGATGTCGCTGCCGTACCCGGCGGCGTTCGCCAGATCGCGGCTGCGGTTGCCGACGTACGCCACCTCCAACAAGCCGGACCACGGCGTGCGCTGCGATAGCGTGATGTTCCAGGTGTCCGTGTACGGTTGCTTGTTGTCGGTGCTGTCCACCGCGCCCGGAGACAGAGCTTGATTGGCGAAATTAAGCGTGTCCAGACTGCTGGCGTACAAGTGGGGAACTCCCACAGTGGTTGACTGAAGCGTGACTGTGTTGACGCCAGCGGCTACCGCCAGGCCGGTGGTGAACTGGCCGGAGTGGTAGTAGTAGCGGCCCCATCCGCCGCGCAGCACGGTCTTGCCGGAGCCTGTCAGATCGTACGCCACGCCGATGCGCGGCTGGTAGAACAGGGCGCGCGTCGGGAATCCGCCCAGCGGCACGCTGGGATCGCGCTTGTGCCATTCGAAGCCGCAGTATTGAAGCGGCGTGCAACTGGAGTTGTAATCGGCGTAGTCGAAGATGGAATAGCCGTTTCCGGTCCGGTCGATCCAGGGCTGGAAGTGGGTGAAGCGCATGCCGTAGTTTAGCGTCAGCCGCCTGAGTGACCTTCCAATCGTCCTGCAGGAAACCCTCATACGTGTTGTACGAGATATTGTTGATCGTTGTTGAAGGACGTCTCGTTGTAACCGTACGAAGGTTGCCCGTGATCAGGTCGGCGTATTCGTTGCCCCAGGTGCTCGGGCTGCCGCCGCCCGACCAGACCTCCAGTTCGCCATTGGTATTGCCGTTGGCGGGCTGCGCGTTGCGGATCCACTCGTAGAAGAAGCCGGCCTTCACCGTGTGCGTTCCCACCACCTTGGTGACGGTGTCGCTGAGGCTTGGCATCCACTTGTCCGCGTACAGACCCGGCGAAGTGCCGCCTACCTTCAAATCCGCCGGGATTAAACACCAACGCGGCTTCCTGGTTGGCCCATCCCAAACCGCCGAACGACGGGATCTGCGATACGCCGTTCTTGTACAGGCCCGTATAGGTGTAGCCCACGTCGGTGCGGTTCACCTTGCTCGGATCGGCGAAAACGTTCGGGAAGCCGATGTAGGTGTAGGCGAAGACGAACTCATTGGTCATGGTGGGGCTGAAAACGTGGGTCAGCGAGGCGGTCACCGAATCGGATTTGTTCTTACCCAAAATCGGCGTCGGATAGGGAACCTGGTCGTCCTGGCGTCCACCACAGTCCCACCGGGAACTGCTGCGTCTCGCGCTGCAGATTGTAGCGGACGAACAGCTTGGTGTTGTCGCTGATGCTATAGTCCACGCGCGACATCCACTGCGTGTTGTTCTGGTTGAAGGTTGGCGACTGCACGTAGTTATATCCGCCGGTCTGCAGTCGGATTGGCATTGGCCGCCGGGATACAGTTTCATCAGCGCCAGCATATTGGGATCGATGCCGCCGACGCCGGTTTGCGGGATCTGGCCGTTCGGGAACTGCGCCAGGCCGAGGGCGTTGAGTTGTCCGGGAGGCCCGCCGGAAGCCGTCGGCACGTGCGCATCCTTCCCCGGCAATCGACGCCGGCGAGAAGTTGCCCGGTCAGCTCGCTCGGCGGTGGGCACCGTGGCGCGGATCAGGGAAGTGTTCAGGACCTGGTAGAAATACTCGAAGCCGGTGAAGAAGAACAGCTTGTTGCGGTTCTTGTTGAAACTCGTGCCGGGAATCAACACCGGGCCGCCGATAGTGCCGCCGGGATAGTAATACTTGTTCTGCGGCATCGGCACGCCATCTTTATTGAAAGATGCAGTCGTTGGCGTTCAGCGCATAGTTGCGGGCGTAGAAGAACCCGGAACCGTGAAACTCGCTGCCGCCCGACTTGGCGACCGAGCTGATGACGATCGGCCCCTTCTGGTTCTCGGCGCTGAAATTTCGACGCCATGACCTTGAATTCCGAGATCATGTCCGAGTTCGGATTCACGGGCGTGTCGCAGTTGCAGCCCGGATCGGAAACGTGCGCGCCGTCCGCCGTGATGTCCAGCGAGTTGCGTGGGCAAGTCCATTGTAGGAGTAGGCGGCGTTCAGCGGGCTCTGGCTGCCGGCGTCGCCGTTGCCATTGATGCCGATTATTTCGCCGGTGTAGTTGGCGATGTTATTGGTGCCGTTGCTGATGCCGAATCCCGGCATGATCTTGATGTACTCGGCGGCGTTGCTGCCGACCTGGATATAGTTCTGCAACTCTTTTGTTGTCAATGTTTCCGACTTCTCGCCGGAGTCGACGGGGACGATCGAATCGGCAACTCCGACGACCTCGACCGTTTCCGACGTGTTGCCGACTTTCAAGGTGACGTTGACGTTGCGCTTCTCGCCGCCCAGCAGCGAGATTCCCGGCGCATCATAGGTCACGAAGCCTTTCGCCTCGACTGTCAGCTTGTAGGTAAGATCGCCCACCGCCATACCGGCAAATGTATAGTAGCCGTCGGAGTTCGTGACGGTTTCGCGCGTGTCGCCGGATTTTTCGTTAACCAGTTTGACCTTGGCCTGCGGCACAACTGCGCCGGACGGGTCCGATACAATTCCGGTCAGAGTAGCGGAAGTGAACTGCGCCGGCAGGTTCGCGGCCGATAGAATCAACAACGCCAATCCGACGAGGAATACTGTGCGGTCTTCATGGACTCTCTTCCCCATTTCGCTCTTACCTACCCAGATGGAGCCGGATAGGCTCCAATTCGAGACTCCTCCAATGTTGAAACGAGACCTTCGTAATATAAATCCACTATTCGGCCACGTAAAGGCTAAAGCTGTTAATCCGTCCGCAAACGGTGGTTACACCGAAAATGCGCTTTATTTTCAAGTGCGTTACTGCTATAGTGTTTCTGCGTTACAGTAGTCTGCGGGAGGTTAGCGGCTTGAGGAAGGGGTTCGCAAGTCGTTCAAAATGCTTAAGGAAAAGCCCATGTCGGCTGTTGCGGATGTGGACCGGTCCAAGGCCGAACTGGAGGCCGTGCTCGCGTCGGGGATCTTCGCCAAGGCGCCTAGTCTGGCACTGCTCCTGAGTATGTCTGCACCAAATATTTCGAAGGCCAAGCCAATCAGATTAAGGAATACAATATTGCCGTCGAGGCTTTAGGCAGCCCGGCGAACTTTGATCCCAGGCAGGATTCGATCGTTCGCGTAGAGGCCTTCCGGCTGCGGAAGCGGCTCAAGCAATACTACGAGAACGAAGGCGCGAATCGCCCGCTGCGCATCGCCATCCCGTCGGGACAATACGTGCCGCAGTTCCTGGAGAATTCCTTTCGCCACCATGCAACGGCCACCCAAGGCGACCCGGCCATTGGACCATGCGGCGGAGCCCGCATTGGATGTGGTCTGGCTGTTCAAGCCGCGCCATTACCGGCGCGGCCGGCGAATTGGCGTTCGCGCCGGTCGCGCACCCTACGCCAACCATTATCGCGCGCGCCCAACCGTATCCGCGTGGCCCAGGCGGCCGGTTCGTCGGGCTGCCATTGATCGCATAGCCGGTGGCCGCCGCTGTCTGGTCTTCCCGTGCGCATTTGCGGGCCAAGGCCGTCACGGCGACCAAGACGACCGCGGTCCCCATGGGCGCGGAATCCGAGGAAATCCGGATACTGGCCGGGTTATGCCACTGCGCGGTATGTAGACCGGACCGGCAACGTCTGGTCCGGCGACCGCTTCTTTCGCGGCGGATCCGTCTTCGCCACGCCGAACCATACGATTTTCCGTACGCACCGATCCGGAGTTGTTCGCTCCCGGCGAAGGCGATTCCCCGAAGGCGATTTCAGGTACGATATCCCGCTGAAGCCGGGCCTCTATGAACTGCATCTGTACTTTGCCGAGACCCTATTCGGGGAGAACAACACGGCCGGAGGCGGCGAGTCCAGCCGGGTTTTCCAGATCGCGATCAACGGGCAAACCGCTACTGCGGCCTTCGATATCCTCTCAGCGATGCGGGCGGCAGCAATACGGCCGACGAGAAAGTATTCAAAGACATTTCTCCCGCGGCGGACGGCATGCTGCACCTGCAATTCGCCGGCTGGTCAACAACGCTCCCTTCCTGAACGCCTTGGAAATCGTGCCCGGAATCCCAGGCAAAATGCGCGCTGTGCGGATTGTAGCGCGCGCCCGGAATTATACCGATCAGCGCAGGCCAGGTGTGGGGCGCAGACCGCTACTTCAGCCATGGCTTTGCCGTGCCGCGCTCAGAGCCGGTCTGCAACACCCCGGACCCGGAGATGTTTCAGGCCGAACGCTTCGGCAACTTCTCGTTACTCGATTCCAGTCGCCGAAGGCCGCTACACCGTCACCCTGCGATTTGCGGAGACCTGGTTCGGCCCGGGACAGCCCGGCGCGGGAGGAGTAGGAAGCCGCATTTTCGATGTCTACTGCAACGGGACCGCAATGCTGCGCAATTTCGACCTCTTCCGTTCCGCCGGGGGCGCGCAACGGGCCGTGGAACAGAGCCTTCCATGGCATCGCTCCAGATGCACAAGGCAAGATCGTGTTGTCGTTTCGTGCCGGTGGTCAACTACGCCTGCATCAATGCCATCGAAGTGGCGGACGACGGAAAATAGCGAAGGCCGGCCGCTATAACATCAAGTAGAGGCGCATGATCGTTCTTGCCGCAGCTCTGCTGATGCAGGCCTGCCCGTACCCATCCGCGGGTGCCATTCTTCTTTCGAAACCCTGTCGCGGCAGGCGGCCGAGGCTCGCGATGCCAAACGGCTCGCGGAGGCTCTCGACTCTTTACAAGAAGGCACTCAAACTCAAGCCGGCTTGGACTGAAGGCCTGTGGGAGGCCGGTTCGATCGAATACGACCAGGACCAATATAAGGAGTGCTCCGCCGACTTTCGAGCGACTGGCCGCCTTGAAGCCGGACCAGTCTCCCGGCCTGGACCATGGCGGGGCTTTGCGAATACCATCTGCGGGATTACGATGCGGCGCTGAAGAGCCTGCTGCAGACGCGAAAGTTGGGATTTCAGGAAACCGACGAGCTGGCGCACGCCGCGCGGCTGCATCTCGCCCTAGTCCTGATCAAGCTGGGCAACTTTGAGACAGCCATCGCCAAGCTGCTCGAACTGACCCAGCGACAAGAAGACGCCGGATATTATCGTGGCCACCGGCATCGCCGGATTGCGCGAGGCCTTGGACCCCCCCGGAGGTGCCGGAAGCGGAGCGCGACAAAGTTTTCAAATTGGGAGACGCAATGGCCGCCGTGATGGAGCAGGATTCAAAGGAAGCTCTTGAGAAATTCGCCGTGGTGGTGCGGGACTATCCCGAAGATCCCAATATCCACTTCCGGTATGGCGCGTACCTGATGCAGCAGGACCCGGACGCACGGGATCCAAGAGATTCGGGAAGACGCTTGAATTGCAGCCGGATCATATTCCGGCGTTGGTGAGCCTGGCAGCATTTACCTGCAACCGCGATCGAGCCGCAAGCGGCGCGGGAATATGCCGAGAAAGCCGTGAAACTGGCGCCGGACGATTTCGCCACGCACGTGGAACTGGGCCGGGTGCTGCTTGACAGCGACGACAATGCCGGGGCGCTCCGGGAATTCCAAATGGCCGTGCACCTCGCTCCGGCCAGCCCGGAGTCGCACTACGACCTGGCTTCGGCCGCCTACGCCAAATTGGGACGTAAGGAGGATGCCGCGCGCGAGCGCGAGGAATTCCGGCGGCTGCGGAAAGTCAGACCGATCCGAACCAGCCGTAGCGGGGGCGCAGCGTGCGCAGGCGCGCGCCAGATTGTTGCGCGCTTCGGCGTAATCCGGCTGTAATTGCAGCGCGGCCTGAAATTGCGCGATGGCCTCCGGCATCCGCCCAGGCACTTGCGCGAGCGCCACTCCCAATCCGTTGTGGGCGGGCGCGTCGTCGGGCTTGAGTGCGCAGTGTCTCCTGGTACTGCGGAATCGCTTCGGCCAACCGGCCGGGTGTTTGCACCAAGCGCATTTGCCAGGTTCTCGCGTGCGTCCGCATAATCCGGCTTGAGGCGCAAGGCGGCCTGGAACTCGGAAATGGCTTCCGGCAGCCGCCCCGGCGTTGCGCCAAGTCGACCCCCAGGTCGTTGTGCGCCTGGGGTCGCCGGGCTTGAAGCGCAACGCTGTTTGGAGTTGGGTGATCGCTTCCGGCAGCCGGCCGGGCATCTGCTCAGGGCGCGCGCCAGATTGCTGCGTGGCGTCCGCGTAATCCGGCTTGGTGCGCGAGCGCCGCCTGGAACTCGGCAATGGCCTCCGGCAAACGCCCAGGCAGTCTGCGTCAGCGCGACGCCCAGGTTGTCGTGCGCTTCCGCATAGTCCGGTTTCAGCCGCAGCGCCGTTGCGGAACTCCGCTATCGGCATCCGGCAGGCGGCCCGGGCATTTGTGACAGGGCCACGCCCAGATCATTGTGCGTCTGCACGGCATCCGGCTTCAGGCGCAATGCGGTTCGAAACTCGGCGAATCGCCTCCGCGAGGCCCCCCGGGCATCTGCGCCAGGGCGTTTCCCAGGTCCGCGTGCGTCTGCGCGTCATCCGGTTTCAGCCGTAGGGCCGCCCGGTATTCGGCGATGGCTTCCGGCAGGCGGCTGGGAGTCTCCGCCAGCACGACCCCCAGATTGGTATGCGCCATCCAGCTTGCCGGATTGCGCGCCAGCGTAGCCCTGTACAGAGTCTCCGCATCCGCATAAGTGCCGCTCTGGCGCCACGTGAGAATTCCCAGCAGGGTCAGCAGCACTGCAGCGCACGCCGCCATGGCCGGCCTGCCGAGCCCCATCCTGCCGGCGGCCGCATCGCCAGTCCGCAGGCGATGGGAACGACAATTCCGAGAGCTCGCCAGGTACTGGAAGTGATCCGCCACGTAAGAAAAGATAAACGGGTAAACGTTGAAGAATCCCAGCGCCGGAAACAGCGTTCCGATAAAAAATAGAAAGCCGGCCAGCGGACCGCGCTGTCCGCGCGCCAGCAATCCCAGGCCCAACGCGGCCGCCAACACCCCCAAAGGGAACGCGATACTGCCACCAGATCGCCGCATCGATCTTCCAACGGGGATAAGTAAAGATCAGGTTCACCGGCCATACCACTTTGCTCGCATAGAACCAGATCACACGGCCCGCCAGCAGAAACGCGTCGGTCGCCGAAAGCGCGAAATCCGCGCCCTTCGCGCCGATGTATACGCGCTCCACCCAGGCCGTGAACAGCCCCGCGCGCCGCTCCCAGCGCGAACCACGCAAGCAGCGGACGAACGTCGCGCCGGAAGTCCAGCCGTGCCGCGCTGCCACCAGAAGACGATCAACAGCGCCGCCGGCAGTGTCGCCGTTACCGTCTTGCTCAGCAGCGCCAACACGAACAACGCCAGCGCGCACAAGTAATGCCGGCTGCGCCGCGTTTGGTCGAAGCGCAGGTAGACCAACGCCGCCCCCAGGTAAAACACGCCCGATAGCGTGCTCTTCTGCTCCGAGATCCAGGCCACCGCTTCCACGCATACCGGATGCAGCGCGAAGACCAGGCCCGCGAGCCAGGCGCCCGGCAACGCCAGCCGCCGTACGATCGACACTACCAGGCAAGCCGAAACCGCGTGCAGGAAGACGTTGGTGAGATGATAGCCCAGCATCGCGCCGCCCCAAAGCGCGATGCTCCGCCCAGAATGCGCTGTGCAGGAGCGGATAATACTGCTGGGTGGCGCCCAGATGAACCAGATGCGCGCAGAGCCCGTGCCAGGATTGCGAGCGGCCGGGCTGGTAACGTGGCTGGCATCGTCCCACACCGGGCCTCCGCGCAACGCCGGCCAGTAAGCCGCCAGAGTCGCACAGAAGATGGATGCCCAAGACGGCTGCATCGCGCAGGCTGAAGCAGGCTCTTCCACTCCGCAGCTTCTCTGCCGGACCGGGGGCGCTTTCTCGCCATATCGGAAGAATCACATGGTATCCTCATTCGGCGTTCGCGCCGCCCCACGGGAAGCGAAGTGCCGTAAACTGAGGAGTAGACGATTCCCGGATCATCAGACATGAAGATTTGCATCTTCTCACTTATCCCGGCGGCGATCGCCGTCATCGCGGCCGCTTCCCTCGCCCGCGCAACAGCCTGCCGCTCGCCGCCTCCGCAAACGCCCGTTGTCAAATCCACCGTCGATGAAGTCGTGCTGGACTTCGTCGCGCGCGATAAGAAAGGCAAACCGGTCACGGACCTCAAAGCAGGAAGACCTGGCCGTCAGCGATAACGGCGTCAAAGAGCAGCCCACCAGCTTCCGCCTGGTGCAGGGCGCGGAGGCGATCAGCCAAAGCGGCGCCACAACCAAGCTCGATCCCCTGCGCCAACTGCGGCTGGTGACGCTGGCCTTCGAAGCCATGAGCGACCCGACGCAGCGAAAGACCGCCCGCACGGGCGCGGTCGACCTGGTCAAGGGCGAGCAGGGCGCCAACGTCTTCTATTCGGTGGTGGTGATCGATACGCGCCTGCTGGTCCTGCAGCCGTTTACCAGCGATAAGGACGCGCTCGTCAAAGCCATCGAGGACGCCACCAGCGGCTACGCGGTCACGAAGCTGCTTCCCGAATCGGAGAAGATCAAGAGCGATCTGAAGAGGTACCGATGGCCAGACGGCAGGAACCGATCAGCCCACACCGGCTGGCCGCGGCGCGGCGCCGGGGCCGGCGGATGGCAGCCGTGCAGGCCAAGCTGGTATCGGTGATGCTCGACATGCTGCGCATGGATGCGGCGATGGCCAGCCAGGACGCGCGGCTGTCGCTGAACGCCCTGGAGTCGCTGGTGCGGGGGCTGCAGTCCATGCCGGGACGCAAGTCCGTTCTCTACTTCACCTGGGGAATGTATCTGACGCCTGAGCTGGATGCGATCTTTCCGCAATCTGACCAGCATGGCAAACCGCGCCAACGTCACTTTTTATTCGGTGGATACGCGCGGCGTGATGACCTACGCGCAGAATTCGGGCGCCACCGACCAGTTGAACGGGGCCAACATGGCTGCCGGCAAGGCCACGCATGATGGGAGGCAACACCACGCAGGACCGAGATGCGCGCGTCGGATAACGCCGAAGCCTCTTCGCGCGCCAACGTCCAGCTTCCGATCCGCAACCTGGCGGAAGCCACCGGCGGTTTTCTGCTGGGCGAGAGCAACGACTTGCGCACGCCGCTGCGCCACGTGAACGAAGAGATCGCCAGCTATTACGAGCTGACTTACAACCCGCACATCGATAACTACGACGGCAGCTTTCACAAGCTGAAACTGGAGAGCGACCGCAAGAATCTGGTCCTGCAGGCGCGCAACGGTTACTTCGCTCTGCCGCCGGAAGCCCGCGCCGCGGGCCTGCAGGCTTTTGAATTGCCGCTGCTGAAGGCCATCGTCGGAGTCCCAGGTTTCACATGACGTGCGAATTCCGCGCGGGCGCGTTCCTGCTGCAGCCGCGCGAACGATGGCACGGATCTTTCCGTGCTCGTGGAAGTGCCTCTGCACGGCTTGCAGGCCAAGCCGGATGCGGCCCAGAAGATGTTCGACGTGCATTTCTCCCTGGGCGCGCTGGTGAAGGATTCCAAGGGCGAGGTGGCCGGTCCCAAACTGACGCGCGACCGCTCCCTCACATATCACCGCCGATCAGTTGAAAGCCGGGCAACTTCGTCGAGAAGATGCCGCTCGACCTCCCGCCGGGAAAATATAGCCTGGAGACCGCCGTCATGGACCGCGAAAGCGGCAAGATGGGAATTCAGCGGACGCGCGTTCACGGTGGGACCCAAGGGCAAAGGCGTGGGCATCTCGTCGCTGACCTCGCGTGCGCTCTTACACGCCGGATGTGAAGGGCCTGGATCCGAACGAACCGTTCCAGTTCCAGGGCGGCAGCATCACGCCGACATTGAATAACAGTGTGCCGCGCGCGGAGAATTCGAATTTGCGGCTATTTTTCGTGGTTTATAAAGACCCTTCGATTCCAGCGAAACCCACGGTGGAAATTGAATTCCTGCAGAACGGCAAGAGCCTGATCAAACATGCCTCTGCCGCTGCCGGAGTCCGATGCGCAAGGCAGAATCCCGTATGTGATGACCGTTCCGGCGGCTGCCATCCCGCCCGGCGTTTACCAGATCCGCGCCGCGGCCAAGCAGGGCGACACCGAATCGGTCACTCAAACAGATGTGAAGATCGAGGCGAATTAGCCGCCACTTAGTGCGGCGGAGCGGGCGCTGCGGGAGGCGGTGTATTACCAGGCGGCTTCGGATTCTGTTTGTCGCAGCCTAACCCAGAGCCGGGCAGACAAGTGCCCACCCCGCCAGCGCCGCCCCCTGCCGGGATGCGGTACACGATTTCGTACAGTGCCCGCTCGGCCTGGCGCAACATCCCTTGAATGAGAGAGCTCTTGTCCACATCGGTCGCGGCCAGCGGCTGGTTGCGGAAAACCCGGATCGATTCGCCCTCGTTCAAGATACGCTCCGGACCGGGCTTGAGCAGATGCTGCACGCCCACCTGCCCTTCTTCGACGCTCACTAGCGTGGTGTCGTCCTCGTCCTCGATCGCCACGTCGAACACCGTGCCGCGCACCGAAATCACCGCTGTCGGCGTGCGCACGCGGTTGTAATTCGGCTGCCCGCCCAGCTTTTGAATGTGGACCTTCACACGCCCGAGCAGGATGTCGAGCAAGTCTCTCCAGGAGCCGGCATTCTCGCGAAAGATCACCCGCGCATTGGGGAAAACTTCAAAGGTACTACCATCGGAAACCTGAAAGACGGCAAAACCGTCTGGTCCGGTGATGATAATTTGGCGGGGTTGTACCGCATCGCCGACATTCAGCACCCAAGGTGAGCTATCGCGCAGTACGGACACCTGCCCGTTCAGCGTGATCACCTTGGCTGCGCCGTCTTCCGCGTAGATTGGGGCACAACCGATGCACACTGCCAATAACAGCAGCCATTGCGCCATTTGCAACAATCTACGTAAATACATGAAACAATCTTCGTTTCATTAGCACCACTCCTGTGAATGGTACGTTTTGAAACCCTTAGTCTAGCACCAAAGTTGCATAGCAAATTACGCGCCGAATGCAAATCGTTAACAAACACCTTTAATTCAATTCGTTGTAGTAGGCAGGCGACTGCCGGATAGGTTAAAATAGGACTCGACCGTGTGTCACAAGGGAACAGTTTCGGGGTGGCGTTATCTTTTGGGAGCCTGCTTGTCTGCCGGTATCTTGGCGGCGCAGACATCTCCGGTCGAGTGGCGGAGGGTGGGAAATCCCTCCATGGAAGTTGGGCTGGCCGCGGCGGCCACCGGACCGGTAGCCTCCGTCTGGTATTCGCCGGATGGGTCGCGGCTCTTTGCCAAGACGCGCTCCGGCCGCGTGCTGCAAACCGACGATTTTGAAAGCTGGACGCCCGCCCAAGCCCCCGCCGAATCGCCCGACGCCCAGCCGCCTGCTGTGGACCGTCTGCCGGAGCCGGGCGCGAAATTGGCCTCTTCCGCCGCCTCGCCCGGACGCGTCTATGCTTTGGGGAATCAACTCTACCGTTCCGACGATGGCGGCCGGTCCTGGACGAACCTGACCGCTTTCCATGACCGTTCGATCATCGGAACGCCGCAGCGCAGCGTGGCGGTGTCGCCTGGCGATGGCGACCAGGTGACCGTAGCCAACGATTTCGGCGTCTGGCGTTCGATGGATGGGGGCCTGTCCTGGTCCGGATTGAATCAGCATCTTCCAAACTTACTGCTCACCCGGATTCTGACCACCCCCGCGGATACGCATGGTATGCGCATCCAGGTGCTGGGCATGGGCGCCATGGAGTTGGCGCAGGGAGCGGAAACCTGGCAGCCGGCCAACGATACGCAGATGCCGGCCGAGGACCAGGTTTTGCGTAATACATCCCAGGCGCTCGGCGCTCGGATCACGGCTGTCGCGGCGTCCCGGCAAACGGTCTACGCGGGCGCGTCGGATGGGCGCATCTGGGTCTCTCAGGATGCCGGCCGCACCTGGACCTCCTCACCGCGGCCCGGCTCAAACGGACCCATCGAGCGGTTCTTCGCCGATCCCAACGAGCCGCGCGTGGCGCTAGCGGCCGTGGGCGGCTCCGGGGTCCACGTCTTGCGCACCACCAATAGCGGCGGATTTTGGGACGATCTCACATCCGATCTGCCGGATTCTCCGGCTCACGGCATAACGGCCGAACGCACCGCCGGTGCGGTCTATGTGGCTACAGGCAAAGGCGTTTTCTTCGCCACCGCCGACCTCGAGAACGCCGGCCCGGCGGTAACTTGGGCTCCCCTTTCGACAGGCCTTCCGGCTGCGCCCGCCACCGATGTCAGGCTGGATGCGAACGGATATCAACTCTATACCGCTTTGGAGGGTTACGGGGTGTATGCCACTGCGGCGCCACATCGTCTGCGCACGCCCCGCCTGTTGAACGCGGCGGACTTCAGTACGCGCGCGGCCGCGCCGGGGTCGCTGATCAGCGTCGTAGGCGGGCGCGTCAGCTCGGCCATTGCCGGAGATCTGAGCTTTCCGATTCTCGCCGCTTCCGAGACGGAGTCGCAAATTCAAGTGCCGTTCGAAGCTTCGCCCGCCAGTTTCTCGCTGGCTTTGCAGACCGGCAAGGGACGCTACACGTTGGGGCTACCCGTGCAAGCTGTGTCGCCGGCCATTTTCGTGAACCGCGACGGCTCGCCGATGCTCCTCGACGGAGATAGCGGCGCTATGCTGGATGGCCGCAACATCGCCCATTCCGGCTCGCGCCTGCAAATCCTCATGACAGGCTTGGGCAAAGTCCGGCCGGACTGGCCCACAGGGGTGGCTGCGCCTCTGGAAAATCCGCCCGCGGTAGCCGCCACGGTCAAGGCATATCTGGATCGCGAGCCTGTCCAGGTGACCCGCGCCGCACTGGCGCCGGGCTACATCGGCTTCTATCTGATCGAGGTGCAGTTGCCGGCCATCGTCAATGCCGGGCCGGCTGAGCTGTACATCACTGCCGACGGGCAGGAGAGCAATCGCGTCCAGGTGACGCTGCAGCCTTAATAATCCACGCCAACTAGAAACAATCCCTTGGCCGGCGCGGTCGGACCCGCATGGCGCCCACAGCCGGGGTCTAACAGCGCGCGCAGGCCCGCCTCATCCAGATTGCCGCGCCCCGCTTCGAGCAGCGACCCCACGATGTTGCGCACCATGTGCTTCAGAAAGCCGCTGCCGCGCACGCGGTAAGTCAAGCGGCCGGCGCCGCACTTCGATCCGCGAATGGAAAATCGTGCGCACCTTTGCTCCGGCCTTCTTCGTCCCGATCGTCAGCGGCCGCGAAAGCCGTGAAGTCGTGCTCGCCTTCGAGCAGCGGCGCGCAAGCCAGCATGCGGTCCACGTCCAGCGGATAGGGATGATGGTGCACGTAGCGCCACTCCAAAGGCGGGCAGACTTCTGCGCGCACGATGCGGTATTCGTAGGTCTTGGCCAGCGCCTGGAAGCGCGGATGGAAATCGGGCGCGGCTTCCTCGGCCGAAAGCACCCGGATGGACGGCGGCAGCAGCCGGTTCATGGCCTTGCGCAGATTCGGCAGCGGGATGGGATTCTCGATGCTGAAGGCGGCCACCTGCGCCAGCGCGTGCACGCCCGCATCCGTGCGGCCGGAGCCGGCCACATGCACGGCGCGGCCTTCGATTTCCGCGACTACCGCTTCCAGCGTGCCTTGAATGGTCGGCAGGCCGGGCTGCACCTGCCAGCCGTGAAAATCCGTGCCGTCGTAAGCGAGAGTGGATTCGAATGCGCCGCATACGATCATGCCGGCGCTATTCAGTGCCGGCCGGCGGACCCGGCTTCACCGCCGGCATGCCCTGCGCGCACAAGCGGGCATTCGGCCGGATCGTAAGCCGGCACCTCCAGCGTCACCAGCGCCACGCGCGGCACGCCCACATCCGCCGGCCCGCCGCTGCGGTCCATGATGGAACCCGCCGCCAGCGCCCGCGCACCGGCCGCGCGCAGCACTTCCACCACTTCGCGCGTGCTGCCGCCGGTGGTGACCACGTCTTCCACCACCAGCGCCGGCTCGCCCGGCGCCACCGCGAAGCCGCGCCGCAGCGTCATCTTGCCTGTTTTCGTCGCGCTCGGTGAAGATGAAGCGGGCGCCCAGCGCGCGCGCCACTTCGTGGCCGATGATCAGGCCGCCCAGCGCGGGCGATACCACCAGTCCCACAGGCGTCTCGGCACCAGGTTGCGCAACTCCTCCGCCAGCAGACGCCCAACTCGGCCGCGTGCCGTGGATGCTGCAGCACCAGCGCGCACTGCAGATAGCTCCGGGCTGTGCAGTCCGCTGGTGAGCCGGAAATGGCCGCTGAGATACGCGCCCGTGGAGCGGAACAGTTCCAGGATGGACTCGGCTTGCGGCGTCACAAACGCCTACTATACCATTGAGAAAAATCATGTATCGCTGTTCGAAGCTGTCATGTCACTCGTTCTTTGCGTCCATCATTTCCATGCTCTGCGCCGGCTGCTGATGCGCCGGCTTCGCCCAGCAAGCCCACGCCATCACCGAGCCGGACGGCGCGTTCTCGTTCGGCTCACCGGCAAATACCGGATGCCGCAGGTGCCGCCCATCGACGTGGCAAACTCCGGCCGCCTGGAACTGCTGCTGCGCGCCGGCAAGCTGTATCTCTCGCTGCAGGACGCCATCGCCCTGGCGCTCGAAAACAATCTGGATATCGAGATCCAGCGCTACGGCCCGCAGATCGCCGACACCCAGGTGTTGCGCGCCAAAGCGGGCGGTTTTGCGCAGGGCGTCTCCACCTCCGTGACCGCCGGACCCACCAGCGCCCTGCCCGGCGGAGTGGCGCAAAGCGGCGTCACGGGGAATCCTTCCACGCAGGCCAGTGCCGCCAGCGCCACGGCGGTCGGCAATACCGTCATCACCCAAACCGGACCGCCCATTCCGGTCTTCGATCCGGACCTGGTCGGCAATGCAAGCTGGGCGCACCAGACCATTCCCGAAAGCAGCACGTTCATCGCCGGCACCGATGAATTGATTCAGCGGCAGGACCTTTCGGGCCTCACCTACCAGCAGGGCTTCTCGACCGGAACTTCGGTGAGTCTGGGTTTGAACAACTCCACCGCCGTCGGCAACAGCGCCACGACGCTGTTCAATCCGGTCACCAACTCGTCGCTGGGCATCACCGTGACGCAGCATCTGCTGCAGGGGTTCAGCATCGCGGTGAACCAGCGGCAGATCCAGATCGCCCGGAACAACCGCGAGCTTTCCGATCTGACCTTCAAGCTGCAGGTGATCACCACCGTCGCCGCCGTCATGGATCTGTACTGGGACCTGGTCACATTCAACGAGAACGTGCGCGTCCAGCAGCAGGCCGTGGCCACCAGCACCAAGCTCTACGAAGACAACAAGAAGCAGGTGGAAGTGGGCATGATGGCGCCCATTGAAGTGGTGCGGGCCGAGGCGCAGTTGGCCACCGACCAGCAGAACCTGACGCTGGCGGAAACCCAACTGCTGCAGCAGGAGACCATTCTCAAAAACGCGCTGAGCCGGACCGGAGTGGCCAGTCCCGTCGGTGGCGGACGCGCGCATCGTGCCCACCGATCGCATCCGTGTACCGGATGTGGAGCCGGTTTCCCCGATTCAGGACCTGGTGGCCATGGCCCTATCGGCGCGCCCGGAGCTGGCCCAGAATCGCATCCAGGTCACCAATCAGGAGATCACCCTGCACGGCTCCAGGAACGGCCTTGCTACCCACGCTCGACCTGGTTGCATCCATGACCAACAATGCGCTGGCCGGCCAGATGAACCCCATCGAGTCGACTTTCCCGTTCAGCTTCGGAACGCCCAGCCCGGCCTTCGTCGGCGGATACGGCACCGTGTTGAAGCAGCTCTTCGCGCGCAATTATCCGAACTACTCGGCGGGATTCAATCTGACGATTCCGTTGCGCAACCGGGCGGCGCAGGCGCAGGCGATCAACGACCAACTGACGCTGCGGCAATTGCAGCTCGGCGTGCAGAGGCTGGAGAACCAGGTTCGCGTCGACGTGCAGAACGCGGTGATCGGGGTGCGCAATGCGCGCGCGCAATACCAGGCCGCCGTGAAGGCGCGCGTTCTGCAGGAACAAACTCTGGATGCCGAACAAAAAAAGTATGCGGCGGGATCTTCGGTCATTTACAACGTGATCCTGACCCAGCGCGACCTGGCAACGGCGCGCCAGAACGAACTGGCGGCCGAGGCGGCCTACGCCAAGTCGAAGGTCGAACTGGAGCGCGTCACCGGGCAAACGCTGAACAGCAACGGCATCTCTCTGGCGGAAGCCTTTCAGGGTGTAGTTTCACGGCCGCCCAGTCCACTGCCGGCTTTGTAAGAAGACACCCGAGGCAATTTTTTGACTCTGTGTCATCCAATGTGGGACAAAGATGGGACAAAACCGGCGGCCGAGTGCCAATTTTGCACGCAGGATAGCCTGTGTGGCACCTAAGAAATTTGAAATAAAAGGCTTACGATTTGGCTAGGCGATTGCTCTATTACGGGCGTGAAACAAAACAAGCAGGCCCGGCGAGAAGCGATTGAAACCCCGTTTGGCACCCGCCTAAGAACCAACCTCAATTAGAACCCGCTCAATCCCCTTAAACCCTCACAATCGCTTTCGCTGGGCTTGCGTATCACCGCAGCCCTGCCGCCTCCATCTATCAAAATTCAAGCCGTGCCTGAAATGCGATCATTCGTGGAGAGCTGTCGCCGCCTAGCCCGACGCCAAGCAGGCCAGTTGGAGGCGACGTCGTGTACGTTAGCGCGCCGAAGCCGGTCTGGGTGGAGGGCTGGCCGGGGATTCCCGCGTAAACAACGGATGGCAGTGCAAAATTCGGGTGGTTGAACAGGTTGAAAAACTGCGCGTCCAGCCGTAGTTTCACTCTCTCGGTCAGGGCAAACCATTTGGTCAGATAGAGATCGCTCCAGACAAAGTCCGGACCACGAAGCGCGTTGCGCCCAAGATCTCCGAACTGGCAGTTGCTGGGAGTGTCACCGCCCGCGCAGGCGCCGGTGCTGGGATCGACCGTTGAAACGAATGCGTTGGGATTGAGCCACTGAATAGTACCGGGCTGCGTAACGCCGGGAATCGGATTGTGCTCGTAGAGCGGCGCCCCCGGAACTACGCTCGCGAACTGGGGTCCGCTGCCGTTGACGATGCCGTTTCCATTTGCCGAATAAGGAGTGCTCAAAACGGAGAACGGAAGCCCGCTACGCCAGAAGACCGAGCCGGATAGCTGCCAGCCATTGAAGACTTTCCCGAGCGGCCCTCTAACCTTGAGAGGAAGTTCGTATAAGTAGCTGGCTGTAACGTTGTGCCGGACATCGTAGTCACACGGGCCGCGGTCGCGCTGAAGATCGCCAGGTATTGGCGACAGAATTCCTCCGGCCGCAAACGGCAGGAAGCCGCCGTTCGAGACGGTGTCGATGCAGTGGCTCCAGGTGTAATTCAATTGCGCCTGCAATCCGTGCGCCGAGCCGCTTCTCGGCGGTCGTCTGGAGCGCATTGTAGTGGCTGTTCGCTCCGGTTGCGAGCTGTGTCACGGCAGCAAATCTCGGGTCGGTGGGAGCAGCCATAAGGAAATGGCGCAAAACAGCCCTGGCACACGGTTTGGTAACCATTGACCTGGGTCGTGTATGGCTGGTCCACGGCGCGGGTGCCGACATATTGCGCGCGCAGATTAATCGTGTTGCCGATCTGGTGCTCGATGCCAAAACTCCACTCCATGAAATACGGCGCACGCAATTTTCCGTCGGGAACGGCTGTTACCGCGACTGGCTGAAGGCAGGTGTTCGGATTCGAAAGAGGCGACGCACATGACAACCTTCCTTGCGCAAAGCCGGTATTGAATATCTGATTCGCGGCGGACGGTCGCATCGATCGCACTGTTGGGGACGCCCGGCGCGATCGCCGTTCCGCCGACGGTCCCGAGCAGACCACCCTGGAACGTCTCTGAGTACGGCGGATTGACGCCGACGAGATCCGCAATACTGCCGGGCAGGAGATCGCTGAACAGGCCAAAGCCGGTTCGCAGGACAGTCCTCGGAGCGATCTGCCAGGCGATGGCCGTTCTGGGCTGCCAGATCGCCAGAGGAGTCGAATCGAAAATATTGCCGAGGCCGGTCGTGAGCGCGGCGCTGAGTGGCTGGTTCACGTCATGAGAGATCGCCGCGAAGGAACCGGATAGCCTGGCGATGGCATCGTGCGGATTGAGCGGATTGGAATTATGCGTCGCCCGAACGCCGTAGGGTCCACGTCAATTTCGACGTAATCTTCCAGGTGTCCTGGGCGTAGAGGTCGAGGTTCAGGAAATCATACGGCTGCGAATCTGCGAGCGGAAACGTTTTCGTCGCCGTCGAAGCTACGCCGTAGATGAACTGCGGCAGAGTGGCGTATGTGACCAGCGGAACCGCGCCCTCACCGAAGTCGTAATCGTTCAGGCGGAAGATTCGGGTATTCGTTCCAAAACGCAGTTCATGCCCGCCTATGGTCCACGCGAGGTTGTCATTGATGAAGAACCGCGCTGCCCGCCTCCCTTGCACCCATGTGTTATCCAGGCCGCCGATGGGCGTGAATGGTGCATTCGCCCCGCTGCCCTGGAGAACGATGGGGAAGGCAGCCAGCGTTTTCTGGAAATCCGCCGGACCGAACAAGCTTTCGTACCAGGAAAACGCCGGATTGAAGTAGTTCACCAGCTTCGATGAGAAGACATGGGTATAGCCTGCGGCGAATGAATAGAGCGGTTGCGGCGAAATGGAGTTGAACAGCGGATTGATCGGGTCCGTATACGCGGCCTGTAAACCGGTGTCGGATTGGAACCGGTACCAGGTCGTGTTTTTCTCGTCGATGTTGTAGTCGATCCGAGCCGTTTGCACTTGTTCGCGATCGTCGCTGGAATGAGAGACGCTCTGGCGATTGGCGCAGCCGTTGCCGTTCGGGGGAGAACCGGCCGCCGGGCTCCCGTCGCTATTCAACGGACAGCCAAGAATCGCGAGAGGCACTCCGCTTGTGTTGCCGTAAAGGCTGAACATCTTCTGGTAAAAAGGCGCCAATTGAGGTGCTGGCTGATAGGCGGAGCCAGTGATGGAATCCTTGCCGCCCAAGGGCAACTGCTGCAAAACGTATTGCTGGAACGCCGGTGCCGGTACCGTTGTGGCGGACACTATCGGCAGCGCGATCCGCACCCATTCACTATCGAAAAAGAAAAACAGCTTGTCGTGCAGGATCGGCCCGCCCAGGCTGCCACCGAAATGGTTCACGGTGGAGCGCGGCTTATGGTTTCCGGGTGTTGCGTTCGTAAAGAAGTCAGCGGCGTTGAACCTTGACCCATTCCAGAGTTCGTAGAGATTTCCGTGGATCTGGTTCGTCCCGGATTTCGTGATGTAGTTCACCTGCGAAGCACCGTATCGTCCCTGGTCCACGGTGTAGGAGAGGGTATTCACCGTGACCTCGGCTATCGAATTGAGCCCCAGAACGAGATTGGTGGACAGGCCGCTGTTGAGGTTGGTTAGCGGATCGTTGGTTTCGAGGCCGTCAACGATGTAGCCGTTCGCGAGCGCCGGCAGGCCGTTAAATTCGACGTTCCCGTATCCGTTCGTACCGCCGAGGAAATCGTTGCCGCTGCCGGCCGTGTTCATCAGAGCGCCCGGCGCAAACTGCAACGGATACGTCATGTCGGCGCCTGGGTTGGGGAGATTTTCGAGTGCCGGAGCGTTGAGAGTCGTCGCGGTGTTCGGGTTATCGGGGTTCACGAGCGGAGCCTCGCTGCTGACCGTCACCTCCGCTTTCGCCGCGAGCAACTGCAGCGTGAAGATCACGGTCTGCTTTTGCCCCAAACCGGCGAAGACGCTCGCATTGGTCTGCGGCTCAAACCCCGCTGCCTCGGCCTTGACCGTGTATGATCCGGGCTTCAGTTGCGGAAAGCTGAAGCGGCCGGCGTCATCGGTCATCGCGCTGCGCTTGGACCCCGTCTCGGCGTTGACGACCGTTACGGTGGTGCGCGGCAGGGTCGCGCCGGTGGGATCGAGGACTGTGCCCACGATGGCGCTGGTCGTCTCTCCCTGCGCCAGCAGACGCTGAGAGCGGCAGCCGGAAAAAGCAAGGCACGCGATAAGGATGGTGGTGCGTGTCGATAGCAATAAAATTAGGCTATCCTAATTGCACTGCCAAGTCAACACGGCGGAGCCATTGGAGGGCTTGCGTGCAGTCATGAACTGCGCGTACCATTAGAAATAGTGGCACCTAAACTTGTTGCGTCTACGACTTCGGAATCGGTTGACGATTACCTCAAAGCGATCCTCGAACTGGGCGGCTCCGAGGAATTGAGGGTCACGACAAAGGCCCTTGCGGAGCGGTTAAGAGTTCGAACGCCTTCGGTCACCGGCATGCTTCAGAGGCTCGCATCGGAGCGGCCGGCCCTCGTTGCATACCAAAAACACAGGGGTGCTCGACTGACAGCAGCCGGAAAACGCCGCGCCTGGGAACTTGTCCGCCATCACCGATTGCTCGAACTGTTCCTTCACGATGTTCTGAAGTACTCCTGGGACGAAGTGCACGAAGAGGCGGAGCGGCTGGAACACTTCATCTCCGAACGTTTTGAAGATCGCGTCGCCACAATCTTGGGCGACCCGGAGATCGACCCGCACGGCCATATCATTCCGCCGAAATATGAAGCTGCCGTCCACCGGGACGAAGTGCGGCTGGCGCAATGGCCTCTCCAGACGCCGGCCATCATCAGCAGCGTTTCAGACCGCAATCCCGCGGCTCTCCGTGAACTGGAACAACTCGGCCTGGTGCCCGGAACTGCTCTGACCGTCGAGCGAAGGAATTCGGCATCTCCTCTATCGGTACGGCCTTCGGGCAGAGCAGACGCAATTCGCGTCAGCCTGGATCTCGCCGATTGCATTTCTGTGATCGCGCGGCCTGAGGTCGTTCCGTAACCGACTCACTCTTCCGCCGTTTCGACAGGCGGCTCAAACCCATCCAGCAGATCGGGGTCGCGCGCGAACTTCTTGAGTACTGCGATGGCCGTCCCGGATCGAAAGCCGGCGCGCATCAATCTGCGGTAAGCGGACGCCATCTCTTTCTCGCCGCGGAAGAGATCTTCTTTCGAGGCCATGCGGAATTTGCGCCGCACGAAATCCTCCGCGAGCACAGTCTCGTCTACATCTTCGTAAACCTTACCTACGGTCTGCTGCGCCACGGCCGGCGCCACCCGCCGCCGCGACAAATCCGCCAGTACGCGCGTCTTACCCAACCCTTCGCGTTCCAGGCGGGCGGAAGCGAAGCTCTCGGCGAACTTGCGATCGTTCAGGTAGCCGTATTCTTTGAGGCGCGCCAGGGCCGGATCCACGTCGGCGGCGTGTTCCGCCTTTCTGCGTAATTTCTCACGAATTTCGCCGCTCGAATAGGCGCGGTCGGCCAACACCCGTAGCGCGTATTCCCACAAAGCCGTGGCATCCAGGCGGGCGGGCTTTCGTTCCTTCATACCGCGGGTCCACTAATGGTATCGCAATGTACTATGCCGCTAGCTGACGCACGGTATACTAAAGGCTGTAAAGGGAGCACTGACATGGACAAAAATGATTTCACCTGTTTCTTGCTGGGCCTCGGGGTCGGCATCGGCATCGGCATGCTATTCGCCCCAAAGTCCGGCGCGGACACCCGCCAACTCATTAAAGATAAGACGGGCGAGGGTACCGATTTTCTCAAGCAGCGTGCTTCCGACGTGCGCGATTCGGCGGGCGACATGCTCGCCAAGGGCAAAGACGCCCTGAACCGTCAGAAAGACACTATCGCCGACGCCATGGAAGCGGGCAAACAGGCCTACCGCGATGCGGTTGCTACGCCGCCGCCGTCCCCCGCCGAAAGCCCGGCTCACTAACGCGCATGCCAGGGGGAAAACCTCGATGTCTGAAGACGTCTTCCGGTGGGTGATCGCAGTGGCCGTATTGCTGGCTTGCCTCGCTTCGATATGGCAGGCCGTCATTTTGGCCGCTCTGTACCGGGCCGGAAAGGAAGCCGGAAAGAGCGCCAAGGAAGCCCAAGGTAAGTTCGGGCCGCTGGTTGACCGTTTCGATGCCATGGTCACCGTTTCCGGAAAGGTGCTCGAAGACAACCGCTCCCGCATTTGCGAGATCACCACCGAAACCCTGGCCATGGCCAAGAACCGTTCGTCAGCAGGCCGACCATATTGCAGCGCTGCTGGACGATGCCAACGGCCGCGCCAAGGCTCGCATCGCGCAGATCGATGAAACCGTGGATCAGACGGTGGCGCATGTGGAGCAGGCCCGCGACGCCGTCAAGGGCGCCGTGCTGACTCCTGTGAGAGAAGTCGAAGGTCTCGTGGCGGGTGTGAAAGCGGCCCTGAGCACTTACGCGCAAGGCGGCAACCGGCATTCCCCCGAACGCGCCACGCAGGACGAAGAGATGTTTATCTGATGAAGGGCGGCGACCGCGGCTAGGCCGCTTTCTGCACCTTACCCGAGCGAATGCAAGACGTACACACGCGCAGCCGCTTGCTGGCCCCGTTAATGAACGCATGCACCGTTTGTAAATTCACGTTCCAGCGGCGCTTGGTGACGTTATGAGCGTGACTGATGCGGTTGCCAAACTGCGGACCGCGGCCGCATACTTCGCAAATTCGTGCCATGCTACAAGAATCTCCTCAAAACTGCGAAACTAGTATTCTACCGCGAGGGCGCCGCCAACGCAACCCAACCCGCTGTAGGGACAAAGGATAGACACGTGACGGAGTTCAATCATATCCACATCCGCGATGGAGAGGACTGGGTTTGCGGACGCAGCCTGGCGTTCGAAGACCGCGAGTTGATCCGGTGCGAAGCTCGCGATCCGGATGAAGAGGAAGCCTGCCAGCACTGCGCCGGCCAGATATTGTCGTATTTCGGCGAACCGATGCATGTGCAATAGCTCGATGGAAACCGATTCGCGGGAGCCTTTGTGAAGGAAACGATCCTGGTGGTCGAAGATGGGGATGCCGTTCGCAACCTGGTTTGCCGCATGCTGGTGCAGAGCGGATACCGCGTGCTCGAAGCTTGCGACGGACGCGACGCGCTACGCCTCTGCGAAGTTCATCCCGAGCCGATCCAACTGGTATTGACCGATCTGGTGATGCCCCACATGAAGGGCGCCGAACTGGCCGAGCGTTTGCGGCGCATACGTCCGGATTTGCGCATCTTGTTGATGTCCGGTTTCACCGAGGAGCCTGTGGTGCAGCGCCTCGGACGCGGCTCGATGGCATTTCTGCAAAAGCCGTTCACCTCAGTCGGCCTGGTGGAAAAGGTCCGGCAGGTTCTCGACTCGCCCTGGAATGGCTTACCGAATGGAAGGGCCCCCGATGGAAGGGCCGATGGCTGAGCGCCGCCTGTTTTCGGCGCGTCAATTCTGGCACAGCCTGGCGGCGGTGGTATTGGGCAATGCCGTCTATTTCAGCATGGATCGTTACCTGCCCGTAGCCGGGCGTCACGCGCCCTATAAGATCGACTGGGGGCTGGCCATCGACTTTTGGTGTTGTATGGTCTTCTATGGGCTGCTGGCGCAGTTGAAGTGGTTCAAGCGCCCGTGACCGGCTGCATCACGTCGGCGATCGCCCGCTTCACCCGGTCGTATGCCGACATCTCCGCGCCCAATTGCTTCCGGCCGGCCGGAGTGAGCCGGTAGTATCGCGCGCGACGGTTGTTTTCCGACTGCGCCCAATCGGCGGTGACCCAGCCTTTGATCAGCATGCGCTGCAGCGCGGGGTAAAGCGACCCCTCTTCCACTTGCAGCACATCGCCGGATAACTGCTGGATGTGCTGCGCCACGCCGTATCCGTGCATGGGTCCCAGCCGGGCCAGGCTCCGCAGAATCAGCATGTAAAGCGTTCCCGGCGGAATTTCCGTCCGGCTAGAGTCCTTTCCCATAGTTAAACGACTGCAAGTATGGGCCAGGCGGACGCAGATTGTCAACACCTCTCCGTCTGGTACAATCGTTTATCCCGCCATGGCGAAAACAGAACAGGAGCACCGGCAGGATATTATCGACATCGGGCGATTGGTATATCAGAAGGGATGGGTGGCGGCCAACGACGGCAACATCACGCTCCGCCTGGATGCCGAACGCATCCTCGCCACACCCACCGGCGTCAGCAAGGGCATGATGCACGTGGACGATCTGATCGTCCTGGACATGCAGGGAAAGAAGCTCAGCGGGCGCAAGGAAGGCACCTCCGAGATCGCCATGCACATGAAGATTTACGAGATGCGGCCGGACGTCCGGTCGGTGCTGCATGCGCATCCGCCGGTAGCCACGGGATTCGCCACCGCGGGCCGTCCGCTCAACCTGGCGCTGCTGCCGGAAGTGATCATCGGCCTCGGGCTGCGTTCCGCTGGCCGAATACGGACTGCCGGGCACGCCGGCCCTCACCGAACCGCTGATACCCTACATCCCCAAGTACGACGCGATTATGATGGGTAATCATGGCGCGGTGAGTTACGGCGAGGATGTGTACAAGGCGTTCTTCCGCATGGAAACAGTGGAGCACTTCGCCCGCATCTCGCTGGTGGCGGAGCTGCTGGGCGGGCCTACCGTGCTGCCCAAGGCGGAAGTGGATAAGCTGTTCGATTCGAGAACGCGATATGGTGTGAAGGCGCGGGCGGGCGCCGAGCCGGACTGCCCGGTGTACGCCGAGCAGATGCCGCGCGCCGGGGTTTCCGCCGCGCCCGTCAGAGCAGGAACGCAGGATAGATTCTACGTGACGCGCGAAGAACTCATCGGCATGGTGGACGAGGCTTTGAGGGCACGCGGCGTCAATTGAGACGGTAACGTTGGAAACATGGGAGACGATAGATGGGTGAATCGTTAGGATTGATCGAGACGCGGGGTTTGGTGGCCATGATCGAGGCTTGCGATGCCATGGTGAAAGCCGCTAAAGTTTCGCTGGTCGGGTGGGAAAAGATCGGATCGGGATATGTTACCGCCATGGTGCGCGGCGACGTGGCGGCCGTGCGCGCGGCCACCGACGCGGGCGCCGCGGCGGCGCGCCGGGTGGGCGAGCTGATCGCCGTGCACGTCATTCCCGCGTCCGCACCAGAGCCTGGAAGACATCCTGCCGATCGGCAAAACCACAATGCCGGCAAGTAGCCGGCGGACAGGGTCACGATGATTTTGGCCCGCGTGGTGGGCACCGTGGTGGCGACCCGGAAGGACCCGCGCCTCGAAGGCAAGAAGCTCCTCATGGTGAAGCCGGTTTCGCCCGAGGCAAAGACGAAGCCGGTTACGTGGTAGCCGTGGACACTGTCGGCGCCGGATTCAAGGAACGAGTGATGGTCGTTTCCGGCAGTTCCGCGCGCATGGCGGAGGGCTGCAAGGATTCGCCTGTGGATACGGCCATCGTCGGCATCGTGGACGACGTGCACCTGGATTGACCATGTACCTGGGCCGCGTGGTGGGCTGCGTTTGGGCGACCATGAAAGACCGCCGGCTGGAAGGCCAGCGCCTGTTGCTGGTGCAGCCTCTCACCCCCGAGCTGAAACCCACCGGCAAGCGCCTGGTATGCGCCGATTGGACCGGCGCCGGCGCGGGCGAATTGATCTACTGGACGCGCAGCAAGGAGGCCAGCTTCGCTTTTTTGCCCGCCGAAGTGCCTGTCGATAGCACCGTCATGGGCATCGTGGATTCCATCCATTTGAAAAGAACCTGAGCAAATGCTTGAACAATGCTGATCGCGCGCATTATCGGCGAGGCGGTGGCCACCCACAAGCACCCCAGCCACGAAGGCCGCAACCTTTTGCTGGTGCAGCCACTGAACCTGGATGGGTCCAATCGCGGCGACGCCGTGATTGCGCTTGATGCGATCGGCGCGGGTATCGGCGACCAGGTGCTGCTGACTATGGATGGTTTCGCCGCCATGAGCAGCGTGGGCCGCATGCAGTCTCCCATCGACATGGCGGTGATCGGCTTCATCGACCGCGTGGATTTGGACGCCGGGGCCTGAGCCCTCCGCACACTGGCGGCCGAAGCGGTGGCACTAACGACCGTAATTTTCTGGCTTTTTACATGCCGGCGCGCCGCGCCGCTTGGGTTGATCAATGGTCGCGCTCCGCTACCAATAGCGATCCGAGCGCGTCGTTGGGTCGGCGATCCATCTCGCATTCTTCGCCCGAATCGTCGTACTCATTGAACACACAGGATGAAAGACCTGGCATTGACTGGACAGGAACTGAGGAGGTTAGATGCCGCAAGGTTTTGTGACCGAATCGGCGCAACAGGTCGCTGATTGGGCGTCTCAATTCGTGCACTTGACTGATCAAAGGTCGGCAAAGAGGGCAGCAACGTCGAACTCTGACGTGTTTTTTGGTTCGTCGTCATTGTCGTAGTCGTCAGTCTCGTCAGCCTCAGCTTCGCTCGCTCGGCGATCCCAGGTAGACGCTCGCTCACTGCTCATCTCGGCAGCACGCTCGCACATCTCGACAACGGCGTCCGAAGAACTCAGTGTAGCCACCAACCGGAAGCCCTTGGCATAAATACGGAGATCGCTCGCCAATGACTCCATTTCGGATTTGCTAGGAAACTCGATGTAACCTACCGCGCTGCGCTCGTCGCTGCAGGCAACCACAGTTGCAATAAGTTGGAGATGCTCCCCGAATGACGGAGATCGACGCAGTAGGCGCGGTTCGGATGCACTAATTGCACTAATCATGCCGAGCCACGCCGCGAATGCGTCACCGCCGCCGGTTCCGTCCAGAAAATAGGGGGAACGCTTAGCTGCCTCGGCCAGCCGCTCAGTTGCCGCGTCCCAAGACTCATCAAGACGTGGCATTCGGGCCATCGGTAAACAGATCAGCGTTCCAGACGCGAACGTTTCAATCTGCTCAGGCGTGAAGACCGTGCTTGAGGCATCCCATGCCTCTACGCAAGAAGCGCAAACTGCGCCACATATCTTGGCCAGCCTTCCACGCACACCTTCATTAACAGCAAGATCGTGCGCGTTCTTCAGTGCGTCGATAAGATCAATGGCCGCCTGCTGGCCGGAGAATTGGCTAACAGCGACAGCCCGATCTCCAAGAATCTCCCAAGCATTACTATCCACCATAAGAGGGAGAGACCGGTCGCCAAAGGCACCGCGTCTGAAATCGCAATTTTCAGCCCGGGAACCGGAGTGGGCCTCTAGCAAACGCGTCTCGACCCAGATCGCTGTGGCCTCCCCAAGACTCAACGCCAATGCCCAAATCGGCCTTCAGGAGGGATTGTACGAGCCACTCAAACTGGTACCATCCAAGATCGTCGAGGCGATAGCGCAGCATCTTCTCTACGTTACACGAAGTACAGGTTCCTCGTTGAGATTGGGCGGATTGATGGAGAGACCCGCTATCACGCTCGTCTACCGTCGCGCGAGCAACTCCGCGTCCGGATCCACACCCCGCTTCTTTCGCCTGAAAAGCAGCCTGCCCGTCAGTAATAATCCCAGCGCCCAATTCACCACCTCCAGCCCCACGAAAGCGTTGTGCAACATCCAGAAGCGCGACCGTTCGGGCGACGGGTCGCCGGCTGGAATCCAGTCGATAATGCGGCCCAGCGCCACCATCTGCGGCGTCAACGCAAACCGCTGCACTATGGCGATCAGCAGCATCAGCAAGGCCAACAGCAGCGTGAAGTTCGTTTCCGTGCTGCCGAACAGCAGGACCATCAGCAGCGCCGCGCCGAGGATGGCCGCCGCTATGCCCCAGGTTTCGAAATACCAGCGGTTCTGTTCGGAAACCTGGTGACGCAGCAAGGTGCGCGCCATGCCCGGTCCCAGCTTGTCGAACTGCTGAGCGGCCTGCGGAGCGGGTCTGGCGAGCAGCCGATCCACGGATCGGAAGTTCTCGGTTACCACCATGTCCATGAAGAGGCCTCCAGCCAGCCAAGCCCCCAGGAGAAAACAAGCAAGTCTGCGAAAGTGCACCTCGGCAATTCTACCGCGCTGCCGCCCCGTGCACAAACCCTCCGCTCGCCCGGCGGATGTTACTTGACTCCGCTGCCACTTTTGCATAGACTTAGCGGTATTGTTAATCTCGCGTTAAACGGTTAAATGAGGGATACTGGGACAACTACGGAGCGGGACGCGCTTCATTCTCAAATCGAGAAGCTTAACCGGAGCAGTGTTTTGCATGGATCCGAATCACTCTGCAAGCTCCTGCGGTATTTGGGCGAGCACTCGCTCGATTCCCCCGGTATACCCCTGAAGGAATACCAGATCGCCACCGAGGTGTTCGGTCGCCCGGCCGACTTCGACTCGCGCCTGGATTCCACCGTCCGCGTGCAGACAGGCCGGCTCCGCTCCAAACTGGCGGAGTACTATGTCGGCGAAGGCGCGCTGGATCGCTTGTTGATCGAGATCCCCAAAGGGGCCTACTCACTGACGTATCACATCCGGCCGCCGGCCGAGGCGCACCCCGCGCCAGCCTCGCCGGCATCCGTTCCGGTCCCTCCCCTCCCCTCCGGCCGGACGCCGCGGTCTTACCCTCTTTCGTGGTACTTCGTCGCCATCGTAATCGGGGCGATCTTGGTAGTGGTGATCTCCATCGCCGTAACCCGCTTCATGATGCCGGCCGCCCCGGTTGCCGCTACCGAGCAGCCCGCGCCCGCGGTGCGGACCTTTTGGAGCGGCTTCGCCAATGGTCAGGAAGCGCCTCTGGTGGTCTACAGCAACGCCGAATTCGTCGGCCGGCCCGAAACCGGTCTTCGCTATTACGACCCCGCCCTGGACAGCGGCAAGCCGATTCGGGATCATTACACTGGTGTGGGAGAAGTGATGGCGGTCCACGATCTCGACCGCGTGTTTGCCAGCCTCCAACAGGCCATTCGGATCAAGCGGGGAAGGCTGCTCACGTGGGACGACGCCAAGACCAGCGACCTGATTTTCATCGGCTCCCCGTCCGAGAACCTGTCGCTCCGGGAACTGCCCGGCACCCAGGATTTCGTCTTCGCGCGCAAGCCCTCCGCGCCCCGCAAGGGCGATCTGATGATCACCAACCTGCATCCCGGAGCCACCGAGCAAACCGCTTACCTTGCATCCGAGGGTCCCGTTACAGAGGACTACGCGCTGGTGGCGCTCACTTCCGGCCTGAACTCGAGCCGCCGCGTGCTGATCCTGGCCGGCATCACCACCTTCGGCACGCAAGCCGCGGTCGAGTTCGTTTGCCGCGCAGCCCGGTTGGAAGAGTTGCTGTCCAAACTGGGCCCCGGCGCGCGCCGCCGTGTGCCGCCGTTTGAAGGCCTGCTTCGGGTGAAAGTGAGCGGCGGCGTGCCGGTGCAGTCCGATCTCCTGAGTCTGCATGTGCACCCGCGGGGGCCGGAGAGCCGCAACTAGTGTGCCGTCTTCCCCTGATTTGCGCTGCCCTGCTCTGCGGCGTGCCGCTGGCCGGGCAGACTGCCAGCGTTCCCGATCTGGAAGCCGCGGCCCGCAGCCGTTGGGCCGCGCGCGACGCAAACGGAGCGCTTGAGGCTTACCAGAAGCTGGCGGAAATCGTTCCGCGGTCGGCCGTTTACCAAGACCAGATCGGGTTCTTGCTGGCCGCCACCAACCGTTCCGCGGACGCCATTCCGCACTTCCGCCGGGCCGCCGAATTGGATCCCAAAATGGCGCAGGCCTGGTTCCACCTGGGAGCCGCGCTCTGGATGGCGCAGCAGCCCGATCCTGCGGTGCGCGCCTTGCAGAAAGCCGTTGCGCTCGAACCCGGCAATGGCGAATATCGCTTCCGGCTGGGCTCTGCTTACAACGACACCGGAC
The DNA here is from genome assembly GCA_963795925.1 of Bryobacterales bacterium. Lineage (GTDB taxonomy): Bacteria > Acidobacteriota > Terriglobia > Bryobacterales > Bryobacteraceae > Bog-159. The sequence goes on along the minus strand of CAWCJP010000002.1, from coordinate 71,629 downwards.
ACTACGCGGAGGCCGCCCGCGAGCTGGCGCCCGCCTCCCGGCAACTACCCTCCAATGCCTCGGTTTGGGAAACGCTGGCATCCGCCTACCAGCGCCAAAGCCTCTTTAAGCAGGCCTGCGGCGCTTACCGGCAGGCCGTCCAACTGGATCCGTCGAACGATCTGGTGCGCAACAACTACGGCGACTCGCTAGTGAAGTCTGGCGATCCGGCCGCCGGTCTCCGCGAATTCCGCCGGATTCTCGACCACGATCCGGACAATATACGCGTGCAGGTGAATGTGGGCTACGCTTACATCGCCGCCGGAGACATGCAGGCCGCCATCAAACAGCTTTCGGCGGTGACCGGGAATCATCCCGGTGACGCCGGCGCGCATTATGACTTGGGGGTCGCCTACAAATCGCTCGACGATTTGCCGCACGCGCGGGCGGAGTTGGAACAAGCCGTGCGACTCGAGCCGTCGCTCGCCGAGGCGCATTACACCCTGGCGCTGACATATATCGATGCCGGCATCCCCGCCCAGGCCATCGAACAATTACGGGCGGCGGTGGCCCAGCGGCCGGCGTATATCGAAGCCTGGTACATTCTGGGAACCACGCTGAAGCAACAGGGCGATGCCGATGGCGCGATCGAAGCTTTGCGTCGCTCCGTGGCGCTCGACGCGCAGAACGCGCCCGCCTGGAACAATCTGGGCCTCCTCCTGCGCCGTAAGGGCGATAAGCCCGGTGCCGAAGAAGCTTTCGCCAAGGCGGCGGCCATCCGAAAGGCCGAGGCGGAAGAGAAGGAAAAGAAACTGCGGCAGAAGTAGGGCAGCAGTATACCTGCCTTGCCACGCCTGCCCGGGGGTATGCTTGGAAGCGGCGTGACAGGCCGGCTGCTACGGCGCGGCCAATCAATGAAGTACTGGTTGGGGCTCTCCCAGCGGCCAGGACTCCCAATACATGTTCCCCTGCTTATCCCTATAGGCAATATATCTAAATACCCTTTGCCCGTGAAATGGAAGCAACCACGGCATATATCTGACAACGATAGCTATGTCCGCTCCCATCAATTCACTTTGGATGTTCAATCATGTTCAATATACTGCCTGCATTTATCGTAAAGCGCTCATCCGTGTCAAGCGAATGGTGCTTCCACTCGGGGCGCTCAAAGCGCGGAAGGTTGTCGAAATCCGGGGAGGGGGCACCTATGCGGTCCGCGCCATTGTCGCCATGTCTTTCTTTGTAGCCGCGTACTATTTGTCCGTCTTTGTATGCTATCTGGCAGACGGCCATCGCAGCGGATACGTCACGCAACCGGACAAGACTCGCATTAGTGATATCACAGTGACGGGTCGCCTCGAAGTTCTGCAGGCTGCCACCCGTGCTGGCACTTAACGCCACAATGTAGCCGCCATTTTGCAGCAGCGTGGTATCCAGTGAGCCGATGGTGCCGGTGCCGACCGTGTTCGAATTGAGTACGACTACCGCATTGGGATTCGATACCGGCCAGTAACTCAGCGTGCCGCTGGTCAAACTGATGCCAGACGCCAAGATGATCGGGACAACGCCGCTCACCGAGGAGCCATCCACCGGTGTCGCCGGCCATCCCTGCACTACAGCAGGGGCCGGATTCACAGTGACTCCCAGGTGCAGCGTGTTACTGCCCAGCAGGTCCGTGGCAGTGATCTGCAGGACGTAAGCGCCTGGTGCGCTGAACGTGACGCCCGTCGATGACGCCGTGGCCGCACTGAAGCTGGCCGTGCCGGGGCCGCTCACCTCGCTCCAACTCACGCTGATCGCGCCGCCTGCGGCCGCATCGGGATCGGTCACGGTGGCTTGATAGACACCTGGATTGGGAAGCGTCAAGCTTGAATCGCCGACGACGGTGATGCTGGGCGGCTGGCTGCTCCCCGTGACTCCGACAAGCACCGGCAGTTGCGCCATGGCCGCGCCAGTTTCATCGGTGGTCTGAATAGTGAACATCGCCTGTTGACCTTGCAGCAGGGTGGAATTGGACGTAGGAGTCAGCATCAGAGAATCGAGCGGAGGCAAGGGCACCGTGCCCCATCCCTGTGTGACGGTGAGCGCGAGAGACAGATTGCCGCCCGTACCGCTCTTGTAATCGATTTTGTACGGATACGAGCCTGGCGTCGGAAACGATACCACGATGGCCGTCGGAGAGCCACTCGTAGGCCCGTCGATCACGCCCATCACGGGATACTGCGAAAATACCGTGAGGCCGGAAGCCGGCGGGTTGATGTTCGCGCCGCTCACGCGCACGGTCCCGCCGCCGGCACCGAGGATGAATCCGTCGGTGCTGGCCAGATTAAAGGTGAAACTGCCCGCTTGGGCCACTACGAAATTGCCGCGGAATACGGCGGAGAAGCCCGTGAGCGTGCCCACGCCTGCCTATACGGCGTTGCCTTGTGTGCAACGATTGTACCGATCGTCGCGCCGCCCCCGTTCCGTACGATGTCGGTGAAGGGGCGCGTGCTGCTGGAAACGCCGGTGGTGTTATTCGAGAGCATGCCGGAGAATGGGTCGAACATCAGATCCGGGAAGTTTTGCACGAATGCCGGAGTTTGGGTAGTTGACGTGGTGAAAGCCTGGCAGCCAGACGGGCAGGAGGACGCCGTGAAGAATTCGGCATTGACCGCCGTAGTGCTGATGGCATTAGCTGGGCTGATCCAAAGCACCAGCAACGGACCGCTAGCGGGGCCGGCATTGCCCGCGGGTGTGGCCACCAGGGTATCTGCGCCGCGCGCGATCCCGGTATAGCTGAAACTGGCGTTGCCGTTTGAGTCCGTGACGGCGGAATAGCTGCTGCCATTCGCACCGGTGACGGTGAGGTTCACGGTGATACCTGAAACCGGGTTTTCGCCCTGGCTGGTGACATTGGCTTGGAACGATGCGGGTGTGCCGGCGAGATAGGGTCTGGGCGTCAGCGTGTTTAGGGTGGTAGTCAGCACCTGTGACAGGGATACCGTGGCGGGCGCGGTATACAGGCCCGTCGAGGTGATCGTTCCGACTCCGGGCGGATTCAGCACCCAGTTGGCCGGTCCCGGCGCAACTCGCCGTCAGGTTGTATTGTTGCGGCGTGGTGCCGGGGATCTGATAGATTGCGTAGCCGCCCGTGCCGTCAGCCGTGCAGAGGCGATTTCGCCACCACCATCTGGTTCATGCGCGTGGGCGTGTTGTAGGTGACGGAAATCATCGAATTCGCCGGACTGGAGGTATCGACCAGCAGCACCGGGTCGGGGTTGTTGTGGAACCGATAACAGGAACACGTTCGTGCCGATGCAGCATTCCCGGCACCGCCCAGGTAACCGTGGGTACCATCGCCGGCGACACGTTCACTCCGCTAGGCATTCAGGGAGGCTGATCTCCTCGCCGGTTAATGCAGATGCTTGCCGGTTGTACCAGCCTAGGATCTCCACCCTTTCTGGATGTTCTGAACTGGCGCAAACGGAGGCCCAAAACACCCCGATCTCATCGTCCTTAAGGATGACGACCGAAACATAATCAGAGAGAAACGTCGGCAGATCGGGCGTCAAAGCTCGCATGTATCGATCCCATGGGGAATTTGACTGAAGGCCCTCCTTCTCGAAATCGACCTGAGCCCCCGCGCTGCAAGCGTAAGAATTCATCAGGATCTCGCGGAGGTTGGGGGCGAGTTCAGCCGTTTCATCCGGAGGGGCGCCTTCCAGAAGCATTCGTGTAATTTCGAGAGTAAGCCACGCTGCCTTGTGGTCAAACCAGGCTCTCGAGCGATCGCCTGCCAACTGCCGAATTCTGAGTGCTGCCGGTGTTTGCACGTTGGCGTCCCGCAGCAGCCTGTCCAGACCGATGGAGGTCTTCTGGAGGCGCTCCTCTGTGAATGATGCCAGCCAATACTGCTCCGCTCCGGAGATTATCTGTTTGACTAGGCCGCGGAAGCCCTCTTGAAGGACCTTCGCTTCCCGGTCGCTGGCCGCGATGCCTATGCTCGGCCAGTGCCTAAGGAACCAGTCGGTGCTCAGTAGCATGACGAGTCTGTCGATATTGTGCATCTTCCTGGCCATGGTGCCTGTCTAGTTGCCGCGCGGTTGACTTGGCAGCCCGCGGGTGGCTAGTCCCCAGGCACCGGGCGGAACGGGACACCCTAGCTTACCGGCTTGGCTTATGAGATTGCCGAGCCTATTTTGCCAGCCCTCTACCTGGTTTAAGTGCCCAACCCAGCTACCGGAACCAGGCGGCAGAGACGGGTTTGGGGCACTTCTCGCCGTGCCGTACAAATCGAGGTTGTCGTCCAGAAGGTCGCCGACCCTATCCGCTACCTGATTCATAGCTTGATAGATTAGCTGCTGCAGATCCTTGCACGGATCACCCGGCGTCGAAGTCGGAGCCTGCACCGGAGGCGGGGCAGGCAGCGGCTTTGGGGGACTGAAGGCGGCCGTGAGCACGGCGACCGTACAGATAGTGCGGCCAGCCACCTCGCCCAACACCTTCACTCCCGGTTGAACCAAGTCGACAAAAAGGGCGGCTGCCAACTGAGAAGCGGCCTCGCACCAGATGCATCGAATCGAACCCGCCGACTGAGCCATAGCGACTTGGGTACCGGCCGTTAGCACTAAGGCGCTCAGCAACAGGGTATAGTCTACGGCGGCATTATGTCCGGTGCGGTCGAGCCAGTTAACCGGGTTCCCAATCGCGTATATGTAACGCTGCAGCGTTTGGGGGTGAGAAGTATCTCCCGCGTACGTGTCACGGGTCATGAATCTGCCAGTCGCCTGGTTAAAGTAGCGTGCCCTGAGATAGTATAGCTTCAAATCTGGATCATACTGCTCGCCACGATACAAATACAAATTGGACGTGCCCCCGGAAGTGTCGACGAGGTTCCCCCAGCCATCGTAGCCATACGTGTCCGTTACTGTCCCGGCGGCGTCCGTTAATTGGCGCACGGTGCCGAGCCCGTCGTAAACATAAAAGCTCGGAGCCCACACGCCGCTGATGAGTTGGTTTTCGTCAACACGCTGCAGGCCATAAGTGTATGTGCGCGTGACAACCCCGTTAGTGATCTCGTCGATCACCTGGGCATAGCCTGTCGGGTTGAGATCATCCACCAGGTAGCGCGTCGTGGCGCCGTTCACTGTTTTCGCCGCCCGATTACCGTCGCCATCGTAGAGGACTGTCACTGCGCCGTTGTTCATGCTTTTCAGCCGGTTCTCGAAATCGTAGACTAACGTACCGCCGCCCGTTCCAAGGGTGTTGCCGTTGTTGTCGTATGTCTCGGTTGAAAGCCTGTCGTCCACGTTGTATGTGAATGTGCCCGAGGAAATACCCGAGAGGCTCGAGGTCTGCGACAGCCTATTGCCGACGGGATCAAGACCGTAGCTTACCGTTCCGTTGTTCGAATGCGGGTCGAGTGTAATTACTTCGTTTGCCAGCCTGTAGATGCCGTCATAACTCCAGTTCACCGTCCGCCCGCTCGATTCAACACCAGAAAGCCGATTGCCCGTCGGGCCGAGTGTGTAGTTGTAACTCGCTGCTGAACCGTTCAGCGTCCGCAAGCGGTTGAGATCGTCGTAATCAAAAGTCGATTGCAGCCCGGTCGGGTACCTCACGGTCGCCAAATTACTTGCCGAATCATAGGTGTAGCTGGTCGTATTGGCTCCTGCAAGCAGCCGGTTGTCCACTACCGTGCTTAGGCGATTGAGTGTGTCGTAAGTGTACTGAACCGACATTCCGTTGGCATTGCTGGATGTCACGGATGCAACGTTGCTTGCCGCATCGTAAGTATAGCTCAGCGTGCCTTGAGGTGTCGCCTTTGATGCCAGACGGTCCATACTATCGTAAGTATACGTGGTCGTTCCGCTGGCATCGGTCATGGTAGCCCGTTTTCCCGTCCGGGTATACGTGAAGGTCTCTGGCGTATCAGTCAGGCTTGGATCGGGTGTCCGGCTCAACAGGCGATTCAATTGATCGTAGGCGTAGGTCGTAGTCCTGCCGTTGTAATCGGTCAGACTCACGAGATTCCCGTTTGGGTCGTACGTGCGTGTTTGCGTCGGAGAGCCGCTCGGAAGCGTTTCAGCGTTTAACTCATTCAGGAGGTCGAAGTTGTTGTGCGTCGTGTGGCCGTTGGCGTCGGTGAGAGTGGTCAGGTTGCCGTCCACGTCGTAGGCATAGCTAGTGGTGTTTTGCGGATTTGGGCTGGCCGACTGGATGACCGATTGCAACTGGTTGGCGTAGTCGTACGTGTATCGTACCGTGTTACCCGCCTGGTCCGTCGCTGACAGCAAGTTGGCGGGACCATCGTAGGCGTACAAGGTCGTCGTCCCGTCGTCGTAGGTTACTTGGGTCGGCCGATGCCGTGCGTCATATTGGCTCTGCGTCTTATGACCATTAGGGTCTATCGCCTGGATCTGGTTGTTGGCGTCGTCGTACGCGTATTGCGTGGCATTGCCCTGTGCATCAATTGTGCCGATCGTTCGGCCGGCGGCGTCGTAATTGTACGTAGTCGTGTGGCCTAACGGATCGGTCTGAGTAGCCTTCCTCCCGTCATTATAGTAAGTGTAGCTCGTAGTCGCGGCCTGCGGCGTGCCGTAGGACAGAGTCGTCGACGTGAGGCGCCCGTCCAGATCGTACAAATTGTAGGTCACGTGTCCGGCCTGATCCGTCGTGCCGATGACGTTGTTCCGGAAATCGTACGTGTATGTCATCGTCGTCGCGGGCGATGTCGGATAGGTCACTTGGCTCACCCGATTCAGTGCATCGTACTGGTAACTCGTCGTGTGACCGTTGGAGTCTGTGGTCGCGAGTTTATTATTGTTTGCATCATATTGATTCGAAGTTGTCCGGCCCTGTGGTGCGGTGACGTTGATCACGTTACCCAGCGGGTCGTACGTGTTGGTCGTGCTGTCTGTCGCCACAGTGGCGCCGGATGGCAGCGGCGGTGTCATCGTGATCTGCCGGCCGAGCGTATCGTAAGTGTACTGCGTTTGGCGGTCCAGAGCATCGGTCTTGCTAATCAAGTTGCCGTATTGATCGTAAGCATATGTGGTTGCCGTGCCGGACGTGACGGTCAGGTCGTAGCCGACGTCTAGTGCTGCCATAGTACCATTCGTGTTGAAGGTAAAACTCGCGACCGGCCCTATGGGATCACTGGCCAGTTGCGGCCAGAAATTGGAATCGTAGGAAAAGTTCGTGACGTTCCCCAATTGGTCGGTGGTTTGGGCAGGCTCGCTGTAGGCGTTGTAGACTGTATAGCTGGTCGTGTTGTCGCTAGTTGGAGTCTTTGGGTACGACATGGAAATCTGGTTGCCATTGCTGTCGTAGGTGTAGCTTGTGGTGTGACCCAGCGGATCGGTAACCGACAACAGATCGTGATTGGCGTCGTAGGTATTGGTTGTAATCAGGCCCAGCGGGTCCGTAGAACTCAGCAGGTCGCCGTAGCTGTCGTACACCATGGTGGCCGTGCCTACGTTTCCGTTGGCATCCGGCGGATACGTGACCGTGGTGCTCTGGGCTGGCACGTTGTAGGTATAGGTGGTTGTTTCGCCGAGCGCATCCGTCACCATCTGCAGCCTGCCGTTAGCGTCGTAGGTGGTCACCGGAAGCGGGGTTCCGCGCGAATCGGTGCCGCCCGTATATAGGTTCGTGCTGTCGTAGGTATAGTGCGCGGGTGTCGACAGACCCGGATACGTCACACTCGCCAAATTGCCGTTGCCGTCGTAGCCATAGAGGTAGTTGTTTCCCAGAGTATCCGTGATCTGCGTGACCCGTCCCAGACCATCGCGCACGAACGGCACGCTCAGGCCGTTACTGGAACTGATCCCGGTGGGTGTCACCGTGATAGTATTACCGCCCAGATCCTGGATCGATTTCAGCCCGCCATTCGCCGCGATGGTGTATACCCGGCCGTACGGATCGGTATAAGTGTAGGTCTGCGGCTGATAAGGCGTTTCCGAGGCGCACATCCAGCGGTTCCCAATGGGCACCAGAATATCGATGACGATGCAGCCGTCCAGGCTGGCAGTCAAGGTTCCGTAGAATCCTGGTTCCGCGGTGAATGCGGACTTGTAGAGGCCGATACCGCCGAATGGGCCTCCGAATATCGGCACGGGCGTGAAGTAGAAGGTTTTCCGTTGCTGGTTCAGCGTGAGGGTTACGTTGGATTGGGGTGAAACTTCCAGTTGCACGTCTACGCCCAGCGACCAGCCGTTGCCGAAGTCCAGCGACTCTGCGCGCGTCAGGCTGTCGTAAGTCCGCTGGATTTGAATGGGCAGCCCCGGTGCCGGTACCGTCAGGTCAGTAACCGTAGCGGTGAGGCGGCCCGGTTTGTAATTGCCCACCACCGTGACGGTCGCTTCGAAGTTTTGGGGGCTGCCGCCCGTGCTGGCGCTCAATTCGACGATATAGCCTCCATTGGCCAGCAGCGTGGTGTCGAGCGAGCCAATGGTACCGCTGCCCACCGTGCTAGAGTTCAGCACGACAACCGCATTGGGATTCGAGACCGGCCAGTAAGTGAGCGTCCCGCTGGTCAGCGTGATGCCGGATGCCAAGGTGATGGGGACAACGCCAGTCACGGTGGAACCGTCCACCGGGGTGGCCAGCCAGCCCTGCACGATAGCGGGGGCCGGATTGACGGTGATGTTGAGCTGCAGCGACTGACTGCCCAACAGGTCCGTGGCGGTAACCTGCAGCACGTAGCCGCCGGGTGCGCTGAATGTCGCTCCGGTGGCGAGCGCAGTGGGGGCGCTGAAAGTCGCGGTGCCAGGGCCACTGACTTCGCTCCACGCAACGGAGATGGCGCCGCCGTTAGGCGCGTCGGGGTCGGCGACCGTCGCTTGGTAGACGCCCGGGTTGGGAAGCGTCAGGGTTGAATCGCCGACGACTGTGATACTGGGCGGCTGGCTGGTGCTGTTTGACCACGTTTCCGCGGCTTGGTTGGAATAGAGCGATTGGCCACCGGTCGTAGCGGACGCTTGAATCAGGTCGGCGCCAGCCGTCGTTCCGGAGTAACTCACGGTTGCCATACCGTTCGCATTGGTTGTGGCCTGCACGGTCTGCGGGTTCGCGCCGGTGACACTGACCAGCATCGGCAGTTGCGCCCGGGCCGCGCCGGTTTCATCCAGGGCCTGAATGGTGAACATCGCCTGCTGACCTTGCAAAAGCGTGGAATTGGAGGTTTCTGTCAATGTGAGCGTGTCGAGCGGCGGCAGCGCTTGGGTGCTGAACCCCTGCGTGACAGCGATCGCAAGTGACGGATCGCTGCCTACGCCGCTTTGGTAGTCGATCTCGTAAGGATACGAGCCGGTCGCCGGGAACGAAATCACGATGGGTGTGGGACCACTGGCCGGTGGTCCGTTGTTTGCTCCCATCACCGGGTATTGCGAGAAGACCGTGACCCCGGATGCGGGCGGGTTGACATTGATGCCGCTGACACGCACGGCTCCGTTGCCGACGCCGAAAATGAATCCATCCTCGCTGGCCACGTTGAAGGTAAAGCTGCCCGCTTGGACGACTACAAGACTGCCACGGAACACCGCCGAGAAGCCAGCAAGCGTTCCAATGCCCGCCTGCACTCCGTTGCCTTGGACGATGATCGTGCCGGTGATTGCGCCGCTGCCGTTAACGACGACATCCGTGAACGGCAGCGTACTGCTGGTGACACCGGTAGTATTGTTGGCGAGCATCCCGGAGGGCGGATCGAACATCACGTTCGGGAAATTCTGGAGGAACGCGGGAGTTTGGGTGGATGGTGTGGCGAATGTCTGGCAGCCGGAAGGACAGGAGGCGAAAAACTCGCCTGTGACCGCCGTGGTGCTGATGGCATTAGCTGGGCTGATCCAAAGCACCAGCAACGGACTGCTGGAGGGACCGGCATTGCCCGCAGGTGTAGCGACCAACGTATCGGCGCCGCGCGCGATCCCGGTATAGCTGAAACTGGCGTTGCCGTTTGAGTCCGTGACGGCGGAATAGCTGCCGCCATTCGCACCGGTGACGGTGAGGTTCACGGTGATACCTGAAACCGGGTTTTCGCCCTGGCTGGTGACATTGGCTTGGAACGATGCGGGTGTGCCGGCGAGATAGGGTCCGGGTGTGACCGTGTTCAGGGTGGTGGTCAGCACCTGCGACAGAGACACCGTGGCAGAGGCCGTCTCGGTGGGATCGGTCTGGCTGGTGGCCGTCACGGTGACGGCCTGCGCGCCGGTGAGCGTGGCGGGCGCGGTGTACATTCCGGTGGAACTGATCGTTCCGACTCCCGGCGGATTCAGCACCCAGTTGGCCGGTCCGGCGCAGCTCGCCGTCAGGTTGTATTGTTGCGGCGTGGTGCCGGGGATCTGATAAATCGCGTAGCCGCCCGTGCCGTCGGCCGCGTGCAGGAGGTTGCCCGCCACCACCATCTGGTTCACGCGCTGGGGAGTGTTGTAGGTGGCGGTAATCACCGGGTTTGCAGGATTGGAAGTATCTACCAGCAGCAGCACCGGGTTGAGGTTGCTGTCGAAGACCGAGAACAGGAACAGGTTCGTGCCGATGGCAGCGCTCCCGGCGCTTCCCTGATAAGCCGTGGGCACGGTCGCCAGCAGTACGGGGCTGGTTGGGTTCGTGATATCGAACGTGTTAATCACGAAGTTTCCGACGAAGGCGATACCGTTGGAAGGAACGAAGCAACCGCAGTATCCGCCGTTGTCGCCGCCGGCGATCGCCAGATTCCCCTGAATCATCGGCGCGTAAACGTCGATGGTGCCGGGCACTTGAACCTGCGTGACCACTGACATGGCCGCAGGATTGGAAATATTGACAACAGTCAACTGACCCACGCCGTTGTTGGTCCCCTGGGCCGCCGTGGTGCTGCCTGCATACAAGGTCTGGTTGTTCACCAGGGTGACGCCGAAGATGGGATAGTTTCCACCGTTCACCGAGCTGGTCTGTGTCTCCAGCGTGCCGAGGACTTGGGGGCTAGCCAGGTTGCTGATATCCACCGCGACTACGTCGCCATTCTGGCCGTCCCAGAAACCAAAGAAGAAGTCGTACGCGAATATGGGCACAAAGGCGATGTTGCCCTGAAATACCGGCGGATTGAAGAAACGCTTGTTGATTTCCGTGCTGGCAATCAACTGCGGCTGCATGGGGTTCGCCAGGCCGAAGGCCACGAAGCTGGGGTTGTCTCCGAGCGTGGAGTTTTGCGTATCGATGAACGTCACCAGCGAATTGTTCTGAATGGAGCAATCGTTGATGCCGTCGTTCTGCAGGGAGGACGCCAGCGCCGCGCCCAGGAACGTAGGACTGGAGAGATTTGAGATGTTGATAATCGAGACTTCGTTCGCGTCGCACACATACGCGATGTTGCCGCTGATGGCCACCGATTCGGCGCTCGAAGGCGTTTGCACGGCGCCGAGCAGCACCAGCGGGTTCGAACTGGTGGCGCTGGCGCTGACGGTGAACATGGACGTGAACTGCTGGGTCTGCGAAGCGCCGAGCGAAGCCGACGGCGGATCGATGCTGTTGGTATTGGCCGGATAAATCGTGTAGAACGTGGACGGGGAATTCTGGCTGGCGTATTCGGCGGCGATCCAGTCGGCCGAGCGGACGGAGTTCGAAATGCGTACTTCGTCTATGGAGCCGTGCGTGAAGCTGCCGCCGGTGGCTAGGCTGGTGGCGCCAATCAGGAGGCGGTCGGTAGTGGTGGCGAGCAGCGAGCTCGTGTTGGTCAGCGAGCCGCTGAGCACGCCGTCCACATAGATCGAGGCGGTGCCGGTGGGGGGCGCGGTGACCGCGACATGGTGCCAGTTACCGTCGTTGATGGCGGCGCCGGCATCCACTTCTATAGGCGAGTTGCCGGTCGAGTTCAGCAGTCCGCTCGGCTGGCCACCGGCCCGGTAGAACACCTCATAGGATTCGTCGGTGGGGTTTGTGCCGTCGCTCTCCCACTTGCCGAATAAGCCGCCGGGCATCGTGCCGGTGGTTTTGACCCACGCTTCCATGGAAATGGCGCCGTTGGGTTTGGGACTCTGCGCCTGCGAATAGGCGATGTATTGGGATAGGCCATCGAATGCCTGTGCGCCGCCGATTTTGCCCGCCGCCGCAGTGGGGTAGACGCCGCCGGTGCTGCTGTGCTGGTTGCCGCTGGAATCGAGATAGGGCGCGGCGGTTTCTGCCAGGTGCAGCACCATCTGATAATTGGTGTCCCACACACCCGGCTTATTCTCCTGGCTGGTCGTTATCGAGCTGTTGCCGTATGAGACGTAGAACACGGTGTCGGTAGTATGGGAAACCGTCGGGATCTGCACCCACATATTGATTGCGCCCGTCGTTGGGTTATAGGATTCGATCTCGTGGTTCAGTTTCTGCATGCCTGCGCAGTCGGAGCTGAAAATGATGTCGAAGCCGTTGGCGTTCTGCACGTCTCCGCCATTCGAGACGTTGGCCAGATAGCTGTAGGTGCCCGAGATCAGGATCGGCAGGTTGGTCTGGTCAGTGTTGGGCACATAGGTGTGGTTGATGACGATGGGCCGCCTGTAGCTGTATCCGTTGCTCCCCGGCAGAAGGCTGATGGTGGCCGTGGCGGAGTTCGTAGGATCGGCCACGCTTGCGGCCTGCACTGTTACCGTTTGCGCCGCGTTGATATTGCTGGGCGCCGTGTACAGTCCCGCGGCGCTGATACTCCCGATGGCAGGCGTAATAGTCCAGGTCACCGCGGTGTTGGCCGTTCCAGAGACGGTGGCGGTGAACTGCTGCGCCTCGGTGGCAGCGAGCGATGCAATGGATGGCGTTACGGAGACGGAGACCGACGACACCGCGGGGGCCAGCGTTACAGTTGCGAGGCCTGCCACGCCAGGCACAGCCGCACTGGTAGCTGTAATGGTCGCGGTGGATTGTCCCGTTATCGCAGCCGGCGCCGTGTACACGCCGTTCGAAGTGATCGTACCGGAGCCTTGGACGGTCCAAATGACGCCGGTGTTCCAGGTTCCAGTAACATTGGCGGCGAACTGCTGCGCCTGCGCGGGACCCATCGTAATCGCGCTGGGGCTGACCGTTACGTTTACGGCAGGCACCAGATTGATGGTGGCGGTGGCCGGCGCGCCCAGGACGCTGGCGGTCAACGTTACCGTAATTGCCGTGAACACTCCGGCGGGCGCCGTATACAGACCGGTGGAGCTGATCGTGCCCATGCCTACCGGGCTGATGGACCACACAGCCGTCACCACGCCGCCGTTGGTCTCGACGGTAAACTGCTGGCTCTGGCCGCTGGTCAGATTCACGGAGGTGGGCGTCAGCACGACGGCGCTGGGCGGCACCAGGGTGACGCTGGCGCTGCTATACCACGCGGCGTTGGCGGCATCGGTAGCGGTCACCGTAACCGTTTGCGGACTCGTCACCGATGCCGGCGCGGCATAAAGGCCGGCGGAGCTGATGGTGCCAAGGCCCGCCGGCGTCAGACTCCAAACCACACCCGCGTTCGCCGGATCGGCGACGATGGCCGTGAACTGTTGCACCTGCGGGGCGAAGAGCGTGGCCGTGGGAGGCTCCACTTGGACCGCGCCCAGTGGCACTATCTCGATGGCGTTGACGATGGGCCAGTCCCGAATCGGCGTGAATCCGATGGAGATCTGGTTGGCCGTAACGTTGACGGGAATCGCGATGTCGTAAGGCGTGTATTGGGCGCCGGCACTGCCCGCCACATCGACAAGGTTCAAAGCCGGATTGGTCGCGCCGTTTATGGAGACTTGAAACTCGCGCTGCCCAGCCTGCCCATAGTTCGGATCGGCGAATTTCAAGGTCACCACGTAGGCCATATTGGGGACCGTGAACTGGTACAGCATGCTAAACGGGGAATTGGAGATGCTGTTGGCGCATTCGCGGCCGTCCGCATAGACGGGGTTTAAGCCCGCCGGGGGAGTGAATGAGAACGACTGGCCGTTTCCGCCGCATCCGGTGGTGTAGCCGGTGTCTGCGGCCCACACCAGTCCCTGGGGATCGGTCAGAGCCGGGCCGCCGGCGTTGATCAGCAGGGGCGCGACACTATTCGGGTCGGATGGCGAGAGGCTTACGACTGCCGTACCGAACAAGTTGGGATTGGCCGCGCTGGTAGCCGTCACTGTTACCGTAGTTGCCGCCGCGATCGATGCGGGTGCGGTGTATACGCCCGTGGACGAGATACTGCCCAGGTTCGCTGGAGAGATGGACCAGGTGACAGCCGCGGCGTTACCAGCCGCGAACGCCGAAAACTGTACCGTCTGCCGTTCGGCAAGCGCCGGAGCGTTCGGCACCACCTCGATCGCATTCATGGCCACGATCTGAATGGCATTGATGATCGGCCAATCCCGAATGGGCGTGAATCCGATGTTGATCTGTCCGTTGGTTACGGTAACCGGAATGGTCGTGCTCCAGGGCAGATACTGGCCGCCGGCGTTGGCTGCCACGTCCACGCTCTTTAAGGTGCTGTTGGTGGCCCCGTTCACTTGCACCTGGAACTGCCGCTGGTTCGGACTGCCATAATTCGGATCGGCAAAGTACAGCGTCACCAGGTAGTCCATGTTAGGGACACTGAACTGGTAGAGCATGCTGTACGCGCTGCCGCTCATCAGGTTGGGGCATTCCCTGCCATCGGCATAGATGGCGCTCAGCCCAGCCGGATCCGTGAAGCCGAAGGTCTGTCCGTTGCCACCGCAACCCGTCGTGTAGTTGCTGTCAGCGGACCAAAGCAAATCCTGCGCGTCGGTGTAAGCCGGACCGCCGGAATTGATGCGGATCGGTGTGAAGGCGTCTGGATCGGCGGGCGCCAGGTTCACTAATGCCGTACCGAACAGGTTCGGGTTAGTTGTGCTGGTCGCGATCACCGTCACCGTACTGGCGGAAGTAATAGACGAAGGCGCAATGTACAGGCCGGTGGCTGAAATCGAGCCGGCACTGGCAGGCGAAATCGTCCAGGTCACGGCCGAAGTGCTCGTGCCTGCCGATAGCGCGGAGAATTGCAACATCTGCCTTTCCGACAATGTGGTGGCGCTGGGCTCGACCTCCACGGAATTGGCGGTCACAATTTGAATCGCATTGATGATAGGCCAATCTCTGATGGGCGTGAATCCGATGGCGATCTGGCCGTTGGTCACACTCACCGGTACGGTGGTGCTCCAGGGCATGTACTGGCCGCCGGAGTTGGCCGCCACGTCCAGGTTGTACAAGCTGCTGTTGGTTGCGCCGTTCACTTCCACCTGGAACTGGCGCTGACCGGGGCTGCCGTAATTCGGATCGGCGAAATACAAAGTCACCAGGTAGTCCATGTTGGGGACCGTGAACTGGTAGAGCATGCTGTACGAACTGCCGTTCATCAGGTTGGGGCATTCCCGGCCGTCCGCATAGATGGAGCTGAGTCCGGCGGGGTCGGTGAAGCCGAAGGTTTGTCCGTTGCCGCCGCAACCGGTGATGTAACTGTTGTCCGCGGACCACAGCAGTCCTTGCGGGTCCGTATAGGCCGGGCCCCCGGAATTGATACGGATCGGCGAGAAGCTGTTCGGATCGGTGGGCTGCAGGTTTACCACCGCGGTACCGAACAGGTTGGAGTTGGACATGTCGGT
Organism: Bryobacterales bacterium; assembly: GCA_963795925.1. Lineage (GTDB taxonomy): Bacteria > Acidobacteriota > Terriglobia > Bryobacterales > Bryobacteraceae > Bog-159. The sequence goes on along the minus strand of CAWCJP010000002.1, from coordinate 56,093 downwards.
CGCGGTGATGGTAACGGTCGTAGGAGCGCTAATCGTCGAAGGTGCGGTATACAGGCCGGTGGTGGAAATCGTGCCAGTGCCGGCGGGGTTGATGGTCCAGCTTACGGTGGAATCGGCCGTACCGGCCGACAGCGCTGTAAACTGCAGCGACTGCCTCTCTGAAAGGGACGTCACACCGGGCTCCACGTCCAGGTTGTTGGCGGGCACGATCTGAATCGCGTTGATGATTGGCCAATCGCGGATAGGCGTGAATCCGATGGCGATCTGTCCATTGGTGACGGTAACCGGAACCGTCGTGCTCCAGGGGAAGTATTGCCCTCCGGAATTTGCCGCTACGTCCAAAGTTTCGAGCGTGGTGTTGGTGACGCCGTTCACTTGCACCTGGAACAAGCGCTGCTGCGGGCTGCCATAATTCGGATCGGCAAAATACAGGGTCACCAGATAGTCCATGTTGGGGACATTGAACTGGTAGAGCATGCTGTAGGGAGTATTGCCCATCGTGTTGGGGCATTCCCGGCCGTCCGCGTAAATCGCGCTCTCGCCCGCCGGATCCGCGAAGCCGAAGGTCTGTCCGTTTCCTCCGCAGCCCGTGGTGTAGTTGGTATCGGCTGCCCAGACCAGTCCCTGCGCATCGGTGTACGCGGGACCGCCGGCGTTGACGCGGATCGGCGAGAAGCTGTCCGGATCGGTGGGCTGCAAGTACACCATTGCCGTGCCAAACAGGTTTGTATTGGTTGCATCGGTCGCGGTAATGATCACCGTCATGGCGGCGGCGATCGACGACGGCGAAGTGTATAGACCCGTTGCGGAAATGGCGCCGGCACTGGCGGGACTTATGGACCACGTCACCGTGGAATCGACCGCGCCGGCCGATAGTGCGGATAGTTGAACGGTTTGCCGCTCTGATAGCGTCGTAGCGCCGGGCTCCACGTCCAGGTTATTGGCGGGCACAATCTGAATCGCGTTGATGATCGGCCAATCCCGGATGGGCGTGAATCCGATGTTGATCTGGCCATTGGTCACCGTCACCGGAACGGTGGTGGTCCACGGCAGGTACTGGCCTTTCGCGTTGGCCGCCACGTCCACGCTGTACAAGCTGCTGTTGGTCGCACCGTTGACTTCCACCTGGAATAGGCGTTGGTTCGGGCTGCTATAGGTCGGATCGGCAAAATACAGCGTGACCAGGTAGTCCATGTTGGGGACATTGAATTGGTAGAGCATGCTGTACGAGCTATTGCTCATGGTGTTCGGGCAATTCCGGCCATCCGCGTAAATGGCGCTAAGCCCGGTCGGGTCGGCGAAGCCGAAGGTTTGTCCGTTGCCGCCGCAACCCGTCGTATAGTTGGTGTCGGCCACCCAAACCAGCCCTTGCGGATCGGTGTATGACGGACCGCCGGCGTTCACGCGGATCGGGGAGAAGCTGTCGGGATCGGTTGGTTGCAGGTTCACTACCGCGGTCCCAAACAGATTGGGGTTGTTCCCATCCGTTGCTGTAACTGTCACGGACGTGGCCGAAGCGATGGAGGACGGCGCAGTGTACAGGCCCGCGGCCGAGATGCTGCCGGCATTCGCCGGCGCAATGGACCAGCTCACCGTGGCATCGGGCGCGCCGCCCGCGAGTGCCGCGAACTGAACGGTTTGGCGCTCGGACAGAGTGGTAGCGGGCGGCTCCACATCCAGATTATTAGCGGGCACAATCTGAATCGCGTTGATGATCGGCCAATCCCGGATGGGAACGAATCCGATATTGATTTGGCCGTTCGTCACCGTCACCGGAAGAGTCGTGGTCCACGGCACAAACTGAGCACCGGCGTTAGCCGCCACATCCACGCTGTACAAACTGCTGTTCGTCGCGCCATTCACTTGCACCTGGAATAACCGCTGGTTCGGGCTGCCATAGGTCGGATCGGCGAAATACAGAGTCACCAGGTAATCCATGTTGGGAACGGAGAACTGGTAAAGCATGCTGTAAGGAGTACCGCCCATCGTGTTGGGGCAACTCCGTCCATCCGCATAGATGGCGCTTTCTCCAGCCGGATCCGCGAAGCCGAAGGTCTGCCCGTTTCCTCCGCAACCCGTCGTATAGTTCGTGTCGGCGGCCCAGAAGAGGCCTTGCGCGTCCGTGTACGACGGACCGCCGGCATTGACGCGAATCGGCGAGAAACTGTCCGGATCGGTAGGCTGCAGACTCACCAGCGCGGTGCCCGCGAGGCCGGTAGAGGCGCTCGTTGCGGTTACCGTGACCGTGGTTGCGGCAGCGATCGTATCGGGGGCGGCGTACAAGCCGATCGAGGATATGGATCCCGCGTTTGCAGGAGCGATCGACCAGGTCACCGGCGAGTTGCTCGTGCCGGGAACGTAAGCCGAGAACTGCACGGTTTGCCGTTCCGAAAGCGTCGCGGTGCTGGGTTCCACGTCTATCGAACCCGCGGGCACGATCTGAATCGCGTTGATGATCGGCCAATCGCGTATGGGTGTGAATCCGATGGCGATCTGGCCATTGGTCACTGTGACCGGGACCGTCGTGCTCCAGGGCAGATACTGGCCTCCGGAGTTGGCGGCCACGTCCACGCTGGACAAAACGCTGTTCGAAGCGCCGTTCAGTTGAACCTGGAATAGGCGTTGGTTCGGGCTGCCATAGGTCGGATCGGCAAAATACAGCGTGACCAGGTAGTCCATGTTGGGGACAGTGAACTGGTAGAGCATGCTGTAGGGGCTATTGCTAATGCCGTTGGGGCAGCTCCGGCCGTCCGCGTAGATGGCGCTCTCGCCGGCCGGATCCGTGAAGCCGAAGGTTTGCCCGTTGCCTCCGCAACCCGTCGTATAGTTGGTGTCGGCAGCCCACAGCAGGCCTTGCGCGTCGGTATACGCGGGGCCTCCCGAATTGACTCGAATCGGCGTGAATAGCAGATTCACGACCGCGGTACCGGATTGCGTTGAGTCGGCCGCATCCGTCGCCGTGACCGTTACCGCCTGCACGTTCGCTTCCATGGGAGCGGTATAAAGTCCGGTGCTGCTGATCGAGCCAAGGCCGGCCGGGCTGATCGTCCACGTGAACGACGCATTGGGCGAATTCGTGAGCGAAGCCGTAAACTGCTGGCTCTGGCCCGCGAACAGATTTACGGTCGATGGCGTGACCGCCACGGAGTTCGTTGGCTGGAGGGTAATCGCCGCTATGGCGGACTGCGTTGGATCGGCCTGGCTGGTGGCCGTCACCGAGACGGTAGTTTGCGAAGCGATGCTGGCAGGCGCCGTGTATAGGCCAGATGCGCTGATCGAGCCAGTTCCGGTCGGGCTGATCGACCAGGTCACGCCGGTGTTGCTGGTATTCGTTACGGTGGCCGCAAACTGCTGAGTCTGGGTGGCATTAAGCGTGGCCGTAGTTGGATTCACACTCACGCTGACCGGAGGCGAAAGGGTGACAGTACCTGTCGACGCGATCGCACCGCTCGCTTGACTGGTCGCGGTAACCGTAACGGTCTGTGGCGATGCGATGCTGGCCGGCGCAGTGTACAATCCGGCCGGATTGATCGAGCCCGCGCCCGACGACGGGCTGATCGACCAGGTGACCGCCGTGTTGCTCGTATTCGAAACCGTCGCCGAGAATTGCTGGGTTTGGTTGGCGTACAGAGTCACCGTCGCGGGACCGACCAGTACCGCGATGGGCGGCTGCAGCGTGATCGTGGCGGCAGCAGCCGCAGCCGAATTCGCCTGGCTGGTAGCCGTCACGGTCACATTGGTTTGCGATGCGATGCTGGCCGGCGCTGTATACAGTCCACTGGCATTGATCGTGCCTGCGCCCGACGATGGGCTGATCGACCACGTGACAGCCGTATTGCTCGTGTTCGTAACCGTCGCCGAAAATTGCTGAGTTTGGCTGGCGTACAAAGTAGCAGTCGTGGGGCTGACACTTACCGTTATGGCGGGAGTCAACGTCACTGTTGCCGTAGCAGTCGCAGCCGAATTCGCCTGGCTGGTGGCCGTCACGGTCACGGTGGTTTGTGAAGCGATGCTGGCCGGCGCAGTGTACAATCCACTGGCATTGATCGAGCCCGCGCCCGATGACGGGCTGATCGACCAAGTCACCGCCGTGTTGCTCGTGTTTGTAACCGTTGCCGAGAATTGTTGGGTTTGGCTGGCGTACAGAGTCGCGGTCGTGGGAGTGATGCTCACCGATATAGCGGGCGTCAGCGTCACGGTTGCGGAGGCCGTGGCAGCGGAGTTCGCCTGGCTGGTGGCAGTCACGGTGACCGTTGTCTGCGAAGCGATGCTCGCCGGCGCCGTATACAATCCACTCGCATTGATGGTGCCCGCGCCAGACGACGGGCTGATCGACCATGTGACAGCAGAATTGTTCGTATTCGAGACCGTTGCCGAGAACTGTTGGGTCTGGCTGGCGTACAAAGTGGCCGTTGTGGGCAATAGCGCCACTGAAATCGCCGGCTCCAGCGTGATGGTCGCGGTCGCCGTTTTGGTCGTGTTGACCGCGCTAGTCGCTGTAACCGTCACGGTTTGCGGCGCACCGATTGAAGCCGGCGCTGTGTACAACCCGCTGGAACTGACGCTGCCGGCCCCCGACGCTGGACTTACCGACCAGTTAACCGCAGTGTTGGTCGCGTTTGTAACGGTAGCGGTGAACTGCTGCGTCTGCCCGCCGTAGAGGGTGGCCGTAGCCGGCGCGACCGAAACCGAAATCGGCGGCTCCAGGACAACCGTCGCGGTCGCCGTCTTCGTGGTGTCGGAAACGCTGGTCGCAGTGACGGTCACCGTTTGTTGAGAGGTGATCGTCGCGGGCGCCGAGTACAATCCGTTGGAACCGATGCTGCCCGCTCCCGAAGACGGGCTGATCGACCATGTCACCGAGCCGCTGCAGCCGTTGGCCACGCTCGCCGAGAATTGCTGAGTCTGGTTGCCGTAGAGAGTCGCGGCAGTAGGCGCGACGGAGACCGCCACGGGTGGCAGAACCGGCGAACTGCTGTTCAGTTTGACCCCGACACCACCTTCCAAATTGATCGTCCGGCCGATGATGGCGACGTTGGCTGTGCTGCTCGACCCGTTATTGAATTGTAAGGCAGTGGTGGGAAAATCCATGGCCCCGGTGAGGGCCATGCTGGCGCCGCCGGCGAAGCTGCTTGAGAGCGCTGAATTGCTGATCGTGCGATCCTGAAAAAACAGCAATCCCTGGTAGGTCCCCGACGTGGGTGCGCTCAGGTTGACGGACGTCCCATTGGCGATTGCCGCCAGTTGATTGTTGGTGAAGGAACTGCCCGTAATGTAGAATGTGACACCGGTTCCGGTGATGGTAGCGCTCTGGAATTGAACTCCCCCGCCGTCGATGACGTAGACGCCGGGGTTGAAGTTTGCTGTCGAACCGTTGGAGATATCCAAGCCGCCGCAATAGGTTCCAGGATAGATCTGGTAATTGCCGTATTGCGAGTAGTTCGGATGGTTTACGCAGGTACCGATGGAAGGCGACGGTACGCCCGCAAAAGGATCCGTTATGGAAGGGGCTCCCGTAGTGGGTGTCGGCGTGGTGCTTCCGCCGTTGTTGATGGAGTAACCGCCGACGACCTGGATGGACGATGCGGTTACGTGCGCACCGCCCGTTACCGTAAGCGCGGTGGAACTGCTCGAATTCACCGCCAAGCCGCAGTTGCTGAGCGTGGAAGAGGCCCCATTTCCGGCCAGAAATGACTGGCTGGCCGTGGGATCGAGGGCCCTCATGCAGACCTGGCAACTCTGCGCCGTGAGATGCGCCGTCGAGAGCAATGCCAATAAACACAAAAAGATCGCCTTAGGACACCACCCGCGCATCGAACCTCCTCCAGTGCTTCAGCCGCATGCAGCGGCGGTGCATTCGGGCGATATTATCGCTTCGCCCCAAAGCGAACCGAATTGTGATGAAACTAACGGAAAATAAGAAGAAGATTGTACATGGGGTAACGCGATTACGTCAATAAGAAAAATTAAGGCTGCCAAATATTGCAGTAACGCCCGGTTTATTTGCCGGCTCCGCGTCACCGTGAGCAGGATTCGCCGCCTTAACAAATGAAACGAAACGTTGAAACGGGGCGCGGACCCAGAACCAGTACCGTTACCCTCGCTGAATCTCTCCAGCCGCTGCTATTATGTTCTCGGGGCGAGCCACGCGGAAGCTCGCAAAACGGAAGGATCTGAGCGATGAATTTACGTACCGGCTCACGCTCGATGTGCCTGATCGGCATTTGCACGGCGATGTCTTTTGGCCAGTCATTTGTGTCCTTTAACGCTCCCAAGCTGTTTCCCGCAGAAGGCATGGCTTTGGTTTCGGGCGACTTCAATGGCGATGGCAAGCTGGATGTCGCGGTGGCCAATCCGCATCAGAGCGTATTGGTGCTGCTTGGCGCAGGCGAGGGCACATTGCAACCGCCGGCCAGTTACGCGATTCCGGGAACTACGGAGACTGCATTCGTGACGGGCGATTTTAATGGCGACGGCAAATTGGACCTGGCTATTGCCTGCGCACAGTGCGCGCCTGGCAGCGGCATCGCGGTGCTGCTTAACAGGGGCGATGGCACGTTCCAGCCCGCTAGTTTGTCGCCGCTCGGAGAGCTAGATGTGGGCTATGCCATGGCCGTGGCCGATTTCAACGGCGACGGCAAACTGGATCTGGCGATTGTCGATACCGCCGGCAACGTCCTGTTGGCCCTCGGCAACGGCGACGGAACCTTCCGGGCGGCGACCAATATCTGGCCTAACGCGTACGCGCTGAACATCGCCGCGGCGGACTTGAACGCCGACGGGCATGCGGATTTAGTTGTCACCAGCGGCCAGACTTTCACACCTGTGCAGCCCGGCGAGGTCTCGATCCTGCTGGGCGCGGGCAACGGGTCGTTTGCCGCGCCGGTATCCTACAGCGTGGGAAGCGGTCCGGGGGGCAGCCCCTATGGCCTGGCCCTCGGTGACTTCAACGGAGATGGCGCTCTCGATCTGGCCGTCGCCAACTACACCAATAACAACGTCTCGATTTTGTTGGGCAAGGGCAATGGCACGTTCGCCGCTGTTGTCGATTATCCGGCGGGCGCGGGGCCGGCCGCGATCGTCGCCGCAGATTTCGATGGCGATGGAACGGTGGATCTGGCGGTGGGCAACCAATCAGGCGCCAACATCTCCATTCTCAAGGGACAGGGAGACGGCACCTTTGAGGGCGGCACCAAGTACCCCGCATCGGGCTCCGGTTTGGCGAACTCGATGGTTGCGGGAGACTTCAATAATGACGGCACAGTGGACTTGGCCTTTGGCGGGGTAACGATCCTGTTGAATAAGGCCCAGCGCTTCAGCGACATTGCAACTTACTCCGCGGGGACCAACCCCTCCGCCATTGTGGTCGCCGACTTCAATAACGATGGCATACCCGATGTGGCGGTCACCGACTACGCGACTAACGTGGTCTCGGTATTACTGGGTACCGGCGTGGGGTCGGAGTTAGGGCCGGCGAAGAAGGCCGGCATCGGAACCAAGCCCTACGCACTGGTGGCGGGCGATTTCAACGGCGATGGCAAACAAGATCTGGCGGTGGCTACTCAAGAGGGCATTTATCTCCTCATGGGAAAGGGTAATGGCGCCTTCGATGGTACGGGGAAACCGTACACCACTGCATTGCTCGGCCCGCTGGTGGCCGCCGATTTCAATGGCGATGGCAAGCTGGATCTGGCCGGCGTCGATGCGCTGAATAACGTGGTGGTTCTGTTAGGCAACGGCGATGGGACCTTCCAGGCTCCCATTAAGAGCGTGACCGGACCGCATCCCAGCGCTCTGACCGGGGCAGATTTTAACGGCGATGGAAAGGCCGACCTGGCCGTGATCGTGAATCCCAAAGGCGCCGCACCGGTGGTGACGGTTCTTTTGGGGACTGGAACCGGCAGCTTCGAGACGCCGGTCGATTACCCAGCCGGGCCGTCTCCGCTGTCTTTGACGGCGGGCCAGTTAGGCGCACAAGCCTTGCCGGGCATTGTGGTGGCTAGCGCCGACCCAATAGCTTCTACGGGCACGGTGACGATCCTCGCAAACCTTGGCAACGGCACTTTCGGAGGTCCAAAGAACTACGCGTTCGATTTTGTGACTACGGCCGTGGCGATCGGCGGTTTCGCTAACGGTGACCACGGTGACATTGCCGTGGCCGGAAACGGCTTCACCGTTTTGGTGGGCGATGGGACGAACGCGTACCAATTCTACAGTTCGCCAACCTACGCGATCGGGGCATGCACCGCCGAAGGTCAAGGTCCGGGCACCATTGGTATTGGTCATTTCAATACCGGCGGCAAGCTGGACGTAGCGACGTGCTACGGATCGGCTAGCGTGACGGTTGTCCTGAATAACACGAACTAGCGCCGGCGCCCGGCCACCAGCCGCTCTTGCAGCAGGCCATCCAGGAGTGGTTTCAGGTTCGATGCGTCCTGCAGCTCGAGAGATCCCTGGAACTTACTTTGGGCGCGTACGGAGCCATGCCGATCGACTACCACGATCTGCGGGACGAAGAAACGCTCCATTACGGAAATGCCGAGATAGCTTAATACCGTGTCGCGCGACGCGGCCCCCACGGGGAACGCCACATTGTTCGACCTGATGAAATCCGTGATAGCTCCCGGCCCCTGCTGTACGTCCGGGTTGAATGCGATGCCGAGTACCTGCAGGCCCCGGGGTCCAAGTTCCTGCTCGAGGGGACTCAGCATGCGGGCAACGGCCTGGCAATGCGTGCAGGTGGTATATAGGAACTGCACCACGACTACCTTTCCGCGATAGTCGCTGAGCTTTACAATTTTTCCGGACGGGCTCAACATCTGGAAATCAACAGCCGGCCTGGGCACGGGCGGTTGAGCGAGAGCCGGCCACAGGCACAGTCCAAACGCAAGACAGGCGATCCACTTCATACGATTTGTCCTTTCAGGTTTACGAGATTTCTGGCGTTAGCAGGTTGAGTCGATCATGCATGCCAGCTCGGCAGATAACTTTCGAATGTAGCCGGGATCGGGCGCGGGCCTGGCCGCGGGGGCGACGGCCTTCGCGATAGTGCACCCGGTGACGGAGATAGTGGCCAAGCGCCACCCTCCGCCGACGATCAAGACGGCTATACCGCAAGCGACGGGCACGGGCACGCGAATATATCCGTGCAGCAACACGCGCCACCAGCGGCGATTTCCTTTCAGCACACGTGATTCGAGCAACGGCCCTGCGGCGGGCGCGATCCACTCCTGGAGCAGGTCGTGGAGTTCAGAATCATTTTGGTGTTCCATGCAAATTCCTCTTCGTTTCAAGCAACGGCGCGAGCACGCGGCGAAGATTCTGCCGGGCCCTATGAAGCCGCGACTTTACCGCGGCCAGATCCGCGCCGGTGGCGCGGGCGATTTCATCTAGCGACAACTCCTCGTATTCGGCCAATACCAGCGCCTCGCGTTGCAGCGGCGGAAGCGCCTGAACCGCGGCTGCAATCGCTTCCGACCGCTCCATACGAAGGACATCGAACGGCGGGCAGGCCAAGTCCTCTGGCTCGTCCGATCCATATCGCCACTCGCGGTTCCAGCGCTTGAAGACGAGGTTGCGTGCCATTCCCAGCAGGTACGCCTGCAGCGCGCCGCGGCCGGAATCGTAACGGCCCGGATTCTCCCAGAGGGAGGTGAAGCACTCCTGTACCAGGTCCTCGGCAACGGAGCCGGAGCCGGTCATGCGGTACACAAATCGATAGAGCAGATCCTTGTATCGATGGAATGCGTCTCGAAAGTCCGAGTCGGTCATCCTGAATTGTATTCTCCCAAAAGAGGGGAAAAGATTCGGTGTAATGCTAAATTTATTTCCCGGCAGCCTGTTGTACGCTGCGGCACAACACGTTTCGTTTCGATCAAGGACAATAGAGAACATAAGCGGTCTGACTGACAAAGTAGCGATAGTAACCGCTAGGCCGGCTCGGTCGCGTCAGTGATATCGCTCCGCTTGCAGTGTTCCTGGCATCGGACGAATCAGCCTGGATTACCGGAGAGGTCATTCGGGCCGCGGGCGGCCTTGTGGTGGCGACTTGAGTAACGCTGCCCCCAAGTTAGTCGCCGCGGGGGCCCAGGTAGGTTGGACCGTAGATGGCGGAGCGGATGTCGTGATGTAGCGTTCCGTCGAAGGGCATTTTCTGAGTAAAGAAGACGGCGGCCATGTGATTCGCCGGATCTACCCAGAAGAGTGTGGAGGCGGCGCCGTCCCAGAAGAATTCGCCCACGGCTCCGCGGTTTTCTTCGGGCTTCTGCGGCTGGGACACGCGCACGGCGAAATCGAGACCAAAGCCTACGGAGCCTTTACTAGGCAGGAAGAGGCGCTCGGTGATGCGCGGGTCCAACTGGTCGGTGGACATCAATTTCACGGTGGATGGCTTCAGAATGCGGGCGCCATCGAATTCGCCGGCGTTGAGCAGCATGCGCGCCAGGTGCATATAGTCATCGACGGTGGAAGCCAGGCCGAAGCCGCCGCCAGTGAGGCGGTTGTCGTGGAAGTTGAGGCGGCGGGTGTTCTCGTCGGTGTCGCGCGTCGAGCTTGCCTTCCGACTTGCGGTACATGGCGGCCAGCCGCGGCAGGCGCTCGTCGGGCTGGCGCCAGGCGGTCTCGCGCATGCCGAGCGGCTCAAATACGTGCCGGCGGACATAGCCGGCGAACTTCTGGCCGGATAGGGTCTCGACCAGCAGCGCCTGCACGTCCACGGCGATGCTGTAGCTCCAGCGCGCGCCGGGGTCGAAGAGGAGCGGCACCTTCGGCCAGTCGATGCCCCATCTCGACCAAGTCGATATTCAGCGACATGGGATCGGCTTTCACGTAGGCATCGTGCGCGGGCGTGTCGCCCGCCCCATAGGCGAAGCCGGCGGTGTGGCGCATGATGTCGCGCACCGCGATGGGACGCGTGGGCGCGCGATAGATGGGCGCTCCGGCGGAATCCTTGCCGGCGTAAACCCGGATGGCCTCGAACTCCGGCAAATAGCGGTACAACGGGTCATCCAGGCCGAACTTGCCCTGCTCCCACAATTGCATAAGGGCGACACCGGTAACCGGCTTGGTCATGGAATAGATTTGGGCGATCGTGTCGCGCGACATCTTGCGGCCGCCCTCGCGGTCGGCAAAGCCTGCGGCGCCGAAATAGGCTTCGCGGCCATCTTTCCAGATCAGCACGGACGCGCCGGCGGTGCGGCCGTCGTCCACCATGGCGGATAGCGCGGCGGCCATGCGCTGGGGATCCAGGTCCAGGGGCTCGGCCGGCATGCTGTGTGGCGGCCCGTTTTGCGCCAGGGCCGGCAGCGCTGGTGCGACTAGCGCGGGCGGCAGGAGTCTGTAATATGTCGCGGCGAGTAAAGCGGCCAGTGGGCATCTTCATGGTGACTATCGTATCCCACCCCGCGCGCCGGCCTGAAATAATCGGGCGTGCCGCTCGTCTTGGCTGTAATGATCTCCGAGAGCGTTGTACGCGACCTGAGCCACGGACTGCGGCTGCTGGCCCGCAATCCCGGGTCTACCTTGTCGACGGTGGTCGCGCTGGCGGCCGGCATCGGGATCAACACGGCGGTCTACACGGGTTACAAGGCAATGGTGGCGCGGCCGCTGGACGCGCACGACCCGTCCACCATGGTGAACCTGGCGTTGAAGCGCGGGTCCGGAGGCGCGCAGTGGTCATTCAGCTATCCGGACTATGAAATGCTGCGCGACTCCCTGCACTCGCTCAGCGGACTGGTTGCCTACCGGCCCGCTCAACTGACGATTTCCGCGCGCGCTCTGGGACATGGGGCCATGCCATCAGCGCCCGCGGGCGGAACCATGCTGGGGCGGCTGGCGATGCTACAAAGCAACAGCGCCGGCTCGGCCGAGTTCGCCAGCGTCTTCGTGGTGTCCGCGAATTATTTCCGGGTGCTAGGTGTGGGAATGGTGCGCGGGCGCGACTTCGAATCGTACGGGCATGCGGAGTTCCTCAAGAATCCTGTGGTCCTGATCAGTGAGAACTATTGGCAGAAGCGCTTCGGCGGCGACCCGGCGGTGGTGGGGCGAACGGTTTTTCTGAACGGCGTGGGCGCGGCGATCGCAGGAATTACGCCGCATGACTTCTGCGGGACGTCGATAGGCGCGCCGGCCTTCTGGGCGCCGGTGGATATCGAGCCGCTGCTGCACTCGGACGATCGGTTTCTGCGCGATCGCGAGGCGCAGCGATACCGGCTCTTTGGGCGCCTCGCGCCGCACGCAAGCGTCGCGCAGGCGCAAGCGGAACTGAGCGCCGCGCTCGACGGGCTGCGCGCTCTGCACGATCCGCGCTCGGATTGCGGCGATGCCCGCCACGGCGCTGGTCTGGCGCGGCTCGTCGTTTCCACTGCCGCTGCGCGAGTACCGCGGGCTGACGCTCTCCATCGCGCTGATCATGGCGGCGGCCGGGCTGGTCCTGATGGTGGCGTGCGCCAACGTGGCCAGCCTGCAACTGGCGCGCATGCGGGCGCGGGACGACGAACTGCGCATCCGGCTGTCGCTGGGTGCGAACCGGCTGCGGATTGTGCGGCAACTGGTGACGGAATCCGCGCTGATGGGCTTGATGTCCGGCGGGCTGGCGCTGCTATTCACCTGGGTGCTCTTGAAAGAGATCGCCGTGGCGGCGGCCAACGTGTTCCCCGGCGAATACGGAGGGCTGGTATTCGATGTGGCGCCCGACCTCGCGATCTTCGCGTATGTGTGCGCCGTATCGCTGATCGCAGGCATGGTCTCCGGGCTGGCGCCGGCCATGGAGAGTTCGCGGGCAGCGCTCAAGCCGGCATCGTCGGGCAGCACGGCGACGGCCGGCACGCGCCGCCTGCAGGATATCCTCATCGCGGCGCAGGTCATGCTGTCGCTGGTGCTCATGGTGGCGGCGGCCATGGCCATTCGCAGCTCCGTCCGAGCGGTGGCCATCGACACGGGTTATGAGACCCGGCAGGTACTGGCGCTCAATATCGAGTTTCCAGATAGCGTCAAATACACGGCGGGCCGCAAGCGCGCTCTGGTGCATGAACTGCGCGCCCGGTTGGCGCGGCTCCCAGGAGTGGTAGCGATCACCAACGCGCGCATCCCGGCGGATATTCAATCGCGCACGGCCGCCGCCACGCTCGAGCGCGCGGATTCTTCGCGGCCCGGCCGGCAGGCGATTCTTCATTACACTTACGTGCAGCCGAACTACTTTGAGACGCTGGGAATCCCGCTGATGCTGGGCAGCGGATTCACGGCCCAGGCAGAGCGCGCGGTGGTGGTGAGCGAGTCGGCGGCGCGCGAATTGTGGGGCAGCCGGAATCCGATCGGACGCAGTGTGCGGCTGGGAGCGACCGACGAACTGCCGCGGCGCGCGAACGAATTAGTCGCCGATGGACTCTCCTACCAGGTGGTGGGCGTGGCGCGGGATACGCGCACGACCGATTTCAGCGCGACCGTATCCAAGCGCATCTACCTGCAGTTGCCGGACGATCGTGCGGCCACTTATCCCATCCTGATGCGGATTCGCAACACGCCGGCGGACACGATCCGGCTGATCGAGCCCTGGCTGACCGCAGTGGATCCGAATCTGGTGGCAAACTGCGCCACGCTGGAGAATCTGCTGCGGCAGACGGCGGCGTTCATCGTGGCCATGCTGGCGGCTTTGGTATCTTCGGCGGTGGGGTTGCTGGGGCTGGCGCTGGCGATCATGGGAATCTATGGCACGGTGAGCTATATCGTGGTGCTGCGCACGCGCGAAGTGGGGATTCGGATGGCGATCGGCGCGCAGGCGGGCGACGTGCTGTGGGTGATTCTGCGCGAGTGTGCGCGTCCTCTGCTGGCGGGCCTGGCGTTAGGCAGTCTGCTGGCGGCCGGACTGGCGCATTTCGCGCGCGGACTTTTGTTCGGGCTGGATGGAATCGACGTGGAGTCGCAGGCGTTGGTGGCATTGACGATGCTGGCCATCGGACTGATCGCTTCGTATCCGCCGGCGCGGCGCGCCACACGCGTCGACCCGTTGGTGGCGCTGCGGCATCAATGAGGAGCCAGCGCGCGCATCAGAAAGGAAAAGCTTGAGCGCTGGCCAACTCCAAAGGCGGTGCCTGATCTACTGCATGAAAGGCTACCCAAGCGGTTCCGCGCGTCCGATAACGATCGGCACACTTACCCATTCGGGTTCGGACGGGCCGAATTGAAACTCGGCCGGACTGCCGGAACCATCGACCTGGAAGTTGATAAAGCCCGTGCCGACTCCGTTTTCCCCATCTCCACGCGTATCCTCGTAGTGCGGCACCTGAGCCGAATCGTATACGCGGACCGCAAAGTTGTCGGAGTCCATCAATACCGGCGTCTCCGCAACCGAGAAAACATGACCGGTGTTACCCGTGCCGATGGGGAGCAGCCATGCGATGATGTCGCCCCGGCGTGCGTCGCTCAACGCCTGGACCTGGCTCCAGCCGCCCACTGATTGCAGATTCGGTGAAGCGAAAAACGCGTAATAGTCCCCGGCTAGGGGCCGCGAGGGCGCTGTAGTGGCCGCGATCATTGCAAAGTGCCGCGGCGCGATGGCCTCCAGAACAAAACTGATAAATTCACTGCAATCACAATCGTAGACTCCGGAATCCAGATCAATCTGAACCGTGTGTGTGTAATGCGTCTCCTGGTGATTGTTGACGATGGACTCAGCCTGCGTGGCGATCTGCTCGGGAAGGGAAGGTTGCATTGCCGTCATCGGACCAAGCTTAACGTCACCCATCCCAGTCGTCAAGCCTCGCGATCGCCAACCCCGGATTCGAAGCCGAAGTGCGTGCGGATTCCGGCCACCCTGACCCACCCCGGACGATTAACGGCGTATACTGAATTCCACTGTGCGTCCGCTGACCATCAGGCTGCTATCCGTCCGCCGGAGCCTGTCGCTGTTCCTGGCGATCGTCGTGTGCCTGGCGATTTGGCAGGTGTGGCTCACCTGGCGCTTGATGGAACAGGACCGTAATCTCGCCGCGCAGCATTCTCACGAGTGCCTGGAACAGATCGCCGATCTAGCTGTGGCGCAGCTCTCGAGCACGCTTGGCAAATGGGACCTTAGCGTCCGTGAGTTGATGCTCTGCCGCCTCCGTCCGCTCTGAAAACCAAGCTGCCGCCGAACGGGACGTTGGTGCTACTCACACCGCGTTCGGTCGCCTTATACCCCGCCAAATCGCTCCTATTCGTGCCCGATCCTCCCGCGGCCGGTGCGTTCCCAAGGGTTTCGAAACTGCCGAAAAGCTGAAATTCCGCGAGCAGAACTACATTCGGGCTATCGAAGCCCTTCGGCCATTGACGGAACAGCCGGCCACCTATGATCGCTTGTCAAGGGAAACCGCCGTGAGTCCCGACGGCGTGCCCTACGCGCTGTTGGCGGCGGGGGCGCGCTGCGAACTGCTGGCGGGGACTGCCGCGGCGGAGGAGGCGGGTCGCCTGCGCGCTACGCTGCTGGCAGGCCGCTGGCCCTTGCAACGCGAAACCGTCGAGTATTATTGGCCGGAAGTGAACGCCTCCGGCACACGCACGAGGCCCCTCCGAAAGACGCACTGGAATTTGCGTCGCGGGTCGCGCGCCTCGACGAGCAGTGGCAGCAGGCGGTCCGTACCGGCTCGAATTCCGGCGGCCGCGAAGCTCAGCCGGATGGGTCGCTGACAATCCGGTATGCAACTCCCGCACGGCTCACGGCTCTCTCCGCGCCCGCCGACTGGCTCGCCGCCAGCCTAGATCTGCCTTCGAACGCCGCCGGCATCCGCTGGTCGCATCCCGCCTCCGGGCCGGCGCTCGCCGGGGCGCAGCCGCATGTGCTGCGGTCGCTGGCCGATGCCCAAATCCCTGGCATGCTGGAGTTCTCCAGCATCTCCGCCGCTCCGAATCGCGGAACCATCCGCGCGCCGTGGGTGGCTGGTGTGGCGCTCATGCTCGTGCTGGTGCTGGCGGGCGCGTATGCCATGTATCGCGGCGTCAACCGCGTAAGCTGGATAAAGCTTGCAACCGAGGGACGGGCCGGTCGCGTTTGCCACAGCAGCACTGTCAAAAGACCGGCCGCACCCAGCGCCCCCACGGCGGCAAGCCCTCTGAACCGCCACGAGAAGAATCGCTTGGGCCTCTCTGACGGCGCCGGAATTACCCCTGCGGCGCTGGCATCCGGAAGCGTGGCCAGATCCTCAACCGGAACGCTAATCCGATAGCCGCGCTTCGGGATTGTCTGTATATACTCTTCGTTGACTGAAGCTCGGCCAAGAGTGCGGCGCAACACGAAAACATTCTGGACAAGATTGCCCTCCTCAACGAAGGATTCGGGCCAGAGGGCCTTCATCAACTCATCCTTCGTGACCACCTCGCCTCTGCGCTCTACGAGCGCCAAAAGCGTGTCAAAGATCTTCGGCGGCAGCGGGATCAACTGCTCGCCCTTGCGGAGCGTCGTCGTTCCCGCATTCAACGTGAAGGGCCCGAATTTGAATAAACCTCGCCGAATCAAAGACATCGTGAACTGATAAGAATTTGATATTTTTTCGATGCCCGCTTTGAGGACGCACCCCAGATTCTATCGTACGTTCGCCACCATGGCCACGATTGCTAGCCCCACAATAAACCGAACGGTTGTTCTTGGATTATTAACCGCGACACAGTCATTTGCCAGAGGATTCTCCCCGCCAGGTTCAAGGATCCCCCCCGCCACGTTTTACGCAATCCCGTGCTGGAGATGCTTACGTTTTGTGTGCTGTTTCTCGCCGGATTCATCATGCGCGTGGACGGAGCGGCCCACAAACGCCTCATGCTGATTGCAACACTTGCCATACTTGGACCGGCGATAAGTCGTTGGCCGTTCGCCATCGTTCACAAGATACCCCCCTTGATTTCCGTGATAGTCGTGCTCTTTCTTTCGTTCTTGGTTGTCTTCGACTTGTGGACGCGTCGTAGGATTCATCGCGCCACTGCCACCGGCGGATTGTTCCTCGTCATTTCTCAGTTTTCGATGTTTCCGATTGGCCAGGCCCATCTTCTGGCATCGTTTTGCGGATTGGATATTGAAGCTTTGGACCGGTGCTGGTTAAGCCACGCTCCACGGGTGAAATACCTATTCATTTGAATGGTGACTGACCGATCCGTCCGCTGTATAGTCGCAAGCAAGTACGAGGAGGAGTATGTCGAGATCAATCGGTTTGACGATGGCAATAGCAATAGCGCTGGCGCTCTGTGTTGGCGCGCAAGCCCAGACCACGGCCGCCGGTTCCGCCCTGCCGCGGGTAATGAGATTCAGCGGCACGGCCAAGGACGCGGGAGGCAATCCGGTGACCGGCGTAACCGGCATCACCTTCGCGCTTTACGCCGAGCAAACCGGCGGCGCGCCGTTGTGGAGCGAGACGCAGAACGTCCCGGCCGGCCCGGGCGGCCATTACACGGTGCTGTTGGGCGCGGCCAAATCCGAGGGACTGCCCGCGGATCTATTTACCGCCGAGCAGGCCCACTGGGTAGGGGTTTCAGTCGAAGAGCCGCGCATATTACTGGTGAGCGCACCTTATGCCCTGAAGGCCGGAGATGCCGAGACCCTGGGCGGTCTGCCGCCATCGGCCTTCCTGATGGCCGCAGCTCCGAGCCCCGGCGGCCATCCGCCGGAATCGGCGAGTCCGGCAGCCGCATCCGCCGTCACCCCCGCGCTCGGCGGCACTGGAACGGCGGATTACATTCCCCTCTGGACCGACAGCTCGGGAGACTTGGGCAACTCCGCGATATTCCAAACCGGTTCCGGCGGCGCGGCAAAGATTGGGATCAACACCACCACCCCTGCGACCACACTGGATGTGGGAGGCGGCGGCACCATCCGCGGCGCGTTGAGCTTGCCGGCCGTCGGGAAGGCCACGGCTACGGCGGGCAAGAACTCCCAGCCGCTGACTTTAGCGGCATCCGCTTTCAATAACGCCACGAGCAACCCGGTAGCGCAGACATTCCAATGGCAGGCGGAACCCGTGGGGAATGATACGCCCAGCTTTTCGGCCAGCTTGAACCTGTTGTTTGCCGACGGAAAGAGCGCGCCCGTGGAGACGGGCCTGTCGATTGCCAGTAACGGGCAGATTGCCTTCGCCGCCGGTCAGACTTTTCCTGGATCGGGCACCATCATGGGCGTGACGGCGGGTGTCGATCTGACCGGCGGCGGAACCACCGGCAACATCACGCTGAACCTGGACACCACGAAGGTGCCGCAGCTCGCCACCAACAACACTTTCATTGCTAATCAAATAGTGGATGGCAGCGTTACTGCCGCATCGTTTTCCGGTAGCGGCGCCGGCCTCACAAACGTGAATGCCAGCCAGTTTGGCGGCTTGGGAACCAGCGCCTACGCCCAGGTGGCCGCCAGCAATACTTTCAGCGGCCAACAAATTATGACCGGAGCGAACAGTTCCGGGGTATTGCAGGTGACCAACACCGTTACCTCCGGCCTGGGCCCCGCCATCGTCGGCACCACCGGCAGCAACGGCGCCAACGCAATCAAAGGCGTCGTGACGGCTACCTCGGGAACAGAGGCGGGCGTGCTTGGATCCTCATCCAGCCCGAATGGGTTTGGTCTGAAAGGAAAAAGTCCGAACGTCGGCGTTTATGGCTCCTCGGGTGGGTCGAGCAAACTGGGCGCGGATACTTCGCTTGTTGGGGTATGGGGCGACACAGGGGGCGGGACTGGAGATGGCTTCGTGGGAGTGCTGGGCACCGCCGACGCAAACACCGCGGGCCATTTTCTTAACAACTCTCCGGTTTATCAAACGCTTTTGGCCGAAAACACGTCCGATTACATCTACGCACCCGTCATTGAGACCATCGGCGGCGCGGGGGGCGAATGCTATATTTACGGCAACGGCAATCTGGAATGCACTGGGACTGTCAGCGGCGTAGTGCCCGCGGGCGCGCAGAAGGTATCTTTCTACGCGACGCAGTCCACGGAGAACTGGTTCGAAGATGCCGGCTCCGGGCAACTCTTGAACGGCTCGACCCGCGTCGATCTGGACCCAATCTTTGCGCAGACCGTGAATACCAGCGTCTCCTATCACGTCTTCCTTACCCCGGGCGGCGACTGTAAAGGGCTGTACGTCAGCCAGAAGTCGGCCACATCGTTTGAGGTGCGTGAGCTAGGCGGCGCAACCTCCAACATCGCATTTGACTACCGCATCATGGCCAAGCGCGCCGGCTTCGAGACCGTTCGCCTGGCGGACGTCACGAAGAAATCCCAGGACTTGGAACAGCAACGAAAAGCGCTTCGCGAGCGAAGGGCGCCGCGCCTCGCGCAGCAGGCAGAGCCGAACCGGTAAACACCAAAAGGGAGATTCTATTATGAAACACTACAGCGTATTCTCACTCGTCGGCGGATGCCTGCTGCTGCTAGGTTCCGCCGCCGCACAGACGCCAGCCGGTTCCGCTCTGCCGCGGCTGGTAAGGTTTAGCGGGATAGCCAAAGACGCGGGAGGCAATCCCGCGACCGGCGTCACCGGCATCACTTTCGCGCTCTACGCCGAGCAAACCGGCGGCGCGCCGTTGTGGAGCGAGACGCAGAACGTCGCGGCCGGCGCGGGCGGACATTACACGGTGCTGTTGGGCGCGGCTAAGTCCGAGGGTCTGCCGGCGGATCTATTCACAGCCGAGCAGGCCCACTGGGTAGGGGTCTCGGTCGAAGGGCAAGCCGAGCAGCCCCGCATATTGTTGGTGAGCGCGCCGTATGCGCTGAAGGCCGGCGATGCGGAGACCTTGGGCGGTCTGCCACCCTCGGCCTTCCTGATGGCCGCGGCTCCGGCTGGTGGTTCCGTTGCTAAGCCGCAGGCGACGCCCGGCGCATCTCCTGACGCGACGTGCGCCGCGATCATCAGCGATGGTACCGCCACCGCGAACGAGGTCGCCAAATTTACCGCGGCCTGCGCCATCGAACCTTCGGCGATATTCGAATCCGGCGGCAACGTGGGTATTGGGACCACCGCCCCCACGGCTGCTCTGGATGTGAATGGCAATGTGATCGTCACCGGTGCAGTCTCTTCCACGGCGGCCGCCACGCTCGCAGGTGTGAGCCTGCCCGCCTTGGAAACGGCTACCGCATCGGCGGGCAGTACCTCGAACTCACTCCAGATGGTTGCGTCTGCCTATAACAGCACCAAGGCAGCCGCAATAGGCGAACGTTTCACTTGGCAAGCCGAGCCGGTGGGCAACGATACCGGCAGTCCCAGCGGATCGTTGAATCTGCTCTTCAACACGGACAAGAAGACCCCCGTGGAAACCGGACTCAGCGTGGCCAGCAATGGACAAATCACTTTCGCCGACGGGCAGACGTTTCCGGGTACGGGGACCATCACCGGCGTAACCGCGGGATCGGGCCTGACCGGCGGCGGTGCAACGGGAACAGTCACGATAGGGCTGACCAACACCTGCGCCAGCGGTCAGGTGCTGGAATGGAATGGCAGCGCCTGGGCGTGCGCCGCCGTCGACACCGGCACGATTACGGGAGTCACCGCGGGTACCGACCTCACTGGCGGCGGCGTCAGCGGCAATGTCACGCTGAATCTGAACACTTCGAAGACGGACGCGCGCTATGCGCAGTTGGTAGCGAGTAACTCGTTCTCGGGCGTGCAGTCCATAACGGGAAAGAGCAGTGCGGAGACCCTTACAGTCACCCAGACCGGCACGGGAGCCACCGGCGATGCCATTCACGGCATAACCTCCGCAACGGGAGGCACCGGCGTGTTTGGGGAGGGGGCCATCGCCATACAGGGATGGGCGAACACCGGCGGGCTGGCCGGGCTATTTAGAGGCGCAACCGAGGTGACCGGAAATGGGAACAACACGGTGATCGGCGACCCCGGCTGCGGTTCCGGCTATGCGGGCATCGGATTCGTCGCCGCGACTCTTTCGGCCTGCGCGAACTACGCCTTGATCGGCGGATTTTACGGCGACACCTATGTCAACAGCGGCGGGACCGCCTCCATCCACTTCCGCAGTAACAACAACGAGTTGGCAACCATCGACAATTTGGGCAATGTCAATGTGATTGGGCAGCAGGGCGGCGGGAATCTCACGGTGGCGCGAACCGTGACGGCCGGCTTCGGTATCCCAGCCAACATAACTCCGAACGTGGGTGTTTATGGCGTATCCATCAGGCCAAGCGCGAGCGCGGGAGATGCCGGAGTGTGGGGCGACACCGGCGGCACCTTCTTCACGGCCGTGCTGGGCACCGCGGACTTAGGAATCGGGGGCAATTTTTTGAATAACAGCAGCCAATGGCCCGCGCTGTTCGCCCAAAATTCCTACAACGGCGCCAGGGGTATCGTCTTCGGAGCCTACGGCCCCGGCAGCTCCCTTGCCAGATTTACGACAATGGCAATCTTACCTGCACTGGCGTCGTCTCAGGCGTGCCGCCGGCTGGCGCGCAGAAGGTATCTGTCTATGCGACGCAGTCCACGGAGAACTGGTTTGAGGATGCCGGCTCCGGACAACTCTCCAGCGGATCCGCGCGCATTGTGTTCGACCCGACCTTCGCACAGACGGTGAATACCAGCGTGGAGTACCACGTACTCCTCACCCCCAGGGGCGATTGCGAAGGCCTCTACGTGGGCAGCCAGACCGCCCAGGGATTTGAGGTGCATGAGCTGCGCGGCGGCAGTTCCAATATCGCGTTCGACTATCGCATCATGGCCAAGCGCAACGGCTTTGAGACCGTTCGCCTAGCGGACGTCACAAAGAAATACCAGGACATGGAACAGCAACAAAAAGCTCTTCGCGAGCGAAGGGCGCAGCGCGGCACGCGGTTGCCGGAGCCAAGAAAGTAAGTACGAAAAGGAGATTGGGTCATGAAACACTACAACGTATTCTCACTCGTCGCCGGATGCCTGATGGTGCTCGGCGCCGCCGCCGCACAGACGCCTGCCGGGTCCGCTCTGCCGCGGCTGGTAAGGTTTAGCGGGACCGCCAAGGACCCAGGAGGCAATCCCGTGACCGGCGTGGCCGGCATCACGTTCGCGCTCTACGCCGAGCAAACCGGCGGCGTGCCATTATGGACTGAGGCGCAGAACGTCCCGGTCGGCCCGGTCGGCCATTACACGGTGCTGTTGGGCGCGGCAAATCCGAGGGTCTGCCGGCCTATCTGTTCACCGCCGAGCAGGCCCACTGGGTAGGGGTTTCAGTCGAAGGGCAGGCCGAACAGCCCCGCATACTGCTGGTGAGCGCGCCATATGCCCTGAAGGCTGGAGATGCGGAGACTCTGGGCGGACTGCCACCTTCGGCATTCCTGATGGCCGCGGGCCCGGCTGCCGCGGGAGCAGCCGCAACCGTTTCTAAACCGCAGGCGGTGCCCGGCGCCTCCCCGGACACGACGTGCGCCGCGATCACCAGCGATGGCACGGCCACCGCGAACGAGGTCGCCAAATTTACGGCGGCATGCGCCATCGAGCCTTCCGCGATATTCGAATCCGGCGGCAACGTGGGTATTGGGACCACGGCCCCCACCGCTACCCTGGATGTGAATGGCAATGCGGTGGTCATCGGTTCGATCTCCGCTTCAGGCGCCGCCACGCTCGCAGGTGTGAGCCTGCCCGCCTTGGAAACGGCTACCGCATCGGCCGGCGGTATCTCGAACTCACTCCAGATGATTGCGTCTTCCTATAAAAGCACCACGGCAGCCGCGATCGGTGAACGTTTCACTTGGCAAGCCGAGCCGGTAGGCAACGATACCGCCAGCCCTAGCGGATCGTTGAATCTGCTCTTCAACACAGACAAAAAGACGCCCGTGGAAACCGGACTCAGCCTGGCCAGCAATGGACAAATCACCTTCGCCACCGGGCAGACATTCCCAGGTACGGGGACCATCACGGGTGTCACCGCAGGATCGGGCCTGACGGGCGGCGGTACTGCGGGAACAGTCACGGTAGGGCTGACCAACACCTGCACCAGCGGTCAGGTGCTGGAGTGGATTGGCAGCGCCTGGGCGTGCGCCGGCGTCGGCACCGGTACCATCACCGGAGTCACCGCGGGTACCGATCTCACCGGCGGCGGCGCTAGCGGTAATGTCACACTGAATCTGAACACTTCCAAGACTGACGCACGTTACGCGCAGTTGGCGGCGAGTAACTCGTTCTCGGGCGTGCAGTCTATAACTGGAAGCAGCAGTGCGCAGACGTTGACCGTGACGCAGACGGGCACGGGAGCCACTGGCGACGGCATTCACGGCATCACGTCCGCTACGGGGGGCACCGGCGTGTTTGGGGAGGGTGCCATCGGCATACAGGGATACGCGAACACCGGCGGGCTGGCCGGGCTATTTAGAGGCGCAACCGAGGTGACCGGAAACGGGAACAACACGGTGATCGGCGATCCGGGCTGCGGTTCCGGCTATGCGGGCATCGGATTCATCGCCACGACCCTTGCGGGCTGCACGAACTACGCCTTGACCGGCGGAGCCGCCGGCGACACCTACGTCAACAGCAGCGGGAACGCCTCCATCCACTTCCGCAACACAAATACCGAATTGGCAACCATCGATAATTTGGGCAACGTGAATGTGATAGGGCAGAGTAGCGGCGGGAATCTGACGGTGGCAGGAGCCTTGACGGCCGGCGGCGGCACCCCGGGCAGCACAAGTCTGTACGCCGTGGGCGTTTATGGCTCCTTGAGTGGACCAAGCGGCATGAACTCGGGCGTTGGAGAAGCCGGAGTGTGGGGCGACACCGGCGGCGCCTCGTCTGCGGGCGTGCAGGGCACCGCGGACGAAGGATCAGGGGGAGTTTTCTTGAACAACAGTAACAATTGGCAAGCGCTGGTCGCCGTAAACTACTACGGCGGCGACAGTGCCGTCTTCCAAGCCCTCGGCCCGGGCGCTGTTAGTTGCACTATTTTCGCCAATGGCAATCTTACCTGCAATGGCACCATCTCAGGTGTAGTGCCAGCGGGCGCGCAGAAGGTATCTGTCTACGCGATGCAGTCCACGGAGAACTGGTTCGAGGATACCGGCTCCGGAAAACTTTCCAGCGGATCCGCGCGCATTGTGTTAGACCCGACCTTCGCACAGACGGTAAATTCCAGCGTGGAGTACCACGTATTCCTCACTCCCAGGGGCGATTGCGAGGGCCTCTACGTGGGCAACCAGACCGCGCAGGGATTTGAGGTGCATGAGCTGCGCGGCGGCATCTCCAATATCGCCTTCGACTATCGCATCATGGCCAAGCGCAACGGATTTGAGACCGTTCGCCTGGCGGACATGACAGAGAAATACCAGGAGGTCGAGCGGCAACAAAAAGAGCTTCACGAGCGAACGGCGCAGCGCAGCGCGGTATCGCCGAAATCGCAACACTGAGGCCGGCTGAATGCCGGCCTGCAGCGAAGATTGGCTACCGACCAGACAATTCCATGACAACTGTCTACGTGGGGGCCTTACAATGATCGAGCAGTCGTTACGATGCATGTCACCCGTCACAAGCGACAAATCTTTCTATTCCTCGCCGCCATTCTTGATACCAGCGGCGGTGCTGGTGGGATTGGCTAGCCGGATCCTGTACCAGGATCGGGAACTCGCCGCCAAACGGGCCGCCGACCAGCGGCGCATTGCGGTCGACCAGTTGCGGCGGGAGCTGGATGCACGCCTGGAAGCCATCAAGCTGCAGGAGATCAACCGGCTGATCCGCTCGCAACGTGAACCGGTCGCAAGATTCCGACAACCCGGCGGTGATCTTTACCGCGAGGCTGGAAGGTGACCGCCTGGTCTTGCCTTGGGAGGTTTGCGACCTCGGCCGCGAAGGATTCCGCGGCATTTGCCAGGCATCGTCAGGAAGGCGAGGCGCCAGGAGTTCGTCAGGAAAGACTATGCGGGCGCAGCGGCGGCCTATCGTTTGGCGCTGGCCTCCGCCGGCAGCCCCACGGAAAGCGCGGAGGCTCGTCTGTTGCTGGCGCGGGCGCTCTCCAAGGCCGGCAAACCCGAGGAAGCCGTCCAAGCTATACCAGACTTTGTTGAACGCTCCGCCGGATGCCAGGGACGAACAAGGAGTCGGTTACCGTTTCTACGCCGCTGAGCGCCTGCTGGCGGCCGGGCGCGATCCGCGCTGCCGCGCTTCCTCCGCCAGGAAATAAATGGCGCAGGGCGGCTAACTCTGCCCGAACTCTATATGATTCGCTCCGCTCCGTCGGCGCCGGACCGAAAATTTCCGAACGGATCGCAGAAATGGAGCAAGCCGCGGCGCTGGCCAAGGATTTCGCGCGCGTGCGCGCGCGGATTGAATCGGGCGGCCGGATCGGCCTGGGTTCCCTACGGCAACGAGCCCTGGCTGGTTACCCTCACCGCTCCGCAGCCGCCGCTGCCGGGATTGTTGCTGGCCGTATCGTCCACCAAGGTTGCCCCTCCCGGCGTGAAGCTGCGCACGCGCGTGGCCGCCGGGTGACGCCTTAGGCGACGAGTTCCCGGGTCTGCATGTGGAATGGTCCGATAACCGGTTCCCGGAAAGCATACGCTCCGGATTGCCGATCGGCATCTGGATCGCGGGGCTGGCGCTGGTGCTGGGCATCGCCGTGTTCGGCGGCTATCTGCTCTTGCGCGATGTCAACCGCGACGTTCGCATGAACGAGGTGCGCTCCCAGTTCGTGGCCAGCGTCTCGCACGAGCTGAAGACCCCTTTGACGGCCATCCGCATGTTCGCCGAGACGCTCGCCATGGGCCGGACCCGCGACGAGCGCACCAAATCCGAATATCTGGAAACCATCGTCAATGAGAGCGAGCGCCTAGCCCGGCTGGTCGATAATGTGCTCGATTTTTCGAAGATCGAACAAGGCAAGAAGATCTACCGCCTGCGGCCAACGCGTCTCGAAGACGTGGCCGGATCGGCCGCGCGCGCCATGCAATTCCCGCTCGCCCAGCAGGGATTCCAACTGCACCTTTCCGTCGCAGGAGGAAATGCCCGAGCGTGCAGGCCGACCCCGACGCCATTCAGCAGGCCATCCTGAACCTTCTTACCAATGCCATGAAATACTCCGGCGAAGCCCGCGAGATCGATCTGCGCCTGGGCGCGCGCAATGGAGACGCGGTTATCGAGGTCGTGGACCACGGGCTGGGAATGGCGCCCGATGAGCAGAAGCATGTTTTCGAGAAATTCTATCGCGCGCCTTCGCACGAGAGCCGTTTGATTGCGGGAACGGGCTTGGGGCTGACGCTGGTGGCGCATATCGCCAAGGCCCACGGCGGGCGTGTGGAAGTGGAAAGCGCGCCGGGAGCCGGCAGCACCTTTTGCATCTTTATTCCCGTCGCGCTTCCCGGAGGGGCGCCGCGTATGATCAACGTTCTGGCCATTGAGGACGACCCGGCCATTC
Organism: Bryobacterales bacterium; assembly: GCA_963795925.1. GTDB lineage: Bacteria > Acidobacteriota > Terriglobia > Bryobacterales > Bryobacteraceae > Bog-159. Next base: position 29,768 of record CAWCJP010000002.1, on the reverse strand, counting down.
TGCGCGGCCTTTGCCGACAATCTGCGCTTCGAAGGCTATGAAGTGATCACCGCTACGGACGGCGAAACCGGCTATCGCCTGCAGCAGGAGCGCAAACCCGACCTGATCCTGCTCGATCTGATGCTTCCCCGCATGAGCGGATTCGAGCTCTGCCGCAAGCTGCGCGGGGAAGGGATCCAAACCCCCATTCTGATGCTGACCGCGCGCAGCGAGGAGCCGGATCGCGTGCTGGGCCTGGATCTGGGCGCGGACGATTACGTCACCAAACCATTTTCCGTGCGTGAACTGATGGCCCGCGTGCGTGCGCTGTTGCGGCGCAGCCAGCCGGGACCGGATGGCGCTCCCGATCTGCCGGACGAGCTACGCTTCGGCGAGCGCGGAGATCGACTTCCGCAGTTACGAAGCGCGCCGCAACGGAGAACCGGTGGAGATGACGCGCAAGGAATTCGCCATCCTGCGTTATCTGGCCTCGCGCGCGGGCCAGGTGGTGACGCGCGACGATCTGTTGAACGAGGTGTGGGGCTACGAGTCTTATCCCTCCAGCCGCACGGTGGATAACCACGTGGCCGGGCTGCGCGCCAAGCTGGAGCGGGATGCGCCGCAGCCGGAGCACATCAAGACGGTACACGGCGTCGGATACAAGTTCACTCCATAATTTCATGACATTGATTTTGCATTTTCTTTGCACCGGGCGCGGATAGCCGTGACGACTCTTGCGGGCGGAAAGCGCACTCTGGGATCGCGAAGGAGATATCACATGAAGCTGACAATCTTGATTGCAGGCCTGATGTTCGGAACAGCCGCGCTGGCCGCCGAAACCGGAGCCGAGTTGTTTCAGAAAGCCGTCACCGAGGAGCGCGCCGCGGGAAACCTGGAAGAAGCCATCAAGCTTTACCAGCGCGTCGCCAAGGAATTTGCATCGGACCGCGCGCTCGCGGCCAAAGCGCTGGTGCAGGAAGGCCGATGTTACGAGAAGCTGGGCCAGGATAAAGCCGTAAAGCTTTATGAACAGGTGGTGCGCGATTTTGGCGATCAGCGCGAGCCGGCCGCGCAGGCAAGGGCGCGGCTGGCGGCGCTTGAGGCAGGATGGACATGCCGGCCGCGCCCGCGACCATGACGCAGCGCAAGATCGAGATGACCGGCCGAATGTTCGGCCCAGGCGATACCGACGGCCACCGCGTGGTCTATTGAATACAGACGACCGGGGAACTGATTTACGGCGACCTCGCCGGCAATAGCAAACGGGTCATATTCAAGGCGAAGCCCGATGAACCTGCCAGGTTGGTCTCCATCCAGGGATTTTTCGATGGTCTTCCTTCGCTTCCACTCGAAGCCTGGCCAGCCGCAAACTTTTGCGGTCGTCAACACCGATGGCACGGGTTACCGCGAGATCGCCAAGCTGGATGCCAGCCCGATTGCTGGCCCAACTGGTCCTGGGATAATCGCTATCTGCTGTGCGCCCAGTCTCAAGGACGGTACGAGCCGTCTGTTGAGGATCTCCGTTGCCGACGGCCAAACCCGCGAATTGCTGAGTCTGAAAGCCGGAAAAGTGACGGCGGCCAAGTTCTCTCCGGATGGCCGTTTCGTGGCATATCAAGTGCAGCCGGCCTCTGACGCGGATCCGGTCTCGCAGATCTTCGTCCTGCCCGCCGAAGGTGGAGAGCCGCAACTGGTCTACGAGGAGCGGCTAAACGGACTAGCATGCTACCCTCGCTCAAGCTCCTCGATTGGACCGCCGACGGACGCTATCTGGCCATTGCCAGTGAGCGCACAGGGAAGGGCGCGCTTCACCTCCTGCCAATGAGGGACGGCAAATCGGCCGGCGCGCCGGTTTTTGTCAGGTTTGGCGATTTCGAAGAAGGCGCCACGACAGCCGCCGGGGCGCTGGTTTACAATTCGGTAAAGCCTGGCGGCGCGTGGGCTGTTTATCTCGCGTCCCTGGATGCGAATAGCCGCCCGGGCGTTTGGAAACGCCTGGATCTCCCCCTTGGCAACACGACTCAACCCCTGAGCCCCAATGGTCTGGCGACAGCAATCAAATCGTCTATGTCGCCGAGCAACGAAGATGTGGGACAGACCGGGGGCGAGGTCCATCCGTTTGCACAACCTCTCTGCCGGAGAGGATCGCGAGATCTATCACGCGCTCGGCTACACCATTGCACCTGGGCGGCTCAACAGCCGAAGCTTTTCTGCACCGAAAACGGAGTGGAAAAAACGGACATTTTTTCGATTGCGGTCGACTCCGGCCAAATCGAGCGCCTCCATACCCTTGTCGGATCGCCGCTCGTTTGGTCTCCACCGCCAGCCGCGACGACCGGGCTCTTTACATGATCAGGAGCAAATTCGGCGACGAGGAAGGGGAATTGCTGCGATGGGAAATCGCGACGCGGGCGGGAGACGATACTGGAGCGAATGCCCGCCAGGAGCTTGGGGATGGGTGTCGCAGGACGAGCGCTGGCTCATCGGTGGACAGCACCGCAAGCCTCAAGATACGTCCCACGTCAGGCGGCGATTGGAAGCCGCTGGTTTCCTCGGACTTCCACGCGGGCCACTTCAGTCTCACGCCCGAAGGCAACTGGGTCCTCTACCATGGCGTCGATTCCGCGGGAAAACAAAGCCTGTTCCGCGTCGCGACGGCCGGCGGCCAACCGGAGCGATCTGGGCGATTTTCCCACCAACACCCCGGACGGCACCTTGGAGATCAGCCCGGACGGGCGCAAGGTCATAGTCGCCGCCGGCGAGTATGATACCGTGTACGAACTCTGGTCGCTGGAAAACTTCGTCCCTCCCGCGCCGAAACCTTGATCCGCTCATTAAACCAAAGGGGCGGGTCACGATCCATCGAGGCCCGCCCTAACTCCAGCGCTTGGGCGATGACAAATTGCCCCTATTTCGCGGCGTGCGATTCGGGTTTGCCGTCCCAGGAGAGATAGAAAGTGCAGCGAGTCTGGGAACTGCAAGACAAGCGCTGGACTTCCCGCGCCGGCAGAAAGGCGAAGCCGCCGGACTTGATCACTTTGTCACCTGCATCCAGGCGCAGGGTGAGTCTGCCCCTCCGCCACAAAGACACGCTCGTTCGATTCATGCCAGTGTGGCGCGATCACATGACCGCCGGGGAAACGCACAAGCAGATCCATGCCTCCCGTGGTTGGATCGGTACGCAGCACGGCGCCTTCGGAATCCGGAGCCGCGCCCTTCTCGTGCGTCCAATTCGCGCTATCCAGATTGGTGATAATCGCTTGTGAAGGCGATTGAGCCGTTGCCATGACCAAGGCCCCCAACACAAGCGCCGCGTGCTTTAAATCCATATCGTCTCTCTCCCGTTGCAGGGACCAATTTAGCGCGAATGACGCCGGGATGTATTGGACGAATGCGACAATCTGAACCGCTGGTAGAAGTGACGGGCCAGATCGGCATCGTCTGCCAGCAATGTCGCGGGCGTCTGTCCGGAAAGCGCCTTGCAGTCACGAATCAGATGAGCCTGGTCATAATATCCGCAGGCGACGGCGGTCGCCACCCAGTCGCCGGGATGGTGCTCCAGCGCGCGAAAGACATGGCTGAAGCGATGAATCCGTGAAAACCGCTTCGGCGGGAGGCCGACCACGGCAAGGAAGCGGCGCTCCAGTTGGCGCAGGCTCAGTCCAAGGTGACGGGCGAGGCGCGCCAGGTCCGCGCCGCCATTTGTTGCGGTGATAAGACGGACGGCTTCTCCCACCAGCGCATGATCGCTCCGGGCGCATTCTTGAGCGGACCAGAGCGCCATCTCCATCGCGGCGACGGGATCGTGGCTCTGCAGGGCCTCGTCAACCCGGCGTGAAAGGGCAGGGGAAAGATCCTCCAGCGGTGTGAAGCTCCCGGCCAGTTCCTGCATGGGATGCTGGAATAGGCACGATGCGCCGTGAGGATGGAATCCGATGCCGAGCATCTTCGTTTGGCCGCCCGGCTTCAACATCAGCGGGCCATCGATTTGGCCCGCGAAAAAGAGCCGCGGTTGAGGATGCCATGTACCATTAACTAAATGCTGGAAAGGCTCGCCCCAGTTGAGGATCAACTCCGCATGGCCGTCGGGCACGATACGTTGCGGAACAGCGGAGGTACCGTCATCTTCCAACAGCCAGAAGCTGCTGACGAAGTGGCTCAGGCGAGGAGACGGCCGGATCTCGCGGTAGCGAAACACTGAACGCATCATATCGCAGATGGCAGCGATAGGCGCGCCTAGAAACCGCCCACCACTAAATTGGTGTTCGGGTTGTCATCCAGTTCCACCCAGCCGGAGCAGACTCCATTGCTATTGCAAGGCGTCCCGGTATATTCCCAAATTGAGCCAGTTTTGTGAACCTCAAAAACAGTGCCTGGGCCGGCCACAATATAGGCCAGGTTCGGGTTGTTATCGAGCTTCACCCAGCCATTGCAAGCGCCCGCATTGCAAGTTTGCCCGGTGAATTGCCAGATTGAGCCATCCGTTTGCGTCTGATACATGTTGTTGCCGTTGGCAGCAATTTGAGAGGTGTTAGGATTGTTGCCGATCTGCACCCAGCCGGGACAAGTTGTCGGATTGCACGGCGGCCCCGTATATTTCCAAATCGCGCCACCCTGCCACATCTGATACAAGGAAGTTTCCCCAATGGCCAGGTGCGGGAATTTGCGTTTCCGTCCAATTGCACCCAGCCGGGGCAGTTGAGGTCATAGTTATTGTCAGTGCAGGGGTTCCCGTTGTATACCCAGATCGAGCCGTCCCAGTGCATCTCAAAGATACCCGCCCCACCCACAGTGGCATTCGCTCCGTCAAGATAGTTGAAGTCGATCAATGTCCAAGGACAAGTGGAATTGAGACTGAACGGTCCGCCAGTGTATTCATTCGCAACCCATCGGAAAAGGAGAGCACGGTGCTTTGGTACGCAGAGAGCCCGTATGAAAAGGTAAATCCGGGGCAGGCCCATCCGGAATATGTGTATGCGCCGATCTGGCTCCAGCCAGGACAATAGTCGCCCACACACGGTTGACCGTTGTACACGAAGTAATTCGAGTTGTTATCCATTAAAGCAAGCAAGCTATTCCCGCCGCCGGCTGCGATTGAATACGTATTTCCTGCACCGCGAATCTGTAGCCAGCCGGCGCATACACCGGCTTTGCACGGCTCTCCCGCCTGGTATTGCCAGACTGTTCCGTCGGCATGCATTTGATAGAGGCCAGTACCTGCTGCCCAGGCCGGGGAACTCAGGGCCGCCGCGATGCCGGCCGCGATCCATACCATCGTGTCTTCTTTGTCATACGTGATCTCCTGTGTTGTTTTGGTATGAGCGAATTGAGATCCGTTCACCAGGTAAGGCGTAAAATCGTTACGGGTTTTCCAGCAAATTTTGGTTGCTCGCGACCTGCTAGACTGGTGCAGCCCGGTACAGCGGATGCCTGATGCACGAACGGTCACTCTTTTATTGCGGGAACTGGACGGCGGCGATCAAGGCGCACTCGAGCGTTTAGTTCCCCTGGTCTACGAGGAGTTGCGCCGGATCGCAGAAGGGCAACTCAGGCGTGAGCGTCCGGGACATACCCTACAACCGACCGCTTTGGTGCATGAAGTATACGTGCGGATGGTAGGCCAAGAGCAGCGCTGGTTATCGTGACCGGGCACATTTTCTGGCCATCGCCGCGCACGCCATGCGCAAGATCCTCATCGACCACGCCCGCGGACGGAACGCCGCCAAGCGTGGTGGAGGGCGCGAGAAGTTCGCGATTGACGAAGAACGCGACGGTTGTGTGGAACGACCCTCCATCCTGATCGCGCTAGACGACGCGCTGGCAGCGTTGGCCGTGAAAGATCCGCAGCTTGCGCGATTGGTGGAGATGCGCTATTTCGGCGGACTGACGGCGGAGGAATCGAGCGTGGTGATGAATTTGGAAATCAAAGCCGTGCGGCGCCAACTCCGGCTGGCCGAAGCCTGGATGCAACGCGAAATGGACCAGCCGGCGCCGGGTTCGCAGTCGGCGCCATAGGGTCGCAGAGCAAGCCAGCCGGGAATACCGCATGTCCGAACTGAGTCCGGAACAGTGGGCCGAAGTCAAACGGCTCTTCGAAGGCGCGGTGGAGTCGCGGCCGGAGGAGCGTGCGGACTACCTCAACCAGTGCACCGACCCGGATGTGCAGCGGGAGGTGGCTTCCTTGCTGAATTACTCCGCCGCGGGATTGCCGTCGGCCGACGCAGCCATTGCATCGGCGGCGGAGGCGGTGTCGCAGGAGACCGATCCCGACGAGCGGTTGATCGGCATGCGCCTCGGACCTTACAGAGTAGAGGCTATCGCCGGCCATGGCGGCATGGGCGCGGTCTACAGGGCGTCGCGCGACGATGCCGAGTTTCACCAGCAGGTGGCCATCAAACTGGTGCGCGCGGCGGCCGAGTCGCCCGACACGCTGCGGCGTTTCCGGCAGGAACGGCAGATTCTGGCGCGATTGTCGCACCCGAATATTGCGCGCCTGCTGGATGGCGGCTCCACGCCCGAGGGCGTGCCCTATCTGGTAATGGAATTCATCGAGGGCGAGCCCATCACGGCGTGGTGCGACCGCCGGTCGCTCAGCGTCGAAGACCGGTTGCGGCTCTTTGTCCGGGTCTGCGACGGGGTGGAATCCGCGCACCGCGACATGGTGGTACACCGCGACTTGAAGCCCGCTAACATTCTGGTAACGAAAGACGGCACGCCCAAACTGTTAGATTTCGGAATTGCCAAACTGCTGGATCAAAGCGCGGAGCACGAAGCCGCCACGGTGACCGGCCTGGCGCTGACTCCCGAATATGCGTCGCCGGAGCGGGTGCGCGGCGACCCGGCTTCCACAGCGGCCGATGTCTACTCGCTGGGCCTCATCCTTTATGAGCTGCTGACCGGGAGGAAGGCCCAGCCGATGAAAAGCTACACGCCGGCCGCTATTGCCAGCGTGGTCTGCCAGACGGAACCCACCGCGCCGGCGCGTATCAACCCGGCGCTGGCGGGCGACATGGACCACATCATCCGCATGGCGATCCGAAAAGAGCCGGCGCGGCGCTATGCGTCGGCCGGCCTCCTGGCCCGCGATATCCAGCGGCACATGGAAGCGCGCCCGGTGACGGCGCGGCCGGATACGCCCGCCTACCGGTCGGTGAAATTTATCCGGCGTAACCGCTCTATGGTGGTGGCAGGCGGGCTCATCGCCGTCACCCTCGCCGGCGGACTCGCGCTCGAGTACTGGCGGGGAGCGTTCGAGCGGCCACTCCGCGTGTCGCAGGTGTTGCAGCTGACGCAAACGGGCCGCGTTGAATCTGCCTCGGGGATTGCGACCGACGGCTCGCGAATCTATTTCACCGAGCGGACGGGCGGAGTGTGGTCGTTGGCCCGAGTTTCGGTGAAAGGCGGCACACCGCTGCCGATACCGGTGAAGCCATCGCTCCTCCAGATAGACATATTGGATATCTCGCCCGACCGTTCCAGCCTGCTGGCGTCGGGCGACCCGGGAGAAGGAGCCAACAGGCCTCTATGGATCATCCCAGTGACGGGAGGAGTTCCTCGCCGGATTGGCGATGTGACGGGCGGCGCCGGCACGTGGTCCCGGGATGGAAGGAGCATCGTCTTTTCCAACGGCACCGCCTTGTTCCGGGTCAACATCGACGGTACGGGTTTCCGTAAGCTCGTGGACACTCGGGGCGAAATCGCAGACGCTGTACGCTGGGCGCCGGGAACCGGGCCGGACGTTCTACGCCTATGTATCCATAACGGCGAAACCTGGCAGGGCGCGTTGTGGCAGGTAGCCGCGAACGGCGCCGGGCTACATCGTTTGTTGCAGGGAACGGGAACCGGCGCGGGATCGGTCAACGATTACGGGGGAAGCTGGATTCCGTCGGGAAAGTACTACTTGTTTCTGCGCGGCCCGACCGGTGCGGCAAGCCTCTGGGCCATGCGCGAGAACCGGTGGCTGCCGGTAATCGGCCATCGTCCCGTTCAGATCTACTCCACGGCGCTTGAATTAGGGTCACTGGCTCCGGGCGTGGACGGCAAACGCGTCTTCTTCGGCGGCGCGCAGGAACGCAGGGAATTGGTGCGCTACGACGCCAGGCGAGGACAATTCATCACGTTTCTTTCCGGCGTGGCCGGCCGGTGGATCGATTATTCGCCCGACGATCGCTGGGTGGCCTACACGATGGCTGCCGGGGGCACCCTCTGGCGAAGCCGGCCCGACGGAACCGAACGGGCGCCCTTGACCACCGCACCAATGCGGGCGGGTAAGCCGCGCTGGTCACCCGACGGAAGACGGATCGTCTTCTGCGGGACCTGGAACGACGGACCTGTGAAAATGTATGTGATCGATGCGAACGGCACTGGCGACAAGGTCCCGGAGGCCATCAGCAACAATCCCTTCGACGGTGAACCGAGTTGGTCTCCCGACGGGAACTCGCTTGTTTTCGCCCGCGGCCGGCCGCAGCCTTCTTCGTTGTACATCCTGGCCCTAAGAACTCGTAAGGCCGAATTGCTGGCGGGGTCGATGGCGCTTTCGCGGGCGGCCTGGTCGCCCGATCCCCGCTTTATCGCCGCTACGAACGAAGCGGGATCGCAAATCCGCCTGTTTGACTTTCGCACCAGGCAGTGGACGCCGCTCGCGACGGGAGTGGGGCTGGGTCCACCCTTTTGGTCCCGCGACGGCAAATACGTCTACTATCAGGATGCGTTTTTGAGCGCCGACCAGCCTGTTTCCCGCGTGCGAATCAGCGACGGGAAAATCGAGCGGATGGCGAGTGCGCGGCAATTGCTGCAATCGAATGTAACCGGGTACATACTTTGCGGTTTAGCGCCCGGCAATGCGCCTATCGCCTCGGTGATTCGCAGCAATGCGGACCTTTACGCACTGGATATGGATCTGCCGTAGCCGGTTTACGCATTACCAATTTGGACCCGCGTGCCGGATAACTGGGAAAAGGTTCGGGAGATATTTTTGGCAGCGGCCGATTTGCCTGCCGGCGAACAACGCCGCTTTCTCGACAGCGCTTGCCGGGACAATCCGGATTTGCGCGAGGAAGTCGATTCCCTGCTGGCGGCTGATCGCATGCACGCACGCGACATCGACCTGGCGGTGAAAGCCGCCGCGCAGGAGGTGCTGGACGCGCCGATCCGGTCATCGGGGCGCGGTTTGGCGCCTGAAGGGTGACGCCTGGGAGCATAGCGGGCTCCCGTTTTCCGGCTGCTGGAGAAGCGCAGGCTGGTGATATCGATTTGCTCCTCGGCAAAAGAGTTGCTAAATTCGCGCTATGCGCATCCTTGTTGCGTGCCTTGTGTCCCTCGCTCCAACCCAGATGTGTATTGCTGCTGATAATGACAGGCCAGATCTAAAATCCCTGTACGACGCCCATCAATGGTTCGAACTTCGCGATTCCGTATCAAGAGGCGCCGCTCCCGTTTTTTATCAAGGTGCTGTAGCGTGTGCATTCAATGATCTACACCGATGTGAGAAGAAACTGGCCCCTGTAATTAAGTCCCCTAGACAGTCCGGGGACGCGATTGAGGCGCATAGGCTTCTAGCTTCTGCTTATCTGCGGCAGGGAAAATACCGGGAAGCGCTGGCCCAAGTCAATGCCCTCCTAGCGCTCAGCCCCGGAGACTCCGACGTCCGAGACGACCGTCCACTGCTCGCTGCCCTCAACGAGTTCCCCGATCAAAAAGTCGTGAGCAGAAGTTTTACTACACTGGAACTCCAGGACGCAGGACTGCCGATTTTGATCAATGGTAATCAGGCAACGTATTGGTTTGATACCGGCGCGGACTTATCGGTTTTGAGCGAATCGGAAGCCAAACGCTTCGGAATGCGGATCCTGGCGGTTCCCATCAACGTAGGCGGCTTGGCCGGCGGTCAGACCGATTCCCGGGTAGCCGTCGCGGACGAGCTTTCGATTGGTTCAATCCGGCTTAGGAATGTTGCTTTCCTGGTGTTTTCCGACGACCAGCCGCCGTTTAGCCAATCGCCGCCGGGCTCGCGCGGACTAATCGGAATACCCGTGCTGTTGGCTTTGCAGAGGTTTGTCTGGGGACCGGATAGGAAATTTGAGATCGGGTCAAAGTCATCGAACAGGTTTATGCCTCATGCAGATCTCTGCTTCGACGGACACCATCCGGTCGTGCAGATTCAATTCCAAGATCGCCGCCTCGCGCTCACATTAGATACGGGCGCGACAAACACCGATCTTTACCCGCCTTTTGCGGCGGCGTTTCCCGAACTCATCCGCACATCGCCAAAGACGGAATCATACAAGGTGGAGGGGGTGGGCGGCGTCAAAAACATGGATGCCGCTGTTCTATCGCCGCTGCATTTCAGCGTCGGGGGATTTCCGGTAGTCCTTAGCCCTGCGAGAGTCCTATTGACACCCACTATTGAAACCAGCAAATTCTTCCACGGAAATCTCGGCATAGACCTCTTGCAGCAGGCACACAAAATGACCTTTGATTTCAAGGCAATGTCGCTCAGACTTCAAAAGTGAGTGCTATCGAAACCACAGCAGGCTCGCTAGCCCTGAAACTCCCCGCGCCGGGCGCAGGAGAGAAATCCGGGCGGCGTGACGGGTGGAACTATAACGGCGACGGAACATTCGGGCCCTTCGGGGTTCTGCCAATCTCGGGCGCGTTCTCACTCTACAGCCTGGTGGGCGGCAGTTTCGGCGGACCCACCCATCTGGACCTGGCGGCTCTGGTAGGCAACGAAGTGGTGACCTTCTTCGGCAACGGAGAGGGGACGTTCTCGAGCGGCGGTTCGGGCCCGTGGCAGGATCGGGCCACGCCATGACGCAAGGGGATGGTGGCCGAAACGCAAAGCGCGTTCGTGCTGACGCAGCCGGAGTTCACCGTTTCCGCAGGAAAGCTGAATTTCAGAAGGTGAAGGTGACGAGCCTTCAGCGGGTGATGAACTCCACCATGAAGAATACTTCGTGAGATTGCGGGGTACCGCCCGGTTCATCCTCGTCGCCCGCCCGCCAGTTCTGCCATTCGGTGGCCATATCGACCGCAGATGGATTCAGGCCGGCGTCGCTGCTCGCCAGTATTTCCGTGTCGCTCAGCACACCTTGGGGCGAGAGCATGCCGTGCAAGGCTACCACGCCGCTGGTGTTGCCATGCCGTGTGCTGCGCACGTGCCACGGAGGCGTCATCAGCGGACCCACACCCACCTGGTTCAGGCCGGCTGGTTCGAAGAGGGAGGGCGGAAGGCCCGTGGTATCCGTGATGCTCTCCACCCGCGCCTGTACTATGTTCTGTCCGCCTTGCGTGATTGTGAATTTGCCGGGAATGATCTTACTGTGAAAATGCAGCGCCTCGGAGTAATCATAGAGAATGTATACACCCGGCGCCGGGGAATAAGTCATCAGCAAACTGGATTTCGGATCGACGCAATACTCCTGCTCCTCCCAACGCCGCGGGCCCGCTTCCATCCGGGCGTGTATGCCGCGCAAGAGCAGAATGCAACTGACATCCGCGCCATTCAGAACTCCGTTGAACGTGCGGATGGAAGCCTTGGGGCCAATCTGCCCGTGCATAAAGAATATCGCCGCGCGCACCTGCGCCAACCGCATTGGAACGGCGCCAGCGGGCTGATTGCTGTAAAGCATCTTGTTGGCATACAGATTGACCGCGGAGTAGCCGGGGCCTTGCGCCGTCCAGCGATAGACATTTCTCGAGGGGCAGGTGTCTTCAAGGCTCCACGCGCCGCCGGAGCCGGGAACCGTGAAAGTGGTCTTCAAATCGTACGGCTGCGCCCGCACGTTGGAGAGGTCCTGCGCGGTGGCCAGCAGATTCACGGCAGTCTGCCGCTGCTCGGCGTTCTCCAGGGGCTGCGCTGCGCCGGTGACCAGTTCCAGCGGATCGTCCGGAACCGGCGGCTGCGGCAACGATCTGACAAAGGCGCGCCCATTGGGCGGCGGGGCGGGCGTTTGCGCCAAAATTGCAGTTTGCAGAGCGAGGTAAACCGGAACGGTAAGGTACACCGCGCGTAGAGACACTTCGGAATCCTCCTTTTCCTCCTTATACCGCATTTCCGGGCCAGCCGCCCCACGTTCAAAAACAATTTTGGGCGAATCGCGAATTCTCCCGTTGGTTTACGCATTACGGGTATGGGATGGCCTGAGCAGCCAAACCGGAAAGGCTAAGATTCACATGAACTACAAACGAATTAGTAAATACGGACGTATCCAGCGCGCATCGCTGCGCGCGGGCATCCTGAGCCTGGGGGCAGTTGCCGTGCTCTTCGCGCAGCAGAGCGCGCCAGCTTTGAGAACGATTTACAACTTCCCATTCGCGGCCAACGGAGGCGGACCGCAAGCGCTGGTGGCCGGTAGCAACGGCGTGCTGTACGGCACTTCGGGCAGCGGCGGCAGCGCCGGAAGCGGATCGGTCTACTCGTTAACACCGCCGGCCTCCGCTGGTGGCGCCTGGACCGAAGAGGTGCTCTACAGCTACACCGGCAACGACTTCGTCGGCGAACTGACCGCATTGGCGGTGGGCGACGGAGTACTCTACGGAACCAACGATTATGGAGGCAGGTATGGTTTCGGCGAAGTGTACTCGCTGGCTCCGCCGACGGCCCCCGGCCGCGCCTGGGTCTACACCCCCCTTTACGCCTTCACGGGCTATCCCAATGGCGCCGGTGCCGCGGCACTGGTCGTCAATGACGGGATTCTCTACGGCCTGGGGATGGGCGGTTTCGCCAACGGGGCCGGCGCGGTCTATTCGCTGACGCCTCCGGCATCCGGTGGCGGCGCCTGGACCGAGAATGTCCTTTACAACTTTTCCCCCGCATACGGCGCCAATTGGGCGGGTTTGGCGGTCGGCGAGGGCGGCGTCCTGTATGGCATTAACAATGGCGCCCCAGGCCAGGTGGATGGAATCGCGTATTCCTTGACCCCTCCCCAATCAGCCGGCGGAGCGTGGACCTTTAACGCGATTCACACGTTCGCGGGAGGAAGCGGCCCGTATCATCCGACGTCCCTGCGCGTCGGCAGTGGCGGCGTTCTCTATGGCTCCAGCCGCACGGGAGGAACCGGTACAGGCGCCAATTGTGCCGCTGACGGCTGTGGCACAATCTACTCCCTGGCTCCGCCAACGGATCCGGGCGGCGATTGGACGGCAGCGGTGCTCTACAGCTTCGACATGGGCCCCGGGGCGTTTCCCGTCGGGATCGTGATCGACGCCGGCGGAACGATCTACGGCTCTTCGTATATTGGGAGCGGCGCCGTGTTCTCTCTCACGCCTCCGTCGGAGCCCGGCGCGGCGTGGACCGAGGCTGTGGTTTACCAGTTCCCCGCGAATGGCATGGGCGGGAGCGCTCCGGGCAACCTGGTAATTGGCCACGGTGGCGCCCTGTATGGCACGACCACGCTGGGCGGGAGTCATGCCGACGGCACCGTGTTCCAGTTGAGACCGTAAATTGAGGTAGCTCCGGCCGGCGGCGCGCGCGATCGCATCGCGCCGCCGTCGCGCCATGCTGCCCGCTTCTGCAAGAAGTAGAGTCGTACCGGCTGTAAAGGATTTCGCGAAGATAGACGAAAATTCTCCCGCGATTTTCCGCCTTACATGGTGAAAGAATCTTCGAACCACTCGAAGAAACACCCAAACTCAAAAAGGAAAATAAAATGTCTGAACTAACCGAGCGATCACATCGTGAAACATTAACAAAGACGCGCAGGCGCGCAGGCCCCCTTACGGCGATGGCGGCCCTTGTGCTGCTGGGCGGTCCGCAAGTCTTCGCCCAAGCCGTCGGGTTCGTCTTGAACAATAACCCAACTACCGCGGGCACTACCACCCCGAACACGGCCTACAGCTTCAATTCGTCCGGCGGCGCTGTCAGCATCACTCGGAATAGCATCGGTAACTACAGCGTCATCTTCGCCAGTCTCGGCAACGGGCTCAACAGCAACGCCGTGGCCAGCGGCTTCGGTGCCGGCCCGGACTTCTGCAGCGTGGGAGGCTGGTTTTCGTCGAACGATACCGATGTCGAGGTAGATGTCCTCTGTTTCAACAAAACCGGCCATCCTGCCGACCATAGCTTCACAGCGCTTTACCAGGCGCGCACTCACAGCGACCCGACCACGCCGACCGTCGCATTCTTATGGGCCAACCAACCTACAGCGTCCAGTTACACGCCAGACCTGGATTATCAGTTCAATCCGGCCAACGGCACCAATACGATCGTGCGCTCCAGCGCGGGCAACTATGTCGCGACTTTACCCTACCTCACGCACCCGGGCGGCACGGTGATCGTCACTGCTTTCGCCATCACAGCGGCCCACTGCCAGGTGACGGATTGGGGCAGCCTCAGCGCGGGCACGATTGTGTACGTGAATTGCACCAATGGCGCCGGTGTGGCGACCGACGAGGAATTCTCGCTGGTTTATTCGATATACGATACCGCTGGTTACGGGGTGGGTTCGGGCAACGGCGGTGCGATTTGGGCAAAGAAGGACAAGGACAACAATCCTTACGATGTCAGCACGGCTTTCAGCATCGCCATAGACGGCGAGGAAATGCTCGCCCAGCGCATCGGCAAGGGATCCTACACGTGGACCATGAACGTAGAAGATTCGTGGGCATCCAGTACCGTCCTCGTGACGGCCTATGACGCTCCAGGCAATTATTGCAGTACGGATGACTGGGTGAGCACGTCCACCACGACAACGGTGTACGTGCACTGCTACGACGCGGCCGGCGCGCCGGCGGACACGATCTTCACGGCGACGTTTCAGTTGGCGGGGGTGTCCTAACCTGCAAGCCGCAGGTTCAAACCGTTATATGATCGTTCATGCGCAAGGAACGGCCGGCAAGGCATGGCTGAACTGACTCCCGAACAGTGGGGTGAAGTGAAGCGGCTGTTCCTGTGCGCCGCCGAGATGCGGCCGCAAGACGGCTTGGATTACCTGCGGCGCGAATGCTCCGACCAGAATGTGCGCCGGGAAGTGGCGTCGTTACTGGACTACTCCGGCGAGGGGCTGGCATCGGCCGATGCGGCGATCGCATCCGCGGCGGTGGCGCTAACGCAAGAGTCCGATCCAGACGGACGGCTGATCGGTGCGCACCTCGGACCTTACAGAATAGAATCCATCGCCGGCCACGGCGGCATGGGCGCGGTCTACCGCGCCTGGCGCGACGATGACGAGTTTCACCAGCAGGTAGCCATCAAGCTGGTACGCGTGGCGGCCGAGTCGCCCGATACTCTGCGGCGGTTCCGGCAGGAACGCCAGATCCTGGCACGCTTGTCGCATCCCAACATCGCGCGCCTGCTGGATGGCGGCTCCACGCCCGAGGGCGTGCCCTACCTGGTGATGGAGTTCATCGAGGGCGAGCCGATCACGGAGTGGTGCGACCGGCAATCGCTCGGATCCGAAGAGCGGTTTCGGCTATTCCTGCAGGTCTGCGAAGGCGTGGAATTAGCACATCGCGATTTGGTGGTACACCGCGACTTGAAGCCCGCCAACATCCTGGTGACCAAGGACGGAGTACCCAAGCTGTTGGACTTCGGGATCGCCAAGCTGCTGGAGCCGGGTGCGGAGAACGAAGCCGCCACTCTGACCGGCCTGCCGGTGATGACGCCAGATTACGCCTCGCCTGAGCAGGTGCGCGGCGAGCCGGTTTCGACCGCGGCCGATGTCTACTCGCTGGGCCTGATTCTCTATGAGTTGCTGACCGGAAAGAAGGCCCAACCGGTAACTGGCCACACGCCGGGGGCCATTGCCGGCGTGGTCTGCCAAACCGAGCCGGTGGCGCCCGCGCGGCTGAACCCGCAACTGACGGGCGACCTGGACAACATCATCCTGATGGCCATCCGGAAGGAGCCGGAGCGGCGCTATGCATCGGCCGGTCTGCTGGCACGCGACATACAGCGGCACCTGGAGGGGCGCCCGGTCACTGCGCGCCGGGATACGGTGGGCTATCGCTCGGCCAAGTTTCTGCGCCGCAACCGTATTGGGGTGGTGGCCGGCGTGCTGATTGCCGCGAGCCTGGCCGCCGGGCTTGTGATCGAGTCCTGGCTGCGTCCGCGGACACCGCGCGTGGTGCAGGTGGTGCAGCTTACCCAAGCGGGTTCGGTGGAGGCCGGCGCGGGCGTGGTGACAGACGGCTCGCGGGTGTACTTTACCGAGAGGTCCAACGGGGGTTGGCGGCTGTCCCAGGTTTCGGCGAAAGGCGGAACGCCGTTGCCGATACCTGTAACGCCAACGCTTACCCAGCCGGACATCGAGGATATCTCCCACGACGGATCCCAACTGCTGATCCTCACCGGAGTCCCCAAAGCGAGATCTCTCTGGGTGTTACCCACGGCTGGCGGGTCCGGGCGCTGGATTGGCGACGCGATGGGCCACGCCGCCGCATGGTCCCCGGACGGAAAGCAAATTGTGCTTGCTCGTGGAGCGGCCTTATTCATGATCAATGCCGACGGGACGGGCTCCCGCAAGCTGTTGGACACTCCGCATGAAATCTCCCCCGACTCCCTTCGCTGGGGGCCCGCGGGCGGACCCGACGTTCTGCGCCTGGGTATGATCGGCGGCAATACGAGGGTGGGCGTATTGTGGGAAGTGGCTCCCAACGGCGCCGGCCTGCATCCTCTACTGCAGCGCTGGACAAACGGCGCGGGATGGCCAGAGAGCGATAGCAGCGGCCGCTGGTTCCCATCGGGAAAGTACTACCTGTTCCGCTCCCGCCGCGGCAAGGTATCGTCCGTTTGGGCCTTGCGCGAGAGCCCGCCCTGGTTGCCGCGATTCGACCGGCGTCCGGTTCAGATATACTCCAGTCCACTTGATTTCTCGAGTCTGGCTCCCAGTCCGAATGGTAAGCAGGTTTTCTTCCCAGCCGTACAGGAACGCCTGGAATGGGTGCGCTACGACGCCCGGCGCAGCCAATTTATGCCGTACCTTCCCGGCATAGCCGGGCGGTGGCTCGACCATTCGCACGACGGCCGTTGGATAACTTACACCGCGTTCCCGGATAGCACCCTTTGGCGCTGCGGGCCGGACGGCAGCGCCCGGGTGCAACTGACATCGGCGCCATTGCGGGTGTTCCATCCCCGCTGGTCGCCCGACGGAACGCGGATCGCTTTCGTCGGTAGCCGGCCCGGCGTCAACCCCCAGGTGTACGTGATACCGGTGAGCGAGTCCGGCGCCGGAGTTCCGCAGGCCGTTACTTCCGCGCCTTTTACGGCGGACGATCCGGCTTGGTCTCCGGATGGAAACTCACTGGTGTTCGAGCGCGAGCTGCCTGTTGGAGTGGGGGGCCAAGCCGGGCTGTACATAATGGACTGGAAGAGCGGGAAGACCCAATTCCTCCCGGGATCGGAGGGGCTATCTCAACCGGTCTGGTCACCCGATTCGCGCTACATCGCCGCCACTTCGGTAACCCATATCCTCTTGTTCGATTTCCACGCGCGGCGGTGGACGCCGCTGGCAACCGGCGAATCGCTGTGTTCCCCCGCCTGGTCGCACGATGGCAAGTATCTCTACTATCAGGACATATTGGGAGGTGGGGAGCAACCCGTATTCCGGATGCGGCTCGCGGACCGTCAAGTCGCGCGGCTGGTGACCTCGCGGCAGCTCCTGCAGGGGAATGTCACGTCGTTTGCACTCACCGCACTGGCGCCCGGCGATGTGCCGATTGCCTTGGTGGACCATCGCAATGCGGATATTTACGCGCTCGATGTGGAGCTACCATAAGGTGGATCAGGGCGCGGGAAACTTATCGCCGGTAAATCCTGGGGTCTTCGCAACGTCGCAACGGATGTTGGGCGCACAAGCGAAGTTCGATCGACCCGTCTATAGTACTGCTATGTCAGTTTGGCGTGCCAGATCGCTCCGCATGGCGGTATCCTAAGTGACGAATCAACTGGGAGCTTCATGACAACGGAGACACGAGGGGGATTCCTCTCGGCGCGCTTCTTATGGTGTGCGTGTGGCATGGCTGCGCTAGCAAGCGTACCGGGTCGCGCACAAGCGCCTAAGGAAGTCGTGCTGCATAACTTCGGTACCCTGCCGCCGGGAACGAAGGGCGCGAACCCTAACGCCGGCGTCGTCCGCGATGGGAAAGGCAACTTCTACGGCACCACTGTCAATGGAGGCACATCCAACTACGGCACGGTCTACAAGATCGACGCGGCCGGTCACGAAAGAGCGCTCTACAGCTTTGCAGGGCTGTACGCGCCCGGCGGGTCGAATCCCTATACCGGTGTGATCCTCGATGCCGAGGGCAACCTGTACGGCGCGACCACCGGGGGCTATTATAACGGAGTCGTCTACAAGGTGGATCAGAACGGTCTCGAGACTGTGCTATATACCTTCTGTCCAACAGGCTACTGCACCGACGGTTCAACGCCCTCGTCCAGCCTGGTCCGCGATCCCGCCGGAAACCTGTACGGCGTCACGTCCCGCGGCGGCGCAAACAACGTGGGGGTGGTGTACAAACTCGACCCCAGCGGCGTCGAAACAGTGCTCTACAACTTCACCGGCGAAGCGGATGGCTCGGGTCCCAACAGCCTGATCCGCGATGAAGCGGGCAATCTCTACGGGACTACCGCCAGTGGCGGCCTGGGCAAGCAGGGTGTCGTCTTCAAACTGGATTCCACTGGCAACCAATCGGTCGTCTACTACTTCGGCGTCGGCGACGGCGCAACGCCCGTCGGTGTGACCCGCGACTCCGCTGGCAACCTCTACGGCGTGACCTCGACCGGCGGTTATCCGGCGAACGCCGGCGCCGTATTTAAGATCTACGCCTCGGGAGTGGAACGGAATCTGTATTTCTTCAAGGGCGGTTCCGACGGAGGCGATCCCGCTCCCGGCGTTACGCTCGACGCAGCAGGTAACCTGTACGGCACAACCACGCACGGCGGCGCCTACTCCGCAGGCGTGGTCTATAAAGTGGATGCGGAAGGCCAGGAAACGGTTGTCTACGCGTTCGACGGCACCGGCGGCTCGTCTCCCGCATCGGGTGTGATCCTGGACGACGCGGGCAACCTATATGGAACCACGCCATCGCCGAGCCCAGGTGTGGTTTATAAGATCGATCCCGCAGGCCA
The DNA here is from genome assembly GCA_963795925.1 of Bryobacterales bacterium. Classification (GTDB taxonomy): domain Bacteria; phylum Acidobacteriota; class Terriglobia; order Bryobacterales; family Bryobacteraceae; genus Bog-159. The sequence goes on along the minus strand of CAWCJP010000002.1, from coordinate 10,720 downwards.
GGAGACCGTGCTCACCAGCTTCACGCCTACCGCGCCGCCAGATGGCGCGGGCCCGTCAGGCGGACTCACCATGTCCGGCGGAGAACTCTACGGAGTTACATCGCAGGGCGGCACGGCGGGTTATGGTACGGTCTACAAGCTGGATGCCAACGAGCGCGAAACAGTGCTCTACGATTTCTTGGGCGGTGTGTCCGGCGCCGGTCCAAGCGGAAACGTCACGTTCGATGCCTTCGGAAATCTCTACGGCACAGCGGGCGGAGGCGCCGCAGGCCAAGGTGTGGTGTTCAAGCTCGATCCGTCGGGTCAGGAGACGGTTCTGTATTTCTTCACGGGCGGAGCCGATGGCGGGGGGCCCTCCGCCGGCTTAGCCCTGGATTCGGCGGGCAACATGTATGGGGCGGCTGCCACGGGCGGATTCGGCCATGGGGTGGTCTACAAGATCGACGCGACGGGCCACGAGACGGTGCTGCACAGCTTTGGAGGCGACCTGTATGGGAACTATCCCTCGGGAGCGAACCGGGATGCCGCCGGCAACCTCTACGGGGTCACCTTGTACGGCGGCGTTGCAAACGCCGGCATCGCGTACAAGCTGAATGCGGCGGGCCGCTTCATCATTCTGCACAGCTTTACGGGAGCGGCTGACGGGGCGTATCCAAATCCCGGGCTGGTCCTCGACGATGCAGGCAATCTCTACGGGACAGCGCAAGGCGGTGGCGCATCGGGCTTAGGCGTGGTCTTCAAACTCGATCCGACGGGACAGGAGACGGTGCTCTACAACTTCTGTAGTCAACTCAACTGCACCGATGGAGCTGTGCCCTTGACCGGCGTTATCCGGGATGCCGCCGGCAATCTTTATGGGACGGCATCCAACCAAAACGGATTCAACTTCGGCCCGGGCCTGATTTACATGCTGGATCCCGCCGGCCAGGAGACCGTTCTCTGGACCTTTACCGGAACTGAGGGTAGCCCGAATGGCGTGATTCGCGATCCGGCTGGCAGCCTCTTCGGCACGAGCTTCTATGGCGGTACTAAATCGGGCGGATTGGCTTTCAAGATAATTCCTTGATCGCCCTTACGGCTGCTCCGGAGGCAGCATCCGCACATTCACCACTGACCGCGCGCACGGCGTATATCTCTGATGGGAATCAGACGGACCGAGATATGTGGATGAAGCTGGCGCCGTTAGTTGCCATTTGAGGATGTCCGATGACTGATGCTCCAGACGTACGCGGCAAGTGCGGATGCCTGCTGGGTGGTAAGTTGTGTTCCGCCCATGGGGGGCATCGGGCTGCGATATTGTTTGGGTTGCGGCACCCCGTCGGTAATCGCTTTCAAGATTCCCGCAAGACTGCCGTCGCTCCACAACCATTTACCGCTGGCCAGGCTTGGGCCCAGAGGTGAACCCGTACCGTTCACGCCATGGCAGCCCGCGCAAGCCGCTCCGCCCACTTTCCCGTGGTAAATACGATCTCCAAGGGCAACCATTTCTCTTGTCGCTCCATCGGGAACGGGGACGCTCGCAGCCGAACCCGCGTCTGGATTCGTTCCCTCGGGCGGATTTGCCTTAGCCTCGACGATGTCACCGGCCGGAGCCGAGGCACTCGGACAAGGGGCGCCTCTCGCGTCGCCTCCGGCGCCGCCCTGATAGACGATTCGGTAAATACGTCCGCGAATATCGTCGGACACATAGAGCGCCCCATCGGGTCCCACGGCAACGCCTGAAGGACGATGGGTCGCACCCTCCGGCGTTTTTACCGCCCCGGCGAAACCGTCCGCGAAGACTTCGCAGCCTCCCGATGCGCGCGTACCGGCGAGTGGCTGGAAGACCACGTTGTACCCGCTTTGCGGGTAGGGCGCCCGGTCCCATGAACCGTGGAAGGCGATGAAAACGCCATCGCGATAGCGGGCCGGAAATTGTTTCTTGTCGTAGAGCGCCATCCCGTTCGGTCCCCAATGCGCCGGAAAAGCTGCCACAGGACCCGTCTTACTCGCGCAAACACCCACTTTCTTGCCTCCGTCGCCACCATATTCCGGGGCAAGTACTAATTTTTTCTGCAGGGCATCGTAGTAGCATTCGGGCCAGCCATAGTCTCCTCCGGGCTTCAAGAGCATCAGTTCTTCGGCTGGCAGAGTGGCTTCTTCGGAGGGTTTGTAGAGAGCGGGCCAATTCGCATGCAGTTGATCCCGCCCATGCTGGGTGACAAAAATGCGCCCCGTGGCGTCGATGGCAAAGCCTTCGCCATTGCGGATCCCAGTGGCGAAGCGGCCGGCTGGTGAAAAGGTCTGATTCGTTTTGTTGGCATCGTAACGCCATATGCCGCCACGAGTCTCCAGTTCGGTACACGGGTTCGCGCCGGGGATGTTGGGCTGACGGTTTTTCGGCTGGCAGGAGTTGGTCGCGGTACCCAGGTCTACATACATCGATCCTTCTGCACTGATGATGAATGGATGCATCGGATGGTCGCCACCCAAAGGTAATCCGGAAACGATGGTTTCCGGTGGATCACGCGGAACAAGCGCGCCCGCCGGCAGGGAATAGCGCACGATTCGATCATTGATCTCCGCGTAAATCGATCCCTTGTAGATGCCGATGCCCGTTCCACCCTTCCCCCCGGACTGAGCCGTTTCACCGAAGCGCTCAATCACGTTCGCCTTCCCAGTCCCGGACTTGTCTTGAAGAGCCACCAAAAAGCCCCCTGCATGCGGCTTGTCGGAACCGTAGTAATCGCCCGACCAGGTGTTGACGTAAACCGCTCCGCTCGGCAATATCGCCATGTGGCGGGCGTGCCCGATGCCGTCGGCAAATACAGTCGCGCAGAAACCGGCTGGCAACTTCAATCCACTGTCGTCGTTGGAACACGCTGTGCTCTTAGACTTCTCGGGAGGATTGAGCCTGACTTTGAGCCCATACCGAAGAAGCGACGCCGGACAATGCCGCGAGCGCGATGATGACGAACAAACGACAATGTGAGTTCAGTGACTGCATCGAATCAGTATACTCATTTTCGGAATTACGGCATCAACCTTTTTACTTCGGAATTCGGACCTCCAGCCTGGTCCCGTGCCCGTTCCCCGAGTCGATTGTCAGCTTGCCCCGCAGCCCCTCGGCACGCGACCGCATGCTGGCGATCCCATGCCCCTCCGGCCGGGCTTGCGGATCGAACCCCGCGCCATTGTCGCTGATCCGGAATACCACCCAACGGCTTTCGTGCTTCAGTTCAATCGACACCCGCGTGCCGTGGGCGTGCCGAATCACATTGTGCATGGCCTCCTTGGCCACCAGCAGCAGTTGCCGGCGCGTGTCGATCCCCAGTTTCAATTCCTCATCGGGCTCGGGCGTGACTACGACGCAGTCGATGTCGCGCGCGCTGAATAGTTCGCTCGCGAACCGCCGGATGCGTACGGAAAGATCGCCGAGCGAGTCGCGCTGCGGGTTGATGGTCCAGACAATGTCCGCCATCGAAGTGGCCGTCTCGCGCGAGACCGCGGCGATCCGCGCCAGTGCATCCGGCATGCTCTGCGCGCCCGCCGGACGCCGCGCTGCTTCGCTCAAAAGGCCGATTTGCGAAAGCGCCGAGCCGATATCGTCGTGCAAGTCCGTCGCGATGCGCATCCGCACGCGCTCCACCGCCAGAAGCTGCCGCAAGCGGAACCAATACGCCGCGTAAATACAGCCGGCCAGCGCCAGTGCCTCCAGCCCGATGAACCACCAACGCCTCCACAGCGGACTCGAAATGGTGAACGTCAAGCTGGCCGCAGGCGACACTTGGCCGGGTCCGGCGCCCAGAGCTTGCACCAGGAATCGGTAATCGCCGGCCGGCAGAGCAGGGTACGTGGCGAGCGGCTTCGCAGTCTGGCTCCACTCCGGTTCCGCGCCCTCCAACTTGTACCGGTAGCGGGTCGCTCCCGCGAAGTTGATGGCGGCAAATGCGATCGATACGCGGTTCTGGCTCGACCTCAATTCCGGCAACCCGATCCGCGTCTCGCCGAGATCCGAAATGGGCTGCATCTGGTCGGCGATCCGAACTTCCGAGATGCGCACTTGGGGCGGCGTAGGAAATGTACTCGGCGGGTTGGTAAGCCGCGAAAGGCCATGGTGCGTGCCGAACCAGAGCCCTCCAGAGCGGTCGCAGGCGCAGGTTGCGATCAGGTTGCTCGCCAGACCGTCCGAAGTATTGAAATGCAGAAGCTCGCCCGATGCAGGATCCAACCGGTTCACCCCTTTGAAAGTCCCCGCATAAATCCTGCCGGCAGCATCTCCGGTGACGCACAGCACATCGTTACTGGACAAACCATTCGCCTCGCTGAACGTGATGAAACGCGGTCGAGCGGAGTCGGGATTCTCTATTCGCAACAATCCGCCGTGCTGCACGCCGCCCCAAATCGTTCCGTTGACGTCGATATAGAGTGAGTCGGTGCTGCCTTTTGGAAGCCCGTCGGAAGCGCCGAACGACTGGAATTTTCCGTTGCGGAACCTGCTCAAACCATTAGGCCAGCAGCCGATCCACAGGGTACCGGAGCGGCTCTCGACATATGCCCCACTGGTCTTGCCGGGCATCGCGCCTGCCGTTCCGGTCAGGTCCTCAATGTGGTCCTGCGCCCGTATCCAGCGCGCCAGGCCGAATTGCGGCGGAAATAACAAGCCGATCCAGATGTCTCCCCGGGAGTCTTCGAAAAGGGAATAAATATTGGCGGATCGCAAACCATCGCGCATGTTGTAAATCCTGGCTGGCCGCAACCCATCCAACCCCGCAATATCGGCCGTATGGGGGAAGCGCGCCAGACCACTGTAAGTCGCGATCCACGTTTCCCCCAGATGATCGCGCAGGAGGATCTGACCCGTCCCCCAGCCGAACTTCTTGATGTTCGCCGGAAATCGGGGGCGGATCAGGCGGAACGGTGTTTTCCCGCCGGTGAATTGTTGGATGCGAAAGCTTGGATTGGTCGCCGGCCCAGGGACAACGATGACTTCACCAGTGGGAAGCGTCTGAACCGAGCGCACGGCAGCGTCGACACTGCCATCGGACTCGTCGAAGGTGGTGAACCCGGTGCGGCTCATCCTCATCGCGCCCGAACTGCTGGTCCCGGCCCACAGGTTTCCTTCGCGGTCCCGAAGAATGGACCAGATGCTATCCTCCGCCAAACCGTTGCGCCGGGTGTAGCGGCGCAGACGGTCGCCGTCGAATTCCAGCAGCCCCATCTCGGTCGCTATCCAAAGGTGGCCGTCCTGCGTCTCGCATAATCCTCTGGCGGCATTCTCCGGAGCACCGAAGCGCGTTTCGAACTGGCGCAGAACTAACCGCCGGCCCGGCTGTGGTTGGGCATCGAGCGAAAGCAGCCCTACCGCTGTCGCCAGCCACATCCGCTTCCCGCGATCCTCGAGAAACGGCCCGCCGTTAAGATACGGCAAACCCTCTTGCGACGCGTAATGTTCGATGCCGCCGTCCGCGCGTATGCGATAAACTCCCGAGTAGGTCCCTGTTGCCCAAAGCACACCGCGGCTGTCAAGCAGCACGTGGTTAATTGGAAAGTATCCATCCGGTTCGCTGTGCAGAGGGGACTCCGGGCGGAGCACCCGCTTGATATCCAGTCCGCTCCGGGTGCGCGTAGCGTGATACAAGCCGTCTTCGGTGCCGAGCCATAGCCCGCTGCCGCCATCGCTCGCGAGCGTGTCGATCCGGTTGCCGATACTCGTCTGGCTGATTTGGAATCGCCGGAATCGTCCGGCTGCCGGCGCCGTTGGATCGTATCGAAACACTCCATCCAAAGTCCCTAGCCAGTATTCTCCGGCATGCGTTTCAAGCATGCACGTAACCCAGGGCAGCCCGTCATTGGCGCCGTGGTTCTGGAACGATTGGCCGTCGAACCGGCTGATGCTGCCGCCGGTCACGAACCAGAGGAAGCCCCGGGAATCCTGCATTGTCTGGAAGATCGCCCCGTCGAGTGCCAAGCCATCGGCAACGGTGTAAGTGTGCACCGGCAGGCGCTCCGCCCTCAGCGAACGTCCTGCGGTGAACAACAAGAAGCAGGCCAGCACCGCCCGTCGGGTCCGCTTGGGGGGGACGACACTACCTGCGCAGGTGGTGATGATGCCGTGCACTTCATGCTATTTTCGCACCGAGGGCTTACGTGCCGGGGAATATTAATGCCATCGATCGAGCAGTGACGCGCGTCTGGGTGGTCGAAGACCAGCCGGAAATTCGCGACAGCCTGACCGCGCTCATTGGCGGCACGCCGGAGTTCGAATGCTCGGGATCCTTCGGTTCCATGGAAGCCGCGCTCGCGCAATTTGGCGGCGAGCCTCCGCACGTGGCCCTTATCGACATCGGACTCCCCGGCATGAACGGCATCGAGGGCATTCGCCGGATCCATGACCGTTGGCCCGCCGTCTCCCTGGTGGTGCTTACGGTTTATGACGACGACGAACGCATCCTGGAGGCACTGTGCGCCGGAGCCAATGGCTATTTGCTGAAGAACACGCCCGCGGCCCGGCTGCTGGAAGCCATCCTGGACTCAGCCACGGGAGGCTCGCCCATGTCCCCGGAGGTGGCCCGCCGCGTGGTGGAGTTGTTCCGTCGCGTGCAACCGCCTCGCCGCGCGGATTATCAATTGACTCCGCATGAGGTGCGCATTCTGAATCTGCTGGTGCGCGGCGAAAACTATAAGACCGCCGCGTTGAAGATGGGCGTCAGCGTGAACACCATCTCCTATCATGTGCGCCACATTTACGAGAAGCTGCACGTCCACTCGCGCAGCGAGGCTGTGGCCAAGGCACTGCAGAGCGGAATCCTGCGGTAGCGTCACGACACTACCTGCGTAGGTGGTGACAACCCTCCGAAAGCGCCGCACAATGCTTGAAGATGGTCGAGCCACTCGGGCCGACCCAAATCAATCCAAAGGAGAAATGAATGAATACGCAAAAGAAACAAGCCGGCATTCTCGCGTTGGCGATACTCGCGGTGGCGGGGGCGCCCGCCAAGGCCGGCGTCGTGGTGGTCAAATCCCGAGCGGCACTGGACGGGAACGATACCATCAACTGGGCGCAGCTCGGAAGGCCTCTCACAATCGTGAACACGCCATCGGCCGTTACTTCCAATGGAGGCCTGGACGCCACGGTGAGCAACCTTGGCGGGTCTACCCTGGCCACCGCCCGGCAGGGTGACCCATGGGACGGAAACTTTGCTGCGAACGCCCCGATCGTTGTAACCGGCCAATTCACACCGTCCGGTTCCATCTCCGTTACGTTCGCCTCGCCGGTCTACGCCGTCGGAGCGCAAATGGACTACAACTGGATCTCTCCCGTGGCCATGCCCTTCACCGAGATCATCACGGCGTATGACGCCGACAATAATCTTCTGGGCACCTTCACGGAAACGGGTGAAATGGACGACCTTGCGAACAATTCCGCGGTGTTCATTGGGATCGGGGACTCCATACCGGAGATCAGCACTGTGGTGTTCTCTACCACGAGTACCTTTGGCGGGTATCCAGGCTCAATCGCCATTAACAATGTCGCTTTAGCAGTCCCGGCGGCGTGCGCCACGACCCGGAAATAGGGAATCATCCGCGGCCGCGATGCGGCACTACCTCACAGCCGCAGGGGCCCGCTGGAATCGCGCTGCCTTCACGAGCAGCACCTCCGCCACGAACCTGGCTTTCTCGGTCGAGAACAACGCCGCCGCAGGGGATGGCATCTTTGCCGAGGGCGGTATCTCTTCGGGGATTTCGACTGGCGGCGCCGGAGTTGTGGGCAGCCGCGGAAATTCAAACGGCGGAGGATCTACCGGCGGCAGCGGCGTGGCGGGGTCCGGACGCGATACCGCCAGTATCGGTGATTATGGCGGCCCCGGCGGCAGATCCCAGGGCGGCGGCTCCACCACGCTCGGGGTCGGAGGAGGCGACGCAGTCGGCGGCAATCTCTCAAAGTCGGGCGGTTCCTTCCTCATCGACCACCTTACCGATCCGGCGAACAAATATCTCTACCACTCCTTCGTCGAATCGCCGGACATGATGAATATCTACAACGGCAACATCGTCACCGATGCGGGCGGTACCGCCATCGTCACCATGCCCGACTGGTTCGAGGCGCTGAATCGCGACTTGCCGGTATCAGTTGACAGTCATCGGTCAACCAGCCCAGGCGTGGGTCGCGTCGGAAGTGGTCAACCGCGCTTTCACCATCAAGACCGACAAGGGGAATGTCAAGGTCTCCTGGCAGGTCACCGGCATCCGGCAAGACGCGTGGGCCAACGCCCACCGCATCCCGCTTGAAGTGGATAAGCTGGCCGAGTACCAGGGGCGTTATCTGCACCCCGAGTTATTCGGCCACGAAGGCGAGCCCGCGATCGGCGAGATGCATGACCCGCGCCCGTCGCAACACCAGCAATAGCGCAGCGAGCCGGCGCCCTTCTACCGCTTCGCCGACATCAGCGCGAAGGCCGCGTCCTGCGGATCCGAACACTGCAAGATCCAAGTGCCCCCGGGTACTTCGGTCGGACCCATCAGGATCTTGCCGCCGTTCGCCTTCACCCGTTCGCCCGCCGCATCCACCGCATCCACATTGAAGTAGAACAGCCAGAACGGATGCGGGATTTGCGGCGGTTTGGTCATCATACCCCCATCCATCTCCTCCTCGGTCGCAAACAGTTGGTACTTGCCCATCGGCCCCATATCCATGGCGTCCAGCTTTTTCCACCCGAAGAGCGACGCATAGAATTCCCAGGCCTTCTCGCCGTCAGCCGCATACAACTCGTGCCATCCGACCTCGCCTGGCTTATTGGGCGCCGGCGTCACGGGCGGCATATCGCTCGACCCGCGAAACAGCTCGAACATCGCGCCGCCGGGATCGGAGACCACCGCAAAGCGTCCCACGCCGGGGATATCCTCTGGACCGTACATGATCGAGCCGCCCGCCTGCTTCACGCGCCCGGCGTACCCGTCGACATCATCAACCCCGACGTAGCCGCTCCAATTCGGCGGCGTCCCAGCCGCCTGGGGAGGAGTGCCCAGGATGCCGCCGATCGGCGTTTCCCCCGCGTGGATGATGGTATAGGACCGGTCGGTCATGCCCGAATCGGTCGTTTTCCAGCCGATTACATTTTGATAAAAAGTCTCGGCGGCCTTCGTGTCGCTGGTCATTAATTCGTACCAAATGAACTTTCCGTTATCCCCCGCCATTGTAAAAATCTCCTGACTCGGTTTTGACGATCGTTCCTGAACATGGTATCGCGGCGCGCGGCCGCATTTCGGGACGCCACCGCACCATTCGGCTCGCGGGCATCAAATCAGGGCGTCAAACAGTTCTCGCAACAGGAGCTCGCGATTAACGCGACGCATGGCCGTGAGGCGGAAATCCCAGGCCGGCGGCTGTTCTTCGAGATGCCTGCTTAAGGTTCTATCGAAGAATTTGTTGCCAGCCCTTCTATTGGTGGTTTTGTCGGCTATGGCAGCGTATGGCCAGGACGGAGGCCAGATCCAGTGGGACCCGGCGGGGCGGTCGGGGCTTTTGAGGACCTGTACTCATCTTATGATGCTGATTGGGCTCCTCCTCATTTGCGTTGCCTGGATCTGGACCGTTGTGCTTGCGTTCAAAGAGTCTGGCCTATAGGGGTTTGCATCTGCGCTACTAAATCCTTTGGTGCTCCTTGTTACGTGGCTTTGGGTTTGGACAGCCGTCGTCCCATACCGCTATCACATGGCCTCCATAGCAGAAGTTTCCGGATTTTGCGCATGCCTACTCCCGTCGCCCGCGTTCTGGTATGCGATTACCCGGCGCCGCATTTGCAAGACGCCGTTGATCCTGGGCTTAATCGGCATTCCTCTGCCGTGCGCCAGCGAAGATCGGAACCTAAAGTCAGTCGACCTATCGCTGGCGTCACCCGTCCTGTCGGCTTATACTTGGCGCTGAGCTGCATCCGCGGCGTGCGCCAGACTTAGCAGCTTGTCCATGAATTGCGGTGGCTGGCCAATGAAGAGCCCTTCGCTCATGAGGAAATTCGCGGCCGCGACCGCATTGATCTGGTTCTGAGCGGTGGGCCGGATCACCGCGCATCGAGGTAGAGCCGGGCTAATGAACTCGCATGGGACCGGGAAAATCAGATTCGTCTGCAACAGCGGATTGGGAGTTGCATCGAAATTCGGGAAGGTCAACCCGTTAGTCGGGTCCGTTAAGGGAGCGACAGGCGGTTGCACCCCCGTTGCCCGCGAAATCTACCCATTCCAGGAAATGGGCTACTTCATCGCCACCGATACTCATCACGATTCTCAGGACCTCGACGTTCGATACGTTCTGCCCGAGCGTGGGGTACAGGCTGGAGCCGCCTCGCTCAATCGACGCAAAATGAAACGCCGCGGTGTTGGCAATCGCCTGGATGTGAGCGGCGGGTTTGAAATCGTCATTGGCTCTGGGTATACCCGGAAATTGGCCGCCGGCCAACTGCGGAAGCACTTGCTCGTAAGTGGCGCCCGAAGTAGCGGGCTTCTTTGCCCAGGCGAACGCTTACATGCTCTACGTTGGAGATTTCACGGGCGGATGTTCCAGCGGCGAACCATGCGCACCCCTCGGCAACGGAAACGTGTACCTCTATGTTTTCGGATTGTATCCAAGTTATGCGCCGCATTCTCCCTTCTACGACATCACTTCGGGCTGTAACAACAACGACATTACGGAGGAATATAGCCTGGATTTCTTTTGCGCCGGGCCGGGCCGCGATCTGGTTAT
>CAWCJP010000001.1:0-323721 GCA_963795925.1 Bryobacterales bacterium | reverse complement strand
GGCCGTGCACCAGCCGTTCCAGGCTCAAAATCGCTTCATCGATCTGGTCTCGCTCCTGGCGCAATTCCGCGAGAATCTGGGCGACATCCATTTCTGCCAAGCATATCCCAAACCGCAAGTGAAATAGAGGACGATATTGCCGCCACATCAGGCCTCAATCTGGTAGCCATTCAATCCCAGAGAAAGCGGGGAGACGGCCATGCTGCCCTGATCTCGCTACTTCGGGTATACGCGGCGAGTCATATAATCGTCGGATAGGACAAAGTATTCTTTAGCTTTTCCCTTGGCTACTAGATCGTTTCCGGCGAGCTTTGCATCGCTGAACGAAGTCTTGGTTGATAAAGTAACTGCAAAGAACGGGTTAGTGGTCGCCCAAACTTCTGCGCCCGGCTGCCCCTGGGCTGACCGAATGGCAACAGATTCGTCTTTCTCCGATTCAACAACCACATAGAAAGACTTTTCATTGTAATAGGACTGCACTTGAGGAGGGGCTGTGCCAAGCTTCTTCGCCGTCTCTTGTGTCTGTGAGAGCTGCTGTGTTGCCTGCGTCAAGTTCGAACTGGTCAGGTTTGCGACCAACTTATCTCGTTCTTCCTTAACAACAGCGTTTACCACGACCGAAATCTTGTCTCGAACATTCTTGTCCGCGACAATAGTCGAAAGCACTGCTTGCTCAAGCAGTGCTCTTTGCGCAGGTCCAGTCGTGAGTAAGGGAACTGCCGCTGTGATCGCTTCGGCTCGTTTTGCTTCTCGTTCAACTTGCTGAAGATCCGCCCTTTGGTATTCAAGATGTTGGCTAAACAGGAAGCCGATCAAAGCCAGTGCCGCTGGGGCCATCCATACCTGAACGAGAAAACGAACACGCCCCTCCTTTTCAATCTTGGCGAGTCGTATTTCCATCTCCTTCACTTTTTCGGAATCGTTCAAACCCATCGGGACAGTATCCATTTGGTCGCCCTCCAATCGCCTATATTATCAATGCCAAATATGCCAAAATCAAATGGATCATCGCACCGGCTCCTACTTGGACCGGCAGTCCTGATCCTCTGTGCCGCGTCGGGGGGCCAAACGCTAAGCACCATCTACACATTCCAGGAGAACGGTCACGGAGTAGAGACCTTGGGCGGCGTGGCCGTCGGCCAAAGCGGAGAGGTCTACGTTACCACCGCGACAGGGGGGGCCGGTTTTGGAGGAGTTTACGAGCTTCTGCCTCCGACCACGCCGGGCGCGGCATGGACCAAGGTCCCGCTGCACACGTTCAACACAACGGGCCCCAATGGCCCACCTGCCGCCGGCGTTCTGCTGACGCCGAGCGGCGCACTCTATGGAGTCACGCCGAACAATGCGAACGGCACCGTCCTCGGAACCATCTTCCAGTTGGAGCCGCCCGCGGACCCAGACGCCAAGTGGCGCCTCACCGTACTGCACGAGTTCACTGGCTCCAACGGTGACGGAGGGACTACCAGGACCACGCCCGTGCTCGGCCCGCGTGGCAAGCTCTACGGCACCGCCGCGATGGGCGGATCGGGAAGTCAGCCCGACGGCGCTGTCTACTCGATGACGCCGCCCGGCTTAAAGGGCGGCACCTGGAAAGAGCAGGTGATCGCGAGCTTCTCAGACTCCTAGCGGCACCGCCGGTAGCCCCGGCCCGCTCGCCGTGGGAACCGATGGCAATCTTTACGGGGTCACCCAGACGGACTCGCTCGTTTACCAGCTCATACCTCCCACGCCGCCCCGCGACGGCATGGTCGGAGGTGTTCCTCTACGGTTTTACGCTCGAGACCGCAAACCAGGGCATACCGGTCGGAGTGGTGCAGGACTCCGGCGGTGCGCTGTACGGCGTGACGGGCGCACCGCCTTGGACCCTAGGCTGCTCCAGTTGCGGGGTCGCGTTTCAACTCACCCCCCCAGCCGTGCCGGGGGGAAGCTGGAATGAGACGACCCTGCACACTTTCGGGGGATCCGGGGACGCCAACGTGCCGAATTCGACACCGATCCTCGGTCCGGGGGGCGTGCTCTACGGTACGACCCTCGCAGGGGGCCCGAACAGATACGGGACGGTGTACCAGTTGTCCCCGCCGTCCGCCCAGGGCGGCGAATGGACGGAGAAGATCCTGTATTCCTTCACTGGCGCGGGCGACGGCATGGCGCCCATCGCGGTCACTCTCGGGCCCGACGGCAACCTGTACGGCACCACGGAACTCGTCTACTCTGACGGCCACCCGTCTGCATATGGAACAGCGTTCCAACTCGTATTGCAGCCCGGCTCTTAGCGCACGGTTCCAGCACCGGCCGAAGCGCTCTACCACTGATCCAACGGAAGTCTAGCTCTCGGGCGGTCACACTGCCGGAAGAATCCGGGCCCGCCACCGAAGCCCAGCGATTTCAACCACCCGGAGCGCCCAGTCGCTCCACACCCCCAGTCCTCGGATTTCCGGCGTGGTACCGTGTGGCTGGGAGGGTCGGCTACAACGCATACAGTCACCACTAAACTCGCCCTCGCCCAACGCGCGTCCGCATCCGAAAAGCCGGAGTGCCGGGTACTCGCCAAAACAACCGCAACGCACACGAGACAAATGAGTTATAAGAAAATGGCTTTGTTTTTCCAAAGCATTTTCCTGCACAATCCTTGCACAGGCCTGCACACCCAAAACGCAGGCGGGGAAGAACTTGGCAGTGAACAACGGGTGTTGCATCTCGCCACTGTCTCAAAAAAGGGTAGTGTCCTAATTTCCAAGTTAATTAGTTTCTGTTATTTGGAGAGTGTTCTAATTATCCTTTTGCTTGCCCCTATTGCGGGATCGTGCGGAGTCATCCGTGTCATTAAATTGCGAACACAATCGAAGAGGAATGTTCTTGTCCATAGCGTAGGTTCCAATCGGATTCGGCTCTACGCAAAAGCTGGTCCAGCGTGGGGTGTGAAACTGGTCGAGGTATGCAACGCAGCCAACAAACCAAAAATGCTTCAATTGCGGTTGGGCATCCCCACTCCATGGGTCGTTAGGTTCGCCGATATACGCATCGTGGAGTTGATTCGGGAAAAGTGTATAACCCAGAGGCGGAGGCATTTGCATTTTTTGTCCTACAGGCACGGTTCCGGTACTGAAATGTGTTGCCATCGAGCAGGTAGCGTTACGCAAGCCCTCCAGGACCTTTCCGTCAGTCTCGAAGAATCCTACGGTCATGACTTTATACGCAGGGCCACGCCCAAAATTCTTAACGCTGTAGTGAGACACGACGACCAGTCTAGGAGTCACGGACAGATAATCAAGAGTTACTGGAGTGTCTACGCCTACCCAAGCACGCTGTTCTCTACGCGATACTTCGATACTAGCGTCCAAAGCACGTTTGCTCTGTTGCTGACTGGATTCCAAAGCCAGTCGATTATTTTCAAAAGCCTTATGGATTGCCTCCTGATTGCTAGACAGAGCAGTATTCATGGTTCCTACGATCTCAGCGGCTTTGTTAGCCAACGTAGCAGTCTGTGCTCCGGCATCCTCGGACTCTTTATAAAACACCCATACGTTAACAATAGTGGCACACGCGATCAGAAAGGTAAGAAATATCATGAACCATTCAGATGGACGTCTCCCCGTCTCAGTTTCTGGTTTATGGGCCAACTCTTCTTTTCCTACTTCTGTGGGTGCGTCGGCCTTTCCCATATCTGCTTTTTTAAGCGTACTCAGGTCTGGAGCGGCTGGCTGTGGTTGTTCGGAAGTATGGGGCTGCGTCCCGGTCTCCGACTTATGATCGGTGTCACCCTTATCGCGCTCTCCATTTTGGGGATCGTTGGGTCCCTTGACAGGATCTTCACTGGGCATGGTTTTAATGTATCACGAAAACACTTGACAGGTTCACTGTATGTGTATTACAGTAAATACATGGCCAACGTACTCAGCCCTGAAAAACAAGTCGCAGTCATCGGCTCTCTTTGCGAAGGTTCGAGCATCCGGGCTATCGAGCGGCATGACGGGCGTTCACCGCGATACGGTGATGCGCTTGGGCGTGCGAGTTGGCCAGGGCTGCACGGCCATGATGAGCGAGACGCTACGCGACTTGAACACCACCCGTCTGGAGATGGATGAGATCTGGGGTTTTATCGGCAAAAAGGAAAAGCACGTTCGCCCCACCGACGATCCCACCACGGGCGATGTATGGACGTTCTGCGCAATCGACGCCGATAGCAAGCTCGTTCCCACGTTCAAGGTCGGCAAGCGCACCAACGCGGTAGCGGAAGCCTTCGTTCAGGACGTGGCAAGCCGGATGGCCAACCGGGTGCAGATCTCCACGGATGGGCTGAAGGCTTACGTGGACGCCATCGAGCATTCCTTCGGTGGCGACGTTGACTACGCGCAAATCATCAAGACCTACGGCAATCAGGAAATCACCAATAACCGCTGCTATAGCGCCCCTGAGTTTGTATCCTCCGAAAAGCGCCCCGTGTTCGGCAACCCTGATTTCGATCTGATCTCCACGAGCTATATCGAGCGCCTGAATGCTACCACCCGGTTGCACATGCGCCGCCTCACCCGCTTAACGCTGGCCTTCAGCAAGAAGCTGGAAAATTTTGAAGCGGCGGTTGGCCTGCACTTCGCCTACTACAATTTCGTGAAGCGCCATAACACGCTTCGCGCGACTCCAGCGCAAGCGGCTGGTGTCACTGGTGCGCAGTGGACCGTAGGCGAATTACTCAAGGCGGTCGCATGACTTACATCGAGGAATTGCGCGATGTGATTCGACGCCTGCACGGTGTCGAATCAAAGCACGTGGGAAGCGTGCCAATAAAGGAATCATTTCGCGGTGAGACGGTCTGGGATGGATGTGTCGAGGTCTTTGAATTAGTTGGTCATCCTACTGCGACTAAGTTGTATGCATGGTCCCACACTACCGATGACCCAGACAACCCGAAGCGCCACATTACCGTACTACACAGTGACTTGATAACCTCACCGCTCCTTGCGGTGCGTGCTGCCATCATTCAGGAGTTCAAGGCCAATGCCCCAGCCGAAGCCTAAGAAAGTCGGTCGCCCAAAGCTGCCAAAGGGAGAGGCCAAAGGCCGCATCGTGCCCATTCGGTTCAACGCCTCAGATCTCAAGCGGATCGAATCGGCGGCGCGTGCCCGCCAGCAATCCGTATCGGAATGGATTCGCGGGACGGTCGCGGCTGCGATGGGAGCGCAGTAGACCAATGGGGCGAATGAAAAGCAAATTAGGACACTACCCAAAAAAGGGCGCAGTCCAAGCCACGAAATGAGACGGAATGCAACAAAATGTTACGTGAAACTTAAAAATCCCCGCTTGCCGGGCCAATTTCGTCTCACTGCCCGATGCGGCAAGCCGCAATGAGCCGATCACGGCGCATACATCCGCCGCCAAGTCCACCCACGCCCAACGGGCCATCCGAAAAGCGAGCCGGAACGGCCTCAATTCGCTCACCCCGCCAGCTTGTACCCCAACCCATGCACCGTCAAAATCCACTGCGGCTGCCGCGGATCCTCCTCCAGCTTCTGCCTCAGCCACGCCACGTGCACGTCCACCGTCCGGCTGCTGGTCACCCCGCCATACCCCCAAACCTCGCTCAGCAGCGTCTCGCGCGACACCGTGGTTCCCCGATGCTCCACCAGGTAGCGCAGCAGCTGAAACTCCTTGGCCGAAAGCGTCACCGGCTTGCCGTGCCGCACCACTTCGGTGCGCCGCAGGTCCACGCGAATTGGACCAAACTGGTAGACGTCGCCCGCCGTGCCAAACGCGGGCGCGCGCCGCAGCAGCGCCTCCACCCTGGCCAACAGTTCCATCATCTCGAACGGCTTGGTGATGTAGTCGTCTGCGCCGATCTTCAGCCCCACCACCTTGTCCACCGTTTGCCCGCGCGCGGTCAGCATCAGGATCGGCGTCGAGATGCCTCGCTGCCGCAAATCGCGGCACACGTCCATGCCATTTTTGCGCGGCAGCATCAGGTCCAGCACGATCAGGTCGAACGCCCCGGCACAGGCCATATCCAGGCCGGTCTGGCCGTCCGCCGCGGCTTCCACGTGGTGGCCCTCGCTGCGCAGCCGGTCGCCCAGCGTCATCACCAAACCGGGTTCGTCTTCCACCAGCAGGATGCGTCGATCCATCGTCTAGACCGAATGCGGCACCGCTTCGGCAGCCACGGCCACGGCGGCCGGCAGCTCCAGCGTGAACGTGCTGCCGCGCCCGAGTTCGCTCACCGCCTCCAGGCGCCCGCCCATGCCTTCAGCCATGTCGCGCGCCAAGCTCAAACCCAAGCCCGTTCCATGGATCTGCGCCGCCTGCGCGGCCTTGCCCCGGTAGAACGGCTCGAAGATGTGGGGCAGGTCGGCGGGGTCAATGCCTCCTCCCCGATCCTCCACGCTGATGCGCACGCGCGCCGTGGGACCGGGCTCCTGGCAGGCCCGCACCCGCACCCAGCGGCTTGCGCCTCCATATTTGAGCGCGTTCAAAACCAGGTTTTCGAGACAACGGTTCAGCGCCGCGGCGTCCGCTTCCACCGGCGGCAAATCCGGTTCAATCTCACGCTCCATGGTGAAACCGGCCGCTTCGGGCAGCGCCGAGATATCCGCCAGCGAAGCGTCGATGGCGTCCGATACGGCCACTGGCTTCAGATCGTAAGTGGCGCGGCGCGATTGCCCGGCCGCGAAGTGCAGGATCTGTTCGATCATGCCCGCCAGACGCCGCCCTTCGTTGCGGATCAGCGAGCCATATTCCTTCACCTGGTCCCTGGCGCCCACGAAGCCCTCCGCCAGGTTATCGGCCGCCGAACAGATCACCGCTACGGGCGTGCGCAACTCATGCGAAACGCCCGCTACGAACTCCATCTGCAGGCGCGCCAGCCGCCGGGCACGCTGTGCCGAAACCATCACCAGAGCCATGCTGACGGCCAGCACCAGCAGCACGCCGAAACTCAGCAGCAGATTGCGCCAGCGGTCGGCTGCCACCACGGCTTCGAGCGAGCCGCCCCGGTGCCGGGCCATCAACTGCCAGGGCTCCTCGGTAGCGGAAGGAAGGATGAGGGAGCCGCGCGGCCGCGCCGGGAACGCTCCCCGATCCGCGCCTCCCCGGCCCGAGCGCCGCTGCGGCGCCCCTTCAAAATAGGAGGCGCCGGCCGGTCGGTCATCCCTGGCAGCCGCCGGCACCAGCGCGGCGCGCGCATCCGGCGGAGTCAGGGCAGCCGCCGTCAATTGCGGATCGGAACGGTAGATCACGCTACGCTCCGGCGTGCCACTGACCACCGCGACGTTGTAGATGAACCCATCCGGCCCCGCAAAATAGCGCTGCGCCAATTCGCCGAGCAGGCGATCGAGCACCGCGCGATTCAGTTCCACGATGACGAATCCCAAAACCACGCGCGGCGGCGGGGAGCTCCTTGGGGCGGGAGCACCCCGGCCCTCGCGTCGCCCCCAGCGCGGACCCCGCGGCCGCGAGAAGTTGAAAACCGGATGCACCAGCGCCGGGATACGCTCTTCCAGCGTCCAGACGAACGAACGCATTTCGGGCGCGGGGGGAGACCCCCCTGCAGCGCCCGCTAGGTCGCCTCCTGGGTTTTGCGGCTGGCGCGAATCATCTGCCAGGCGCGCCCGCAAACCAGCCAACGATGCAGGCCATTCCACCGGATCGAACCGGTTGTCCGATGGATGCAGCAACAGAAGCGGCGCGTCCGCCGGCTCGCCCGCCTGGCTCACGTAAACGTTGGCCACCAGATCGGGACGCGTAGCCGTGCGCACCCATGCCTGATACCGCTCGGCATAAGGCGGCCAGAAATCGCCCGGCTCCGCGGTGGGATCGCTGTGGAAAGCGGTGGTCACCTGCGCCAGTTCACGGTAGAACTCCTGCCGGAACTGGTTCATCGAAGTGTTCAGGCTGGCTTCGATGCGCGTGCGTTCAGCCCGGCTGATTTCCAGGCTCCAGCGGTATTGCAGCACGGCCAGCAGCACCAGCACCGCCGCCAGTACCGCCACCAGCGACAGCCGCAGAAACGCCCGTTTCGACTGAGGGGCCATACTCGAAGGATACCTCGCTACGCCGATCCAATCACCCCCGCAGCGTCGGCAACGCCGTCTCAATCTTGAAAGTCATCTCGCCGTGCGCCCGCCGCAGCGCGCGCTCCACCGCCGCAGGATGGCCGCCGCGCGCAAAAATGAACCCCAGGTAAGCCGCGCCCTCAGGCAATGGCACCAGTATCTGCCCCGGCTTGGCGGTAATGGTCACGTCCGTAATGCTCTCCACGGCGCGCGCTTCGTCGAGCCCGCTGACATCCCGATACACGCCGCCGCGCGGAATGGGAATCATCATCACGCCCGAAGCCCCTTCCGTCAGCTCCAGGGACGAGATGTCTTCGCCGATGGCATGCCGCAACACCAGCTCTTCGAGCGGCATGCCCGCGCCGAATTCGAGCGCCCTAGAGCAAAGCCCGCCGATGGGCCGTGCCGCGGCTTCCAGCATCCAGGCGCCGCTGCCGTTGAACCTGCAGCTCGGCGTGGAACGGCCCATGATACAGGCCCAGCGCGCGCACCGCCTGTGCGACGGCCTCGCGCATCTCCCGCTGCGCCACGGCGCTCTCGCGCGACGGCGTCACGTAAACCGTCTCTTCGAAGAACGGTCCTTCCAGCGGATCGGGCTTATCGAATATCGCGAGCACGTGCGGCGTCCCGCGGGTGACCATGCCTTCCACGGCGAATTCGCGCCCCGGAATGTAGGCCTCCACTTGCAGATACTCGTCCTGTTTTCCCAGCATCGCCCGGATGCGCGCGAACGCCGCCGCGAATTCTTCCGCACTGTTCGCGCGGATCACGCCGCGGCTGGCCGAGAGACTGAGCGGCTTCAACACGCAAGGGTATGGCGCACGCCTCGATGCCGCGCCTGGCCCCTCACCGAGCGCCACGCGGAAGAATTCCGGCGCCGGAAGACCGGCCGCCTGAAAAAGGCGGCGCGCCTGGTGCTTGTCGTGGCAGGCGCGCACGGCGGCGGGCGGATGAAACGGAATGTCGAGCGCCGCCGCGGCTTCGGCCGCCAGCACCGCCGGACCATCCCCCACCGCCGCCACCGCGTCGAACCGCCGGCCGCGCAAAGCCTCGAGCGATCCGGGCACGTCATGGAACCGCACCGGAATCGCGTGATCGCCCCACGGATCTTCGAGCACGTGGCAGCGGTCCGTGGCCAGTGTCAGATCCACACCCAGACGGCGCGCGGCTTCAGCGAATACGCGGATCTGGTATCCGGTGGTGGCCGCGAACAGGAGCAGGCGCGCCACGGCTACTCCCCGGTCCGGAAGGATTCCATGGTGCGCGGATTGTAAGCCCAGTGGAATTCCAACTCGTAGGCCAGCGAGCGCGCCAGTCCGCCCAGATCCGGAAACAGGGTGGCGTAGGTGATGTTCATGCGGTACAAGTCGCGCAGTCCGGTTTCGCGCAACTTGGCCGCCGGCAGGATGAACTTGGCCAACATATTCTTCGGATCTCCGTATTTGCGCACGATCTCCTCCATGGGCTTATCGAGCACGCCCGGCAGCACAAACGTGCCGGCTTGCGCGATCTGGCGGGGGTTCATGATGTCCGGCTCTCCCAACCAGATGAACTCGCGGTTTCCTTTCAAGAAATAGCGCGCGAAATTGCCGGGCTTTCGCGGGTCCATGCGGAGCGTGGTGATGCCGGGCTTGGCCAATTTCGGGGCGTGGCGAATATCGCCGGCGCCGATGCCGGCCGGGTTGAGCGCCCATACGGCCGCATCGCCGGTGGCCCGCTCGAGCGCGAAGAAGGCGGCCACGTAAGGCGACCAGGTGAAATCCAGCAGGCGGGTGGGCGCGCCATGATGCTGCATCAGCGCCAGCCATTGAAAGTCGTTGTCCTGCCCCGGAAGCTGCGCCAGGAAGTGGTGCGCCTTGCGCTTAAACACGCGCAGGATGCGCCCCTCCTGCTGCGGCCAGGCGCGCGGGTCGATGCGGAAATTGCGCAGATAGCGCGACAGTGTGCTGGCCAGCGGCCAGATCGCCTTGCGATGCCCGCGAAACGCCCAATTGGAATACGGGGAATCGATGATGACCTTCAGAAAATCAAGCCAGGATTCGAGGCGGTATTGCCTATAAATCGGGGGGATGGCGGGGCCGGCGATCATGGTTCCATCATTTTCCCATCATTCGCGGCTTCATGAAGATCCTCTTTACCTTTTGTCTGGCGACGCTGATTGATGCCGGCGTCGGATGGTGGTCAGGCACACGCGGTGCGCCCGTCGAATGTGGCCATTGTTTGGCTTTTCAAGGCGATCTTTTACGGGATTGGATATCTGGTCGCGGTAAGGCATTACCGATGAAGAACCGGCTGCGCGTGTTGAGCGCCGAAGCGGATTGGACTCAGGCGCAGCTTGCCGAAATAGTGGGAGTCTCGCGGCAGGCAATCATAGCGGTCGAGAACGGGAAATATGACCCGGCGCTCCGGCTGGCTTTCAAGCTGGCGCGCGCGTTCGGGCGGCACCGGGAATTTAGCCATTTGCTCGTCCTTCGCCAACTCGGCATGTTTCCTGGACGGCAGTAGAAGCCCAAACGGAGAATCAGATTGTGACCGTGTCACGTCTAAACGTTTTGCCTGTCTCCATGTGTGAATTTCCATAGGTTAGTGTCCAGCGGCGAGATACTTGTTGGGCACGTTCCGGCTCAGCGGCTCGCTGCCGAAACGCTTGCGATACAAATATGCGATGTTGCTATAGACATCCTCCTCGCGCCGGTGAAACTGGCGGTAGAGACCGCACTGCGCGTATGAAATCGGAGTGACATCGTACACCACCGTTTCCCAGCTCATCGATTCTCCCCATAGGAGCGACCGCACCCGCGTGCCTAAGTCCGCCCCCGCACTCACCAGAATTTCCATCACCGGCCGGCAGTAATTGAAGATGCTATTCACCGCATGAAAGATAGGTGTTTGTCCCCCAAGGCCGTTCTCATCCCGATCCGCGCGGGCGTTTACATCCGCGCCGGCGTCCAGCAAGACGTGGGCACAGCGCGTGGAGTCTGAACTCCGCGCAAATGTGCAGAGCTGTCACACCGCGGCAGGACGTGAAAGCGCACAGGGGATTCAGTTTGCGTTTCAGGTTTTCGCGAGATGCGGACAGCAGCCCGCGAAGTCCGCCATCGTCGTCAAGAAGGATCGCCTGGAGCAGGGGATCGCCTAGGATGGCCCCCGCATCCAGCATGATCTGCAGGCACTCGGCGAACCGCGGGGATCGGAGGTACATCTCGATCAGCGCGTCAATTGGCCGCTTGCCGTGGATCGGCTCAGTCGGGCTTACTCCCGCGGTCATCAACGCGCGAATGCCGGTGGGTGAGTGTTCCTCAAATTCGCCCAGCAGATCGGCTCCCGTGGGCATAGTCTCAGGGCCATCATCGGCCATAAATAAACCGGCTGCGGCGGGGATCGGCGCCGCCGCTCAGCACGCCGCCGGACATCAGGATGGCGGTGGGCGCGGACAGATTGGCCCAATCGCCGACCACCGTCACCTTGTGGCCCATGGCCACCAGCTTCTCGATGGTGGCTTGCGGGATGCGCCGCTCCACATTCAGTTTGCCGGGTAGAAATTCGTGAAAATCGAAAGACAGGTACATGTGCGCGCTATCGAAGCGGGGCGCTTCAATAGCTTCCTGCGGCGACATGTTGAACTCGATCATATTGAGAAAAACCTGGAGCAGCGTCTGATCCTGCAAATCGCCGCCGGGCGTGGACATGGCCAGAAACGGCTGGCCATCCTTCAGCACGATCGTGGGGCTGAGCGTCACGCGCGGCCGCTTGCCTGGCGCCAACTCATTGGGGTGGCCGGGCGTGAGCACGAACGTCTGCATGCGTTCGCTCATCGCCAGGCCCGTATCGCCCGCGATCAACGACGGCAGCCAGCCGCCGCTGGGGGTGGCCGAGAAGAGGTTGCGCTCGCGGTCCACTACGTTCACGCAGGTGGTGTCCTTCGCCGCGATCGCGGATTCGGCGGTGATGGGCTGCGGCAGCGGTCCGCCGAATGCGCCTGGGCGGGCTTCGAGCGACGCATGGTTGGGGTCGATCAGTTTCCGCCGCTCGGCCGCGTAGTCTTTCGAAAGCAGAGTCTGTTCGGGGATTTTGGAAAACTTCGGATCGCCGTAGTAGCGGTCGCGGTCGGCGAAGGCCAGCTTGATGGCTTCCACCAGCGTGTGAATGTACGCGGGGCTGTTGTGCCCCATGGCGCGCAGGTCGAAGCCCTCCAGCAGATTCAGCGTCTCGATCATCACCGGACCTTGCGACCAGAATCCGGGCTTGAAGATCTCGTATCCGCGATAAGTGCCTGTGCGCGGCGTATCGGTTTCGGCATGGAAGCCCGCCATGTCGTCATATGCGATCAGGCCTCCGTTGCGCGCGCAAAAATCCGCATACTCCTGCGCGATGGGGCCTTTATAGAAGTAGTCGCGCACGGCCTGCAAGCGCTGCACGCGGTCACCCTTGGCTTTGGCTTCGGCGGCGGCCAGTGCGCGCAGCGTCTTGCCCAGGGCCGGCTCGCGGAAGATCTCGCCGCGGCGTGGAGGTATGCCGCCGGCAAGAAAGAACTCGCGCGAAGTGGGCCACAGTTGCAGCAAAGGTTGCGAGCCGCGGATCCAATCGGCCATCACTTCGGTAATCGGGAATCCATCGCAGTATTCGATGGCGGGCGCGGCCACCTGCGCGAACGACAGCGTGCCGTAGCGGGTGAGCGCCAGGATCAATCCATCCATTACGCCGGGGACCGGAGAGGCCAGGATGCCCTGCGCGGGCATGTCCGGCATGTGGCCCGGCTCTTCCCAAAGCTCGCGTTTGCGCGATTTGTAGAAAGCCACCGTGGCGCGCTTCGGCGCCGTGCCGATACCGCTGATGACGACTACGGGTTTGCCGGCCAATTTGATCAGGATGGGAATTTCGCCGCCCAGGCCGAAGTGATCGAGTTCAGTGACACCGGCCGCCAGCGTCGTGGCCACGCCCGCATCCACGGCATTACCGCCCGCGGCGAGGGTGCGCATGCCCGCATCCACTTCGAAGTTGTTGGTGGATCCCACCATCTCGTGCAACCCGCGCACGGGAGGGAACATGGTGAGCTTGCTCTGGGCGCACAAGGTGGCTGCGAACAGAAACAGAGCGGCAAAGCTCTTACCCATGATGCTACGACCCATATCGATACATGGCCTCCGCGATGGGCACTCCGCGCACGTCGATGCGCTTCAGGTCGGTTGTGCCTATGCCGTGCCTCTCGGCGAGCAGCAGCGTATTGTCGCATCTCTGGAACGGCGCGGAGCCGCGCGGGGCCCGCGGATCGTAACCCATCGCCGCGGTAGCCACCGCATCGGTGCACACCGGATTCCATCCCGCCAGCAGCATGCCGGGCTGCACGCGGTGGATGCCCTTGACCCAGGGCCCTTCGCCGCCCGCGATGGACTCTACGCCGTCGATAATCGCCAGATCGATCGGGCGCGATTTGATGAGGTCCGCCACAATGTGCGGCACGCGGTATCCGGGTTCGCGGCTGGACGCCGGGTCCAGTTCCGGCAGCGCCGATTTGGAAGGCTGCCGGCGGCCCTCATGCATGGTTCTGACGCGGCTCGACGTGGGGCTTTCGTTGGGCTCGTCCACGCCCGCATCGTCGCCATAGATGGAAGCCGGCAACATGCCGAAACAGTTCTTCATGGAAAGCGTCACGCCGCAGGTTCCATGATTCTTCAGCTTGGCCATGCTGACGAAGACATCGGTATCTTCGTAGGCGTGGTTCAGGTCGTATGCGGCGAACATATACGCGCCGCCCGGAACCTGAAAGCGCGTGTATTTCCGGCCCTTGCCCAGCGCGTTGGTGTTCTCGAATTCCACTTGCGCGGCCGCCGCCTGCAACTGACGCACGTTCCATCCGGAATCGAGCAGATAGTCTTCGAGAGGCCCGGCGGTGGCCCAGGCGCTCTCCACCAACCGGATGCGCCGCGCACCGGCTTTGCCCATCAGGTGCGCGGTGGCGCCCACCAGCTTGGGATGCACGTAGTGCGTGACGCCCGGCGGGCGGCCGTCCACACGCATCGAGGGGCTACCCGTCAGATTGAGTTTGACGGTTACGGTCTTGCCGCGCACCAGGCGATCCAAGCCGCCGAGCCGATCGAACATGGCGGCCAGGTGCGCGGTGACATCCTCGTCATAGGAAGCGCACCTGGCGATGGCCACCGGCGCCGCGGGGACGTTGGGGGCGCCGTTAAGCAGCGGCGCCGCACTGATCAGAGCGATCCATTCTCTCCGGGTCATTCTCTTAGTCTACCGCTGGCTTAACCCGCCATCCACAGCCAGTATCTGCCCTGTAATAAAGTTACTCGCCGAGAGAAAATACTCGACCGCCCCCGCGATTTCATCCGGCGTGCCGCCGCGCAGGGCGGGTGTGGCCTTGATCATGCCCGTGGCCTCCGCGTTCAGTTCGCCGAACGGAATCACTCCCGGCGCTACCGAATTCACTGTGATCTCCGGGCGCGAAGGCCTTGGCTAGCGCGCGCGTCAGCATGATCACTCCGGCCTTCGACGCGCAGTAATGCGCGTGATCCGCCCAGGGCCGCAGGCCGCCCAGGAGCTGATGTTCACGATGCGGCCGCCGCCGGCTGTCTGGCGCATCAGGCGCGCGCCCTGCTGGCAGCAGAAGAACACCGCCTTCAAGTTCACTGAGTGGATGAAGTCCCAATCGGCCTCGGTGATCTCCAGCGGATTGCGGCGCGTGAAGCGGGCGGCATTGTTTACCAGACCGTCCAGGCGGCCGAGGGTACGGCCGATCTCACCGAACATGCGCTCGATTTCGGCTACGCTTTCGAGATTGGCCTGAAACACAGGCGCTCCGCCGCACTCCGCCGCGGTCGCGTGCGCTTCGGCTTCCGAGTTGCCGTAATGAATCGCCACCCGTGCGCCTTCTTTCGCCAGTCGCAGCGCAATGCCGCGCCCGATGCGCTTAGCCGCGCCGGTGACCAGTATCACTTTACCCCGCAAGCTAGGCGGCAAACTAAATGGTTGGTTCTCCATGCACCTCCACATCCTCCGGATGCACGCCTTCTTCCGCGGGTTCCGGCAGCCGGCCGGAGAAATGCGCCCAGCCCCAGAAGACCGCCGTGGTCGAACTCAGCACGCCCGCCACCGCCCCAATCAGGCGCGGACCGTGATATTGCGAGGCGATGCCGGCCACCGTCATCGAAACCATCATGATAGACCACGTCAGGACTCCGATGGTCGAAAACACCCTGCCCGCGAAATTCGTCGGGAACGCGCCGCAGCAGCTGCGAAGTATTCAGCACCGAGCTGACCGCGACGCCGGCGCGCGAGAAGCGCAATGAAAACAGCGCCGCGGCGAAACTCCGCATCTGGCTGAAGAGCACGTACGCCCCGCCGTGGATCACGTAACAGATGACCATGGCGCGCTTGTAGCCACGAAAGCTGATGCGGCGGCCCAACGCGTGTGCCCGACCGCTCCGCCCACCAGCAGGCCCACGCCCGCGGCGCCCCACACCATGCCAATTCCCGCCGGCCCGCGGTTGAATACCTGCTCGCCGAAGAGGCTGAAGAGGATTTGCGCGGCGCCGCCGCCGGTGGCCCAGCCCACGCCGATCAGCGCGATGCCCAGGATCAGCGGATGACGCGCGCATGTAGCGCAGGCCCTCCTTGTATTCGTGCCAGGGCCGCACTACCTGTTCTTCCGTCAGCGCCTCGCGCTTCGCCCGGAAGCTGCCCGGCGCGCGAATTGCCAGATGCATGCCGCCGAACCACAAAAGAGAGCGAATTCAGCACAAACGCCCACTGGTAACCGAGACTCGCCGCGCTAGCCCCGCCACCATAGTCCCGACGGTCAGCGTCGTCCATTGCGTGGTTTGGGTCAGCGAATTGGCGGTGTGCAGTTCTTCCTCGGCTGGTGATCGCTCGGCAGGATGGCAGTGCGGCCGCTGGTGAAGAACGGCGAGGCGAACATCAGCAGCGCGCTCAGACCATAGAGCAGCCAGGTCTCGGTGGTGGTGGATGGTCAGGACGAACGCCAAGGCCACCACCGCGCGAACCATGTCGCTGGCCATCATGATGCGCTTGCGGTCAAAACGGTCGAGCACCACGCCCGCCAGTGGCCCCGCCATCACCGCCGGGATCGCCCGCGAAAGCATGATGCCGCTCACCACCAGGCCGGAGTGCGTAATGTCCATCGCCAGGCTGAAAACGGCGATGTTGTTGAAGTGATCGCCGATTTCGCTGACCACCTGGCCGATCCAGGTGTAGCGGTAATTGCGGTTGCCGCGCAGCAATTCGAAAAACCCCGCCATCAGCCGCGCTCCGTCAGATACACGCCCGACAGGATCACCAGGCCCCCTGCAATCACCGGCGCGCCCAGCCGCTCATCCAGGATGGCGACACCCATCGCGGAAGCAAACACCGGCTGCAGATAGGAGAATGCCGACACGCGCGAAGCCGCCATGTGCGTGAGCGCGTGGTAGTAGATCAGGTAGGCGATGACGGAGGAAAACAGCGCCATATAGACGGCCGCGATCCAGGCGCCCATGCTGACGTGCGCGAGCGATTGGCGGCCGGCTTCCCACAACGTGACCGGCAGCAGCGCCAATCCGCCCCCCACGTAGGCGAGCGCGTTCACGGTGATGGCGCTGTACTGGTGGGTCACTTCCTTGCCGAAGACGGTGAACAACGCGAAGCAGAGAGCCGCGAGAAAGACGAAGAAATCGCCGAGCCATGTTGCATTGCCGGATGCCGGCTCGAAAGCCTTCAACACCGCCACGCCCGCCAGCGCAATCGCCATTCCCCCGGCTTTGCGAGCGGTCATGCGCTCCAGGCCGCGCATGCAGGCGAGCAGCAGCACCAGTATGGGAGTCAGCCCGATGATGAGGGCCGAGTGCGCCACACTGGTGCGGCTCAAGCCGACGATGAAAAACAGTTGGTTCAGCGTGACGCCCAGGATGCCGAGTAGCAGGAGCCGGCCCACCCCGCTCGCCGGCGGCCGCGGCTCGCCGCGCCGGAGAGCAAACACCGGAAGAATCATCAACCCGGCAAGACCGATCCGCAAGCCCGCCAGCAGCAGCGGCGAGAACTCGCGCAGGGCGATCTTGCCCGCAATATAATTACCCGACCAGAACACCACCATCAGCAAGATGAGGGCGTATAACACCGCGGGTTTATTCAACCGGCGGACTCCTCCCGGAGAGTAATCGAGCGGATATAGCTGTGGTCGAGGGCGTAGCCGAAGCCGGGTTCGTCCGAAACAAGAATCGTGCCCCGCGGCGTGGTCTCGACCGGTGGCACGATAATATCGCGTGCCCAATAGCGCCGGCTGGCCGAAACATCGCCCGGCAGCACGAAATTTGGCAGCGTCGATAGCGCAATGTTATGTGCGCGGCCCACCCCCGCTTCGAGCATCCCGCCGCACCACACGGGTACGCCCGCCGCCTGCGCCACATCGTGTACGCGGCGTGCCTCGCTGAAGCCCCCCACGCGCCCCAACTTAATATTGATGATGCCGCACGCGCGCAGCCGGATTGCCTGCGCGGCATGGTGCGCGGAGCGGATGCTTTCGTCGAGGCAGATCGGCGTATCGAGCCTGGCTTGCAGCACGGCGTGATCGATAATGTCGTCGTGCGCCAGCGGCTGTTCGATCATCATCAGGTAGAACTCGTCGAGTTGCTTCAGCCGGTCCGCGTCTTCCAGCGTGTAGGCGGAATTGGCGTCGGCCATCAGCTTGATTGCCGGAAACCGCGCGCGCACCTGCCGGACCACGTCCACATCCCAGCCCGGCTTGATCTTCATCTTGATGCGCTGATAGCCGGCGGCCAGTTCGCGCTCGATCTTTTCGAGTAGCTGATCCACCGAATTCTGTATGCCGATCGAAACGCCGCAGGGGATCTCGCGGCGCGCGCCGCCCCCGATCGCTTGCCATAGCGGCTGGCCCGCGAGCCGCGCGGCCAGATCCCAGACGGCCGCCTCCAAACCGCCGCAGGCCATCTGGTGGCCGCGGATGTGCGCGGTCAACGGCGCCACCTCGCCGGCACTCTCGAGGTTGCGGCCCAGCACGCGCGGTATGGCATAATCGCGCAGGATCAGCCAGGCGGAATCCGTCCACTCCTCGTTATAAAAAGGATTCTCGCCGGCGGTGACTTCGCCCCAGCCGGACGCGCCTTCTCCTGCAACCTCCACCAGGATGATGTCGCGCGCCGTGGTGCGGCCGAAGCTGGTTTCGAAAAAATGCACCAGCGGCATGCGGATTTGCCGCAGGGTTACGCGTTCGATCCGCATTCCCATCTCCCGAGCAGATACGCGCCGGCTTCGGCCGAGCGTTCAAAACCGACTACCGCCAGGCCGCGATCGAAACCGCTCATCAGGCGTGCTCCGAGCGACTTCTGAATTTCACGCGCGCGGCGAGGCTCCACGCGGCGGATAGCGCCGATATCGGCGGGCACCTCGATGCGCTCTTCCACTTCCCGCGCGGGCGGGCGGCCAGCGAGTACGGATTCCACCCGCGGGCTGGCCAGCCACCACTCGGCCACG
The DNA here is from genome assembly GCA_963795925.1 of Bryobacterales bacterium. GTDB lineage: Bacteria > Acidobacteriota > Terriglobia > Bryobacterales > Bryobacteraceae > Bog-159. Next base: position 305,185 of record CAWCJP010000001.1, on the reverse strand, counting down.
CAACGATCGGTCGGCAAGCCCCCGTGCAGCGGGCTGGTGGTCGAGCCATACTGATTCTCCACGTAACGCCGCACGATGGCGCCCAGCCGCTCCATGTTGAAGAAGGCGTTCTTCAGCTCCAGCGGATCGAAAGTCCACTCCACCAGGTCGATGCCGCGCGCCAGGGCATCCTCGCGCTGCCGCAGTTTCAGCATGCGGCCGACTCCCTGATTGCGGTATGCGGGCAGCACGCCCAGCATATGGCTGTGCAGGTACGATCCGCCGCCCGGCTTCAATCCCGGAATAGCCAGCAGAAAGCCTACCATCGCTTTATCTTCAAATGCGCCGAACGCCTGGCCGCCCACCTTGGTAGCCACCACAAACAATCGCACGGGCAGCAGCTCGATATCGTTAAATCCCCAGACGGTCCTCTGCAGTTCCACAGCTTCTTCAAACTGGCGGGTCTCGGTGAGAGCGCGCATCTCGATCATCGCTTGGATTCCTCCCAAAGCGCTTCCATCTCCGCCAACGTGGCTTCCTCCGGCGATTTGCCCCGCTCACCCAACTTGCGCTCGATGTAGCCGAAACGCTGGCGAAACTTGGCGTTGGTTTTGCGCAGCGCCTGCTCGGGATCCACCTTCACAAAGCGCGCCAGATTCACCAGCACGAAAAGCAGATCGCCGAGCTCGCCTTCAATTTCCGGCTGCGACGCGTTGCGCTGCGCGTCGTCGAACTCGGCCAACTCTTCGTGCAACTTGTTCAGCACCTGGCTCGCGTCGTCCCAATCGAAGCCCACCAGCGCGGCGCGGGAGCTGATCTGCTGCGCTTCGACCAGCGCGGGCAGCGCGCGGGGTACGGAGCCGAGCAGTCCGCCGCCGGCTTCGCCCTTTTGCTTTTTTTCTTCCGCCTTCACCTCGCCCCAGATGCGCCGGACGTCGTCGCCGGTCTTGGCGGTCTGATCGCCGAAGATGTGTGGATGGCGGCGGACCAGCTTTTCGTTGATGGCGTCGAGTGCGTCCTCTATCGAAAACAGGTTCTGCTCAGCCGCCATCTGGGAGAAGAAAACGGATTGCAGCAGCAGGTCGCCCAGTTCGCCGGTGAGTTCGACCCAGTCGCGCGCGTCGATCGCGTCCATCACTTCGTAGGTCTCTTCGAGCAGGAAAGGCTTAATGGTATCGAACGTCTGCTCGCGATCCCATGGGCAGCCGCCGGGTGCGCGCAGCCGCTCCATGATGCCGACCAGTTTTTGGAATTTTTCGCCAGCGGTGGGGGACAAGTCTCAATTTAGCATGGGCTGGCGCGGGAGGCGAATAACTAGCATTATTACCACGCCAACTCAGATGAAATCGAAGCGGATCTGGGTGAAGGGGAGGCGTTCGCGGAAAAGGTCGATCGCGAGCGCCTACTTCGGTTGGCTTCACGACCGGACCTCGCTCAGCCCCTTTCGATGGGCCTCAAATAAACAGCCCTGGACCAACGCCAAAAAGGTCGCCTAGCCTCCGCGCCTGGACGGCACTAATCCTGCGCCTGCCGTTCAGCGCCTCATTGACGTGGCAGCGCTGCCCGAAAACCTGAACTAAGTCGGCCGGAGTTTTTCCGGAATGCTCCACAAAAATCGCAACCGCTCGGCCGGCCCACCATCGTCCGGTGGCATCGCACTTCGGCGGTCGTACTCCTCGACGAGAAGGGCGAGCAACCGCATCAGCTTGGTCTCGCTCCGCGTACGAGCACGCCCGTTGCCGACCAAGTCGCCGAAGCGCTTGCCGATCTCGCGGTACTGTTTCTCTGTTTCAATTACCTGCGGAACGGTTTCCACAAGCAAATTGTTCATAGGTTGCTATCGGCATCAAAAGTCCTCCCGATCGTATTCTTCGTGGGTCATCACGCTCGCGATGTAAAGTATGCCCTCGCCGCGCGCGATGTTCCGGAAAACGTTGCAGAGCTTCCGTGCGGCGGCGTGTTTCCACTGAACTTCGCGAGCGCAGCGTCGCATAAACCTTCACGGTCCATATTCCCAGTTTTGGGAACGGGATTTCAATTCGCATTAGTACGCCAACCAACCCGTTGTAAAATATACAAAAGATGAGCGACACTGACATCGACAAGCAAGAAGAACCGGAGGGGCAGCCGGAAGGACGGCCGTTCCCTCTTCCGCCGGCTTCCTTTGAGTTCATGGCCGAGTCCCTGCGCGTGCAGGCCGAAATGCAACTGGGCTTGATGCGCCTGGGCCCCGAGGAGCCGCCGCCGCCCGATTTGGACCTGGCCCGCCACACCATCGATCTGATGGCCATGCTGCAGGAGAAGACGCGAGGCAACTTATCCCTCGAAGAACAGCGGTACCTCGAGAATTCGCTCACCTTACTGCGGTTCCGCTACGTACAGGCGGTCGACGAAGCCAAGAAGAAGACAGCCTGAATGTCAGGCGGCCTCAAGATCACCGTACTGGGCTCCGGCACCAGCACGGGCGTGCCCACTATCGGCTGCCATTGCGACGTGTGCACATCCGCCGACTCGCGCGATCAGCGCCTGCGGCCCTCCATCCTGCTCTCCTACGGCGGACGGCGCGTGCTGATCGACGTCACACCGGATTTTCGCGCTCAGGCGCTGCGCACAGGCATCGAACGGCTGGACGCGATCCTCTTCACGCACGAGCATGCCGACCACATCATGGGCCTCGACGATGTGCGGCCGTTTAATTTCCGGCAGCGCGAGCGCATTCCGATCTACGCCTCGGAGCGCACCATGGCGGCCATTCACCGCGCGTTCCGTTACATTTTCGACGGCGAGGAAAAACCCTCCAGCGTTCCCCAACTGGAATCGCACACGCTCAACGGCGGCTCGTTCGATCTCTTCGGCGTCGAGTTCAAGCCCATTCCGCTGGTGCACGGCAAAACGCCTGTCAACGGATTCCGGTTCGGCAACGCCGCGTATCTTACCGATCACAGTGAAATTCCCGCCGAGTCGCTCGAACAGTTGCGCGGGTTGGATGTGCTGTTTCTGGATGCCTTGCGCTACAAGCCGCATCCCACGCACTCCACCGTAGACCGATCCATCGCGACGGCCGCGGAGGTGGCGGCGAAGCGCGTCTTTTTCACTCACATTTGCCACGACCTGGCGCATGCGCGCACAGAAGAGCGATTGCCGGCGCACATCCGCCTGGCTTACGACGGCCTGGAGATCGAAGTCGGGGGCGCGGATGCCTGACTCGGCGCAGATAAGGCCGTTTCGCGTCTTCCGCAGCCTCCCGGAAGTGCCCCCGGATTTCGGCCCGTCGGCCCTCACCATCGGTAATTTCGATGGCGTGCATGCCGGCCATCAAGCCATCTTGCGCCGCGTGAAGGAAACCGCCGCGGAGCGCGGGCTCAAAGCCTCGGTGCTGACGTTCGATCCGCATCCGAGCAAAGTCGTGGCGCCGGCGCGGGCGCCGCATCTGATGACTACGCCCGCCGAGCGCTCCGAGCTGATGCGGCAGGAGGGCATCGAACAGGTGCTGATCCTGCCGTTCGACCGAACCGTCTCCGAGCTTTCACCCGAGCAGTTCGTGGAGCGCGTGCTGGTGGAGAAGTTGGGCGCGCGCGCGTTGCTGGTGGGGCACGATTTCCGCTTTGGATACAAGCAGTCGGGCAACGTGCAGGTACTGCAGGAGTTGGGCGCCAGGTACGGGTTCTCGACCGAAGAGGTGAAGGCGGTGCTATTGCGCGGCCATCTGGTGAGCAGCACGGCGTTGCGGCGCCTAATCGAACAAGGGCAGGTATCGCAAGCCGGAAGGCTTATCAAGCGTCCGTTCGCGCTCGAGGGCGAAGTGGTGGCGGGCCGCGGCGTGGGATCGAAGCAAACGGTGCCCACGCTCAACCTCGCCACGCAAACCGAAGTGCTGCCGTCGACCGGTGTCTATGTGACGCGGACGCGCGATCTCGAAGACGGGCGCGAGTGGCCCTCCGTCACGAATGTGGGCTACCGGCCGACTTTCACCGATAGCAGCAGCGACGGCGGCGACGGCCGGGAGATCTCCATTGAAACCTTTCTGCTCGAACCGATCGACGGCCCGGCGCCGCGCCGCATCCGGGTGGAATTCCTGCGCCGCCTGAGGGAGGAGCGGCAGTTCCCCGATGCGCAGGCCTTGAAGCAACAGATCCTGCGGGATGCCGGTCGCGCCCAGGCGTACTTCCGGCGCGTGAAGAAATGGACCAACCGGCCGGTCGATTCCATGGCATAATAACAGATACTGTTTCAGAGATCCTGCCGCGGTGCGGCAGACGATATCGTGTTACCGTTTTTTCCCCACTTGAAGGAGATTTGTAATGAAATTGTCAGAGGGTAAGTCGAAGCGCATGAAGGCCCTTTCGAACCAAGCCGGCATCATCGCGGCGGCGGCTATGGATCAGCGCGGCAGCCTGCAGAAGTCGCTCGCGTCGGCGCGCGGCGTAGATAAGAAAGAGATCACCCCCGAAATGATGGGCGAGTTTAAGACGGTCGTCACCAAGGTGCTGACGCCGCATGCCAGCGCCATACTGCTGGACCCCGAGTTCGGCCTCGAAGCGCGGTTGGCGCGCAGCAAGAACGCGGGCCTGCTGCTGGCCTATGAGCTGAGCGGATACGACAACACGCAGCCCGGGCGCCTGCCCGACCTGCTGCCGCAGGTTTCCGTGAAGCGCATTGTGGATTGGGGCGCGGACGCCGTCAAGATCCTGATCTATTACACGCCCTTCGAGGATTCGAAGATCAACGACATCAAGCACGCCTTCGTGGAACGCATCGGCGCGGAGTGCGAGACCTACCAGATCCCGTTCTTCCTGGAGTTTGTGGGATACGATCCCAAGGGCGGCGACGAGAAGGGGTTCGAGTACGCCAAGGCCAAGCCGGAAATCGTCAAGAAGAGCATGCAGGAATTCTCCCAGCCGCAATATTTCGTGGACATGCTAAAGGTGGAAGTGCCCATCAACGCGGAGTTCGTGGAAGGCAGCGCGGTGTATAAAGGACAGGCCGCCTACACGCGCGCCGAAGCGCTGACTCACTTCAAGCAAGCCGCCGAGATCGCGAAAAAGCCGTTCATCTATTTGAGCGCCGGCGTCAGCAACCCGCAGTTCGTGGAATCGCTGCATATGGCCACTGAAGCCGGCACGGATTACTCGGGCGTGCTGTGCGGCCGCGCCACCTGGAAGGATGGCATCCCGGTCTACGCGAAAAGCGGCGCGAAGGCGCTCGAAGACTGGCTGGGTGTTGAAGGCGTGAAGAACATCAACGCGGTGAATGACGCCATCAAGTCCGCCACACCTTGGTTTGCCAAGTTGGGCACGCCCGTTTCCGCATAAACGCGCGATAATCAGTCTGTGTACGCCCGCACCGGAGTGGTAAACCAAGCGCAGCTCGAAGAGGCCGTGACTGAGGCGGTCAAGCTGCTTGATACCCGCGAGGTCCGCGATGACCGCTTCACGCTTGGACCCGATCAAGACGGCGAACCGTCGATATTTTTCGGCATCTTGGTTACTCCTTACGCAACCCATGCATCCCGGTTTGCCGCCGTCACCGGAAGAGTGACGACGACGCTCTTCGACCGGCTTCAACCTTTCAACCAATCGGGCCCGCAGTCCTACTTTAATTTCACCTCCACCCTTGCCCATTTCAAGAATCCGGGCTGGATGTAATCGGTGGCGTTCGCAGAAGCGCAAAGGGCGCGCTTTTCCGCGCCGCCACTCAAAAGAGGAACACAAGGGATCTGGGCGGCGCGGGCGCCCGTTTTGCGCGTGTTCATCAAAAGACCTGCTGAAACAGGCTTTTCTCCTCCTTAACAAGGAGCCGAAGAATCCGGCTCAAGCAAGCCTGAGGCGATCCGTTTCAACCGCCTACTACGCTCTTTTTCATCTACCTGGGCAGAGGACGGAAGATACGACCAAACGGTTTCTCCCCAGGTAGTAGCCAAGTTGCGCTCTGTTGCCAAAACATTCAGAGAGCTTCAGATGCAACGTCACCTGGCAGATTACAGCAACGCCACAAGCTGGGATCGAATTAAGGCGTCCGCCAAGGTTAATCAGGCGAAGGCCGCTTTTTAACGATTGGAAATCGATCCGCAATGAGCTCGTCGCCCAGAAATATCTCGTCTCTCTCCTGAGCAATTATAAGGAAGGGTGACGCGAGGCTCTCGACCTGGTTCGAATTTCGGGTACACTGGTCCTTCAGCCAGCCAAGGAAGAGGTGTACGCATGCCTGAAAATCAGGATTCCGTCAATCGTCGAGATTTCATCGCCAAGACCGCAGCCGTAGCCGGCGCGTTCGGGGCCGCCAAGGAAATGTTTGGCAAGCCGGGCCGCGCGTCTGCGGCCACCGGCCGCGTCATCGGCGCCAACGACATGATCAACGTGGGCGTGATCGGCGTTGGCGGCCGCGGAACGGAGGTCTCCAATCAGTTCGCCAGGATCGGCGCGGAAACCGGCAAGTGCAAAATCGTGGCCGTGGCCGATGTCTACGAGAAGCGCAAACGCGCGGCCGCCGAGAAGCACAAATGCGACGGCTACCTGGATTACCGCGAGGTCATCAACCGCTCCGATGTCGATGCCGTGATCGTGGCTACGCCCGATCACTGGCACGCCCCCATTGCGCTCGATGCCCTCGACCATGGAAAGGACGTGTATCTCGAAAAGCCCATGTGCCACACCATCGAAGAGGCGCGCCATCTTTCGCAAACCGTGAAAGAAACCAAGCGCGTGCTGCAGGTCGGCTCGCAAACCACTTCGGCGTTGCAATGGCATCTGGCCAAGAAGTACATCGCCGACGGAGCCATCGGCAAGATGATCATGAGCCAGGGTTCCTATCACCGGAACTCCAAAGAGGGCGAATGGAACTGGAAGATCGATGCCGACGCCGGCCCGGACGGGAAGGGTGAAAACTACATCGACTGGAAGACCTGGCTGGGCAAAGCGCCCAAGCGCCCGTACGATGCCGACCGCTTCTTCCGTTTCCGCAAGTATTGGGATTACTCGGGCGGCATTGCCACCGACCTGTTCTTCCATGTGGTCGCGCCGCTGAACATCTGCTGGTCCGAGCCGCAATTTCCGAGCAAAGTATCGGCCAGCGGCGGCATCTACGTGTTCAAGGATGAGCGCGAAGTGCCGGATACCTTCCACCTGATGGCGGAATTCCCGCAGGGCCACTCGTTAGTCCTGACTTCTTCCATGGCCAACTCACGGCACATTCCGGGGCTGATCCGCGGGCACATGGGTACCATCGTGATGGTGGAGCATGGCATGTTCGAGCGTCCCACGGACCACATTTCGCTGTATCCCGAGCGCCGCGTGACCGACGACGCGTACAAAGCCAAATTCGGCGATGAAGTGGAGACCAAGATTCCGGTGGAACAAAAGTCCGACATCGTGGCCCACATCACCAACTTCCTCGATTGCGTCCGCTCGCGCGAAAAACCCACGCTCGATGTGGATACAGGCTTCCATGCCCAGGTGACCATCTCCATGGCGGTGCAATCCTATCGCGAGGGGCGTGTGCTCTACTGGGATGATAAGAACCAGAAGGTCGTCAACAAGCCCGTTAAGGCGTAAAAAAATGATAAAACTGAAGCGAGTTCTCCCCCTCCTGGCGGCCATCCCGCTATTCGCCGCGCCGCTGTCGCAGGCCGATCGCGACCGCGCCATCGCGGAGCTGACCGCCAGCCGCCAGCAGTTCCTGGATTCGGTGGCCGGCCTGTCCCCCGCTCAATGGAATTTCAAGCCCGACGAGAAAACCTGGTCCGTGTTCGAATGCGCGGAACACATCGCCTTGAGCGAGGACTTGATTTTCGGGAGCGTGCTCCGGATCGTGCAGGCGCCCGTCACGCCCGACAAGAAAGACGCGGTGACGGACGATTTCATCCTCAAAGCCGTGGCGAATCGTACGCAGAAATTCCAGGCGCCCGAGCCGCTCCGGCCCAAGCACACCTTCGCTACGCCCCAAGAGTTGCTGGATCACTTCAAGGCCAGCCGCGAGCGGACCATCGCCTACGTGCGCGATACGCAGGACGATCTACGCGGCCACTTTTTCGATCATCCGGTCCTGAAGACCATGGATGGCTATCAGTGGATTCTGCTCCTCTCGGCGCATACCCAGCGGCACACCGCGCAATTAAACGAAGTAAAGGCTAACGCGAATTTTCCGAAGGAGTGATGGCGGCGTCCGCGCGGGCGCGCTTACCGCGCTTGAGTTGGCGGGCCCGGCCGGGCATATCCCAAGAGGGACTGTCGTAAATTTCTACTTCCTGGTCGTCCCAGAAAGGCCAAAATCTGGTTGGGGGAGTCATGGGTATAATCCAGGTTCCGGTCAGAAGAGCTCTGAAGGGGACACCTTAATTATACCGGACCCGCCGATCTTTATGGTTGTCGCTTACTAACTAGTTAATTATCAATAAGTTACCAGTTTTTCGATCATTCCGATCGCAGCGCATTGACGGGATCCGCGGCGGTGGCCCGGCGCGCGGGCAGATAACAGGCCAGCGCCGCGATGGCGATGGCGATCGCCGAAACCAACAGAAATGTCATGGGGTCGGCGGCGCTTACTTGATACAGGAGGCTCCACAACAGGCGGCCGAGCACCAGCGCGCCCACCAGCCCCAGCACGACGCCCAGCAGGGCGAGCTTCACGCCCTGCCGCAAAACCAGCCTCACCACATCGCCGGGCTTCGCGCCGAGGGCCATCCGCAAACCAAATTCATGCATGCGCTGGCTCACCGAATAGGAGACCACGCCGTAGATGCCGATAGCCGCCAGCGTCAGCGCGAGGGCGGCAAACAGCGCCACCAGGAACAGCGCGAACCGGGGCGTGGAGACGTTCGCATCGGCGATATCGTCCATCGCGCGGACTTCGGCTATGGCCAGCGACGGATCGAGTTGACGGACCGCCTCCCGCAATCCGTTCGCGAGCAGCGTGGGGTCGGAACTGAAGCGCAGGGCGACCGACATCTGGCTTACGCCGACGGGCGTCTGGCCGATCGGCCACCAGAAGGCATTCTCCGTCTCGGGGCTGGCGGGCTTATCCTTTACGTCGCCCACGATACCGGCGATGGTGAACCAATCGGTCTCCTTGGGGTGATCGTCGAAGGATATCCGCTTGCCCACCGCGTCTTCATTCGGCCAGTAGCGGCGAGCCATGCTGTGATTCACGATCATAACCAGCCGCCCTTTCATGTCATCGGCGGCAGTAAAGAACCGTCCGCGCACCAGCGGGATTCCCAAGGCGCGGAAATAATCGGCGTCGGCTACATGATAGCGGCCGTGGAAATCCTGGTGCGCTGGGGGCTTCTTCCCCTCGATCAGGAAGCCGCTGATATTCTCGTCGTACCCCGTCCATGGAAGGTCCGTGCCGATGCCGGCAGCCCGAATGCCCGAGACCGAATGCAGGCTGGCGGACAGGCGGCCCCAGAAACGTAGCGCGTCCTGCGCGTTATACGTTTTGTCCGGCAGCGAAATGCTGGCGGTGAGAAGATGCTCGGCGCGAAAGCCGGGATCGGTGCGCAGCAGGTTCACGAAACTGCGCAGCATCAGACCAGCGCCGATCAGGAGTATGCAGGCCAGGCTGACTTCTCCGACTAACAGCGCGCTACGCAAACGAAGCGCCCGCCCGCCGGTAGTGGCGCCGCGGCCGCCCTCGCGCAGGCTATCGTGCAGATCCGCGCGGGCAGCTTGCAAAGCGGGCGCCAGGCCGAACAGCAGGCCGGTCGCGAGCGCGATCAGCATGGTGAAACCGAATACGGCTGCGTTCACATGAATGGTATCGGCGCGCGGGAAACCGGCGGGCAGCAGGGCCACCAGCGCGCGCACGCCGGCCGCGGCAATGGCCATCCCCAATCCGGCGCCGAGCAGGGCAATCAGCAGGCTCTCCACCAGCATCTGCCGGATCAGCCGCGATCTTCCCGCCCCTAGCGCGGCGCGCACGGCGATCTCGCGGCGGCGGACCGTAGCGCGCGCGAGCAGCAGATTCGCTGCATTGGCGCAGGCAATCAGCAGCACCAGGGCCACCGCGCCCAACAACACCAGCAGGAGCTGCCGGCTGGGGCCCACGATCTCCCGGTAGAGCGGAATCACCAGCGCCTGCCAGCCTTCGAGCGCATCCGGATGCTCGCGGGCAAGCTGCGCGATCAGCGCATTCATTTCCGCCTGAGCCTGCTCCGGCGCGACGTTTGGCTTCAACCGTCCGATGACTTCCAGATAATGCGAGCCGCGCTGGGCCGGATTTCCACGGAACGTGAACGGCCACCAGAGGTCCACTGTCTCGCCGTGCGCCAAGCCGTGATAATCATTGCCCGGATGGTCCGTGCCGGGAGGCATGACGCCCGCCACGGTGAACGGCTGCGAATCGAGCGTAATCTTCCGGCCGACGATTTGCGTGTCGGCGGCGAAATGCGTGCGCCATAGCCGGTCGCTCAGGATCACCGACAACCCATTGCCGGGGATCTCATCGTTCCCATTGAACTCGCGGCCGCGCGCGGGAGCCAGGCCCAGCGTATGGAAGTAGCCGGCCGTGATCTGGAAGCCCGCGAACCGTTCCGGCTGGCCGGCGCCGGAGAGTTGCAGGTCGCCGCGCGTGAAACCGGCCAGCGATGCAAACGATCGGTTTCGCGCGCGAAAATCCCGAAAATCGAAGGGGTTCATGGGGAACTTGGGGAAGCTGGCGCTATGGAAGAAGACGCGAACGATGCGGCCGGCCTCGGGGTAGGGAAGCGGCCGCAGCAGAACCCCGTCGATGACGCTGAATATCGCGCTGTTGGCGCCGATGCTCAGCGCCAGCGTGAGCACAATGACCGCCGTGAAGGCGGGATTGGCGCCCAGCATGCGTAGCGCGTAGCGCAGATCGCGCCAAAAGTTTTCGATGTAATCGGTCCGTCTCATATCGCGGCATTCCTCCTGAATCTGCGTCAAGCCGCCCAGTTTGCGGAGCGCGGAGCCGCGCGCCTCGGGGGGCGGCATGCCCAAGTCGAGGTTCTCTTCGGTCTGCCGCTCCACATGGAAACGCAGTTCCCGGTCGAGATCTTTTTCGACTTGCCCGCGGCGCGCCAGCGAGCGCAAACGCAGGCGGAGGATATCCCATCCGCGCACTTAATCCTCCGCCATACGGATCACCAGCCCGACGGCATTCGACAGGCGCGCCCACTGCGCCAGCTCCTTTTCAAGCTGCGCAGCACCGGCCTTGGTCAGTTCGTAGAACTTGGCTTCCCGTCCGGTCTCGGTCTTGCGCCACGCGGCCCTGATCCAGGCCTGCTGTTCGAGCCGGTGCAAGGCCGGATACAGCGCGCCCTGTGTGACCTGGAGAACGTCATGCGTCACCTGCTCAATGCGTTTGGCGATAGCCCAGCCGTGCATCGGTTCGACCGAAATGGTGCGGAGGATAAGCAGATCGAGGGTTCCTTGAATGAGGTCGGATGGTTTGCCCATGGATACCTAAACCGTCGGCAATCGACGCCTAAACCATCTACAATACGGCGGGGGGGCGGCGGATGTCAAGCGCCACTTGCGCCCCTTGTGCGAAGTCCGGCGCCGGAATTTAAGCCTGGATTTAAGCCTGGATGTAAGCATGGATAAAAAAGCCAGCGGGTTTGAAAAGGTCCACCACAACTTATCGAATGATTCCGTGTTTGCCCCAGCATGCCCGGTAATATCCGGATGTAACTTCCAGCACTTGCTCGAAGGCGATGAGCTTTGATTGGTGGGTTATCAGGTGTTATCCGGTGTTACTATAACTTGGAGAAATCGATTACCTAAGTCTGAGAAGGAGCAGGATGAAAAGAATGAGCACCAATGAAATGAGCCGTTCACGGGTTGAACATACTTATCCGGGGCAACGGCTTTTGACGAAGCGCTTGCTCTTATTTGTTTTGCCGGCCGCGTTGTGGGCGCAGACGATCTGCACTACGACAACGACGACTACCTGCCCGCCGAGTGGCGCACCCACTGCCGGGGACCAGTTTGGCGATACTGTTTCCTGGACCAGCTCGCCGGCCGGAGTCTATGCCGCACCGAGCGGCGGACAGAATTTCCAAGACTTCGTATCCGGTGCAGGGACGGCGTTCACAGTCATTTCGGATGGCTTCAACTTAGCTCCGGCGAACAACATCCTATATAGCGCGGAGTTCACTCCCTTAGCGCAGGATTTCTTTCTGAGCGATCCAGCGAGTTGCCCTTCGGCGGGTCCGCCGGCGTGCCTGTATAACAACGTCGCATACGCCGAGGCATTCGCCGATTCGCTTTTCAAGCCGTTGGGACAAGGTGGTATCGCGCTCCCGGCAACGGATATCAACCTCGACCCTGGCCCCTGGTTTATGAGCACCCAGTACGCGACTTTTTGCGCCGCGTATAGTTCCAGCACGGTAACGCAGGGGACCGCCTGCTTTACGCCGCCGACCAGCCCGACTAATTACCAGGCCAGTCTCACGTCGTCGCTGAGCACATACACCACGGTTCTGAATTACATCTTGATTAACTATCCGCAGGTGAAGATCCACTTCTCTCCCACGCCATCGACCGACATATGGATCACCTGCGGGCTCGAAGTTCAAGACCGTACGGAGGCAGCGGTCGAAGCGTGCATGGTGCCGCTTTACCAGGCCATGGTGTCGACAATGAAAACGACGCGTTTCACGGCGCTCCATGAAGCGGGGGGAGCTTGGGGACTCTTCTGTGGGGCGTGCCCGTTCCTATCCAATCCAGCGAACGTGGATACCTTCCTGCAGCACGCCAGCGTAGCGATTAAGGCTGTAAGTCCGTCTACTGCCGTTGGCGTTGGCGGAGCGTTTTCGGAAATGGGGATCGCCGCCGGCGGATCGTATGTCTGCCCAAACTCCGGCGGGTCTCGTAATTTCTGGTGCGACTATACCACTCTCGATCCTTTCCTGGATTATGTCGGTATGGATCTCTATCCGTCGTCGTCCGGGGCGTCGGCAGACTATGCCTCGCTGGTCGGGTCGTCATCGCCGCAGTCCTCCACTTATGACTTCATGGCGGAGCGCGCCAATGCGGCGCCCTATAGCGTGCCGGTCTATGTGAATGAGTCGAGCGCCTTGCGGTGGAGCATTCCGAGCAGTCAACAGGGAGCGGGTGAGGCGGATACCTATATTGGATGCGGCTGGGTCGGCTGGGCTGTGACAAACGTCTGGAGCGGCTGGCTCAAGTCCGCCCCGATTGCCTGGGCAAAGTCCCTGCGCGTGCAGGGGTGGGACTATTTCGATACGCCGGCGTTGCTTTGCCTGTCATCGGACCCCAACAATACGCACGCCGTACCGGACACAGACAACTACATGACTACGTGTATGGCTTCCTTGCCGGCGGTGTCCACTTTGGGTACCATGTACGGTGACCCTGGCGCAATCTTCCGCGGCCCCATTTACTCTCAGATTATCTACGGCCGGACAAATCGTGGCTTTCGGGGCGGAAGCCATTGTCGCGGCATATGGCACGAATTTAGCCACCGGAACAGCCGCGTTGTCGACCGTACCGCCGCCGATATCGCTCGACGGCAACAGCGTGACGGTGACAGACTCTTCCGGCATTTCGCGCAACGCTCCCTTATTCTACGTCTCGCCGTCGCAAGTCAACTTCGAGATTCCGGCAGGCACGGCCAGTGGCACGGCCATGGTAACTATCAACAACGACAACGGGACTACCCAGTCGGCGACCGTGCCGATGGGCAGCCGTGTCGCCCGGGTTCTATTCGCTGAATAGCTCGGGCCTGGTAGCGGCTTAGGTCCTACCCGTGATTTCCGGGGCGCAGCAGGGGTTATTGCCGGTGTACCAGATCGTCAACGGCAAGGTGGTGGCGTTGCCGATCAATCTTGGGGGATCCGACGAGCAGATCTACCTGGAGATTTACGGCACGGGTCTTCGCAATGCCAAAAATGTGACCGCGACGGTAGGTACCTTAAGTGTGCCTGTGCTGTACGCGGGCGCCTCCTCTTACTCCGGAGAGGATCAGATCAACATTGGCCCGCTGCCGGCGGCGCTGGCAGGCATAGGAAGCGTCAACATCGTAGTGACCGCGGATGGAAAAACGGCCACGGGCAATGTGACGATTCAATAGTGGGTCGGTTTGAATCCGGCGCGATTCGCCGGTTTCTCGACCTTGACGGGCCGTTGGGTGGTTGAGGCGTCAGACAAATTACGAGGACGATGAACGTGCTCACTCCGGCATCGTTCAAAGAAACAGATCCAGTTCGGGGTAGGCCAAGGCATCGCCTCAGTCCTCCCCGTCTACAACAATACCGATCCTGTTTTTCAACCGCGCGGAACCGGTGAATTCGACTTCAAAACAGCAATATACGGCGTACTGGCAATGCCATATAGATAGAGCAAGTTGCAGGAAACAAGCGAGGTCTTCCATGGACGGAAGAACGAAATGCAGGAGTCGAAGAACAAGTCATTCAGCGCTGTGGGCCATCTCTGCAACCGAGGGGGAAGGACGACAGCTAACTCTGGGAGAACGCCTACGCGAAGGTCAAGATCCCCTTTGAGCATCCGCCGAGCTTCGCCGTGAGGCGTGTCGAGATAAACAGCGACCCGCTATCCTTTTCTAAACGCTCCACCGGCTAACGGATTGATCGCCGCCGAAGAACCTCGGTGGTGGGCCAGATGTGCGTATCGGAAATTGCCTTTTTGGGAAGCATTGCTTTGCACTTGGCCGTAACTCGTGCGATCTGGAATTGTGCCCCGCGTCTAACCCGGTGGGTCGGGAATCGATAACTTCCGGCAAATCCTCCTTGCCGGAAGATTAGCGATTTCGGAGTGACGGGGCACAGCCTCAGCGTGACCCGTCTGAGGGTTTCCCATAAGGTATGTTCCTTGCCCTCCGCCGCATTACGCAACCGTGCCGCCGGAGATGCCGCAAGATCCCCTCGCGCTTCATCCAATAGTTACGAGTTCCTGATCTGCGTCTGGCGGCAGCGAGCGTAAGGATTCCTCGCGTCTATGTTCCAGAATGGGCGCAATCGCCTCACGCAGGTTCGCGAGACATTCCTCGCGCGATTTGCCTTGACCGTTGGCCCCAGGTACCTCCGCGCAGTAGGCGATGTGCCACGGGCCATCCCGTTCGACAATCGCTGTGAACTCGTTTCTCATGGCCCTATTCTACCGCTTCGGAAACTCCACGGCCGAACCCAAATCGGAGGTCCCGATGCTCCTGGACACATCACGCCCAAACCGCTGATGTCTCAATAGTTCGCTCGGTCAGATCCACACGAGATTAGGACTCGGGGCTGTCGGATAACTCGAATCCCCGCTCCGCGATATGAGTCAGTAGCACTTCCGCGGCATGCCCGTGGAGTTGGAAGATCTGCCGGACCAGGTCGCACACGCCGTCATAGCCGCGCTCGTAAAACACCAGGATAGATGGGCCGGCGCCGCTTAACGCGCAACCGAGCAGCCCGGGCGCCCGCAGTTTCAGGATATCGCCCAAGCCCGGCACCAGCGGAACGCGGTAAGGTTGGTGGAAACGGTCCTCTAGCGCAGCCGGGAAGGCTGCCGTGGAGCCGGCCGCCAGCGCCGCAATCAGCAGAGCGGCGCGCTGCACGTTGAACACGGCGTCCTCTTTGCTATAGCATTCGGGCAGCACCGCGCGCGCCTCGGCTGTGGGCAGCACGAAATCGGGCACTACCAGCGCGATACCAAAGCGAGGCGGCAGTTCCAGCCTCACGGCGCGCACCGCACCCCCGGCATCGATGGCGCTGGCCACTATCGATCCGAGCACGCACGCGGCTACGTTGTCGGGATGGCCTTCCAGACGCGCGGCTTCATCCAGAATCCGCGGCGGGCGCCATCCCGAGGCCCAGCACACCGTCCGCGATCACCACGCCGGCCGTGAGCGCGGCGGCGCTCGATCCCAGTCCCTTGCCGAGCGGAATCTCGATTGGCGATGGCCAACTCGATGGGCGGCATGGGCATGCCCACGTCGGCCGCCACGGAAAGCGCGGTCTGCCAAATCAGGTTATCTTCGCCCGTGGAAATGGCCGCCGCATCGCGGCCCGTAACGGTGATGGCGAGGCGTCCGGCGGCTCGAAAGCGGCAGTCCAGATATACACCGAGCGCCATGCCGAGCGCGTCGAAGCCCGGCCCAAGGTTCGCGCTGGACGCCGGCACCCGGACGGTAAACCAGGACATAAGAGATCATTGTAGCGTTGGCTATAATAAAAGTATTCCAATGCACCAGAAACTCAACTGAACGCGTTGTCGATCTGAATCCGCGTGAAACCTCCGAATGGGTGGAAGCGCTGAATCAGGTTCTGGATGAGGAAGGGCCCGATCGCGCCGCGTTCATTTTGGAGCGCCTGTCCGATCAGGCCCGCCGCGGGGGCGCCGACCTCCCCATCCAACTCAATACTCCCTATGTGAATACCCTCCGCCCCGAAGAAGAAATCCCCTATCCCGGCGACCGCGCCATGGAGCGCCGCATCAAGAGCCTCATCCGCTGGAACGCCATGGCCATGGTGGTGCGCCAGAACAAGTACGACCCGGGCATCGGCGGCCACATTTCCACCTACGCATCGCTCGCCACGCTGCTCGAAGTGGGCTTCAATCATTTCTTTCACGCGCGCTATGGCGACGAGCCCGGCGACCTGATCTATTTCCAGGGCCACGCCTCCCCGGGCGTTTATGCGCGCGCATTCCTCGAAGGCCGCCTCAGCGAAGAGCATCTGCGCAACTTCCGGCACGAATTGCGCGATCACCCGGGCCTCCCCTCCTATCCGCATCCCTGGCTGATGCCCGATTTCTGGAGCTTCCCAACCGTTTCCATGGGCCTCGCTTCCATCAATTCCATCTATCAGGCGCGCTTCATGCGCTACATGGAAAACCGCGGCCTCATCCCGGCCACGCCGCGCAAGATCTGGGCGTTCCTCGGCGATGGCGAAATGGACGAGCCCGAATCCATGGGTTCGATCACGCTCGGTTCCCGCGAAAAACTCGACAACCTGATTTTCGTGATCAACTGCAACCTGCAGCGCCTCGATGGCCCCGTACGCGGTAACGGGAAAGTGATTCAAGAGCTGGAAGCCGCCTTCCGCGGCGCCGGATGGAACGTCATCAAAGTAGTCTGGGGCGAGGACTGGGATCCGCTCCTGGCGCGCGACACCGACGGCCTGCTGCAAAAGCGCATGGGCGAAGTGGTGGATGGCGAATGGCAGAACTACGTCACCAAGGACGGCGCCTATTTCCGCGAGAATTTCTTCGGCAAGTATCCGGAGTTGCTGGAAATGGTGGCGCACCTCGGCGACGAGCAGCTCATGCGTCTGCGGCGCGGCGGACACGACCCCAAGAAGGTTTACAACGCGTATCAGTCGGCCGTCGAAAATACCGGCCGGCCAACGCTGATCCTGGCCCAGACGATCAAAGGCTACGGTTTGGGCGAAGCCGGTGAGGGCCGCAACATCACGCACCAGCAGAAGAAACTGAACGAGCGGGAAATTGCGCTCTTCCGATCGCGCTTCGAGATTCCCATCCCGGATGAAGCGGCGCGCAACGCATCGTTCTACCGTCCGCCCGACGATAGTCCCGAGATCGCGTACCTGCACGAGCGCCGGCGCCTGCTGGGCGGCTATGTACCCAACCGCAACGCGCCCGCCAGCAAGGTGGAGGCGCCGCCGCTCGAGTATCTGGCGGAGTCGCTGGCCGGCTCGCGAGGCCGCGAGGTATCCACCACCATGGCCTTCGTCCGCATCCTCACCCTGCTGCTGAAGAACGAGACGCTCGGCAAGCACGTGGTCCCCATTATTCCCGATGAGGCGCGCACATTCGGCATGGAGTCGCTATTCCGGCAGTACGGCATCTACGCCAGCAAGGGACAGCTTTACAAGCCGCACGATGCGGAGATGTTTCTCTATTACAAGGAATCGAAGGACGGGCAGATCCTGGAGGAAGGCATCACCGAAGCCGGCTCCATGGCATCCTTCACGGCGGCCGGCACAGCTTACACCAATTACCCGCGTGGAGATGATTCCGTTCTTCATGTATTACTCCATGTTCGGATTCCAGCGCGTGGGCGATCTCATCTGGGCCTTCGCCGACGCGCGCGGCAAAGGTTTCCTGATGGGCGGCACCGCCGGCCGCACCACCCTTTCGGGCGAAGGTCTGCAGCACCAGGATGGCCACAGCATCGTGCTGGCCAGCACCGTGCCCACCTGCGCCACCTACGATCCGGCTTATGCCTACGAAATCGCGGTCATCGTGCTGGATGGCATCCGCCGCATGTACCAGGAGCAGGAAGACCTGTTCTACTACCTGACACTTTACAACGAGAATTACCCCATGCCGCCGATGCCGGAAGGCGCTCTGAAGGCATTCTGAAAGGCATTTACCGCTACAAGACCGCGCCCCAAGGCCAGGCGAAGGCGCAGCTTTTCGGCAGCGGGCCGATCCTGAACGAGGCATTGCGCGCGCAGCAGATTCTAGCCGAAAAGTATGATGTGCCCAAGGACGTTTGGAGCGTGACCAGTTACAACGAGCTGCGGCGCGATGCCTTGCGCGCCGAGCGTTGGAACCGGTTGCATCCCGGATCAACCCGCGCGGCCGCCTTATATCCAGCAGGCGCTGGCAGGCGCCGTGGGACCGATCGTCGCCGCCACCGACTACATGAAGGTGGTCGCCGACCAGATCGCGCCGTGGCTGCCCGGCCGCATGGAGACGTTGGGCACCGATGGCTTCGGCCGCAGCGACAACCGCGAGTATCTGCGCCGCCATTTCGAAGTCAACGCGGAATCCATCGCCGCCGCCACGCTCTCGCGCCTCGCGCGCGACGGCCAGTTCCCCATGGAGCGGGCTACCGCGGCCTTCGCCGAACTGGGTGTGAATACGGAAAAGATAGACCCCGCGCGGGCATGAGGTAAGCATGGCGGCCTTTTTCGCATCCGGGCAAGACGCTGCTCTTGTTGCTAGCTTCTCCATTGAATTTGCTTAAGCATATAAGTGTTCGCGGCGTATTTACGCCGTGACCGCGTGGTCACATGGTGACAGGGTGTGGAGATGGCTTTACTTCCTACCCCTCAAGATCGCGGCCATCACGCGCGGGCTGCGGCTGCCATGAATTGACGGCCACAACCCACATCGGCTTTTCGTCCGGCGCGTAGGCGATAAGGTAATTGTGCTTGTTTCGTGAACCTCAAGGGCCGCCCGGTGAGGTCGGGGCGGCGGTAGCCTTGGTGTGGGAAGGGCACCAGATTTTCAATGGTGTCCAGAA
The DNA here is from genome assembly GCA_963795925.1 of Bryobacterales bacterium. Taxonomy (GTDB): domain Bacteria; phylum Acidobacteriota; class Terriglobia; order Bryobacterales; family Bryobacteraceae; genus Bog-159. The sequence continues at coordinate 286,015 of CAWCJP010000001.1, read as the reverse complement.
TATCGGCAATCACGTTGTCGGCGGCCGCGGGGCTGTCCTCGGCGATGAAGTCCCAAATTTCCGCAAAATCGTGCTCTACTTCCGGGTGAAAGTCATACCCGGTCATTGCTGCTCGGCTTGCCGTGCCACGCTTCGTGCGCGCAAGCGCGCTTTCATCTCATCGCCGCCGATTGGCTTCACCCGGCCGCTTTTGAGATCGTCATAGCGGCTGTCGAGGGTTTCCCGGAGCTTGGCCACCTCATCGAAATAGCCGACAAAGGCATCCTGCAGCAATTCGACCGCAGGGCGGCCACTGTCCATCGCCAGCCGGTCGAGCTTGGCTTGTACGTCTGGGCTGAAATGCACTTCCATGGTCGGCTCCTTGCTTTCAGAATAACGCTGTTACGCGCAGCGCCGCCAACTCGTCGACGCGGGCGGCCTGGCCGATTACGAACGAATCGCACCGCCCGAGGTCTGGCTTCTCGATACGAGTCGGGCACATTGCGCGAATGGCAATCGACGGACCGCGGTGTTGTCACGCCGCTCCTGCTGCCGGACATCGCCGTGGATCTCGTGGACCTATGGGCAGCCTTCCAGGGCGGCGCCGCCAGGTTTTGACGACCTACGGCTTCTCCGGCGGCAGCACCCGCACATTCACCGCTTCCGGTTTCAGGTAAAGATCCAGCACGGTCTCGACCGACACCCGGTCGCCCGGCTTCACCGTCTTCCGCTCAATTTTCTTGGATCCCGCATAGTAGTGCGTCTTGTGGGTGCAGGAGATGTCCAGATCGTCCTGATCCGGACGCGCCAGCCGCAGCGTGGTCGAATCGATCTGCCGCACCGTGCCCGTAAAGCTCGCGAGCGGCTTGTCTTGCGCACAAACGACCGCACAGGCTGCACACAGCAGGAGAATCGCAACTCTCATCGGAATCCATGTTACCGCCCCCTGGCCGCCTTTGCTACCCTAACGGCTTGGATATCCCGGCTTACCTGGAGCGAATCGCGTACCACGGACCGCGGGATGTCTCTCTCGAGACGTTGCGCGGCCTGCACCTGGCGCATCTCTACGCGGCGCCGTTTGAGAACCTGGACATTCACCTGGGCCGTCCGCTTTCGCTCGACGGCGCGGCGCTCTTCGACAAGATCGTTACCCGCCGCCGCGGCGGCTTCTGTTACGAGTTGAACGGCTTGCTGTGCGCGCTGTTGCGCGAAATGGGCTTCCGCGTCACCATGCTTTCGGCCGAGGTCGCGGGGCAAACGGGAGGCTTCAGCCCCGCGTACGATCACCTGGCGCTGCGGGTCGATCTCGAAGAACCATGGCTCGTCGACGTGGGCTTCGGCGATGGATTCCGCCAGCCACTGCGCCTCGAAGGATGCCGCCGATCAGGCGCAGGGCATGTCTGTTTATCGCATCTTTCCTGACGGCGAATACCGCGTCCTGCTGCGCCGCGACGCCAGCGCCGACTGGACGCCGCAATACCGCTTCACGCTCGAATCGCACGTGCTGGCCGACTATGCCGAACGCTGCCGGTTCCATCAAACGTCGCCCGAATCCCACTTCACCCAAGGCCGCATCTTCACGCTAGCCATACCGGAAGGGCGCGTCACGCTCAGCGGAAGGCGGCTCATCGTGACCACGCCCGCCGGCCGCACGGAGATCCCGCTTCCGCGCGAGGTCTTCGACCTGGAAGCCGCGGCTTGGTCGCCGGATCAGCCCATCAAATTACGAGGACGATGATCGGAGAACGCAAGCCGACGTATGGGGAGTAATCCGGTCGTGGAACGTTCGCTCCGTCCGCGTTGCCGACGATTCACCCAGGGGGTGTGTCGGCTGCGAGGATGGGCCAGTTGTGCAAGGCTGACCTTGTGCATTAAGCTGAAGGTCATGAGCGGTGTGAATGAGATCGAGGCGGCCGTTCTGCGGCTCACGCCTGCCGAACTCGACGCATTCAGGACATGGTTTGCCGAGTTCGACGCCGCGGCCTGGGACCGCCAAATGGAAGATGACGTCGCGGCGGGACGTCTGGACTCGCTCGCGGACGAAGCCGTCGAAGATCTGCGGGCTGGCCGTTGCATCGATCGGTGAGGCACCGGGCCAATCCGAGGTTTTTGGGTTTGCTACTGGCAGCTTCCTTTCGAAATACGCCGTTCAGCCGACGAATCTTACTGGCTGCTGCGCCGAGACCCGAAGCACCCTTCCCTGCATTTCAAGAGGATGGGGCGCTTTGGTTGGCGAGGGTCGGCTTGCATTACAGGGCGCTCGCTGTGGGAGCACGAAGACGTGATGGTGTGGTTCTGGATAGGGACCCACGCCGTATACAACCGGCTAGTCAGTGGCAGAATGAGCGGCTGACACGCACGGGGTCGAGAACGCGCGAAGCTCCGTCCGAGTGCCGACGATCCGGGCGGAACAGCGGGTAGTTCCCGATAACCCCGTGTTTCGTCCACAATGCCGTCTGCTGCCCCCGGCCAGCGTCCTAGACTGGTAGCATCACAGCAATGGGAGAAATCGGCTTCGGCGACAACGTTCGCATCAACAACACGCCAGAGACGGAAGCACTTGGCGTTGCCGGACGGATCGGCCAAGTCTACGGGCATACTACTCCCTCCATAACGGGCGTCGCGGTTGTCGGGGACGCAGGTACAGATTACGCGATAAATGTCTACTTCGATGACCGCGGGGACACCCTGTGGTTCGCGCCCGATCTAATTCAGTTTGTTGACCACGCGCCAGGCACTCAAATCCGGGTAGGAGGTGTATCGGCGATCCGCGATGCAGCGGGCAACTGGGTAGAGACACCGGCGAGATCCACGGCACACGACGCGATTGCGCGAAAGCCGTGGTGGAGGTTCTGGTAATCGCGCCGGGGCCGCCGCTGGAGATTGAGCGATAAGCAGGTGTGCCGCCTAAGAGTTCACGAGGCATACTAAAAGGTGATGAGCATGTGGTATGCGTCGGCTACCTTCTTCCTTTGCGCGGTCAGCTTATGCGCAGACGTGCCGGACCAGCCGGATTTGAAGGAAGTCTTATCGTGGCTGCCCGCCGATACAGAAACAATCGTCGGCGCAAACGGGCCCTTCTCCTGGACGGATCTTGTCGCGCCATCGGCCATCCATGGCGATGCCTTCATGGAGAGATCCGCGGTCTCCGTAAAACGCTTCGATAACATCGCCGGCGTGAAGGTCGCGGTGTTCGAGGAAACTCTGGAAGCAGATGTCTGGACCACTTTCGTTGCTTTCCCACGGCAAGACATAGTGCTTGTGGCGACCGACGAGGACTACCTGCGTACAGTTTTGGCGCGCATGCGCGGAACATCTGGGCCGCGCGCGTTGCCCGAAGCCTTGACAGAATGGAAGTACGTCAGCACGCGCGCACCGGCGTGGGGCGTGAGGCACTACCAAAGAAGCGATTCGGACTTGGACCCGACCTCTCCATTTCATCGACAAGATGCGGCAAATGCCCCAGATCAACAAGCGGAAGGTGTCACGTTCCAGTTCGATCCCCGCGGCAGCCTACTGACGGTAACTTATCTTTCTGGTGGCAGCAGCGCCCGCAAGATCATGGAGGGTTTTCTGGGGCTGACTGACCAGCCGGTCGCATCGCTCCCTAAAATTCAGGCCCATTTCCGGCAGCGAGCGCCGGCTGTGCTGGAGTGCGCGTTGCCTTTATCCGTTCCAAGTGCCTACCGGCCGATCCTGGGCTTGATGATGATGCTTGGCCAGGCTGTTTACATGTAATCTGTCAGCCGGTGTCGCGCCCCTCTTTTTGATGACACTCTCCCCAAGACGCGGGCTGATTCCTGGCGAGCGCTCCAGCGCATTCGTCGTTGAAAAACGGGTTATCGGAAAACGCCCGTATCGCCCTTAGCTCCCTTCGTCGGCAACCGGAGATCATGCGTGAAACACCGTCACTGCCCCGGTTTCGATCTCGCGGGCTTGGTGGCCGCGACGCGAGTCTCCCTCCCGCTCACGAACACCTTCATGGAGTTCTCGGTTTCGCCCGACTCGTCGGTGTATTCGTAGGAGTCCGCTGAAACAACCTTCATGATGTACCGGGTGTGATACATCTTCCCGCCAAAAATGCTCTCCCCAAGCCAGGTCCATACGTCGCCGCTCACCGTACCAGTCTTGTTTTCTACTCCTCCTGAACTGTCGACTGCGTGGTATCGGTATGTCTTGGAGGTCGGATCGTAGTAGACGAAGGAAGCCTCCGAGTATTTCGTTCCGGGTCTATAGAGTGCTGCCTCGCAAATCACAGCGAAGCCGCCTGCCGTCCATCTGCAATCGTCAGTGCCACTGAATTTCGTCGCTGGCGAGTTCGGCCCCATTGCCCCGGCTTTCACTTCGTCTTCGACCGTGAACTTGCCGACCATTACTGCTAGCTTCTTCACTTCCGGGCCAGGCGTTGTCTGAGACTGAGCGCGAGCCACGATCACGCTCGAAGCGCATGCCAGCACGGATGAGAGCAACGTTGTGAGATAACGCATTGGACTCTCCTTTCAGGGATGCCGTGCATGCTAGCACAAAACGTTGGGACCGCGCGATGTCGGGAAGCCGGATACTGGGCTCGGTTGGTACTGGGAAGCCGCCTTGTGCCGGGCGATTCCGGCGTATCCGCCCATCAACTCAAATACGCCCGCGCCAACTCCTCGTATTCCGTCGGAGTGACCAGGTGAAACCGCACTTCCATCTTGGAAAGCCGCTCTAAATCCAGCGTCATCTCATCGGTGGGAAGTTCCGGCCCGGCCACGAATAACTGGCCCGCCACCACGCGGTACGGCAGCACACGCCAGCGCCGCGAGACTTCCGCGGGCACGGCGTGCGTCGCATGCTCGGAGATTTCCGACGGCCGCGGACTGCCCAGCGGCAGGTTCTGCTGCAGACTTAGCGCCACATAGACTTCCGCTTCGCTCAGCTTGCCTGTGCGCACCAGGTATTCGCCGATACGCTCGCCGGCGGCTTTCAAGGCCAGCGCCTCGTCCACATCGGCCTGCATCACGAATTGCGAACCCACCAGTATCTGGCCCAGCGGGCGGATTTCGGAAACCAGTGCCGCCGGGTTGGGATAGGCGTGCTCGGTCTTTACCCACACGAGTGGAAGGCCGCGGACCTTGGCCATGCTGTAGAGCGCCAGCGCCCTGACCGTGGCCGCGCAATTCAGCCAATTCCCCACCAGCGCCCGCACCGGCACACCCATCGCAAAACGCCAGCCGTAGATGCGCCTGGAACACAGCGCGCGCACTCCCATCTGGAAGCCCGAGAGCGCGAAAGTCGCCGAGAACAGCCCCTTCACCAGCGGATGGTGGAAGCCAAACAACCAGGGCCGTCCCGCCATGTGGCTCTCACCCCATGCCACCACTCCGTACAGGAACAACAGGTTCAGCACCGGCGACAGCAGGTTGCCGATGACGCCCTTGCGGTCCCGCCAGAGCCAATATTGTTGGCGGCCGGAACCCCGCCAGCCGCGGCGCTCCCACGACTGCAGTACGATGCCCATCACCCAGCGCGCGCGCTGCCGCATGGCGGTGCGGAAGGTATGCGGGAAATACTCGCGTGTGGCCAGCAGGCCATCACCCTCGCGGCGCAGAGGCATGAAGATCTGCGAGCAGCCCATGGCGTGGATGCGCCAGCCGTTTTCGTAATCTTCGGTGAGACATTCGGGATCGAACACCCGGTTGGAGTGGGCCGCGGCCAGCTTTTCGAGCACCGCGCGGGAGTAACCGGTGCCCACGCCGTTGCCCGGCAGAAAGGTGCCCCACATCTGGCGCACGGGGATATCCTTGGTCTGGAATTCGGCGAATTCATCGCAATACAGGCCGTGCACCCACTGGCGCATGGGTGTGGCCAGCGGCAGCACCGGTATCTGCACCATGTCGAAGCGGCCCGCGAAGTAGTTGATCCAACGCAGCGACTCCGGATGGATCACGTCCTCCGCATCGTGCGTCACCACCATGTCGAACCGCATCCCATGCCGCTCTTCATGCGCCAGCATGTTCTGATAAATCCAGTTGAGGCAGTCGGCTTTCGAAGTGGGGCCGTCATGCGGGCACAGAGCCAGGTGTACGCGCGGAAACCCCCGCGCGGCCTTCCGGACGGCGGCCACCGTCTCCCGATCGTTAGGATACACGCCCACGAAGAACTCCGCGGCATAATACATGGTGGAGGGAATGTTACGTTCCAGCATGCTGCCGATGACGCCGTGCTCGTGCCATAGGGCCACGAAGATGGCGATCCGCCGGCGCGGCGCCGCATTCACTTCATCCTGCGTGGGCCAGGGGAACCAGGGCCGGTGAAAGATGTGCAGCGCCAGCCACCGATAGACGAAGATCAAATCCAGAAACAGATCGTCCAGGCCGCTGAGCAGCACGTATACCGCAAGCGGCACCAGCCAGGCGGCGATCCAGGACTCCAGCGTGTACATCCGATAAAGGATGTAGTGCCGGGATAGAGGAACTAATCGCGAAGGAATTGGCCCGGGCGGGTTTTTGGCGGCAGCGGCGCCGCCCTCATCCCACCAGAATAGCCTTCGTGTACACCACCTGGAACCCGTGCCGCTGGTAGTTCCGCTGCGAGATGCTGTCCGGCAGGGTAGACGCCGTGGCCAGATCGCATCCCGCGTCCACGGCGGCGCGCAGGCGTGCCCGGATCACGGCCGCGTGCAGGCCTATACCGCGAAAACCCAGCATGGTGCTGTCCGCGAATAGCGTCGCCAGACCGCGATCGAACGCCATCGCACCGGCGCCTCCAGCCTGGCCGGCGCTGAATGCCAGGTAGCGGAGCGATCCGGGCATGCGCCAGATCGCCATGCCCACCTCCATCTCTTCCCCGTTGAGCGCTTCTTTCTCCAGGAAGCCGCGTCCCACGGTGCATACCCAGAGTTGCTCCTCATCGTCATTCGCCAGCCGCACCGGCGCCTCCGGCGCAGCAATGTCACCGCCCGCCAGCGGGCGCACCAGCACATTGTTGAACTCGGCCAACCGGTAACCGCGGTCGCCCAGCAACTCAATCATGGAAATATCGGCCAGCGGGCACAAATCCACGGTGACGGCGCTGTCCCGCGCGTGATAGAACTCTTCCAGCCGGTCCATCTCATCCGGGCGCACGGGTCCGCGCATGCCCAGACCGACGGCACGTGTAAGCGGGGATCCGGCGCCCACGAAGATCGCCGTGCCGCCTGCCACGTGCAGCACGGACGCTCCACCCGCGCAAGCCGCGCCGATGAGCGCTTCCGCCCCTTCTAAACGGCGAGCCAGATCGAGACCGGCAAACATCATTGCGCCAGTCATTGGGCAGGTCCAGCCGCCCCAGGATATTGCGCGAGCCCAGCAGCGATTGCCCGCCATCGCACACACATACGGCGCCCGTGATGTACTGCGGCGCCATCCGAGCACAGAAAGATCGCCAGATCGGCAATGTCGTCCTTACTGGCGAAACGGCCCAGCGGCACGCTGGCCATGGATTTGCGCCGCGCCTCCTCCGTGGGCGCCAGCCGGCGCATGCCTTCCGTATCGTCCACCGGCCCCGGCGCGATCGCGTTTACACGTACGCCCGCGGCAGGCCCATTCGATCGCCAGCGTTTTGCAGAAAATGTCGATGCCCGCCTTGGCCGCGCATACGTGCGCCTGATACGCAATGGGCACGAAAGCATGCGTGGCAGAGATGGCGATCACCGACGCACCCGGCTTGCGCAAATGCTCATATGCCGCGCGGCACGTGTTGAAGGTTCCCAGCAGGTCGATATCGATCACGGCCTTGAAGCCGTTGGCCGACATGCCCAGCACCGGCGCCGGAAAATTGCCGGCGGCCCCGCAGACCAGGATGTCGATTGCGCCGAATTCCTCGCGCGTCCTGCGCAGCGCGTTTTCGCACTGTTCGTAATCGCGGACGTCACCGGCGATTCCGAGAGCCGCGCTGCCCGCGGACCGGATGCCTTCGGCCGCCCGGTCCAATTTATCCTGCTTTCGCCCCATGAGGCCCAATTTGGCTCCCTGCGCGGCGAATCGTTCCGCGATGCGCAGATTAATCCCGCTGCCGCCGCCGGTGATGAATGCCACTTTGCCTTCGAACAGATGATCTCGAAATATGCCGGCCATTCGTGGCACGGTAGCATCCGGCGCGTCGGGGCGGCAACCGGAGTCGCCCGCTGGAAGTCGGTTGGGCTTTGATGTGCTGCCCTAACTTGCTTCAATGAGGCCGCGAGCGCGCGCTCGCGGAATTATTCGCCCACTGGCCGTTTGCGGGATTGTATTTCCGGCTTCAATGAGGCCGCGAGCGCGCGCTCGCGGAATTGTAGTGTTCTGTGTGGCATATACTCCGGCTGTAGCCTGCTTCAATGAGGCCGCGAGCGCGCGCTCGCGGAATTGACACCGGAACAGATTCAGGCCGCGCTGTTAGCGATGCTTCAATGAGGCCGCGAGCGCGCGCTCGCGGAATTGTAGTGTTCTGTGTGGCATATACTCCGGCTGTAGCCTGCTTCAATGAGGCCGCGAGCGCGCGCTCGCGGAATTAACACCGGAACAGATTCAGGCCGCGCTGTTAGCGATGCTTCAATGAGGCCGCGAGCGCGCGCTCGCGGAATTGGATGCGGTCGAGTGCCTAGACGCGCTGGGTATTGGGTGCTTCAATGAGGCCGCGAGCGCGCGCTCGCGGAATTCAGTCAGACAGCGTTGGCCTAGTCATGGGCAGTCTTCGATTGCTTCAATGAGGCCGCGAGCGCGCGCTCGCGGAATTGAGTGAGAGCGTGGCGCGACGACAGCATGCTGCGTTTACTGCTTCAATGAGGCCGCGAGCGCGCGCTCGCGGAATTACAGGAACAGACCGCGCACAGCCGCGCCGAGTTTGGCTTCAATGAGGCCGCGAGCGCGCGCTCGCGGAATTACGGCACGCGGGAATGCGGATAGGGGTTGTTCTTCACGCTTCAATGAGGCCGCGAGCGCGCGCTCGCGGAATTACAGCGGTGCCCTGGTAGACTCGATCCAGGCGATGTTCGCTTCAATGAGGCCGCGAGCGCGCGCTCGCGGAATTGGCGGCCATCGGCGTGCGAATGCGATCGCGCTCACGGTGGCTTCAATGAGGCCGCGAGCGCGCGCTCGCGGAATTACAGGCCGATCTGTTCGGACACCGGAATCGATCTCAGCTTGCTTCAATGAGGCCGCGAGCGCGCGCTCGCGGAATTGCAGAGTCGGCGCGGTTAACTCGCTCGCTGATTCTGCCGCTTCAATGAGGCCGCGAGCGCGCGCTCGCGGAATTGTCACAGCCGCACGCTCGAACGAATTTAAAATGACGCCAGCTTCAATGAGGCCGCGAGCGCGCGCTCGCGGAATTAGTTGCGACGTGATTTGCTACAGCGATGCTTGACACTGCTTCAATGAGGCCGCGAGCGCGCGCTCGCGGAATTGCCCAGAGCCTGAATCTGTCGTGGGCAGGTTCCCGACGCTTCAATGAGGCCGCGAGCGCGCGCTCGCGGAATTATGTCAGGACAGCCAACAGCAAGCGCATGCAGGCGCTCGCTTCAATGAGGCCGCGAGCGCGCGCTCGCGGAATTAAATGGGATTGGAGCTTTGCGCGATGCGGGTCGTGCAGCTTCAATGAGGCCGCGAGCGCGCGCTCGCGGAATTGCCGACGCGTACGTCCGATCTAGAATCGCTGGTGCAGACGCTTCAATGAGGCCGCGAGCGCGCGCTCGCGGAATTGTACAGGATAGCGCAGCTTGATGTTTCAAGCGGAACTTCGCTTCAATGAGGCCGCGAGCGCGCGCTCGCGGAATTTACCTGCGCCGGTGGTAGGCCTGCCGACGACAGTCGCTCGGCTTCAATGAGGCCGCGAGCGCGCGCTCGCGGAATTAGCCTGCTACTGTGCAGGTGCCGATCGGCATCTCGCCGCGCTTCAATGAGGCCGCGAGCGCGCGCTCGCGGAATTATCGTAGGTGCCCGCGCCGGGAGCCTGCTTGTTCTGGCTTCAATGAGGCCGCGAGCGCGCGCTCGCGGAATTACCGCAGGCCGGCCTGCGTCACGTGATCAGAATCTGGCTTCAATGAGGCCGCGAGCGCGCGCTCGCGGAATTGCGCGCAGCCTGCCTCGACGGATGCGCTGCCGCTGTAGGCTTCAATGAGGCCGCGAGCGCGCGCTCGCGGAATTGCACAGCGCTGACACGCCACGGGCGGCCGTTCTGCCAGCTTCAATGAGGCCGCGAGCGCGCGCTCGCGGAATTGCGCCGTCCGCTCAGGCAGATCTGCGCCATACTGGCTTCAATGAGGCCGCGAGCGCGCGCTCGCGGAATTTCATGCTGTTGGACAGCTCGCCAGCGTCATGTACTTCGCTTCAATGAGGCCGCGAGCGCGCGCTCGCGGAATTGGCGTGGCGCAGTACGTCTCGGCGCTCTGCTGGCCGATCGCTTCAATGAGGCCGCGAGCGCGCGCTCGCGGAAATTGATCTCGCTGCTGCGCCGATCTCCTCGGCATCCGGCCGCTTCAATGAGGCCGCGAGCGCGCGCTCGCGGAATTGGATCTGCCACGTGGGTTACTGGTTCTGGCATGCGATCGCTTCAATGAGGCCGCGAGCGCGCGCTCGCGGAATTCGACAAGTCGCACGCGGACTACGTCCGGCGGCAGCCGCGCTTCAATGAGGCCGCGAGCGCGCGCTCGCGGAAATCGAGCGCGATCCCGGTAGCCTCGGTGCATCAGTCCGCGCTTCAATGAGGCCGCGAGCGCGCGCTCGCGGAAATTGCGCATCGCCAGCGGACCATCGCATGATGCCATCCGCGCTTCAATGAGGCCGCGAGCGCGCGCTCGCGGAATTGGAAGCGCAGGCCTCGCGGCTGGACACGCGCACTGCGCTTCAATGAGGCCGCGAGCGCGCGCTCGCGGAAATTGCGCCGCAGTCGCGACGCCGTGCAAGTACGATGACGGCTTCAATGAGGCCGCGAGCGCGCGCTCGCGGAAATCACGTGGCCGCGCGCGGCATGCCGCGCATGCGTTGCGCTTCAATGAGGCCGCGAGCGCGCGCTCGCGGAAATTGCAGTGTGCGTCCAGCGCGGCTTCGCGCGAACGTCGCTTGCTTCAATGAGGCCGCGAGCGCGCGCTCGCGGAAATTGCTGGCCTAGTCGCATGCGCTCGGCAGCGGTGACGCTGCTTCAATGAGGCCGCGAGCGCGCGCTCGCGGAAATCGGCATGACCGCAGACGTCAGCTGGCTTCAATGAGGCCGCGAGCGCGCGCTCGCGGAATGAGGCCGCGCAGTCAGCGCGCTCGCCGGCTTCAATGAGGCCGCGAGCGCGCGCTCGCGGAAATGCACGACTGTGCGACCGGTGCTCAGTGCTTCAATGAGGCCGCGAGCGCGCGCTCGCGGAAATCGCAGCCGTCGCGGAAGCCTCGTGACCGCGCGCTTCAATGAGGCCGCGAGCGCGCGCTCGCGGAAATGCGCGACAGGCGTCGATGCGCATGGCCATACCGTGCTTCAATGAGGCCGCGAGCGCGCGCTCGCGGAAATTGCGATGCGGACGCCGTCTGACGACGCGCGCTCGCGGAATCGACTGGCATGGCTTCAATGAGGCCGCGAGCGCGCGCTCGCGGAAATGCGTCGTGCACCGCTGGCGCTCGACGGCGTCATGCCGCGCTTCAATGAGGCCGCGAGCGCGCGCTCGCGGAAATAGTCTCAGTCTAACTCATTCAGTTGTCAAAGATCTACGGCCGCGTTTGCGAGCGACCACGCCTGTCATGCGCCCAGCCGAGCCCACGCGTCACCACTGCCCGATCAGTAAACTCATCTCCCACAACACTTTATCTGCCCGCGAGCGGTCCCGGCCTTTCGGCCATCACTCCGCCGCTCGCGCCGCCTAGCGCGTCACAAAAACCGGGTACTCCGCAATCTCGCCCTCCAACACCCGCGCCAGCAGCCGCGCCTGAATCTCCAGCAACCGCCGGTAGCTCACCCGATACTCAAACAGCGGATGCGTCACCAGCGTATCCATCCGCAACTCGTACGCCCGGAAAAACGCCTTCCTGCCGTCCGCCGTCAGCGCCACTGCCCGGCCCCGCCTGCACGAAATCCTCTCGGCGTCACCATCCGCGTATTGATCGCGCTCAGCACCGCCGAATCCGCGATCAGCGGCCGGAACGGCTCCATCAAATCCAGCGCCAGCGCCGGCCGCCCGAACCGCGGCTGATGGTAGAACCCCATGTACGGATCGAACCCCACCGCGTAACATGCCATCGTCAGATCCTTCGCCAGCAAGCTGTACGCCAGCGACAGCAGCGCATTCACCGGATCCCGCGGCGGCCGCCGGTTCCGCCCTCGAAATCGAAGCGGAACTGCTCCGCCGCGGCAGTTCGCTCCTCGTCCGGTCTTGATCATCCCGGCGAATTCCCCGAAATACATCCGCGCCGCGTTGCCCTCGATCCCCAGCAATTCCTCCAGCGATTCGGCGCGCTCCGCCCGCTCCGCCATCTCCTTCATCCCCACCAGCGACTCGCCGCCGCGGCTCCACATGGTTCCGCTGCAGCATCGTCCGCTGATTGCGAATCTTCCCCGCCACCAAGCGCCGCGCCAGCGACCGCGCGAACCACTCCTGTCCGCCAGCCGGAACTGCGTCCGCCGCAGGAAGACGTTCTTCGTATTCAGCCCCGTCGTGATTCCGTAGAACCAGCCGCCCATCGAGAAGTAGCAGATCGGAATCGCCGCCTCGCACAGCGTCTGCACCGCCTGCGTCGAAATCTGCACGTTGCCCATCAGGTTCACCTGGCAGATCTCCCCGATCCGCACTTCCTGCATCAACTGTCTCCTTGTCCTTCACCTGCAGCACCTCGCCCGACTTGCCCACCCGGAAGCCCTGCGTGTTCAGATACAGCGGCCGCAGTTCGTCGCGCGGCGTCATCAATCGCCTGCACCTCGCGCTTCGACCGGCTTCCGGCAGGCCGGCGTCTTCGTCGAACAAACGAAAGCTGGACTGCGCCGTCCGCTCATCTCGCCGGTCAGCCAATTGGTCTCGTCCGGCAGGCAGATGCCCACCAGCGAACAGCCGGGACACTTCGGCGAATCCATCAAGCGGCGGCGGAATGCTCGCCGATCGTGGCCAAAGCCCACGCGTGCGCGATGATGCGCTCCGTCTCCGCGACCAGAGCCGCGTCGAACGCCACGCGCACGCGCTGCCCCGTCTTGCGGTAATAGACGATGCCTTCCTCGCACCGGTATCCGTTCTCGCGCAGCACGAGGCCCTGGACGGCCAGCTGCGCGCGGTCGGCGGGCCACATTTCCAGCCCGTCCGGACCTTCGCGCGGACGCCCATGCTTGTAGTCCACCGGCGTCACCGACGCCTTCCGCCTTCCACCAGGTCCATCTTCGCGATCACGCGCAGCCGCTCGCTCGACAGCGTGACGGAGCGCGAGTGGATCTGTTCGGTGGCCGCCGCTTCCGGGCGCCGGCAGCTCCGTCGCCCGCTCGTCCACGCGCTGGTGCTGGATCGTGCCTTCGACCGTGTCCGCGCTCTCGCGGAAGACGCCCTCCACCCATTCGTAGAAGAACAGCCGCGGGCAGTAGACGAACTCGTTGACCATGCGCGCCGGCAGATAATCCGGCAGTTCGCGCCGCGGGTCGGCTCCGGCAGGCGATCGGGAAGATTGGGAGCGATAGGAAGGGCGCCCATATCACACCACGATACACGGCGCGTCGATGGCTGTATAGGGCTTGCCCAGCGCGGTGATGACGCGGTCGCCGCGGCCCTCGGCCGGCCCGAGGTTGACGAAGAGCACCTGGTCCTCGTCGTGGTGGATGATGGCGGCGAGGTCGCTGCGGCAGCGCGCCAGGTCCGTGGCGGTCAACTGGCACTCGAAGACGGAGTACTGCAGATGGTCGCCGTACCCGCGCATGGTCTGGAAGACTTTGCGCAGGCGCTTGTCGTCGCAGATGTCGTAGCAGACGAGGTAGGAGGTGCGCATGGGATATCAGTCAACGGGCCGGAACTGACCCAGGCCGAAATGCGCGCCATAGCCTAGCGCGATCGGTCCACACAACGGCTCGTCAAATTCTATTTCAAAACCATAGCCCATGATCGAATCGCCCCCTTTCCGGTTCCGCCGAAACTCGATCCAGCGGAACTGCCGCCCCCGACCAGTTGTTCGGTCGATCATCCGGATATGTTTGGGTGCTGGCACGCCGTGATTCCCACACTCACGGCATAACTCCCCCTTCAGCCAATCTGAAAACTCACCTCGACCGTGACGGTAATGCCTGGTAGGAACAAACGGAGTTATACTGACGAACCGGTTGCGCTTCGGCCCGCACACTTCATCCCGGGCTCCCCACTTCACTGGAATGCAGCGTATTTCGTAATCACGGCCACGCTGGTATAGACCGGTGTCGCTGGTAAGCCGGTCGAGCGTCTTCTGTTCGAGATCGTCGAAGCCGTTTCGGCAAAACACCAGCATGCGGTCGATCCTCACACCATCGTTGGAAGAAAACGGCAGGATGTAGGCGTGCTGATGACCGCGCAGCCGCTGCCCGTCGGGATCCTTTCCGCTGAACCTTCGCGAGACCAATTCGGGCCCGCCCGCGATCATCTTGTGAATGCCCATCAGCCGGCAGCGCACCTGGTCCGCGATCTCTATCGTCCGCGTCACCATCGGCGGAACCTTGGAGTCCAATACGTAGAGCACGCCATGAACCTGGGGTTTGCCACGCCTTGGACCGGCAGCGGGCGCGACGCTAAGGCACCCCGCGGGCCGACAATAGTCGACAAACTGGAGTGCCGGTGGATCGCTGCGCCGACTCTTAAGTAGATCGGTGGTGGAGAACGTTAGGGCACTCATCCATTTGCCGGCGGGGAGTTCTTGCCGGGGACGTGCCACCGCAACCTTGGCCATTTCGCAGTTTTGCGCTGGTTTCTCAGTATTCATTGGCATGCAGTTCCACTCCGCCCCGTTGATTCCATGTAGCACTCTGGCCGAGATCCACGACTCCGATCTGCCGAGGTAATTTAATAGCGACAGCAACTCGTCCAGGTCTCGCTCTCCATCGGCAGTGAGGGTCGACGACGGCCAACCCATCAGTACTGTGTCTCTCGGCGCGATGGCGACGAACGCATCAAAGATCAGCGTCTTCTTGGAGGGGTCCGGTTCGTTCCGGCTCAGGAAAGAACGCGTATGGGCGTCTGACGCATCTGGGAGCACGAAGCTAGGCGCCGAGGCAGCAAGCGCGGCAAGTACGGTCTCGACCCGCCCTTCGTCCCATTCAGGGCGTTTGCGCTTCCAGGCATCGAACAGCGCCCTTACCAGCCGGTAAGGCGATGGGGGCCACTCCGGCACGCCCTCGTTGACGTGGCGTCCCCATGCCGTCGCGTGGTATCGCCCGGCGGGAAACGAAAGCTCAATCACCAGCATGGTTTCACCCTAAGCCTTCAAAACCGTAGGGGTAGTTATTTCAGTGATGCCCTCCAACAAACCGGCCACCTTACACTGTTGAATCTTTTCCTGTACATGGGACAAAAGATCGTCTGCCGAAGGGATCTGGAAGGTCGCCGGCGTAACTCGCATATCTCCTCGGCCGCGCAGATCACAAGCTGTGCGCAGCCGCAATCCTTCGGCTAGGAAGCGCCAGATTTTGAGAAGGCTGAGTGCAATCAAAAGTTCAAAGGCGGCATCCCCGAGCCCGTACCCCCGTAGCAGCGAAACATCAACGTTAAAATATGCGGTAATCCTCTCCGCAGTGTACTCCGTTCGAGCATACGGCACATTGCTGTACACATCCTTGTCGTAGTTTGCCGCCCGGATCTTGCCGGTTGGATCGAGTGGATTGTTTTTTACTCCGCCGGATACAGCTTCACGGACATTAACAGCCTCAACGAAGCCGGTGAGCGCCCGTGGCAGGCGGACTCGGCCGTCCTCTAGGTTAGCCATGAACACTCCGTGAATAATTGAATTCGGGTCGAACGCAAAAACAGCCGACGCGATTGCTTTCCAGTTGAGCGGCTTTCCTTTCTCATACCTGGCACGCTCGACAAACTTCTTCTGAAAACCATCGTCCGTGATAATGAATGGCGAATTGATGCGATGGGCTTCCACCAACGAACTCGTCTCTGTTTCCGTCTGACCCGTGAGTATCGCTCTCACGTACGGCAGGCCGTCAAATTCGGAACGCAGCGCTATGCCTTCCACGCACGTCAGCTCCATCCGGTTGGCCACCGATTGTGCTGACTCCACGAGCAGCATGCGCGTGCCATCATGCCGCTGGTAGACACCAGGCCCGATATCTGCGAAGCCCGTGGGCTGAAAGCGATCGCCCTGCACGGGCCAAAGATCCTGCTCAATCAGCAGTCGCGGTGAGTTACTGAGATCTTCAAACATGTTCACGTTCCTCTCTGTGAAATAATGACTTTGATTCGTTCTCCAGCCAGTCCTGTTCGACCGGCAGCAGCAGTGCGGCTGCCAGGCGCACGCCGTAGCCTGGGTCTTCTGATTTTTCGAAATCAATACGACGAGGCTTCATATCCGCGCATCGCAGCCGCCTCTGTGCCACCTCGCAAGCCTCCGGGATTCGGTTCGCACACAGGAGTGGGACGATTGCTTCCTCCGCGCGAAGCGCGTTCCGGCCGGGGAGAAATAGCCATTTCATGACCACCCATGAGCGCGGCAACAGCCCCCCATCTCGGTTTTCGGCCCAGCGTGTGGCGGAGGTCCTTGACCAGTCAATCCACGTTAGTCCGAACAACAGACATTCGGTTTCTTCTTGGTCTATATCTCCGGATATGAACCGCGCCACGTCGTTGCGGGAAAGCGCCACGTCGGAGCGGAGCGGATTCTCCTCGCAAGTCAGGCGCTCCGCATCCAGAACCCTTTTCCGTAGCACTCCAGCCAGGCGCGCGTACAAATCCACGCCCAACCATGTGTGCTGGCCGTTGCCATCTGCCCATTTTCCTGGTTGCTTCGGATCTACAGGTGTTAGGTTCGCCCGCAGCGGCCCAACTTTTTCTGACGGACCTATAGAAGCCAGCGCCGCCGCCACCCGGAACTCCAGCGAGCCATCGTAGGCTTTCTCAAGCCAATGCGCACTGAGTTGCGATCGGCTCGGCCTCGGCAATCCTTTGTCTCCCAGCACACCCAGGTATCGCTCCATGCGCCCGCACGCGGCGATCAAACGCTTCATCTCCCACGCGCCGCCACGGACCACAATGTTGAAGATGGCGTCGTCGATACCGCGCCGCAGACGCAAGAACTGAGCCGGAGCCTTGTCTTTACTGGCGCTATAGCGATCTAGCTCATCGAGGATCGGATCGAGTTCTCGCAAGAGATCCACTTCGCGCCGATCCTGTACGGCGAAATGGCCGGCTGGCAACGCCAAATAGCTCTCGCCCCTTCGCTTCAGCAGGTTGTAGCGGACAAATCCCGAGATCCCCCGATCCACTCCAAGAGAAGCTACTGCTTCGGCGAACTGAAGTCCATCGGTGGCTGGCTTGCCGCCGATTTCTGCCCTCCCCTCACGAATCATGCAGCGGAGCTCTTCAAATCCGCAAGGGCGGTCCCACAAAGGCACCCAAATCTCTGCACGTGCTCCGACCTCGTCGGCGTCGGCGGCCGAGCCGTAGCCGACCGCCCTTGCGTCTACAGTGAACGGGCTACACGCTCGGCGACCCGCCGACCGGGACTGTCGTCGCCCAACACCGCTAGCCCATCCGACTACGCCCTCCATCGCCAGCACAAAACCCCAGGGGTTCGTGGGGAAATCCTTGCACTCGATCCCCTGGCCTTGGTTGGAGCCTCCAGCGCGGCCTGGCTCGTACTGCCCGACCGCGCC
This sequence comes from Bryobacterales bacterium, assembly GCA_963795925.1. Classification (GTDB taxonomy): domain Bacteria; phylum Acidobacteriota; class Terriglobia; order Bryobacterales; family Bryobacteraceae; genus Bog-159. Next base: position 268,258 of record CAWCJP010000001.1, on the reverse strand, counting down.
TGGTTCAAGCCCCTCCACGGGATCGCCAAACAGTGCGTTTCTCAGGAGCGCCGGCGAATTCGCGTCACGATCAATCAGCAGACTGGCAAGGCGCTCCATGAAGGAGTTCGTATAGTCCAGCCGACCCTCGTTGCCGCCGGTTCCGGCAACCGGCGGCCAGTCCGCTCGGCTTTCTGAACTGAGCACCACCGCGGCATCGATCCAATCCACCGCACGGTCACACAGCCGATTCCGGCAGGCTAGGACGATCTGCTCCTTGCTCCCGGCTTTCTCAATCCGTTTGGCAGCGCTGCGCAGTTTTCCACCGGCTTTGGCAAGATCTTTCGCCTTTTTTGCTTTAATCGCATCGACGGTGAGCGTTAGAAATGTCTCCGCATCGCCAGTCTCCGCAAGAGCGTTCCGGGTGTCGGCCAGCAGCTTGAGCAGGTCTTGCTTCTGTTTTCCGCTCTTCTCGCCTGCCTCCGCTTCCACAGTGGCGATCATTCTTCCCAAGGTCATCACGCCCGATGGCATCTCATCAAAATGACGGATCGAAGCAATCGTCTCAGCATAATCGCGAAAACGGGGATCTTTATTTCCGGCGATCGCATTCGCGCCTTCCATCTTGTCTCCCTCGTAGAACCCGCTTCCAAGATTCCATGGTGCGGCTATGGGCGTCGGCCTGTAGCGTTCCAGGAAGAATTCGACCAGTTGCTGCTCATCCAGATTCGAGCCCAGGCTAAACCCTCGCGGCGTCCAGCAACCTTGTGCTGCAGGGTCGGCCTGCTCACTCACTAGGCGGAAGACCGCGAGAGCACGGAGGTAGGCGGACATCGGCTCAGATGTGCAGCCAGTTAGAAGAACGCCTGGCATTATAGCTTCTCCTTCGGCTCCGCGCTGGCACGCCCGTCCGCGGCGCGGATCAACGCCTCAAGAAACGCGAGGCGAAAAACGCCGATTTGATCTCGAAGCCTTACCGCACGCGCCAACCACGACCCTCGGTCGCCATTTTGCCCCAGCAGCATCGGTTCAAGATCCAAAACCGTTTCTGGTGTAGCAATGCCCAGTCCGCTGTCCAACGCCGGGAGACAGTCGCCTTCGTGTATCCCCCGTGCGAACCGCGCCCCGGGCTTATCTGGTTTGCCCTCGCCCGGAATGGCCCGTATCGAGAGTCTCACCTTACCGTGGTGGGAGGCCACCAGATAGGCGGTCAAATCGTCTGCCCGATTCGCCAACAGCGCCAGCGCGCTCGCCAGCTCATGCCGAAAGTGCTTGCGCCTATGCTTCCCCCGCGATTTTGATTTCGCCAGCAGTTCCGCCCCATCGTAGGCGGCGTGCATAGTCTCTTGAAATATCGGATGCGCCTTGCCGATGTCGTGTGCGGCAGCCGCGTTCAATAGTTGGTTCTCGAATTCGTTTACGCCGATTCCCGCGATCCCGGCTAAGATCTGCCCCGCGCATTCCCAAACCTCTCGCAGGTGTGCCCGCAGTTCTTGGTTGTAATCCCCTTCGCTCAGCGGATCGCCAGACATGGATTCAAGTTCTTCCGTCGAGTCTCTCCCTGCCACAGGTACCGGCGCTGCTATCTGCGGTGACCACCCGTGCTCCCCATCGTATCCGCCCGCAGCCGAATCAAGAATCACAATCATGCCCGGCCGCAAATCGCCGGATGAAACCATCTCCCATTTACCTTCCCTTGATCTCCATTCCCAGGCTTTACGCCTGCTCTTCGTTTTGCTCGCCTCAAGAAAGACCTTCAGCGCGCCAATTGGCACCGGGCACAGTTCCATATAATCGGGGCGCCGCGTGCCAGCCGGGCGTCCCTGTCCATCCACTTCGCGCCACGCCACCAGCACATCCTGCTCGCCAGCGCTCCGTACAAACCGTGATACATCAACGTCGTAGCCAGAGAGATCTCGGGTCGTGTCGAACAGGTCGATCAGGTCTCGTTTTCGTACTACGTGGCCGGGCGTGGGTCGGTATGGGATCGGCGGTAAATCCGAGGGGGCGGCCGAGGTCATGCCGAAAAGCACCGAGGAGGCTTCCTCCAACTCCGTAGCTTCGTAGGGCTTCGGGTCCGACACGTCGATCCAGTAGATCCGCGCCTCCGTTTCTTTTCCGTCCCGGTTGCAGCGGCCAAACCTCTGAACCATGCTGCTGTAAGGTGCAAGGTCAGTGATCAGCAGCCTAGAACTAATATCCACTCCGGCCTCGATCACTTGTGTTGACACAATGATTCTCCCCGCCTCTGGCGGTGCGGTAGTCAGCATATCTGGCCACGTGCGGCGCTCTTGACCTCGAAATTGCGAGTGCATCAACTGGAGGTTTGGAAGGTTTTGATCGCCGGCGTACGCGCACCCTAGGGCATCGAATACCTTCCTTGCCCGTTCGACGAGGTTCACGACCACTAGGGTTTGCGTGCCGGCGGCGTGTTCACTGCGAACAAACGCTGCTACGCCCCTCGCATCGCGGCAACTGTCGGGCGCGTTGTGCAACTGCTTCTTAGCGTTCAAGCGCACGCTCAATCGTGGGTCGGCCCGGTCTTCATCGCTCAACTCTAAAAGTGGCACAGCGGAGTTGAAATCTACGCTCCTGAGGTTCTCCGAGTGGAGAGTGGCTGACATCCAGATTGAAGGGCAGCGTCCAAACACGCCAAACCGGTCTCGAAAGGCGGCGAGTTGCGTAGTGGAAGCCAGTCCCGGTCCCATCAGTTGGACCTCGTCCATAACCCACAGGGCGTCGTTGTTTAGCAGGCCAAACAACATTGGCCAGCGGTAGCGCGAGACACCATATCCCCGGTTCAGTGCGGCGCTTAGGAGCACGTCCTGCGTGCCGATGATGACGGCCGCGCTCTCCGGATGAAGGTCCCACTGGTGGTCAATCGCTCCACCCAACATCGTGTGTACCGGGATTTCCATTTTCGCGCGGGCAAAGCAATCCGAAATTGTGCGCTTGACCTGTTCGGTTAGCACCCGCGCAGGCTCGCATATGATCAAGCGACGGGGCGTGCTTGAGGTATCGACCCGCCGCCGGAAAGCCCACGCTAGAGCAACCGCCGCCGTTTTCCCCGCGCCTGTGGGAATCCGCAATGCGACGGCAGAAAATTCTCTCTGCGCGAGCGATTCCTGGTACGGATATGGGAGGTGACCATTCGCCGCGCTTTGGAAGAAGGACTTGTATGAACCCATACAGATGATATCTTAATCGAAGACGCCACAACGCGCAAGTGTTTTCTTCTATGTGCGGTGTTTGACAGCTAAATATCACGAGCGCTAGCATAGGGTAATGCTACATATCATCAGCATCCGCAAACGAGTGGTCCGCACCGAGAGTATCGAAATCACCGGTGTGCTCCCGCTGGGGCCTCAATTTAACAGTGTTTCAGATCGCGCGGACATTTTTGCAAGGCAGGCAAACCGTCCAGCAAAGCCGAAGAAACGAGCACTTTCAAAGGCGCGCGGCGCGATCACCCGCCGCTTAATCGTCTCAGATTCCAGCGATTCTTCTTGATCGCGGCCCAATTGAAGCTCTTCGACGTGTGGTGTACAAATTTCGACCCAACAGTATTCCGCGATCATCCGATCGCGGCCCCATTTTTTGGCCCGCTGGCCAGCCCTTCGTTCGTGCCCGCCGTTGCGCATTGAAGCCTAATGGGCCCACTTCATCCATCGGATCAGCGCTGCTTCCGGGCCTGATACTTCCGGCTACAGGCCGCCAAGTGATCGTGCGCGGGCACCCCGCAATCGTCTCACTGAGCCTCCTTTCCGGTACCCATAGTACTACGGTACTCCGCAGTACCTATAGCATTTGAAGGCATTCCCTCCGGCGCTAAACTAATAGGATGTCTAGGCGTTCATTACAAGCATTCTTCATCATCGCGATCCTCGCCCTCCCGGCCTGCCTGTCTGCACAGCCTGTAATCCGGATCACTGATCCGTCCACCCACTCGGTTACATCCGCTGCGGCCATTTCGATCCAAGGAGTCGCCACTGCCAACTCCTCTACCCTTGTCAACATTTATTGGATTGACCATCAGGGCCATAGCGGGCTCGCCCAGTGGACCGCACCCGCGGCTGGAACGGCCGCGCCGGTTAGCTTTACCGCCAGCGTGCCCATACGCCCCGGCGCCAATCGCGTGGTCTTGGTCGCCGTGGACGACCAAAATCAGTCCGGCACAGCCCAGTTGTCGGTTTATAACGAAGCATCCGGCGGTCCCACGGTCGGCGCCATCGGGTCCGGCTGGTGGCATGGCATGCCCGTCACCTATTCCGTGATTAATGGCCAAGCCATCGTCGATGGAGACATGATCCTGGGCAGCGCCGAACAACTCGCCCGATCCACGCCCCCCGGCCCCGGCGTCAGCCCCGATGGATTCGCCGCCGGCGACGTCATCGAACTTTGGCCGGAAGTAGGCGGAGTCTACCAGGTTCCTTACACCATCGAGACTTCGGCCACCAATCTCAACGCCGCCCTCAGCTACTTTAATAGCACGCTGAGCGGCGTCATCCAGTTCGTTCCCCAAACCAGTGAGGCCAACTACGTCACGTTCGACTTCGCAGGCCAGGATCCCACCGGCGTTTGCGAATCCTCGGTGGGCATGGTGGGGGGCCAGCAGTTCGTCGGCGGATCGCCGAGTTGCACCCTCGCCACGCTGGTGCACGAGATGGGGCACGTCGTCGGCCTGCTGCATGAGCACCAGCGCCCGGACCGCAATACCTTTATCACGTTTACCGAAGCCAACGTGGACAAGCCCTGGATCGCGGGGAATTTCGATTTCTTTAGCTATAACTACCAGATGATCGGCCTCTACGATTACGCCTCGGTCATGCACTACCCGCCGTTCAGCTTCACCAAGAACAACCTGCCAGTGCTCGAATCCATCCCGCCCGGCATTCCACTGAGCAACCAAACAGGTTACTCGATCGGGGATGTCGACACCATCAAACGGCTGTACGGCTTTACGCCTTCCGAAGTGACTGTCACCACCAACCCTCCGGGCCTGAAAATTATCGTTGACGGAACCACTTACACGGCGCCGCAGACCTTCAGTTGGGCGCTTAACTCAAGTCACACCCTGAATCTGCCGGCTGGCTCGCAACTGACCAATCCACCGGACGGCGCAACCTATGAGTACGGACTATGGAACGATCGCGGCGCGCGGTCTCACACCGTCACGGCCGGCGGCGGATCGGGCTTATTGACGTCGCCCGCAAATGATCCCGCGACCACCGTCTATGAGGTAAATTTTATCCGCCTGTGGCCCTTCAAGAGCTCGGCGACTCCCGCCGGAAGCGGCACGGTCGGCGTCACGCCCGCGCCACAATCCATTTTTAGCGGGAAGTTCTTCGTCGATCGCCAGCAAATCAGCGTCAGCGCTACTCCCAAGTCGGGCCATAATTTCTACGGCTGGTTCGGACCCCCCTATCCGCAGGGCGGAAATCCTTACCCGTTCCTGATCCAATCGCCGGAATCGAGTCTACAGGGAGGCTTTACCACCTACCCCGTAACCACCATCGGCGAAACCATCACCGGGCCGAATACCTGGGATCCGCCGCTCTATGCCACCGTGGATAGCAATGCCTTACTTACCTGCCTCAAGGTTATTCGCAAGATTACTCCGGCTCCGCTTGGGCGGCCGGAACCAGCCATACAATCGGCGCGCCCTCGCCGGACATTCCCGTGACCTCGAATGTGAGTTACTCCTGGAACAGTTGGAGCGATAACGGCGCACAGACTCATAACATTACCGCGCCCAGCTCGGGCGTACTGGATATTTCGGCGTCATTCACGCCCGTATATCGCAGCTATACCTACGCGGAGAACGCTTGCGGCACGGTGCAATATTCGCAATCCTGCCCCAACAACGATTGCAGTTTTCCGGATGGGACCGTGTTGACCATGACAGCCACCCCCACCGCGGGCAACGGCATGGTCTTCTCCGGCTGGACCGGTGATCTCACAGGCACTACCAACCCCGCCACCACTACCGTTCACGACGAGTTCTTGCCGGTGGCCAACTTCAATATCGTATCCACGATTATCGATGCCGCGAGCGTCAGCCCGGCCTCACCCGTCAAAACTTCCGCCGCCGAAAACCTGACGGTTACCGGCGCCGGCTTCGTCAGCGGCAGCTTCTACGCGTATTGGAACGGTAGCTACCGGGCCAGCACTGGTGTCACCTCCACCCAGGCGACTATCGAACTAAATGCCGGTGATTTGGCTGCCGCGGGCTCCCAAATGCTGCAGGTCAGCAACTTCACTCCGTCCTGCGGCGCGTACGCCTTCACGCAAGTTCTGGTCGCCAATACGCAAGGGACTCCCCGTCTGAAGATTGCCAAGAAACACACGGGTGATTTCACCCAGGGACAAGTGAACGCCACTTACACGGTCACCGTTTCCAATCCGGCCACCAGCACAGGACCGACCTCGGGCAAGGTGACCGTTACAGACACAATTCCCACCGGCTTGACTTTGGTGTCTATGGCGGGCACTGGTTGGACGTGCACGGCCAACTCCTGCAGCCGCAGCACCCCGCTCGCCGTTGGCAAGAGCTATCCGCCCATCACGGTGACGGTGGACGTGGCATCCAACGCTCCTTCGAGCGTCACTAATACGGTCACGGTGTCCGGCGGTAATTCCCCGGCCGCCAGTGCATCCAACCCTACGACCATAAACTGAACCCGAGAGACTCAGGAAATGGCGCGTAGAAAGCCGCTTCCTGACGGGCGCCTTGCGTCTACAGCAACTTACAGAGCCGCGACCGTCAGGGAGCGGATGCCCGAGTCCTTTTTTTACGAGGCTCCTAGACGGCGCTATCATCAGTTCCATGCCCCTTCGTTTCCCTGCGCTGTTCCTTGCGCTATCGCTGGCGCTTGTCTCCGCGAGCGCGCAGAACTGGCCCTCTTTCCGTGGCCCCGCGGCTTCCGGCGTGGCGGATCACCAGAATCTGCCCGTAAGTTGGGACGCGGCGCACGGTACCCACATCCAGTGGACGGCTGCCATTCCCGGCTTGGCGCATTCCAGCCCCATCGTATGGGGAGACCTGGTCTTCGTCACCACCGCCATCAGCAGCGGCCGTCCGGACGCTTCTTTCAAACGGGGTCTGTATGGCGAAGGGGATGCCTCCGACGACGTCTCGCCGCAGCAGTGGAAGCTGCTCTGCCTCGATCGCAAGAGCGGCAAGATTCTCTGGGACCGCACGGCTTACGAAGGGCCGCCCAAAGAGAAGCGCCACATGAAGGCCACCTACGCCAATTCCACGCCCGCGACCGATGGCAAAGTGGTGATCGCGTTCTTCGGTTCGCAGGGACTCTATGCGTACGATCTGGCCGGAAAGCTGTTGTGGAAACGCGATCTCGGAAAGCTCAACGTGGGCGCTTACGACCTTCCGGAGTACGAGTGGGGAACGGCCAGTTCCCCGATAGTTTACGGCGGCAAAGTAATCGTGCAATGCGACCAGCAGAAGGGATCCTTCCTGGAAGCTTTCGATCGCGATACCGGCCGTACGCTATGGAAAGCCGAGCGCGACGAGCTGCCTTCCTGGGGCACGCCCGCCGTTTATGAAGGCGCCGGCGGCGCCCAACTGGTGGCTAACGGCTCGAACTTTGTGCGCGGCTACGATCCGGCGACCGGCAAAGAGCTGTGGCGTCTGGGCGGGAGTTCCAAGATTACGGCGCCCACTCCGGTCTTCGCCGACGGTCTGATCGTAGTGGCCAGCGGACGCCGGCCGGAGGCTCCCATCTTTGCGATTCGAGCGGGAGCGGTCGGCGACATCACGGGCAATCCGCACTGGGTCGCATGGCAGAAGCAGCAGCGCGGTCCGTATATGCCGACCCCCGTGATCTACGGCGGCTATCTGTACGTTCTGGGCAACGCGGGGGTTTTCGATTGCTACAACCTCTCGACGGGCGCCGAGATCTACCGCGAGCGCATTCCGCACCAGGGCTCGGGATTCAGCGGCTCGCCGGTCGCCTCCGACGGCAAGATTTACCTGCCCAGCGAAGACGGCGACATCTTCGTGGTGAAGGCCGGTGCGCACTTCGAGCTGCTGCAGAAGAACGAAATGGGCGAACCCTTGATGGCCACTCCAGCGATTTCCGGCGGGATGCTGCTGGTGCGCACGCAGCACCATTTGTGGGCAATCGGCAATTAGGAGAGAAGTTCCGTTGGCGGTCCACTATCTGTTGGAACGCCACATGCCCAAACCGTCAGAACCAATCGAACGAAGAATCTACCTCGTCCGCGGCCAAAAAGTCATGATTGATTCCGACCTGGCCGAGATCTACGGCACGACTACCGGTAACCTGAACCGTGCCGTAAGGCGTAACCCGCAGCGTTTCCCACCGGACTTCATGTTCCACCTCACCAAAGAAGAAGCCGACTCTTTACTCTTGCGCGGCCGTCACACTCCGCCCAACGCCTTCACGGAGTTAGGCGTCGCCATGCTTTCCTCCGTGCTGAAAAGTCATCGTGCCGTTCAGATGAGCCTCCTGATCATGCATGCCTTCGAATCCGAAGACTCAGAAACCGACGCCCAGCGAGAGCCCTCGTATCGGTGTCATCACCGGCAGAAACTAACCCACCGATTTGTTTGACATTGCAACGCGCCGTCACCGCCGTCCGCTGATCTGTTCGAACGGCAAATTCTGGATGCCATACTCCTTCCAGCCCCGATAGTCGAAGTGCCACCACTCGCTCGGGAACACCGTGAATCCCTGCTTTTCCATCTCCTGCCGCAGCAGATCCCGCAATGACCGCTGCGCCGCGCTCCCACCCGCATAGTTGGGATATGACCGCTCGGACATCTCATCGTACACACCCGTCATCTCCACTTCGCGCCCGGTCTTGAGATCGTAGATCGAAAGATCCACCGCGCATCCGCGATTATGCCGCGACCCCTGCGCCGGGTCGGCGACGAACTCATGTTTGTCTGGTGGCGTAGCGTCCCAGAATATTTTGGTCACGTACCATGGGCGGTAGGCGTCGAAGATCAACAGGCCGTAACCGCGTTTCAGCAAAGCGCGATGCGCCCGCAGCAGTGCCTCAGCAGCAGGGCGCTGCAGGAATGCGCGCGCCGACGAGTACACCGGCGTGCTCAGGAAATTATTCCCGGTTGCATAACGGATGTCCAGCTTGATGCGGCGATCCAGCGAAGCCACGTCGACCAAGTCGGATTTCCGAAAGCTTCCCGCCTCGGCGGGAGGTTTCGCGGACAGGGCTTCGGCGCGCAATTCCGCCACGGGCCGCACGGGCCGAATCCGGAAGACCCCGCCGGTGACGCCCGTCTGAATCTGCGCGGCCGCCATGCCCCCAATCCGGATACGCATGGCCCCCACATAGCGATCGGCGCCCCCGTAATACCCTGTTAAATCCAGCGCATCCCCGGTGCGCGGGATTACGCCCTCCAGGAAAATCACGTTCGGTACCGTCCCCACCCGCTCCCACGCCAGGCTGGGCAGCAGGAATGGCGTCGCTGCAGCGGGCCAGCACGCGGCTGGGATCGGTTTTATCGAACAGAATCCAGCCGGGCCCGTAGGCCAGCTTGTCGCTCGCGCCGTTATACAGCAGCAGGATGCCTGTGCCGGTCATCAACGGCGGTGGACCTGGTTCCATCACGCGCGAATCGAATGCACCCGGACGCCGCTCGATCACCGGCCGGCTGGTCGCATCCGCCCAGTGTAATAGGTCGTCCGAACTGGCGAGGCCCATGTAGTCGCGGTCCTGGCCGTCGGCGTCGTGCCGCGTGCCCAGATAATACATCCACCACTTGCCGTTAATGCGCTCCGGCACGATGGCTCCGGACTTCGTCCATCCTTGGTTCCATGTGCCCTTGTACGCGGGCAGAATTACGCCGTGCCGCTGCCAGTGGCGCAGATCCGTGGAGGTTGCGAGACACAGTTGCGCGTCATGCCGGTTGTAGCCTGTGTACGTCATGTAATAGGTGGCGCCGATGCGCACAACGCGTGGATCTTCCACGCCGCCGCCCTCTTCGTATGGCGCCTCGGGAGCCAGCACCGGCTCCGGATCGATTTTGAAATGCAAGCCGTCGGCGGATTCCGCATACCCGATGCGCGATGTTCCGCCGTCGCCAGTCGCGCGGAACAGCAGCACGGTTTTCCCGTTCACCATCACCGCCGCTGGATTGAACACGCCCGATGCCATCCACGGCGCGGCGCCGGGCGCAATCACCGGCTGGTCACTCAATCGCTCGGCTTCGACGACGATGGCAGGCTGCGCGCTGAGCTGCGCGGCGAGTGCCATGGCGGAAATAATTCCGATGTACATGACTTAAAGTAATATACTGTTTTATTGCACCGCCGCACACGTTATTCCGTCTATTTTTGTTTCGCCGCGCTCACCGCAGCGCTGGCCGCGCAGACCGCTCCGCGGACCGAGCCCGCGCCGATTCAGGACTACATCCGCAAGATGTGGAGCGTGCTCACGCGCTCCAACAGCAACCTGGCTTCCGCCGCCGCCGATCCCAAATTTCAACCGTTATCGAGTGGCCGGTGGCCCGTCTACGTTCCCGCCACAGAGGATCTTCGGCCGATTGAGCGGAATTTGCGGCGCCAGATGGCCCCCGCCGATTTTCAGAAAATCGAAATCCGCAAACTTCCGGACGATACTGCGCACCTGAAGGAGCAAGGCCTGCTGTATCTGCCGCACCCCTACGTAGTGCCAGGCGGCCGCTTCAACGAGATGTACGGCTGGGACAGTTACTTCATCCAAGTCGGGCTGCTGCGCGATCGCGAGGACGCGCTGGCCAAAGACATGGCCGACAATTTCGTATATGAGATCCGAAATTACGGAAAGATCCTGAACGCCAACCGGACCTATTACCTGACGCGTTCGCAGCCTCCATTCCTGACCGAAATGGTGCTGGGCGTCTACCAGCGGACCAAGGATCGCGAGTGGCTGGCCGCCGCCGTGCCCGCCATCGAATCCTACTACCGTTTCTGGACCAGCGAACCTCACCTCACGCCGGCCACGGGCTTATCCCGCTACTATGACCTAGGCGATGGTCCCGCGCCCGAGTCGGTTTCCGCCGAGCGCGACGCGCAGGGGCTCACTCACTACGACCGGGTGAAAGAGTATTACCGGACGAACAAGGTCGCCGACTACGAGGTGGGCGAATTCTACGACCGCAAGCGCGACGTGCTCACGGATCTCTTCTACAAGGGAGACCGCTCGATGCGCGAATCCGGCTTCGATCCTTCCAACCGGTTCGGCCCGTTCAGCGTCGATATTATTCATTACGACCCTGTGTGCCTGAACTCGCTGCTCTACCTGATGGAGAGCCAGACGGCGGAGATTTTGACGATTCTGGGCAAAGACACGGCCGCGGCCACGTGGCGGAAACGCGCGGCGGATCGCGCGGCCGCCATCAACCGGCTGATGTGGGACGCACAGGATGGCCTATACTACGATTTTAACTTCGCCCATCGGACCATGCGCAGGTACCCGTTCCTGACTACGTTTTATCCGCTGTGGGCGGGCATCGCGAGCAAAGAACAAGCGGCGGCCGTCGCGCGCAACGTGGCCATGTTCGAGCGGCCGGGCGGCCTGGCCACCAGCACGTTTGAGAGCGGCAATCAGTGGGATTTGCCATTCGGCTGGGCGCCTTTGCAGATGATCGCCGTCGAAGGATTGCGCCATTACGGGTTCAACGCCGATGCCGATCGCATCTCGCGGGAGTTCCTGTCGCTGGTGCGCAACGAGTACGCTAAGGTCGGCTTTATCGTCGAGAAATACGATGTGGTGAAGCGTGGCGCCGACAGCAGCAGCATTCGGTTTGGTTATCAATCGAATCAGGCGGGGTTTGGATGGACCAACGCGGTCTATACACGCCTGCTCGATGAGTTGAAGCATGATGAGTTGAAGTAGCAATATACCTGACTGACACAGCTTGGTTTGCTAACATAGCTTCATGCGCAAATGCCACGCTTAGTTGACCGAAAGTAATCTTCCATTTCCTGCAAAGTGCTTCGCTCAATATTGCTGCGATGATGGCTAGACTCATCGCCAATCATGGCCTCGATAGACTCAAGTCCCTTCGGAAAGCCAGACCGCGACTCTTTACGACGGCTACCCCAGCAAATGATATCAGCGGCCTGTAGCGCGCTTACTGTCTCATCGCGCGCGAACATCAGAGAGCCTACGTTAGAGGGAAATCCAATGGAGGATATAGTCTCTCCATCTCGCCATGCGCTAAACGGACATGTTCGGCGTACTGATTGCCGGCGTCCACCATAAACGCGAAAGGCTCCTGGTAGTGGTTGAGTTCCGCCATTTTCCCGGTTGCGAGCGCGGACACAATAAAACACAACTCATAAACGCTATGCCCACGTCTAGTGTCATCCGAGAATGCGGTGCGGTATCGTTCGTGCGACAGGCAGGTGTACATGGAGTAAATCTTATAATTCCCTGTCACATCCTGTCAGTCAAGTATATTTTCACCGAGTAACTGATGCGCTGTTATCGCAGCGTGAAAGCGATGCGCTGGTCGACGTAACTATTCGAAGTACTTTCAGGAAGTTTTACCACCAGCCCGGTCACTCCATCTCGTTTCGCTCCCTCCACGCTCTCGACGAGCTCGCCATTCACTAATTCCAGCCGATAGTCGCGTGACGGCCGCCCCGAAACAGTGAGCAACAATTTCCGACCGCCGTCCGTCCACTGCTCCGAAACGATCTTCAGATTCGCGCTCGTCCCGGCAAGCAGCGGCGGCACGAAGGGTACCGCATACCCGAACATCCCGTGATGCCGTATGTTGAGCGTAGTCTTTCCCGGTTTCACCGCCACCGTAAAACGCGGATGCCAGTCAATATATTCGTCATCCGTCTTCCAGTTGACCGGCTTGCTATCAAGCGTCGCCGAGTCCACATGCGCGCAGGGCGGATAGGCGGGAGCGAACTCCAGGTCGAAACTCTCCGATCCCGTATTGCCGATGGTCAACTGCAGCATGCTCGCATCCCGCCGGATGTCCAGGTTCACCCGCGCGCCCAGGAACGGGATGCCATCGACGCCGGCCGTCTGCCAGTCCGCCGGCAGGTGCGGCGCGAAGACGATTTTCCGCGCGCCCGCATCGCTCTCCACTCCCATCAAGCCGCGCAGCAGAGGCGATACCACCATGGCCGCCGACCAGATCTGATGCGGCGAGGCGGTGGAAAGAGGCGAATACGAGTCGCCGGAGAGCACTTCGGTGGTGTTGCCCCCCGCGCCGTCGAGCGCCAGCCAGGCGTTGGCGCGCAGGTTCTCGAGCGCCGGTTCCGCGGCATGGTTGCGGTATTCGCCCACCGAAGCCCACCCCGTGAAAAGCGGCCAAACGGAGCCGAAATGGTATCCCGAAGGATCGTAGAGCGGGCTGCGCGAGGAAATGATGCGCATGCCCCAATCGCTCGCATGTTCCTCGCGCGCCAGCAGGCCGATCATCTCCTGCGCGTGCCGCCGGTCGAGGATGTCGAACCACATGGGGACGGTCGCCAGCACGCTGGGCTGGTCCACTGGCTTGCCGCTGGTGTCCAAAGCAAACGCGTAGTCATGCGATTGTGGAAGCCAGAACCGCTCTTCGAGCGCGCGGCGCTTCTTCTCGAATTCCGTCTCAAGCTGTTTCGCGCGATCGTCGTCTCCCACCAGCCGCGCCAGCATGGCGAGCGAACGCAAAGCCTCTACGTAACATCCCGCCTGGTAGAACTCCACGCGCACCGGCAGCAATGGTCCGCCTTCCACCCAGCCGTGGCCCACGTGGAGGTTGCGCGGAAAGCCGGCATCATCCAGCGTGGATTCCATGAAAGCCCGCGCCTTCCATAGCCGCGGCGCCTGCTCGCGGGCGAAGGCCACATCGCCACTCGCGCGCACGTATTCGCCCGTGGCGATGGTGTACAGCGGCGTGGCATCCGCTGACGCGAAGCCGTAGGGGTACTGCTTAAACCAATCGACCAGGCTGGCCGATTGCGAGATCTCGTGCGGAATCTTGCCGTCTTCCCGCTGGAAATGCGAAATGAATTGGATGGCGGCGCGCGCGTTGGCGAAATCGCCGGCGGCCGTGAGGGCGAACGACGTCCAAAACGAATCGCGCCCGAAGAACCAGGCGAACCCCGGCCGGTACGCGCCCTTCGATGGACCATATCCCGCCACCAGCCCGCGGCCCAGAAATGGATTGTCGACGAATCCCTCCAGCACGCTGATGCGCGACCAGTCATAAGCCTTCTGCAGTTGCGCATCGGGCAGCGACAGCTCGATGGTGTTGGCCAGGTAGTCGCGATAGTAGCGCGCAGTCTCATCCGCCAACGCGCCGCTACGCGCAATCAGCCGGCGCCATGCGGCCAGCGCCTCGTCGGCCGATTTCATCGATGCGGCTACCGCCAACACCCGTTCCGCGTGCCCTTTCATTTCACCGAGCGTAAACACCGAAGTCGCCGCGGCTGAATAGTTAGTCGCGTAGGCTTGCGATTCAAGAGCCGCATCGGGCGATCCGAAAACCGCCGCATAAGGCTGGCCATCGGCTCCAAACTGAAAGGCATGCAGACCCGCATTCCACTCGCTGTAGCCCGTCCCGATCGACGCCGGCCACATCAGTTGGAAATCCCGCGCGAACGACACATCGATGCGCAGCGGGTTGCGTGCCTGTATGTCGAGCAGCACCAGGGCGCCCGGTTCATCGATCGGCGCAACCAGAGTTTCAGTGACCTGAAAGTCGTCGCCGGCGTACGTGATGGTGTAAGCACCTGGCCGCGAGAAGATGCGGCGCGCAATGCTCTCGCCCGGAATCACCTGCGCGCCGGTAATGAATCGCAGCTTCAGGCCGCCGAAAATTTTCAGCGGATAGACATACGCTTCGAGCGTGCCGTCTTCCGTGCCGAGCAGGCCGGCGCGCGGCCCGGTGGCGTCCAGAAACTCCCACGCGCGCACCGGCCGCGAGATCTGCGGCTCGCCGGCGAAACAGCACATGGTGAACAGGAATGCCAATGCTTGCCGCATAGGTATCAGTATAGGCGATGAGCAGCGCCCCACCTTTATGCTTTCGCACGCTCGGTTAGATCGATGCCATCGGGTCGATGAAATCCAGTACGCCAAAGGGCACCTGCATATTCTCGACTCACTTGGCAAACTACCGAGCCCGAATCTACCCACGATCAAAAAAGGACTCGGGCGTCCACTCCCTGACGGTCGCGGCTCTGCAAGTTGCTGTGGACACAAGGGTGCGATTCTGAGCCGCGCCCGCTGTCCCAGGAGGTACGGAACGCCTCGGCCTGTCGATTCGCCGCGCTCATGGATGGGATGGAAAAAGACGTGCCGCCGGGCGAGCCGCTCGGGACCTGCTTCCGGCCGCTCCTCGCATACCCGGTTGGCGCGCGCGGATCCGTCGACGAAGACCATCCAGCTTACCTGATAGAATTGCAAAAGGAGCAGCAGGCACGTTGTGCCCGAGCCAATCGACACGGACACCGCAGCGGCTGGAGACGTGGTCAAAGCCCAGCACCGCGTGAAGATCGGAAAAAAATGGTAAACCGCGGGGCAGGCTCGCGGCTTGGTTCTCAGCAGGCGTGCCCTCTAGGCCCGGCCTGCCATGCCGCCTTCTGCCTGCTCATTCCCGCCGTCGTCCTGGTCGCGCAGCCGCTCAATCCCACCGAACGCCTCGCGCATGCGCGCGAAATCCTCATCGAAAGAAACAGGCGCCTGCCCGATTACACCTGCCTGCAAACGGTGGATCGCCGCTACTTCAGTCCCCGCCACAAGCATGATCATCCGTCTCCCTGCGGCCAAAACCATCCAGCCAAGCCGAGCGATCTGGACCTGGAATCCACCGATCGCTTGCGCCTCGATTTGAAAGTCTCTCAGGGCCAGGAGATCGGCTCCTGGCCGGGTAGTCAGTTCAGTTCCCGCAGCATCTTCGACCTGGTCGGCGGAGGGCCCTACGGAACCGGCATTTTGGGCGCTCTCATTTCCGATACTTTCGTGAAAGGCGGCGCGACTTACCAATACATCGGCGAAGAGTCCTCCGCCGGAGCGCATCTCTCGTCTTACAGCTATCATGTCCCCGCCGCCGCCAGCCACTATCAGGTCAGAAGCGGGTCCGGTTGGGAACCGGCGGCTTTCTCCGGCGCCTTTTGGATCGATTCGGATTCACTGCAATTGAAGCGGCTTACCGCTCAAAGCCAGAGACTGCCGCCGGAAAGCGGCGCGTGCGAAGTCTCGACCACTGTCGATTATCAGGAGGTCCGCGCCGGAACTGGAGCGTTTCTGTTGCCGCAGCAGAGCTCCATGCACATTGTAATGCAGGATGGGAACGAGAGCGAATTTACGGCGGTCTACTCCGGTTGCCGCGAATATCGCAGTGAAGCCACCATCCGTTTCGACGCGGCTCCCGTGGAGGGCGCTGCCGAACCGGTCACCGCCCCGGCAGCGCCGATTCCCGCGGGTCTTTCCGTCTCCCTGGTTCTGGCCGAACCAATCGATACTGATCGGGCCGCCGCTGGGGACATCGTAAAGGCCAAGCTTCGCAAGCCGGTCCACGCGGCTAAATCTAAAACGGTTTTGATTCCGGCTGGAGCGTCGGTCGAAGTGCGCATTGTCAAAATGCAACATGTCCTAGGCGAACATCCGCACTTCGAGATCGCCCTATTACCGGAGAAGGTGGAAGTGGGCCGCGTCTGGCGGACGCTCCATGCTAAGGCCGAATCCAAGGAGACGCTCAATGTCGAGGATGTTCAGCAGGGGACGGTGGCATCTGATCCCGTATCTGCCAACATAATAGTCATTCCGCCGGCAGGACAGTCCCCGCTGATTTCTGCGTTCATTTTTCCAACGGTAAAGAACCGCTACCTGGTGCCCGCCGGTTATGCATCGCAGTGGGAGACGATTGCGCCCCTCCGCTGAACCCGCCAATTATCCACAAATTCTTCTGACGAGTCATACTTTAGAAATGCGCAGAGGGTTGACCCGGCGGGACATCATAAGCGCGATGGGCCTGATCGCCGCTCCCGCACGCGTGGCCCGCGGACAAGGCGTGTCTACCCGTGGCGTGAAGGCTATGCCGCGCGGCAAGCCCTCTGGTTTGCCTTGGAACGCCCGGTTCGTGGATGTTGCCGGGCAGGCCGGTCTGCGCGCCCCCGTGATCTACGGAGGAGTCACGCGCAAGGACTACATTGTGGAGACGGTGGGTTGCGGCGTGGCGTTCATCGACTATGATAACGATGGCTGGCCGGATATCTTCATCCTCTGCGGTACCCGCCTGGAAAATCCGCCCGAGGGCGCCCACAACCGGCTGTACAAAAACAATCGCGATGGCACCTTCACCGATGTCACCGTGCAGGCCGGACTGAAGCGCACCGGCTGGGCGTCGGCCGTCTGCGTGGGCGACTACGATAACGACGGCTTCGACGATCTGTTCATTACTTACTGGGGCCAGAATGCGCTCTATCACAACAACGGCGACGGCACATTTACCGATGTCACGGCTAAAGCGGGTTTGGTGAACCATGCCACGCATTGGGGATCGGGCTGCACGTTCGTGGACTATGACCGCAATGGCAAGCTCGACCTGTTTGTGGCTCACTACCTGGAATTCGATTTCGAGTCCGTTCCCAAGCCGGGAGAGAACACCAATTGCAATTGGAAAGGCATTCCGGTCAATTGCGGGCCGCGCGGGCTGCCGCCGGGTTTTCTGTCGCTGTACCGCAATAATGGCGACGGAACCTTTACGGATGTCAGCGATAAGTCTGGTATCTCGAAGCTCAAAGGCAGTTACGCCATGACTGCCGTCGCTGCGGATTTCGATAACGACGGTTGGCCGGATATTTATGTAGCCTGCGACTCCACGCCCAGTTTCCTGCTGCGCAACAATCGCGACGGCACCTTCACCGATATCGGCCTCGAAAGCGGCGTGGCCTTGAACGAAGACGGCATGGAACAAGCCGGCATGGGCGTGGGTGTCGGCGATTACAACCTGGATGGCAGCCTGGATATCTTCAAGACCCACTTCGCCGACGATACGAACATCCTTTACCGGAACGACGGCAAAGGCAATTTTCAGGATGCCACCATCGGCGCGGGCCTGGCCGTTGAAACACGCTTCATCGGCTGGGGCGCGGGCATCGTCGATCTGGATAACGACGGCAACCCGGACCTGTTCTTTGTCACCGGCAGCGTCTACCCAGAGGTGGAAGCCAAGCTGCGCAATTATCCTTACAAGACTCCGCGCGTGCTCTTCCGCAATCTGGGTGGCGGAAAATTCGAAGAGCTCATGGACCAGGCCGGACCCGCCATGCAAGCCCTGCATGCCAGCCGCGGCTGCGCCTTCGGCGATTTCGATAACGATGGCGACATCGACATGGTGGTGGTGAATTTGAACGAACCACCTTCGCTGCTGCGCAACGACCTGAGCGGCGGCAGCCACTGGCTGAAGGTAAAGTTGGTGGGAGTGAAGTCGAATCGAAGCGCGATCGGCGCCCGGGTGACAGCGCACTATGGGGGCAAAGTCCAGGCGCAGGAGGTGACCAGCCAGTCGAGCTTTTATTCGGCCAACGATTCGCGGCTGCATTTCGGATTGGGGGCCGCCACCCAGGCCGACCTGGAGATTCGCTGGCCCAACGGCAACCAGGAGCGCCTGGAAAGCGTACCCTCCAACCGGTTGGTGGTCGTCCGCGAAGGAACCGGCCGCTACGAAGCGCGGTCGCTGCGCTAAGGCTCACCGGTACCGGCAGCCGTAAAGCGGGTTAAACTATTCAAGGACTTCCCCCGATGAAATTGTTAGGAGCCGAGGAAGAAAGTGCTACCACAGAAGGCAACAGCCGGCCGGCGCCGCCCGCCGAAGACGAGCGCTTCCCGGCGTGTAACCGTCGTTCCTAACCTCTTTGCGGGCAACGGGCGCGTCTATCGTTTTGACGCCGAAGACCAGCCCTCCATCTCACGCTTTTTCGCTGAAGATTCAACCACGTCCGCACTGATCACCGGCGACACCGAGACTGTCTTGTCGCGTCTGCCGGGTGGCATTTTCCAAAGCTGCGTCACATCGCCGCCTTACTGGTCATTGCGCGACTATAGCATCCCCGGACAGATCGGTCTCGAGGATTCAGTTTATGCTTACATCGATCACTTGGCCAAAGTTTTCTCGCAAGTGCGCCGGGTGCTCAAAGATGACGGCACGCTCTGGCTCAACATCGGCGATTCCTACACCTCCGGAGGTCGCACTTGGCGCGCCGCCGATAAGAAGAACCCGGTGAGGGCGATGAACGTCCGCCCGCCCACGCCAGAAGGATTGAAGCCTAAGGATCTGATTGGCGTCCCGTGGTTGCTGGCCTTTGCCCTCCAGAAGGAAGGCTGGTATCTCCGCGCCGACATCATTTGGAACAAGCCGAATTGCCAGCCGGAGAGCGTCAAAGACCGCCCCACGCGCAGTCATGAGTATATTTTTCTGTTCAGCAAGAGCGAGCACTACCGGTATGACGCCGCCTCAGTGCGCGGGCCGAACGGGCGCAACATACGAACTGTCTGGGACATCCACACGCGGCCTTATCCCGAAGCGCATTTTGCAACGTTCCCGCCAGCGCTCGTCGAGCCCTGCATCAAGCTCGGCTCTAGCCCGGGCGAATTGATCCTCGACCCCTTCATTGGATCGGGAACCACTGGTCTTGTCGCGCTAAAGCTGGACCGCCGCTTCGTCGGCATTGAACTCAACCCATCCTATTTACAGATCGCCGAAAGCCGCCTCAACGGGGATTTGATCCGGTGAGCGCCGGGCCGCTCAGTCCATCCCGCCAGATAGCTTTTCACCAGATGCTGGTGGCGGCGCGCAAGAGCATGCTGATGGATGCTTTGAGCGAAGCCCTCGGCCAGCTCGATCCGAAAATCGCAAAAAAACAGATTCTCGCCTACGTTCCTGCCGGTGCCCAGAAAATTCTCGCATCGGCCGGCATCCGGGATGAACACGTCTTTCCAATCCCCGCGGTGTTGGAGAACAAGCCCACGTTGATTGGCTACTACCGTCTCCTGCTCGGCATATCCCAAAAGCGGTTCTACCGCAAGGGCGCCGATATGGGGCCGTTCAAGAGCATGGAGACAAGCGGGCTTTTCAATCCGAAGAAGCGCCCCGACCTCGAACGCTTCTGCACTGTGATGGCTGAGAACCTTGACGAATTGGTCCGCCAGATCTCGCCGAAGATCACTGCCCGTGACGTTTCCGAGCTGCCACTCCTCACGCTGGGCGCCCAGCTCTATGGCAGCAACAATAACACCATCGGCAAACAGGCAACGCTGGATGTCTTTCTCTCCGTGATTGAGATCGTCAAGAACTTTATCGTCAGCCAAGACCGCACCAAAATCAGCATTCACAACGCATCGAAGCGAAGAGTAATCATCGCCTTGAGCAGCGACCCCGACATCCGAATCCAAGAGGAGTTTGAAGGAAAGCTTAGGAATATACTCGCCATTGAGATCAAGGGCGGTACCGATGTCAGCAACGCACACAACCGCGCCGGGGAAGCCGAGAAGTCTCACCGAAAGGCCAAGAAGCAGGACTTCCGGGACTACTGGACGATCATCTCTCTGGCCGGCGTCGACCCCACCATGCTCCAGCAAGAGTCGCCGACCACTAATTCATGGTTCGATGTTGCGCAAGTGCTGGCCCGAGAGGGTAACGACTGGAAAGAGTTCCGCAGTCGATTTGCGGGAGCAGTCGGTATTCCGCTGGACTAAACCACAATAGTTCGGACTGGCAGGGCAGGCAGGTTTGACACCCCACCACCCGGTTGCTACGCTACCAGTTTGATGCTCGCCACCGCCCCCCTGAAGGCCACCTCCCTCAACGCGGTCCATCGCGCGGCGTGCGCCAAAATGGTGGATTTCGGCGGATGGGACATGCCCGTCCAATACACGTCGCTGGTCGAAGAGCACCTCGCCGTGCGCAAGAGCGTCGGCGTCTTCGATGTAAGCCACATGGGCGAGATCGATATCACCGGCCCCGAAGCGCTGCGCCTCACCGACTACGTCACCACCAATGCCGCCGGCAAGCTGAAGACGGGGCAGATCCAATACTCCGGCGCTGCTATACGAGCACGGCGGATTCGTCGACGACGTGCTGGTTCACAAGGTGGCCGACGACCATTACTTCCTGTGCGTCAACGCCTCCAATCAGGAGAAGGACTTCGAGCACATTCGATCGCAAAACCGCTTCGACGCCGAAGTCCGCCTGTCGAGCGCCGACTACGCCCAGATCGCCATGCAAGGCCCCAACGCGCGCGCCACGCTGCAAAAACTGACGCCCGTGGATCTGGCCGCGATCCGGTATTACTGGTTCGCGGATGGCATCGTCTCCGGCACGCCTGCCCGCATCGCGCGCACCGGCTACACCGGCGAGAATGGCTACGAAATTTACATCGACCCCGCCGAAGCCGCGCGCCTGTGGGCTGAGATTCTCGCGGCAGGCGAAGAGTTCGGCATCAAGCCATGCGGCCTGGGCGCGCGCAACACGCTGCGCCTGGAAGCCAAAATGGCGCTCTACGGCCACGAAATCCACGCATCCATCACCCCCTGGGAAGCCGACCTGGGCTGGATCGTCAAGCTCGATAAAGGCGATTTCGTGGGCCGCGCCGCATTGGCCAGGCAACATGAGCAAGGCATCGCGCGCAAGCTGATCGGCTTTGAGATGACCGGCCGGGGCATCGGCCGCGACGGTTACGAAGTGCTGGTCGGCGGTGCGCCCGCGGGTTGGGTCACCAGCGGATCGCCCGCGCCGGCCCTGAACAAGAACATCGGTCTTTGTTATTTGCCGGTGGCGGAGGCCGCCGTCGGCCGCCCCATCGAAATCGTCATTCGCAGCCACCCGGTGGCCGCCGTCACCGTCGAAACACCATTCTATAAGCGAGCCAAATAATGTATCCCGAAGACTACCGGTACACCAAAGAACACGAGTGGGTGCATGTGGAAGGCGATACGGGCACCATCGGCATCACCGATCACGCCCAGCACGAGCTCGGCGACATCGTTTACGTGGATTTCAAATTCGGCCGGGAGACCCTGAAGCCCGGCACGCACGTGGACCAGGGAAAAACCATCGGCTCGGTCGAGTCGGTGAAAGCCGTGTCGGATATCTATTCGCCTGTCTCGGGCGAAGTCGTCGAGATCAACCATTCGCTCGCCGACGCGCCCGAAAAACTGAATGAAGACCCGCACGGCGCAGCCTGGCTGGTCAAAATCCGATTGAGCAATCCGGGCGAGATTTCGAATCTCCTTTCCGCCGCCGACTATCAAACCTATATAGGAGCGGAAAAATAACGTTTTGCGCTATCTCCCGAAGTCTGATTCCGAACGCCGCCAGATGGTCGAAGCCTGCGGCGTCGAAAGCCCCGAAGATCTGTTCGCCCATCTTCCCGAGGCCGTGCGGCTGAAGCAGCCGCTGCAGCTCCCACCCGGCATTTCCGAATACGAAATCGTGGATTATTTCCGCCGCTGCGGCGACCGGAACGCCAACGGCTACGCCAGCTTCCTGGGCGCGGGCGTCTATGCGCATTACCGGCCGGTGCTGGTGGATACGGTCGTCTCGCGCGGCGAGTTTCTCACCTCCTACACGCCTTATCAGGCGGAGATTTCGCAGGGCACCCTCACCACCATCTTCGAATTCCAGACCATGATCTGCCAGCTTACCGGCATGGACCTGGCCAATGCCTCCATGTACGATGGCTCGACCGCCGTGGCCGAGGCCGCCTTGATGGCCGCGCGCCTCTCCGAGCAAGGGCGGTCTGCTGGTGGCGCGCAGCGTGCATCCCGAGTATCGCGAGGTGTTGCGCACCTACGCGAAAAATCAGGGCATGCCGATCACCGAGTTCGGCTATGATCCCGCCACCGGCGCCGCCGATCTCGACGACCTGGAGCGTAAGCTCAACAGTCTGACCGCGGCCGTGATCGTGCAATCGCCCAACTTCTTCGGCATCGTCGAAGATATAAGCCGCGCCGCCGAAATCGCGCATCGGCGCGGGGCGCTGCTCGTGATGGGCTTCACTGAGGCCGTTTCGCTCGGCATACTGGAGCCGCCCAAGGCCGATATCGTGGCCGGTGAACTGCAATCCTTCGCCATCTCGCCCAGCTACGGCGGACCGTATGCCGGAATCATCGCCACGCGCGATAAGTTCGCCCGCCAGATGCCCGGACGGCTGGTCGGCGAGACCACCGACACGCACGGCAATCGCGCTTTTTGCCTGACGCTGGCTACCCGCGAGCAACACATCCGCCGCGAGAAAGCCACCTCCAACATTTGCACCAACCAGGCGCTCATCGCTTTGATGGCCACCGTGTTCATGACCGTCTACGGCAAGCAGGGCCTGCGCGAACTGGCGGAGCAGAATCTGGCCAAGGCGCACTACCTCGCAAACAAATTGCAGCCGCGATTCTCCGGACCGTTCTTCAACGAATTCGTGGTTTCCACAGGCAATCGCCCCCCGGAAGAAATCAACGCCGCGCTGCTCGAAAAGAAAATCATAGGAGGGTTACCGCTCGGCCGCTTCTATCCGGAACTCGCCGGGTCGATGCTGCTGTGCGCCACCGAAATGTCGCGGCGCGAAGAAATGGATAAGCTGGCCACGATACTCTGACGACACTCTAATGTCCATCAAAAAAGTCCGCGCGCACATCTCCCCCAACGAAATCCTGCTGTTCGAGCGCAGTTCACCCGGTAAGAAGGCCTACCAGTTGCCCGCGCTCGACGTCCCACCGGTGGACCCCGCCGCCGCGCTCGGCGCGTCAAACGTCCGCGCGGAGATCCCCGGTTTTCCCGAAGTGAGTGAAGTGGAAGCCATCCGCCACTTCACGCGTCTTTCCACCTGGAACTACGCCATCGATCACGGTATGTACCCGCTAGGTTCCTGCACCATGAAGTACAACCCGCGCGTCAACGAACTGGTGGCGCGCACCGAAGGCCTGGCCTGGGCGCATCCCTATCAGCCGGAATCGCTCTCGCAGGGCGCGCTCGAAGTGATGGCGCTTCTGGAATCCGCACTGCTCGAAATCACGGGTATGGACGCCGTCACGCTGCAGCCCGCCGCCGGCGCGCACGGCGAGCTGACCGGCATCCTGCTCATTCGCGCGCTGCTCGAAAAGCAAGGCAACCCGCGCAAGAAAATCCTGATCCCGGATTCCGCGCACGGCACCAATCCCGCCACCGCGGCTATTGCCGGCTATGTGGTGGAGAATATCCGCTCCGACGAACATGGTCTGCTGGATCTCGCCGCGCTCGAGAAGTTAGTCACCGAAGATGTAGCCGGCCTGATGGTCACCAATCCCAATACGCTGGGCGTCTTCGAATCGCGCATCATCGCGGCCGCCGAAGTTCTGCACCGCAAAGGCGCGCTGCTTTACATGGATGGCGCCAACATGAACGCCCTGGTGGGCATCGCGCGCCCCGGCGATTTCGGCGTCGACGTCATGCACCTCAACCTGCACAAAACGTTCTCCACTCCGCATGGCGGCGGCGGTCCCGGCGGTGGTCCAGTGGCGGTGAAGCGGCACCTGGAGCCATTTCTGCCCGTGCCCCGTCTCAAACGCGCCGGCGATCGGTGGGCTTTCGATTACGACCGCCCCGATTCCATTGGTAAAGTAAAAGCCTTCTACGGCAACTTCGGCGTGCTCGTGCGCGCCCTCGCCTACATCCTGGCGCACGGCGGCAATGGTCTGCGCGCCGCCACCGTGGACGCCGTGCTCAACGCCAACTACATCCGCAAAATGTTGGAGCCGTATTTCGATTTGCCCTACGCTCTACCCAACATGCACGAAGTGGTGTTCAGTGACGAGCGCCAGGCGCGCCTCGGCGTGCGCACGGGCGATATCGCCAAGCGCCTGATCGATTACGGATTCCATCCCTATACCGTCAGTTTCCCGCTCATCGTGCGCGGCGCCATGATGATCGAACCCACCGAAACCGAAGGCAAGCGTGAGTTGGATCTCTTCATAGACGCCATGATTTCGATCGCACACGAAATTGAAACCGAGCCGGAGAAGGTGAAGACCGCGCCACACGGCACCCGCACCAGCCGCGTCGATGAAGTGAAGGCCGCGCGCAAGCCGGTATTGAAATGGACACCCGCCTCGCGCTAGTGCTGGCAGTGGTCCTGCTCATCCGTGTGCCCTTCCTCAATCAGGCGATTCAGGGCGACGACGTCTACTACCTGGCGCAAGCCGAGCACGCGCAGATCGATCCCCTGCATCCCAACCACCTCCAGTACATTTCGATCGGCGAACGTGTGGATCTGCGCGGATTCCCGCACCCGCCCCTGAACGCCTGGTTCCTGGCGCTGCTGCTGGCCGTTGTGGGCGATATCCACGAAGTGCCGTTCCACGCCGCGTACATTCTGTTCTCCGTAGTTGCCGCGCTGTCCATGTGGTCGCTCGCCAAGCGCTTTTCGCCGCATCCTCTGTGGGCCACTCTGTTGTTTCTGGCCGTTCCCGCGTTTGTCGTCAATGGCACTTCGTTTGAATCCGACCTCCCGTTCCTGGCCTTCTGGATGGCGGCCGTAGGCTGTTTCGTCGCCGGCAAGTGGATACCAGCCGCGGCCGCCATGGCCTTGGCCGCGCTCGCCGCCTATCAGGCCGTCTTCCTCACGCCCATCCTGATGGTATACGTCTGGATCTACCGGCGTAAAGATCGCACCGCTTGGCTCTGTACGCTGGTGGCGCCCGCCGCAATCCTGATCTACCAATTACTCGAGCGGTCGTCTTCGGGCGCGATGCCCGTCGCAATCTCGGCCGGATACATGAGCAGCTTTGGATTGCAGACTCTCGCCAACAAACTACGCAGCGCCGCCGGGCTCGCGGTGCACGCCTGCTTCATGATATTTCCCGCCCTGTTGCCCGGCGCGGCGCTGCTTGCCTGGAAACGCCGGGACCGCGACACCGCATTCCTCGCCGCCTGGATCGCGCTGTTCTTCGGCGGCGCTGCCCTGCTCTTCTTCTCCGGATCCGCCCGCTACCTGTTGCCCATGGCCGCGCCGGTGGCCTTGCTGGTTTCCCGCCTGCGGCCGCGCTGGCTTGCCATCGGTTTCGCCGCGCAAATGGCGCTCAGCCTGGCCCTCGCGACAGTGAATTACCAGCATTGGGATGGCTACCGCCGCTTCGCCCGCCAGATCCGCCCCGCAACCGCCGGCCATCGCGTCTACATAAATGGCGAATGGGGCCTGCGCTACTACGTGGAAGCCGATGGCGGCCTTCCCCTCGACCGCGGCCAGGTGCTGCGCGATGGCGACATCGTGGTTTCGAGCCGCCTGGCTTATCCCATCGAGATCAACGCGCCCACAGCCCCCATCGCCAGGCAGGCCATCCGCGCCTCTCTACCGCTGCAACTCATTGGCCTCGAAGCGCGCTCCGGCTACTCCACCGTCACCAAAGGACTGCTCCCGTTCGATATCACCGCCGCGCCCATCGATATCGTCGAAGCCGACATCGTGCTCGAACGCCACCCTACCCTCGCCTGGCTGCCCATGAACGCCGCCGAAGCGCCTGCCCAGATCGTCAGCGGCCTGTACGGTCTGGAAAACGGCGCGTGGCGCTGGATGTCGGGCGCCGCCGTGGTTCTGCTCAAGAGCCCTGCGCAACCGCTGCCGGTCGAAGCCGTGTTCACGATTCCGGATTCAGCCCCCGCGCGCCGCATGGAACTGCAACTCGATGGCCGTGTGGTCGCCTCGGAAACGTACACCGCACCCGGCGCCTACACCCTGCGGTCCCCGCCCGAAACACCCGCCGGCCCAACCGCTACCGTGACGCTCACCGCCGACCGCACCTTCTCGGTACCCGGCGACCACCGCGAACTGGGCGTCGTGGTTTCCGCCATCGGCTTTCGGTAGCGTCTGAACTGAGCCGCGACCGTGTGAGGGAGCGGTACGATAAACGAATATGACTAAACTTCGTATCACAAAGATTGCCGCGCTAACCGCCGGCGCGCTGGCCCTTTTCGGCGCAGGAATGCTGGCTGGAGCAAACACTTTCGGCACTCCAACATCCGTATTGCACATCGTCACCGTGCAATGGAAAGCCACGGCTACAGCCGATCAGAAAACCGCCGCGCTCGAAGGCGTGAAGAAAATGGCCGCCGCCACGCCGGGCCTCAAGAATGTATGGCTCAAGACGCTCAAGGTGCAACCCGCTGAATATAGCAACGTCATCGTGATGGAATTCCAGGATGAGGCTGCCTTCAAAAAATACTCCACCAGTCCCGCGCACAAGGATTGGGAGGGTGTTTACCTTCCGGTGCGCGAAGAAAGCCGCACGCACGACGTGACCAACTGACCGCGCTGGGCATGCTCCCACCCTCGACGGGCGTATGACATAAGAGTGGTGCCGGGAGGGGACAGAGGCTCCGATCCGCGACTCGTAACTGAGCCGCGAGCGTAAAGCGAGCGGTTGGCGGCGCCTTGGTAGAAATCGACCTAATCGCAGTGCGTCCAAAGTAGCAGCCGGGCCCGCCGCGCGAGTAGCTGACGGCGCTTCCGGTCATATCTGTTAGCGAGAAGTTCGATGCCTTTGCGAATCTCACCGAAAAGCGCTCCGGCTGAACTCGGATAGGACACTGCGATCGAACAAAAAGCGCTATCGAGCAAAAAGCCGGTCAGCCAACAGGCCGTCCGTAATCCTTTCGCCGCTCCAAGTCCAAATCAGATCCAGCGAAAGGCGACTCCAGCAGGAATTGCGCGAGGTTCTTTCGGGGAGAGCGCGAGGGGATGCGAGCGTGTTTCTCACGCAACGCATGAATAGCCTCGGCAAGGAGTTCATCCACGCTCTGGAAATGGCCACTCAGGATTTCTTCCTGTACCAGCCGTTCAAACTCGGGCTTCCGAATTTCAATCGTCATGACGGCGTGCCTCTATCCTCTGATTGCCGCAATCCCTGCCTGACAATAGGCGAGACGGCTTTTAGTGTCAACCCTAAGCGCGGCTGCCGCTGCGTGGATCCGCCGCCAGCCTCTCGGTGGCGCTCATCACCTGCCGCAGTGCGTAAGCTTCCCGTTTTCCTGGGCCCTGTCCCGTCCCGAATGATGTAATCGTGAATGTGATCGAAGCGTAGCGACGTGGTCGAACGAATATGAACAACACGCTGCGCGGTTTGTGTCCGATAACGCCGCATAATGTGGCGCAGGATCTAGTTTCTTCGCACGGCGCGGATGGCGAGGCGGCCCGCTTTGCCATCAATTGGACCAATAGCTATGGTCTTGCGGTCGCGTAGCGGCTGGTGCGCGGCGGCTTCTTACGTCCCTTCGCCCCACGCCTTGTTCAACTCGCACGCTTCCTTCGCCAGCGCCGGATCCTGTAGAGCAG
Organism: Bryobacterales bacterium; assembly: GCA_963795925.1. Lineage (GTDB taxonomy): Bacteria > Acidobacteriota > Terriglobia > Bryobacterales > Bryobacteraceae > Bog-159. The sequence goes on along the minus strand of CAWCJP010000001.1, from coordinate 239,987 downwards.
GTACAGGCCAACAACAGGGATTGCAAAGTACAGAAGCTCCAACATCCCCGAGCCGCCGTCAGGCGAAACGCCAAGAATTCGTTCAATCCAGTCCATATTCACTCCTGATTGAGACAGATCCCACCGTACCCGGCCTAACTGCCTTTGTCATCATCTTCCTCGTCCTGACAACAATCTTCAGCGCATCCTTCGCAACAGCAGTCGTCGTGGTGCTTATTACAGCAGCCCTTACGGCAATCGTCACAGCAGTGCGAACAACCGCACTGGTTCCAGATCGTGTAGGCCATTACGTCCAGAGTCTTCACCGGCGTCGCTGGGTCGTCGCTCACGATCACCAGTTCGCACGCAATCGGGCACTTCTCGGTGGCCTTGTATCGAATCACCACACCCAGACATGAGCCAGGGTGCAACGTGGCGGGAAATGGGTTGTTGATCAACTTCCAGTGCCGGCTCTTACGTTTGAACGCAACGCTGGTGACGTGCAGTGGGCAATCGCCTACGTTGCAGATGGCGAGCGTGCGTTCGGCCCGGCAGCAGGCCTTCACCCCGCCGAAGCAGAGCGATCCGCTGATGGCCAGCTTTCCGGTGGGCGCCTCGCCGGTAAGCGTGACGCTGTGCGTACCTGCCGGATCATTGCTGGTAATGGTGAGCGTAGCGAACTTGGTCCCGACGCTGTTCGGTATGAAACGTATGGGGAGCGCCAGCGCGTCCCCAGGCCCGATGGTGAGCGGGAAGAAGAGAACCAACGGCACCTCAAACTCGGTCGATGTCGACGTGATGTTGGTGATCGTGAGCGTACACCTGCCGCTGTTGTTGAGCATCACGGGACGGTCGGCGAACGATCCCACGCATATGTGCCCGAAATCGCCCTTGCCGGCCACTACCAAGCTCAGACGTGGCGCCACTGCATCGCCCGAAACCGGAACATTGTGCGGCCCCGTGGGATCGTCACTGATGATGGTGATGGTGCCCACCTTTAAGCCCAGGCTGCCGGGCTGGAAGCGGATGACCACATCCACCGATCCCCCGGCTTCCACTTTGATCGGGTAGGAGAGCACACTGGGAGCAAGGAAGTCGAGTGTGGACGAAGTAATGTTCGAAATCAACAGCGGTCCGGCGCCGCGGTTGTCGATAGTGAGGATCTCATCCTTAAACGATCCTACGCACACGTCCCCGAAGCTCCCGCTGTCCGCGATGGCAGTCACTACCGTGCCGAAATCCACCGAGATCTTGAAGAAGAAGGGATCGATCGAGACGGCGACGGGCGTGACGTTATCGTTGGCCAGTAGCGTGTGTGTCGTAAAGTTGGCGTTTCGTTGATACGTAACGCCGTTGGGGAAATTGCCCAGGTCCGGAGTGTTGTTGGCGCAGAAGATTCCATAAAACGTCCGGCCCAACGCCAACATGTACAAATAATCGCCCAGATACGGATTGAAAGTAATGACAGGCGTGGCGGCCGGGGTGTCGGCCAGATAGCGTGTGATCACGGAGCCGAAGTCGTTCTTCGTATGCTCGAAAGTGGTGCCCCATCGCTGATTGGGAGAGATCCCAATGACTTCCTGATAAAGGAAGCCGAGCGCTCCCGCACTGTCGACAGCCAGCGCCGGGTTAGTGGCGTTGGTGACGCTGCGAATGTCGGAGGACCAGTGGGCGCCGGAGTCGGTGGACTTGCGGACGTGCAGAGTGTAGGTGCCGGTCGCAAAATCGCCATAGCAGACATACACGATCGAGCTGTCGTTGGGGTCCACCGCGACCGATAGATCGCCACCGATTCTCTGCTGGCCGAGGTTAAAACTAAGATAGGGATCATTGATACCGGTGACGATGCGAACGCCTTGTTTGGAATCGCCGGTGTCGATCAGCGCCTGGAAAGGTGTGGCGCCGCTGGCCCAGTTGTCGTCGCGTACGATGACCAGGTCGGACGTGCTTCCAGGCCCGACCGTGGCATAAAAGATCGCATACACCGTGCCATCCGGGTGAACGGCCGGCCGCGTCTGAAAACCGTCCCGCGAGACCGTACGGGCTTCGAGCACGAAGGTGCTGGTGCTGGGCACGGCTGCGGCCGCATCCAGCGAGAGGTCCACGGTCGCAGGAACGTTGCTGGGCGCGTGATCGTTGCTCCCCACGTAGATCCGGTCCTTGCCGGCGTCGGGTCCGGAGGGCACCGTGGCTGCCTGGATGAATGGCTGGTCGTCGTTCTGCCGCTCAGCCAGCTTCGTCATCTGGCTGGCGCCCGAGAAGTTGTTGGTGCGCAGAATGTCGAAATTGATGAGCGCGATATTGTTTCCGGTGCCCCACAGCACGCCGGCGTAGAGCATGCCTCCGGCGGTCGCAAAGCGCAGAGTCTGATCGCGCACTGGCGTGCCGGCGATGAGATCTATCAGGCTCCAGGTATTTCCTCCGTCGTTGGAAAAATAGACCGGCGAATTTTTGCTGCCCGCATTCGGGCTCGGAGTGAATGCCGTAGCAGCCATTTCCATCGGATTGGCCGGATTGACGGCCAGGTTCGGCTCGCTGTCCTGATTGGTTTCCCCGCTCGACAGCTTGGGGATCATGTTGACGACTTTGATTAGATCCGCCATGTTAGCGATCCCCCTTTCCGCTCTCCATCGCGCGCTCCACTTCGGGAAGCCGCTCGGTGGGCAGGAAGTCCAAGGGATCCGTCGCCTGGTATGTGGCACGATCCAGATCCTCCGGAACCTCCTTTGGGTCCACGCGCCGCAAAATCAAGATGCCGCGGGCACCCTCGTGCAGCTTGGGCGACTTGTACCAGGCAATATCGTTGCTGTTCGCGAAGAGTACGTCAATCTCCTTGCCCACCTTAGGGCCTTTGATTACTCTCCGCACTGTCACGTGCGCAATCCACCAATCCGGGTCGTGCTCAGACCGCGGGATCGACGGCTTCGCCAACGCGCGGCTGGAGGCGGCTCGGCCGTCGATAATCAGTTCCGCGCCCGCCACGCGCCGCTGCAAGGGCCGGTCTTCCGCGATTCTTACCGCCTCAGCCGTATCGTGCAGCGCGTCGGCCGATGCCTCCAAATGCCCCAGATCGCGCAGCACGGCATTCTCGCTGATCGCCACGCAGGTGGTGAAGAAGACGTAGCTGCTCCCCTCCTTCAGGTCGGAGGAGTGCTCGCCGATGAGAGTGACCTCCCTACCGGCGAGACCTTTCATTACGTCGGTGGAGCGGAGAATCTCGCCCACGGCTACCGTTGCCCCCTGGCGTTCAGCGCCTGGCACCGCACGTTCCTGCGGTGCTCCGTGCCCAATTAATTTGCCCTGGAAGATGAATCCCGCCCCTTCGACGAGACGCAGTAGTTCTTGGTCACTCATTTGTTATGCTCCCCTGTCCCATTTGGCTTCGTTACTGGACCGACGCAAAGGCTGAGCGCATAGCCTCCGCCCCGGCGTTGAGAACTCCAGCATCCATGTTCTCCGTTCTACAAATCACGTTTGGCGTCCGTGTGGGCGGCATGGTGCTTTACCATTGCTCGTAAGCTGTGCCCCCTTGAGTATTGTGAGTCAGAGATCTCAAACGTTTCACTCTTCACCATCAGAATAAACAGGTTTCTTTGCTGTGGCGCGTGAAGCGTCGCTGGACGACACCGTCTGGGCACCGCTGGATCTTACTCCCGTTGGCTTGGTGTCCCTGCCATCCAGAGGTGAGGTCTTCATGTCTGATATTGCCCATAAGGGGCACAAAATGAAGGACCGTAGCTCCTTCCGCAGTGCTTGAAGCGGCATATTGCCCATTTACCCCAGGCGCAGCACGTTTCATCCCCCGTTTTCGTAAACCGCAACCCGTCACTAGTCACCACGCTAGCTAAATCCCCCGCCCGCCCCAAACCCCTACCTCCTCAATTACTTACAAACCATTGCCCCCCGTCCGTCATCGCCCCTCCGCCTCCCCTCGATGCTACCCTAAAACCGGAAATTAGGAATCACGAGCCCCAGGACGTCCCCCACCCCAAATGTGGTCGTGGGACCCCAAATTGGCTCTGCTCTTCCAAAGGCACTTAACTATATGGAAACAATCACACAAATCGAGGTAAATCGACACGATTCGGAGCCCTCCACGGGCCCCGAAACGCCCGCCGGCAAAGCTGTCTGCAGCCTCAACAGCCTGGGCGGCGGCCTCTACGCCACCACCCTCATCCTCCCCAGCGAAAATAAGGAGCAATTCAACAACATCCAAGCTAAATACGAGGCCCTCTACCAGCCCCAGGATGCCTACGAGGAGAAACTGGTCGACCTGCTGGCCGGCGCCGAGTGGAAAATGATGCGCGCCGGCCGGTTGGCCGCGGCCATCTACGAGCAATACGCAGGCGAGCCGCCCGACACCTTATCATCCCCGTACGACCGTGCCACGCGCATCGAAGCCCGCCACGAGCGCGCCTGGTGCAAGCTTTCCAAGGAGTTACAAAGCATCCGCGCCGCCCGCCGCAAGCAAGCCCAGCAGCCAGCCCCCAGCCCGCAACCCTCGCAATCGAAGCTCGACGGGCAGCCAGCCGCGCCAAAATCCACTCCGGCCCAGGACGCCATCAAGCGCGGATGGGCCACCCCCGAAGAATGGAGCGTCATGACCGGCAAGGAAAGAGGACAAACCCTACAGGAACGCAACGAGATCCGTTGGGTAGCCAAAAAGGGCGCGGAGCCCTGGATGACCGTCCGTCACTACCGGGGCAAAGTGGTCGATGAATTCCCGCCCGAAGAGGGATCAACGCCGGAGACAACGCCTCCAACTGAGCCATGAACAGCGCCGTGAACGGTTGGCCCCGGCCTCCAGCTCCGCGTCCCCGGCCAATCAACCACCCAGCCCCGGTTTCCGACCGCCCGCCGATCTAATCTTGACACTTTAGTACAGATTTAGCATCCTAAGAGTATGGGCACTCCCGCCAGCACTATCGAGACCCTCGCCAACCAGGAATACAAGTGGGGATTCGTCACCGAGATCGACGCCGACACCGTCCCGCCAGGCCTCAATGAAGACGTTATCCGCCTGATTTCAAAGAAGAAAAATGAGCCCGAGTTCATGCTGGAGTGGCGGCTCAAGGCTTACCGGCACTGGCTCACCATGAAAGAGCCGACTTGGGCCAACATCCACTACCCCCCCATCGATTACCAGGCCATCAGCTACTACGCCGCGCCCAAAACCAACATTGACCGGCCCAAGAGCCTCGACGATGTCGATCCGGAGCTGCTCCGCACCTACGAAAAACTAGGTATCCCATTGCAGGAGCGCGAGTTGCTGGCCGGCGTGGCAGTGGATGCGGTCTTCGACAGCGTCTCGGTCGCCACTACCTTCAAGGCAAAGCTCGGCGAAATGGGCATCATCTTCTGCTCGTTCTCGGAAGCCGTCCTGGAACACCCGGATCTGGTTAGGAAATATCTCGGCACCGTGGTTCCTACCTCCGATAACTTTTTCGCCGCCCTGAACTCGGCCGTTTTCACAGACGGCTCCTTCTGCTACGTCCCCAAAGGCGTGCGCTGTCCCATGGAGCTATCCACCTACTTCCGCATCAACGCCAAGAACACCGGCCAGTTCGAGCGCACCCTCATCATCGCCGACGAAGGCGCTTACGTCAGCTACCTGGAAGGTTGCACCGCGCCCATGCGCGACACCAATCAACTGCACGCCGCCGTGGTCGAGCTGATCGCGCTCGATAACGCCCAGATCAAGTACTCCACCGTGCAGAATTGGTATCCGGGCGACAAGCAGGGCCGCGGTGGCATCTACAATTTCGTCACCAAGCGCGGCGCGTGCCGTGGCGTGAACTCCAAGATCTCATGGACCCAGGTCGAAACCGGCTCTGCCATCACCTGGAAATACCCGAGCTGCCTGTTGATCGGCGATAACTCGGTGGGCGAATTCTACTCGGTGGCGTTAACGAACCATTTCCAGCAAGCCGACACGGGTACCAAGATGATCCACATCGGCAAGAACACCACCAGCACCATTGTCTCGAAAGGTATCTCGGCGGGCCGCGGCCAGAATACTTATCGCGGCGCGGTGAAGATTCTGAAAAGCGCTGCTAACGCCCGAAACTACTCCCAGTGCGATTCCATGCTGCTGGGCGACAAGTGCGGAGCGCACACGTTCCCGTATCTGGAAGTCAAGAATACTTCGTCGCAGGTCGAGCATGAGGCCTCTACCTCCAAGATCGGCGAAGACCAGATCTTCTATTGCCGCCAGCGCGGCATCTCCACCGAAGACGCCGTCTCCATGATCGTGCACGGCTTCTGTAAAGAGGTCTTTCGCGAGTTGCCCATGGAGTTCGCCGTGGAGGCCCAGAAGCTCCTGGGAGTCAGTCTCGAAGGAAGTGTCGGATAAGTTGCCAATGTCATTACTCGAAATCAAAAACCTGCACGCCACTGTAGCCGGGCGCGAAATTCTGAAAGGCATCGACCTTACCGTGAATGCCGGCGAAGTGCACGCCATCATGGGCCCCAACGGTTCGGGCAAAAGCACGCTCGCCCAAGTATTGTCCGGCCGCGACATCTACCAGGTGACCGCCGGCGAAGTCATTTACGACGGCAAGGATCTGCTCGCAATGGCGCCCGAAGATCGCGCCCGTGAAGGTATCTTCATGGCGTTTCAGTATCCCGTGGAAATTCCGGGCGTCAGCAATCTGTATTTTCTGAAGGCCGCGCTCAACGCCATCCGCAAACACCAGGGCCTGTCCGACCTGGACGCCATGGACTTTCTCGCGCTGGTCAAAGAGAAAATTGCGTTGATGGAGATGGATCAGAGCCTGATGAACCGCGCCGTCAATACTGGCTTTTCCGGCGGCGAGAAGAAACGCAACGAGATTTTCCAGATGGCCGTCCTGGAGCCCAAGCTCGCCATCCTCGATGAAACCGATTCCGGCTTGGATATCGACGCGCTCAAGATCGTGGCCAACGGCGTGAACGCGCTGCGCGGCCCGTCCCGCGGCATGATCGTGGTCACTCACTATCAGCGTCTGCTGAACTACATTGTGCCCGATTTCGTGCACGTGCTGGCCGAGGGCCGCATCGTGAAATCCGGTGGCAAGGAACTGGCGCTCGAGCTCGAGGAATCCGGCTACGCCGACATGGTGGAGACCGCATGATCGAACAGATCCGCGAGGAAGCCCGGCAGCGTTTCGCCGAACTGGGCTATCCCACCACGCACGATGAAGACTGGCGCTTCACCAACGTATCTCCTATACGAGCGATGGAGCGGTCCGCGGAGGGCGCGCCGGTGCCGGCACACCTGCCGGCTCCCATCCCGGGCGTGGAAATAACCACTATAGCCGAAGCCCTGCGGCACCACCCCGAGTTGAGCGAGCCGTATCTGGCCCGCTACGCGGACTATCAATCTCACTCTTTCGTAGCCTTAAACACGGCGCATCTCACCGATGGCTTCTTCATCCGCATACCGAAAGGTGCGGTGATCGAAGAGCCCATCCGCCTGGTCTACGAATCCTCCGCGAACGGCCACCCCACTGTTTCCCATCCCCGCACCCTGATCGTAGCGGGCGAAGACAGTCGGGCGACCATCATCGAAAGTTACACAGGCGCAAACACCTACTTCACCAATGCAGTCACTGAACTGATAGCCGGCGACCACGCGGTAATCGATCACTATAAGCTGCAAACCGAAAGCTACCAGGCTTTCCACGTGGCTACCCTGCAAATCCAACTCGGCCGCGACACCAACTTCCGCTCGCACTCGCTTTCATTTGGCGGCGCGCTGGTCCGTAACGATATCAACGCGGTGCTTTCCGAAGGCGCCGAGTGCACCCTCAACGGCCTATACCTGGTCAATGGAGCGCAGCACATCGATAATCACACTTCCATCGATCACGCCAAGCCCCACGCCGCCAGTCACGAACTATATAAGGGCATCCTCGACGGCCGATCGAGCGCCGTGTTCAACGGCAAAATACTGGTCCGTAAAGACGCTCAGAAGACCGACGCCAAGCAGACCAACAAGAATCTGGTGCTCTCCGAAGAATCCGTCATCAACACCAAGCCCGAGCTGCAGATTCACGCCGACGATGTGCGCTGCACGCACGGCGCAACCATCGGCCAACTGGATGCCGAAGGCATCTTCTACTTGCAGTCCCGCGGCATCGGCAAGGCCGAAGCGCGTGACCTGCTCATCGTCGCTTTTGCGCGCGACATCGTGGACCGTATCAAGGTCGCGCCGTTGCGCGAGCAACTGGAAAAGCTGTTAGTGGAGAAACTCCATGGCAGTCGTCACTGATCCCCCTTTGACAGGGCCGTGGACTTCAACGGCCGGTCAACGCGAAAACTTCCCGGTGCTCAGCCAGCGCGTACATGAGCACCCGCTGGTGTATCTGGATAACGCCGCCACCACCCAAAAACCGCAAATGGTTCTCGACGCGATGAACCAGTTCTACCAGGCCGACAATTCCAATATTCATCGCGGCGTGCACGAATTAAGCGAGCGCTCCACGCGCCACTATGAAGAGGCCCGCGTCAAGTTGCAGCGCTTCATCAACGCGGCGGATTGGCGCGAAATCGTCTTCGTGCGGGGCGTCACCGAGGGCATTAACCTGGTCGCCTACACCTTCGGCCGCAGGCACGTGAACGAAGGGGATGAAATCGTCATCTCCGCCATGGAGCACCATTCGAACATTGTGCCCTGGCAGATTCTGTGCGAAGAGAAGCGGGCCTCGCTGCGTATCGCGCCCATCAACCAGCGCGGCGAGTTGTTGCTCGATGAGTTCGAGAAGCTTCTGAACCCGCGCACCAAACTGGTTTCCGTGGTGCACGTCTCAAATGCCCTGGGTACCGTCAATCCCGTGGCCGAAATCACGCGCATCGCGCACCGTCACGGCGTGCCTGTTTTCATCGACGGCGCGCAGGCTGTCGCGCACATGAAGGTCGACGTGCAGGCGCTCGACTGCGATTTCTACTCGCTCTCGGGCCACAAGATGTTCGGACCCACGGGTATCGGCGTGCTTTACGGCAAGGCGAAGTTACTCGATAAGATGCCGCCTTACCAGGGCGGCGGCGACATGATTCGCTCCGTAACTTTCGCGAAGACCACTTACAACGAGCTGCCCTATAAGTTTGAAGCCGGCACGCCCAACATCGCCGGCACCATCGGCCTCGGCGCTGCCGTCGATTACATCAACGGAATCGGGCTCGATCGCATCGCGGCTTATGAACACGACCTGCTGGCCTACGGCACCGCGCAACTCGAGCGCATTCCGGGCCTGCGTATCATCGGCACCGCGCGCGAAAAGGCCAGCGTCCTGTCGTTCGTTCTGGAGGGTGTGCACCCGCACGATGTGGGCACCATCCTCGACCGCGAAGGCGTGGCCGTGCGCACCGGCCACCACTGCGCGCAGCCGGTGCTCGAGTGGTTCGGCGTGCCCGCCACCACGCGCGCCTCGCTGGCCTTCTACAACACCAGGGAAGATATCGACGCCTTAGTGAAAGGCATCGCCAGAGTGCAACAGATCTTCGGCGTAGGAGACGCCGTGCCACAGGAGACTGCCTGATGCTGGATGACCTGTACCAGGAAGTGATCCTCGACCACAGCAAGCGCCCGCGCAACTTCCACCAGATGACGGATGCTACCCGGCGCGTGGAAGGCTACAACCCTCTGTGCGGCGACAAGCTGGCGCTGTTTGTGAAGTTGGATGGCGAAACTGTCCAGGACATCAGCTTCGTGGGCGCGGGATGCGCCATATCCACGGCCTCGGCGTCGCTCATGACTGAGACTGTCAAAGGTAAATCGCGCCAGGATGCCGTGGCGCTGATGGAACGTTTCCACGACTTACTAACTACCGAAAAGCCGCGCCAGGCCGATCTCGGTAAGTTGGAAGTGTTCTCCGGCGTGCGTGAGTTTCCGGCGCGCGTCAAGTGCGCAACGCTGGCTTGGCACACCTTGAAATCCGCGCTCTCTGGCGCCGCCGAAGTGGTGTCCACCGAATGAGAGACAAGATCATAGCCGCGCTCAAAACGGTTTTCGATCCCGAGATCCCCATGGATATCTGGAACCTCGGCTTAATCTACGACGTGAAGGTCGATGCCCAGGGCCAGGCGTACATCAAGATGACCCTGACCGCGCCTAACTGTCCCGTAGCCGGCACCCTCCCGGCCGAAGTGGAGCGTAAGGCGCGCGCGGTGCCGGGTGTGAAAGACGTGAAACTGGAGCTGGTCTTCGATCCGCCCTGGGACAAGAACCGCATGTCGCCCGACGCCCGCACGTTGCTGGGTCTTGACGATATCATTCCGGTCGACAGGCTGTCACGAATACGGCCATGAAACTCAGCGCTCACGAAGAATACGGCTTGCGCTGCCTCCTGCGCATCGGTCTGGCAGGCAAGGACGAGAGCTTGACCATCCCCGAAATCAGCCATGCCGAAGGGCTGTCGACGGCCTACGCGGCCAAGGTACTGCGCATCCTGCGCCGCGGCGGCTTCATCACCAGCGCCCGCGGCAAGGCCGGCGGCTACACCCTGTCGCGCCCGGCCAACCAGATCGTGATCGGCGACGTCATCGGCGTGCTGGGCGGCCGTCTCTTCGAGTCCAAGGATTTCTGCCACGAGCACTCGGGCCAGATCAAGGTCTGCACCCGCTCGGTAGATTGCTCGGTCCGCTCCCTCTGGCATGCCGTGCAATCGGTAGTGGACGAAGTCTTGAGTAAGACAACTCTACAGGACTTACTCCGCTCCGAAGGCGAGATGAACTCCTGGGTGAAAACCATCCCCACTCACACCCCGCTCACGTTCATTCAGTAGCACCCTCCCATTTAGCCACCACCGCGCTGGCGAGGCAGTTACCCACCACATTCACCGACGTGCGCGCCATATCCATCAGCGTATCGATGCCCAGCAGCACAGCCACGCCTTCCATCGGCAAATGGAACGTGGAGAGAGTGCCGGCCAGGATCACCAACGCGGCGCGCGGCACTCCCGCTACGCCCTTGCTGGTCAGCATCAGGGTCAGCATCATGAGTAACTGCTGGCCAAACGAAAGGTTCACCCCGGCCGCCTGCGCCACGAAAACAGAAGCCAGCGAAAGGTACAGCGTGCTGCCATCCAGGTTGAAGCTGTATCCCGCCGGAATCACGAACGCCACAATATGTTTTGGCACGCCGAACAGCTCCATGTTCTCGAGCGCCAGGGGCAGGGCCGCCTCGCTCGATGCGGTGGAGAAGGCGATCAGGAACGGCTCGCGCACGGCGCGATAGAAGTCGCGCACGGGGATGCGCACCAGCGCGATGACCGCGCCGAGCACCAGCACCACGAACAGGACCAGCGCCGCGTACATGGTAAGGATCAGCTTGCCCAACCCGAACAGGACGCCGAAGCCCTTGTTGCCCACCGTAACGGCGATGGCCGCGCCCACGCCCAGCGGCGCCAGATACATCACATATCGCGTGTAGCGGAACATCACTTCGGCGAGCGCTTCGCAGAAAGCCACTACCGGCTTGGCCTTGGCGCCCGTTGCCGCGCAGGCGGCTCCGAACAGAAACGCGAAGACCACGATTTGGAGCACGTCGCCGCGCGCCATGGCGTCGATGATGCTGGCGGGGAAAACGTGCTCGATCATGGCCCCCGCCGAGGGGCGCTCGCCCGGCAACGCCGCGTCGGCGGCAGTCTGCTCCAGCTTCATTCCCACGCCCGGCCGCACCAGGTTCACCGCGGCCAATCCCAGAAACAGCGCGAACGTGGTGACGATTTCGAAATAAACGATCGCCTTCAGGCCGATGCGGCCCATGCGCTTCAGATCGCCCCCTCCGGCAATGCCATAGACCAATGTGCCAAAGATCAGCGGCGCGATAATGGATCGGATCAGCCGCAGGAAAATGGCGCTGACCGGCGAGAGTTGCCGCGCCACACCCGGCGCCAGGGCGCCCACCGCCACGCCCGCGGCCATGCCGATGAAGATCCAGGCGGTGAGCGACAGGCGCTTCAACGCTCTCCCCACTTCAGTTTCTGGCGCAGCACGTCGAAGAACATCATGCGCGGCGGGCGAATCAGGAGCAGCGCGTACTCCGAGCTGCGGCACTCGACCACATCGTCTTTCTTCAGCGGTTCGCCGATCTGGCCGTCGATGGTGAGGAAGACGGATGCATCCTCGCCCCGGCAGCGCACCTCGACCATGCTGGTCTCGGGCACCAGCACGGGCCGGTTGGTGAGCGTGTGCGGACAGATCGGCGTAAGACAGATGGTGGGCACGGAAGGGAAAATAATCGGCCCGCCGGCGGAAAGCGAATAAGCGGTGGAGCCCGTGGGAGTGGAAACGATCAGGCCGTCGGCTTTGTAGCCGCACACGAACTGATCGCCGATAAAAGCATCCAGATCGATCATGCGCGCGATGGAGGCTTTGGTGAGCACCACGTCGTTGAGCGCTTCGTAGCGCGAAACCACATGCTCGCCGCGGCGTACTTCGGCGTGCAGTAGTTTGCGCCGGCCGATGCGATGCTCTCCGCGCAGCGCGCGCTCCAACTCCGGATACAGCTCATCGATGGTGATGGCGGTGAGGAAACCCAGGCCGCCAAGGTTGACGGCGAACAGCGGAATCTCGCGGTTGCCGATGGCGCGTGCCGCGGAAAGCAGCGTACCGTCGCCGCCCAGCACGATCACCAGGTCGCAGCCTTCCGGCACTTCGGCGCGCCGCAGACCGTCGCCGCGCCCGGCATAGACGCCGGTGCGCTCGTCGTAACGCACCCGCATGCCCCTGGTTTCCAGCCACGGAAGCAGCTTGGGCACTACCTCGGCCGCGGCGGCGATGGCCGGCTTTGAGATGATGCCGACAGTGTTAATGGTGGGCATGCAGCAGGAACTCCCGGTTCCCTTCCGCGCCCAGGATGGGGCTTTCCATGATGCTCGTTTCGAACCCCAGATGCCGCGCCGCATCGTCCACGCGGCGGCAGGCGGCCTGCTGCAACTCCGGTTCGCGCACGATTCCACCCTTGCCCACTTGTCCTTTGCCGACCTCGAACTGGGGCTTGACAAGTATAACCATTTCGCCGCCCGGTTGTAACAATGGCGTGATGGCGGGCAGGATCAAGGTCACGGAGATGAAGCTGACGTCGCAAACGGCCAAGCCCACGGCCTCGCCGAAGTCTTCGTGCGCGCAGATAGCGGGCGTTCAGCTTTTCGTGCACCACCACGCGCGGATCGGTGCGGATCTTCCAATCGAGCTGGCCGCTGCCCACGTCCACGGCGTGCACGCGTGCCGCGCCGCGCTGCAGCAGGCAATCGGTGAAGCCGCCGGTGGATGCGCCCACATCCAGGCAGACGCGCCCCGCCACATGGATGCCGAAATGCGCAAGCGCGGCATCCAGCTTCAGGCCGCCGCGGCCGACGAAGGGCGGCTGCGCCAGCACTTCCAGGCGGCTTTCCGCGTCCACCGGCTGGCCGGGTTTTTCCGCTTTGCGGCCGTCCACCAGCACTTCGCCGGCCATGATGAGCGCCTGCGCCTTTTCGCGCGTGGGAGCCAGACCGCGCTCCACCAGCAGACGGTCCAGACGCGGCTTCATGACTTGCGGTGCACGATCAGGTCGGCCAGTTCGTGCAGGCGGTGGCGCGCTCGCCGAACGGCGCCAGCGTTTCGTGCGCGCGCAGGCACTCGCTTTCGGCCATGCGCCGCGATTCGGCCACGCCGTAGACCGCCGGAAAGGTGATCTTATGCTGCTGCGCGTCTTTGCCGGCGGTCTTGCCCAGCGCCTCGGAAGATTCCTCCACGTCGAGAATGTCGTCCACGATTTGAAACGCCAGGCCGATATGCTCGCCGTAGCGAGAGAGCGCTTCGTACTGCTGTGCGTCCGCGCCCGCGCTAGATGGCGCCCAGCCGCAGGCTGGCGCGCAGCAGAGCGCCCGTCTTGGCGCGATGGATGGATTCGAGCAGCGGCGCAGTGGGCGGCTGGCCTTCGCCTTCCAGATCCGCAACCTGCCCTGCGATCATGCCGCCCACCGTGCCCGCGGCCGTGGCCAGTTCCGCGATCATGCGGGATTTGCGATCCGGCGGCATGCCGTGTTCATGGCCGCCAGAACTTCGAACGCCAGGGTCAGCAGCGCGTCGCCTGCCAGGATCGCCATGGCCTCGCCGAAGACTTTGTGGCAGGTCGAGCTTGCCGCGGCGATAATCGTCGTTATCGAGCGCGGGCAGATCGTCGTGAATCAGCGAATAGGTGTGAATGAATTCGAGCGCGCAGGCCGCGGTGGCCGCGCCATCCAGGCTCTTCGGCTACGGCGCGCGCGGCTTCCAGGCACAGAATCGGGCGGATGCGCTTGCCTCCCGCAAACAGGCTGTAGCGCATGGCGCGATGGATGGTTTCAGGCGGCTGTGTCTCGGGCGGGACCAGACGGTCAAGCTGGGCGTCCACCAGTTTCTGCTGCTGGGCGAGGTAGTCGCGCAGGCTCATGCTTTCTCGGGACGGAACGGCTCCGGCTGGATTTTGCCCTCTTTGCGGATAAGCATTTCGACGCGGGTTTCGGCCTCCTCCAGTTGCTTGCGGCAGGTGTCGCTGAGGCTCATGCCCTTTTCGAAAAGCTCCAGGGAGCGGTCGAGAGGCAGGTCGCCGGCTTCCAGTTCCTTGACGACCTTTTCCAATTCGTCGAGGCAGGTCTCGAAGGAAAGCACGGATGCGGGAGGTGCGGTGGAATCGGCCACCACACTATTCTATGACGGGTCGCTGTGGCCGTGTTATGATTCGCCTGCCATGCTGAGATTCGCGCTCCTGTTTTGGGCGCTAGCTGCTGCGGCTCAGACCAGCAAGCCGCTCATGACGCTCGATGAGTTCTTTAACGCCGTAGAGATCCGCAGCGTGAAGATTTCGCCGGATGGGCATGCCGTAGCGATCGAGACCGAGCGGGCGGACTGGGATGCCAACCGCTTCCGGAACGACCTGTGGCTCTATCGTGACGATGCAGGCGGGTCGCTGATCGCAGCTCACCCGGTCGGGGCACGATCGCAATCCCGAGTGGTCGCCGGATGGCCGCACCGATCGCGTTTCTGTCCGATCGCGATGGCGGCGAAGCGGGCGAGAAAGCGGATCAAGTGTGGGCGATGGCGCTGAATGGCGGCGAGGCCGTCGCGGTGACGCACGGCGAGGAAGAAGTCCATGCGTTCGCCTGGGCGTCCGATTCGCGGCAAATCTATTTTGCCACGCGCACTCCGTGGAGCAAGCCACGGCAGGAGGCCTATAAGAAGGATTGGAACGACGTCGTGGAGTTTCGGGAATCGGAGCGCGGCGATTCGATCGCGCGGGTCGAATTAATAA
Source organism: Bryobacterales bacterium (assembly GCA_963795925.1). Lineage (GTDB taxonomy): Bacteria > Acidobacteriota > Terriglobia > Bryobacterales > Bryobacteraceae > Bog-159. The sequence goes on along the minus strand of CAWCJP010000001.1, from coordinate 224,752 downwards.
CCGGCGCCGTGCACCAGATCGCGGCCACGCCCTGGCGCGTGAAGCAACTGGAAGACTCTCCGGACGGCAAGACCCTCGCGTTCCTGACCGACTCCGTCTCCGAACGGCAGGAGGCCATGGACGCCTATGGCATTTATCTTGTGGATGCCGCCGGCGGCCAGCCGCGCGCGCTGATCGACCGCCCGGCGGTGTACGAGAGCATGCATTGGGCGCCCGACAGGCCGGCATATTTTCTTCTCCTTCTCGGATGGCTCGGTCGAAGGGAACTATCAGGATGCGCAGCCGCGCGTGTATTGGGTAGATACGTTATCGCCCACGCGCGTCACGCGGTGGGCTAAGTTTCCGGGCGCGGTTACCGGCTACGCGGTGACACAGGATGGCCTGTTAGTCGCCGGGCGTATGGGCACCGAAGTGCAAGTCTACCGCGAGGATCTGCACCTGTTCGTGATGCAGCCGGGACAGCCGGGCGCCTATGAGCGCATCTCGGCCGCCGCGCACGCCACACGCGTGGCCTTTGTCCACTCCACGCTGACCGAGCCGCCGGAGGTCTATTTAGGCGATGACATCATGGATGCGCATCCCATCACTTCGTTCAACCGGTTGTTCACCGTGCGTGCGCTGCCGGAGGGCCGCCCTTACCGCTGGACCGCCGAAGATGGCGTCACCGTGGAAGGCATGCTGATCTATCCGCCTGGAAAGCTGGGCGAGAAGAATTTGCGCATGTTCACACTGATTCATGGAGGGCCGGGTGACGCCGACGGCAATTATTTCCAGGCGGACTGGTATCAGTGGGGATCGCTGGCGGCCACCGAAGGTTGGCTTGTATTTGAGCCCAACTATCGCGGGTCGGTCGGCTATGGCGACCAATTCGCATTGGGCATTGTGCCGAACATCGTTTCCAAACCCGGCAAAGATATTCTGGCGGGTGTCGACGCGTTGGTGAAAGACGGCATCGCCGATCCGGATCGCTTGACGATCGGCGGATATAGTTACGGCGGCTATATGACGAACTGGCTGATTACGCAGACTACCCGGTTCAAGGCGGCCGTGACAGGCGCGGGCGCGGTGGAACACGTCGCCAACTGGGGCAACGACGATACCACTTATGACGACACTTACTTCCTGGGCGGCCTGCCATGGGACATGATGAAGAATTACAACGATGAGGCGGCCATCTGGCAGATGAATAAAGTGAAGACTCCCACGCACATCGTGGCTGGCGCGGAAGACATACGCGTTTATGTGGGCGAGCAGTACCTGTTGGAGCGGGCGTTGCGTACGCAGGGAGTGCCGGTGAAGCTGTTGATCTTTCCGGGCGAGGGTCATGAGCTGGATAAGAATCCATGGCACGGTAAGATCAAGGTACGGGAGGAGTTGAAGTGGATCGATGCGGGGGCCGGCGCCGCGCGGTGACGCGCCTGGCGCACGCACTCGGGGTGCTGTGTCTGCTGGCGCCAAGCGCCATGCCTCAGGACTCGGCGGAAGCCCACCTGGGCAAGGGCTACGACGCCCTGAAGCAAGACCGTTATGACGTGGCCGTGAGCGAATTTCGGGAGGCTTTGCGGCTTGATCCGAAGCTGGTCATGCGGGCCCGGTTTCCTTTGGCTGTCGCGCTTTTCGAGTTGAAGCAATCGGCCGAAGCGCGCCGGGCGTTCGAAGCCGTGCGCGGCGAAGCGGGCGACCATCCGAACGTCATGTATTATCTGGGCCGGCTGGACCTGTTAGATCAAAACTTCGCGGGCGCCATTCGGAATCTGAATCAAGCCATGGCCAAACCTCCTTTTCCGGACACGGCCTACTATCTGGGCCTGGCTTACTTCAAGCAGGGCGAATTGCCGGCCGCGGAAAAGTGGCTGAAACAAGCCGCGCAGGCCGATCCGCGGGATAGCCTGGCGCCGTATCAACTGGCGCTGGTGTATCGCAAAGAGGGCCGCGAGGAAGAGGCCAAAAAAGCATTCGCGCAGTCGGCGGCGCTGCGCCGGCGCGATACCGATGAAAGCGAGTTGCGCACCGAGTGTGCGCAAAAGCTGGATAAGGGCCCGCGCGACGAAGCCCGCGCCGTATGCCAGCGGTTGTACGATCCGGACAATGCCGAAAGACTGACGGCATTGGGCACCATCTACGGCCAGCACGGCGACCTGGATGCCGCGCTGGAACCTCTGCGCCGGGCTGCGGAACTGGCGCCCCAATCGCCGCAAATGCAGTACAACCTGGCGTTCACCTATTATCGGATGGGCCGGTTTGAGGAGGCGCGCGCGCCCATCTCGAAGGCCGTGGAGCGCTGGCCGGATCTCTTTCAACTGAACTCCCTCTACGGCGCTGTGCTCGAGAAACTAGGCGACGATCCGGCGGCCTACCGGGCGCTCAGCCGGGCGCACGAACTCAACCGCGAAGATGCCGTCGCCGCGGATCTGCTCTTCGCGGCCACGCTTCGTTTGGCGCGAAAGAGTCAGGCCGCCCGCGAGTATGCCGACGCGCTGCGCTATTTCGGCGAAGCCGCGAAATTGCGGCCGGACGATCCGGAGCCGCGGAAAGGGTTAGCCGAGGCGACTGAGCAGCGGCAAGCGGAGCATATCCGATAGGTTTTGAGGAACTCGCGCAAGACGGGGCGTCCCGCGCCGCTTGAATCCGCGGGGCTCCTCATGCAGAACCGGGCGGCATCGTTTCCCCCTGTTCCGCGAGCAAACGATGCCCTACGCACGCCGCCGCTCATCCGCGCGCCCAGGCCCGACGAGAGCCTCAGAACGTGAGCCTATACAGGATGCCGCCGCCCTCCGTGCCGTAGGCTCCCACGCCGAATAGCTCGCCTTGCGGCGATAGCGAGAGCAGTCCTCCCGTGCCATCCGCTCCACCCGTGAAGGTGTAGATCACGCTATAGTTGCCGGCAGGGTCGACCCTAAACGCCAGGCCGCAGCCGCTGTTCTCGAAGCACCCCGGCCCTCCGCCAAAGCCTGTAGCGCCGAAAAGGTTGCCGGCGCTATCCAGCACGATGCCCTCAGCCTCGTCACCGGCGGAGCCTCCGCCGAAGTTGTGCAGCACCGTGAATTCACCCGCGGGACTCAGCTTGAACAGCACGCCGCCTCCGAGCGAGCCGCCGAATGAATTCGTCCCGTACAGGTTGCCCGCCGCGTCACGAACCACCCCGGTGCTCGGATACGCGCCGTCCGCGCCTCCCGTGAAAGTGAACAGCACAGTCTCTTCACCGGCGGGCGTGAGCTTGTAGACTACGCCACCATCCGCCGTGCCGCCGGAGTACGTCGTGCCGTAGAGGTTACCTTCCGCATCGACCGCCAGCCACGATTCCGGCGGAGGCTGGCCACCATCGTCCAGCCCAGTGAAGCTATACAGCACGGTCTCCTCACCGCTGGTGGTCATCTTGAAGACAACGCCTTCCTGCGTCCCCGTCAGGCTTCCCGAGCCGCCGGCGGACGTGGTGCCGTAAAGATTGCCATCCGGCCCGAGAATAACGCCGCTGTCCGGGTTTGCGCCATCAGACCCGCCAGTGAAACTGTGGAGGGTCGTCTCATCGCCGGAGGGGCTGATCTTGAACACGGTGCCGGCGTTCGCCGTCGATCCCCCACCCACGGCAGTCCCGTAGAGATTCTTGGCGGAATCCATCGCCAATGGCGCCACGGCCGGGTTGGCTCCGTCCTTGTCCCCCTTGAAATTGTAAAGCGCCGTTTGCTTCCCGCCCACCAGCCTGTAAACCATCCCGTAGTTGTTTGTACCACCGTAGAATGTTGTGCCGTAGATTTCGCCTTTGGAGGTGATCAGCACCGGGTTGGGATCCGAGCCGCTGGGCGCGCCTGTGAAATTGTGCAGGATGCTGGCTTGCCCCGCCGTGTTGACCTCATAGAGCGCCCCCTGTATCCCCGCAAATACGGTCGCGCCGTAGATGTTGCCGGCCGAATCGAGGATCACGCCCGCGTTAACCGACGGGCTTATCGTCTCGCCCTTGTAGGCGCCTGGGAACTTGTACAGTACTGTTGCTTTGCCTTTGGGGGTCACCTTAAAGAGTGCGCCATACGGGTAGTCGCTGTAGACTCCCTCGCTGGCCTTTCTGGTCGCCGCATAGAAGTTCCCGGCCGAGTCCCTCGCCACCGTGCCGGGCGAAAAGATGCCGCCGGACTTCCCCACCGGCAGCGTGGCCACCTGCGTGTACTGACCAGAGGGGCTGAACGTGTATATCGCGTCAGCGGCGGTCCCATAGATGTTACCCTGGGAATCGAAGATTACGCCCGCCTGCGGAGAGCCGGCGTCTATCGGAGGCCCGAAGGACAACAAAACCGTCTCCTGACCCGACGGGCTGCACTGGTAGAGCGTTCCCTCGTTGTCCACTCCCCCAATATACGTAGTCCCATACAGGTTGCCTGAGGGACCTAACGTCACCCCGGCATACGGATTGACCCCATCGGGCCTGCCGGCGAACGCGTATAGCACGGACTCCTGCCCGGACGGCGTAATCTTCCAGACCACGCCCGCGTTCGAAGGGCCGCCGTAATACGTCGTGCCGTACAGATTCCCGGTGGAATCGATTGTTACGCCGGAGTACGGATTGCTTCCGTCAGTCCCGCCCGTGAAGCTGTGTAGGACTGTCTCCTGGCCCGCGGTACTGATTTTGTACACCGTGCCCAGGCCCGCGCTTCCGCCAGCTTCAGTCGTGCCGTAGAGATTGCCGGACGCATCCAGAGTCACGCCCGCGTACGGCCCGCTGCCGTCCGTGGGGCCTCCCTGGAAGGTATAAAGCACGCTGTAATTCCCATCCGCGCTATACTCGAACACGGCTCCGGACTGGCTAACGCCGCCGCCGGAGTACGCCGTTCCGTAAAGGTTGCCGGACGCATCCATAGTCAGCGTCCCAACCGGCCCTCCACCCCCGGGGTATTCGCTGAAGTCGAATAAGACGGTCTCAGTTGCCGTCTGCGCGTGTAGCGCCGGTAGGCAACTGAGACACAGGAGAATCAAGCCAATTAATCCTTTCATCGCCGTCTCCTCTGCCGGACAAGGGCGCTCTAGGTCGTCGGGGCCGTCCCTGCGGCGCTGACACCAACTTTAACCCAGCCCTGGCTCGTCGAGGAGCTGGCCGTGCCGCTTTGGGGATTGGTAACGGAGAAGTAAAGGTAGTCGCTTGAGTTGATCGAACAATAGGCCGAGCCCGGCGTTGCCGCCGTGGCAAACATCAACCAACTGACGTCGCTGGTCGGCGACAGGTAGGTACTGCCCAACGTGGAGGGATTCGCCGCCATGTACCCATTCTGCACCTCGGTGCCAAGCGCCAAGACAGCCGAGATGGTAGAGTCGGTCCAGTTTTGAATGTACACCTGGCATTTGCTATAAACCCCGCTGGTGCTGGTGTACCAAGTGAAGTCGCCTGTCCCGGTGCACGAACTGGATTCATGGCAATCACCAATGACGAGGTTGGGCGGCGCAGCCGATCCCAATCCCGCGAACGGCAGGGTCATCGACGGCTGGTAGCCGAACCCGGTGCCGACGATTTTCAACGGAAGCCCGGGCTTCCACGACGCTGAGGGGTCAGACGTGGCTTCCCCCGACTGCAGGATGATTTGATCGCAGGGATTCGGATCACTCGCAGTCCAGGGCTGATCGCATCCCATGCCGCTAGTGACGATGTTGGGCGCCTGCGTGGCGACAAAATAGATCTGCGGCGTTGTCGGCAGCGCCACAGAATTATTGCTGCAATTCAGATAGGGCGGGGTTAGGGGGGATGTGGAAGTGGGCCACTTCTGTAAGGGGAAGACCACCTCTGTAATCCCGGTAGACGCGATCGGAGTATTCAAGTAAGGCGTCCCCGGCATTTGCCCGCAACTTACGGACGTAGGCAGGTTTGCCGTTGGCGGCGCCGTCGCAGTAGCGCCCGGCGTCCACACGCTCACAAAAGGCACGTAGGGCCCCATCAAGGTGTTGTAGCTCAGCCTCGCCCGAGCCGCCCGTGTACACTGCTGTGGAATAGGGGACACTCTGTCCCGCGCACCCGAAGCTGCCGGCCGGCAGCGTGGTCCGCATCTGTATAGGCAGGTCATTCGCCGACCCGGTCCCAATCGAAAGAGCCGGTACATTGATGGAAGCACCGGAGGAACTGAGCGCGTTGGGGCTGGTTGTATTGGGAATCGTGGTCAGGTCGAGGACCGTATAGTTCGTCCCGGCCGCCGTCACCTGCCACACGGGGTAGGTAGCGTAGGTGCTCGAACCGGTTGGATTGACGAGCACCGGCGAGAATCCCACGGGCGCGCCGCTCCACGGATTGCTGGGCGGCTGGAGCCATGATGGCAGAGTGCCCGACACATTCAAGACCAAGTCGACCAGATATTGGCCGTCGGTCTGGAGCGTTGTCGCAAATGCGCTATCCGCTATGCTGATGAGGGGCTGCACGCTGCCCGAACTTTGCTCCTGTTCAAACGTGAGACTCATGTAGCGGAGGGGCTCCGATCCGGTCAGGTAGCACGGATAGGAGCCTCCGGACTCGATGCAGGGCGTGTCCGGCGTGGGGTTTGGCATCGCGAACTGAAATAGCAGGACTTGGTAGTCGCTATAGTTACAGGAAGTGGTGCAGCTTCCGTTGTTGCTCCCGATACTTTGGAGCTGGGAGTAGTTAACGTTGGCGCCGATGTAGGCGTCCTCAGGTCCCGGCGCAGTTTCGTATTCCGGGCCGCGCGCCCACGCGCAGATATTTCCAGAACTCGTGCCCCCGTTGGCGAAGCAGGCCTGCGGGGTGGTGTTTGAGACGAGGCTATGATACCCCTTCTGCGTGGCGTCCATCCAGTAGCCCTCGTCGGATGACGGCAGGTACGAACTGGTTGCCGGGTTTGAAGTCGACACGATCGCTGAGGCGCCATTGTTACCCGAGGAGAGATTATTGTAGAAAAGCTCGTCCTGCAGCTCCGTCGTGATCTCGTACGCGCATCCCGAATTGGCATCGCGAATGAGCAGGTAGTACGAGGGGGCAGCGACAGTGGCACTGCAGCTGAGTGCGCCGCTCGATCCTGAACAAGACAGCGGCGGCTGCAGATAGTTTCGAATAATAATGCTTCCGGCGGGGTTCCACCCGTCCACGTCACCGCTAATGGACGATGGGGTAGTGTGCTCGGGCGTATCAACGGTGTGCGCGCCCAGATCGTACCCAGCGAACGAGTTGATCTCGCCGACGCTAGGAAGCAGGGGGTAGCCGGTCGGGCTAGTCGGGTTCACGGTCGGGTTCCAGTCCATGGAGCTGTGACGCTGGGTTGCGTCGAGGAGATTGTCGCCCTCGAATGGAGGAATGCCGCACCCCGCCGTGGTGTTAGCGCCGCTAGGGATAGTACCAAGGCTGATCGGAACCATGAAGTATTGGCCTGCTTCGTATGAGAGACTTCCACCGCCTGTGCCCAGGCCCACAACGAACTGATTCTGAAAGGTGATCGGCCCGCCCGTGGTAGTGTACTGCACGGGGTCCATGGCTAAATCGGCGATGTGCTGGGTGTTGGCGTAATGCGCGTCGTTGTCGACGACCGCGAAATACCGGCTGTCCGGGAACGTTCCCACCAGCACCAACTCGAAGGCGCAGTTCCCGCTCGATGTCCAGGAATTGATCATGTTGGCAACGCTGTAATAAATGTGGGTGTACAGGGCGTTGAGGTCGCCCGCCGTGCTTGTGGTGCTGCCGCCGCCGAGCGACACGGCGTACGTCGATAGCAGGGTTGGAGTTGATGCGAAATTCGTGAAGAATCCGTAAGTTGAATTGCCTGGGCTGCCGAGCTTGAACCCACTAGGAATCGTACATGACGGAGAGGCCGGTGCGGTGAACAGCAACAGGGCGGCGACGGCTGCCAGGGTGAGCGCGCGTGGCAGTTGGCGACTAGCGTTGAAGGAGGGTTGGGAGGTTTGCATTTGTTCGGTAGAATACCCCCACGGCCGCCGTGATTCAAGCCAAAACTGCACCTGCCTCGTCGGTCTGTGCGGGAACTTACATTGGTATAAGATGTGGGCCCCGGATTGCGTGCGCGGTCTACGAACGCTTACACGACTCCGGAAGATGGTATAGACCTTCGGGTGACAGCGTTCAAAGGCGGCCTTACAATATCGCGACGGCGCCGAAGGCTCCTGGACATAAGGGTAATCTTGTGGTTCGCAATGGAGAATGACAGCGTCTGCGTCATTGACGCGAGACACAGGGACAGAGAGATAATGACGATCTCGGGATTCGCCAAGCGTATTCCGCTTACAAGCTTCTTTTCGCCCTCAGCAACACGGCGCGCTACGCGGTACGGGGCTTCCCGCCAATGCGTATTCTCCGGCCACCGTTCAACTTGCTAAGGTGAAGGCACAAATAAATCAAGCCATAGCGGATATCGCATCCAGGACATTGAGCACCCAACAACCCGGCGCGCAATGTCGTACCGTTTTTTCTGCCGAACCGCCGCGACCGTCGCCTGGGAAGCCGGGGGGTTAAAGGCGGGCGCGCGACCGTTCGAGATTTGCGCTTCACGCGACTAGGAAACTACCTGCCGCACGAGGGCATATTAAGGAGTAGAATTGAATCCAATGCTCCGGCCCGGCCAACCACCGCAAATCCTGCTCGGCGCCCTGCTCTCTATCGTAGGAGCCGGGGTTGCCCAAACCCCGCCGCCCCCGCCGCCGCAGGATCAGAGCGCCGAAATGACCACCCACGACACGCCCGCCACCTTCCGCACCAAGGTCAATCTCGTGCTGGTGCCCGTGGTCGTGCGCGACAAAGAGGGCCACGCGGTCGGCAATCTGCATAAGGAAGATTTTCAGCTATTCGATAAAGGCAAACCGCAGACCATTTCCTCCTTTTCCATGGAGACGCTCAGCAGCCAGATGGCCGAACCGGCGAAGGTAGCTGCGCCCGTAGAAAACGGCGAAAACGGCCTCGAGGGTCCGGTTGCGGCCAAGCCGGAGGCCATGCCCAATCGCTTCGTGGCGTACGTGTTTGACGACGTGCATATCGGTATCGCGGATCTCATGCAAGTGCGCGCCGCCGCCGAGCGCCACTTAAACTCTTCGCTGGTCGACACCGACAGAGCCGCCATCTTCACCACCTCCGGCCGGACCACGCTCGATTTCACGGATGACCGCGTAAAACTGCGCGAGACCCTTCTCCATCTCGCCCCACAGCCCATTGCCCGGTCCCCGGTTCAGGCTTGCCCGGACATCAGTTACTACCAGGCGGATTTGATCTTCAATAAGAACGATCCCATGGCCTTGACGGCCGCTATAGCGGACGCTATGGCCTGCATGAGCCTGGATCCCACCCAGCCCACCAGTCAACAAACCGCGCAATCGATGGCCATGGCGGAGACGCAACACGTGCTCACCGCCGGTGACGTGGAAAGCCGCGCCGTGCTCACGGTGCTCCAGCAAGTGGTGCGCCGCATCTCCACCATGCCGGGCAAGCGCACCGTAGTCCTGGTGTCCCCCGGCTTCCTCACGCTCCCCGACCTGTATCAGGAAAAGACCAGCCTCATCGATCGCGCCATACACGCCAACGTGATCGTCAGCAGCCTGAACGCGCGCGGCTTGTATGTCGTCGTTCCGGGCGGGGATGCCAGCCAGCCTAGCGCGCAGAGTATCCAGAGCCAGATGATCAAGTCCCAGTACGAGACTGGTTCCGCTTTGGCGAATGACGATGTGCTCGGCGAGCTGGCCTATGGGACTGGCGGCGTTTTCTTTCACAACAACAACGATCTGGTCGAGCCGGATTCAGCCGGGTGGCCGCGCGCCCGGAGTTTGTTTATGTTTTGGGCTTTTCGCCCGAGAATCTGAAGCTGGATGGGCGCTTTCACGCGCTGAAGATTACACTAAAGAATTCCGGCAAGCTGGAACTGCAGGCGCGCCGCGGCTACTACGCGCCGCAGCACCTGGCCGACCCGGAGGAGACCGCCAAAGAAGAAATCCGGGATGCGCTGTTCTCGCGCGAAGAATTGCGCGATATTCCCATGGAGTTGCACACGCAGTTTTTCAAGTCGAGCGCGGAAAATGCCAGCCTCGCGGTGCTGGCGCGCGTGGATGTGAAGCATCTGCACTTTCGCAAGGAGAATGGGCGGAACCTGGATAATCTGATGGTCGTTTCCGGCGTGTTCGACCGCAATGGGAATCTGATCAGCGGGAAGCTAAAGACCGTCGAGATGCACCTGCAGGATCAAACGCTCGAAAACAGGCTGGCCCGGGAATCACGGTGAAAAACAGTTTCGATGTGAAGCCGGGAAATTATCTGGTCCGGCTGGTGATACGGGATTCCGAAGGGCAAACCATGGCGGCGGCAAATGGCGCTGTCGATATTCCAGATGAATTGAGGTATAGAAATGCAGATTCGTGCCTTCTTGTCTCTGATTAGCTCTAGCCGGCTCTGCCGGCATTCTGGCGCGGGCTCAAGACGCCAATTCGCAGGCCGCCGGCTCTTTGCCGGTCATCAAGATCCGAAACGCGCGCTGGTCTTGGTGGACGCAGTCGTAACCGACAAAAAGGAACAATACGTTCGCGACCTGCAGGCCAAGGACTTCAAAGTCTGGGAAGACAATAAAGAACAGGCCATCACCAGCTTTTCGTTCGAGGCCGATCCCAACTCGCCCAATAACACGCAAAAACACTATATGGTGCTGCTCTTCGATAACGCCACCATGGAGTTTGGGCGATCAGATGCGCGCGCGGCAGGCCGCTACGCAGTTCATCGACGCCAACGCCGGTCCCAACCGTTTGATGGCCATTATGAATTTCGCCGGCAGTATCACGGTAACGCAAGATTTCACGGCCGACGCGGATCGTTTGAAGAAGGTGGTGGGCGGCGTCAAGTTCTCGCCGGTTTCGCCCAACCAGCCGGTGGAAGTGGCTTCCACGGGCATACCGAATTTGGGCAGGGCGGAGGCCGCCATGGGGGTGTGGGACGAGTTGCTTGCCGTGCGCAGCCTGGCCAAGACTTCTGGGCCCCATACCCGGCCGCAAAATGGTTGTGATGCTGACTTCCGGCTTTCGTGGTGCCCGCCGATAATATGTCCGAGTTGAGCGCCGCGATTTCCGAGTGCAACCGGTCGAACGTGGCGATTTATCCCATCGACGTGCGCGGCCTGGTGACCGGCATGACGGCGGGACCCGCGGGCGCCAGCCTGCGGTCTCAGTCGAGTTCGCCGTTTCTGCGGCTGTTCCCCGCTTCCTTTGGTTCAGCGAATTCGTACGGCATGGCGAATTCGTTCTTCCAGCATGGCGGTGGTACCGGCGGCGGCCCGGCGGGGGAGGCGGTGGCACCGGTGGCGCCCCGGGCGGAGGCGGCGGTAAAGGTGGGAGCGGGGGCGGCACAGGCGGAACTGGTGGCGGCGGCAAAGGGGGAGTACCGGCAGCGGCAGTGGCAGTGGGAGCGGCGGCAAGGGCAGCAGCGGCGGTGGCGGCGGACCCACCACAACCATGAACCCCAACACTCTCAATCCTTACAATCAGTCCCGCAACCTGATTCCTACCTTCCCCAAGAGCGCCTCTGACAACCAGATGGTCCTGTTCGCCCTGGCTTCCGGCACGGGCGGCTTCGTGATCGTCAATTCCAACGATCTGTTAGGCGGGCTGGAGAAAATCAGCAAAGAACAAAACCAGTTCTACTTACTCGGCTACACGCCGCCCGAATCGGCGGAAGGTAGTTGTCATTTTCTGAAAGTGAAGCTGGATCGCCCTGGAACCAACGTGCGCTTCCGCAGCGGCTACTGTAACGTGAAGGCCGTGGACGCACTGGCGGGAAACCCGGTCGAAAAAGACCTGGAAAATCGCGTGGCCGGCACTGCGCCCGGAGTGCCCGGCGTGAGCATGCAAGCGCCGTTCTTCTACACCTCGCCCAACACCGCCCGCGTGGATGTGGCGCTTGAGATCCCCGGCGATCGGCATTAAATTCGAGAAGGTGAAGGGAAAGTTTCATGCCGATTTGAACATTCTGGCTATCGCCTATCGCCCGGATGGCAGTGTGGCGGCGCGTTTCAGCGACAACAAGAAACTGGAAATCGACGACAAAAAAGCAGATGCAAGCTTTTGCCGAGAAGCCATATCACTATGACAGCCAGTTTGAAATCGCCTCCGGACAGTATACGCTGAAGGCCGCCTTCACCTCCACCGGCGCCACTTTCGGCAAAGTGGAGATGCCCATCACGGTGGATCCCTACGACAGCAAGCAGTTCGGCCTGAGCGCCCTGGCCCTGAGTAAAGACCTGCATCGCGTGGCCGATCTTGGATCGGATATGGATGCGGTTTTGCTCGAAGGCCGCACTCCCCTGGTAGCCTCGGGATTCGAGTTCAACCCCGCCGGCTCGTACCGGTTCAAGAAGACGGATCGCGCGGCCTTGTACGCGGAAATCTACGAGCCCCATGCGGGGGATAAGACTCCGCCGGTGGTGGGAGTTCAGCTTCGCGTGCTCGACCGCAAGACGCAGGAGGTGAAGCAGGATTCCGGTCTGGGAAGTGTGACCGGCCAGATTCGCGCCGGCAATCCGGTGATTCCAGTGGGACTCAGAGCTGCCTGTCGATAAGCTGGAACCGGGTGCCTATCGCGTCGAAGTAAAGGCCGTGGACTCCGCCGGCAACAGCAAGACGCGCGTGGCCGACTTCGACGTCGAATAGGAAGACGTCGAATGGGACATCTCCGTGGGTTACAATGCCCGTATGAGGCTCTATATCCTTGCGCTCGCCGCCCTGCTGCCTTCGCTCGCCGCGGCTCCCGACGTTATCAAGGGCAACGCTTTTGGCGATCCGAAGGCCCCCCTGACGCTAGAGGTTTTCAGCGATTTCCAATGCCCCGGCTGCAAGCAATTTCACGATGAGGATCTGCCCCTGATCATGAAAGAATACGTGGCTACGGGCAAGGCGTACCTGGTTTATAGGTACTTCCCGCTGACCCAGCATACCTACGGCCGCAAGACCGCTGAACTGGCTTGCGCCTGCGCGCAGTTAGGTAAGTACGAACCAGCCGCCGACGCGCTATTCGCTAAGCAAGGCTCCTGGTCGGCGGACGGTAAAGTGGAAGAGACCGTCGCCACCGTCCTGACGCCCGCCGAACAGAAGAAAGTGGCCGCGCTCATGAAAGACCCCAAGGTGCAAAGCCTCATCGATCACGATCTGGAGGAGGGCCGCGCACTGCCGGTGGCCAGCACACCGACGTTGCTGGTCACTTACAAATCCAAACAGTACCGGATCTTCGGCCAGGGAATATTTCATTACGATTGGATCAAGGCGTCCTTGATGGCCTTCTTAAACAGTAAGACTCCCGCGGGCGCCGCCGTATTAGTCCTGAGGGTCGTGCTGGGCGCGTCTTCGTGTATGCCGCCTGGCTGAAATTGCGCGAACCGTGGGCGCTGTTCGCTATCGGCATCGACTCTTATCAGGTGTTGCCCTTGTGGGCTGTCGAATCTGTCGCGCGCGCGCTGCCGTGGTTCGAGCTCCTGCTGGGCGCGTTGCTGATCGTAGGTGTGTGGCGGCGCGCTTCGACAGCGATCACGTCGCTGCTGCTGGCGATGTTCTTTACGCTTATGATCCGGGCGATGGTGAAGGGGCTGGATATCGACTGCGGTTGCTTCGGCCCTGGCGAACGCCTCTCCTGGGTGACTCTGCTGCGCGACGGCGCGTTGCTTGCCACTTCGCTGCTGCTCACCGCGATGGCCTTCCGCCGGGTGAAAAAGCCGCCCGCTGCGTCTACTGCCTGGCGAAGTGAATTGGCTTGATTGGACCGGGCGCGTCGAGGATTCGCAGTTCCGCCTGCCGGTCACCGGTGAGTTGCAGTTCGAGCTTCATAGGCGGCTCGCCGTCCTCGTCCTTCAATCCGAAAGAAAGCGTGTCGCCTTGTATTTTCGGATCGAGAATGGGCTCGGGCTTGTCGTCGGCCCTGGATTCCTCAGGCTCGATGAGTTGGCCGTCACCATCGATGTTGATCTGGCAGGCGTGCATGGCGCCGGTAATCGGCTGGGCCGCTTCCAGCTTGATGGTGCAGATAACCTTGTCATGGACCTTTGCCACCCATGTGCCGGCGAAGCGTTTCTGCGCATCGGCGTCCTGGGCGAGAGCCAGCGAAGCGAGAGCGGCGAGGAAGAGAATGCAGATCGTCAGTTTGCGCATGGCGTGCACGAAGCACGTGCAATACCAGGTTGAGGCTCAGAGATTATAGGAAGTTTCCAGTGGGACGAATTGTGGCAATTCGGGGCCAGGTGTGAAGGAACGGCCTTCCCAGATCACTCGACATCGATCTCGCCGACGGCTATAGCTCCCGTCGTTTTCCCTATTGCCACGATGGCATTGCTGCCACGCGGCGCATCCGCCGGAAGCGCAAAGCTGAACGCCGCGCTACCAATAAAGTCACCGCTTGTATTTGCCTGCGCGCTACCCAGTGACTCCCGAGGGTTGCCCCAGTAGACCGTCACGGATTCGCCGGCGCCGAAGCCAGAACCCCGCACCGTCGCCATACTGCCGGGAGTTCCGCGGCGAGGAGCGATCGGAAGACCGGGCGTCACGTGGATGCTTGTGGCGCCGAGGGCGCCGCTGGCTTCGCCGTGCGCGTAAACGTCTGACGGGCCGTAGGGGTGTTCCGGCACGCGGGCGGCGATGGCAAAGCTACCACTCGAATCCGCAGTTGCGGTAGCGATGGGAGCGGAATCCAAACCGCCGAAATATAGGGCGACACTTTCCAAGGGGGAGAAGCCGCTCCCTATAAGAGCGGTTTCCCTGCCAGGCGTGGAACTGGACACGCTGCTAGACAGAACGGCCGCCGGAAATACCCGCAAAGTGAACGATCCCTGGCTGCTCGGATCGCCCCCAGGCGAGAACGTAAATGCCTGGCAGACATCCAGTGTTCCGGATGCCATCCAATCGTAGGTGGTCAGGACAATGGTGACGCCATTGGCACTATAGAAACCTGTGCCCGCGCCCGCTGCAGGCTGACTTCGAGGGTGAACGTATTGCCGTTGCCGTTGGGTTGAAAGCCGGTGGAACCGACCACGCCGAATACTGAGATCGCGGGTGTGGTGTTGTTTCCTTCGAAAAACAGATTCAAGCCGCTATAACTCAAGGTGCAGCACGGACCCTGGGCAAACATGTAGTACTTATAAGTATTGCCTGCCAGCAAGGGGATGGAGATACTCGACTGTGCATCGGATGGACCGTTAACCGGCGACGTGGCGTTCGGATCGAGTGCCAGCCACAAGTTCCACCACTGATCGCCCCCAAGCGTATTCGAGGCGCCGTCGGCATAAGCCTGCTGGACACTCGTGCCTCCAGTGGGGGTTGTGGCAAACCACACAGCCCCCGTCAAAGTAACTTGCGGAAAGGCCGGTAAGGAAAGTAACAGCAGGAACGCCAACAGAACGAAGAAGCGAAAGACAGACGGCGACATCATTTTATCCCTTCCAGCCGCCGGGCAGCTACCTTGATATTATAGACTACTGAAACGGCACGGGAACCAAGAGCCACGTTTGATTCGTAACAATATCTCCGCTAAGCTCTCCGCCGAATAGGACCAATCCGCCGTTCAACGGATCGAAATCCATGCTCGAAACATAGCGCGAGCTGGGCTGGTTGGCCACCTTCAACTTCTTCCAGGTTTTTCCATCCCAAGCCCAGGTGTCGTTCAGGGCCTCGGGAGGACCAGAGGTCCCGCCGAATACGATGACTTGGCCTAAGATTGCGTCATAGGCCATGGTTTGCCTGGTTCGTGCGGTTGGGCTAGTCGCAGGAAATTGTTGATTCCAAGTAACGCCGTCCCAAATCCACGTGTCGTTGTAATAGACCCTGCAGCAATCGCCGCCTCCATTATCGCCGCCAAACAGTACGACGGTTTTGCCGATCGCATCGTATGCCAGCGTCGTTTGCCGCGGGGAGGGGCTCGTTGCCGGGAACTTCGGCCCTGGATTCCTCAGGCTCGATGAGTTGGCCGTCACCATCGATGTTGATCTGGCAGGCGTGCATGGCGCCGGTAATCGGCTGGGCCGCTTCCAGCTTGATGGTGCAGATAACCTTGTCATGGACCTTTGCCACCCATGTGCCGGCGAAGCGTTTCTGCGCATCGGCGTCCTGGGCGAGAGCCAGCGAAGCGAGAGCGGCGAGGAAGAGAATGCAGATCGTCAGTTTGCGCATGGCGTGCACGAAGCACGTGCAATGCCAGTTGAGACTCACAGATTATCGAGAGTTTCCAGTGGGATGAATTGTGGCAATTCGGAGCCAGATGTGAAGGAACGGCCTTCCCCATCACTTCAAGGTTGCGGCGCCATAATCTCGAACAGTACGCTGCCGCGCCCCCTCCCCCGCTCGGCAGCCCCGTAAATGTTGCCCGCTCTGTTGCGAAGAATTTGTGCCGCCGGGTTATTGCCGCCCGCGCCGCCAGTGAATGTGTACAACACGGATTCGTTGCCAGACGGGTCCACTTTAAACACCACACCGCATCCGATGCCCGGCACCGGTGAATCCGATCGGCAGCCGAGCGACCCGCCGAAATTTGCGGCGCCGTAAATGTTGCCAGCGGAATCGAGCACCAGGCTTTGCGGGCCGGCCCCATCGCTTCCGCCAGTAAACGTATATAGCACAGTAAAGTTCCCTGCTCTATCCAGCTTGTATATCTCGCCGGCATCGTTAACGCCGCAGTTGAAACCCAAAGGGTATGTGGCGCCATAGAGATTGCCACTGCCGTCCAGGGTCACGCCGAAGAGGGGATTGCAACTGTTGCCACGCGCGGCAGCTGGAAAACTGTGGAGGACTGTCAATTGGCCCGCCGGGTCCAATTCAAAAATCACGCCATCTCCGTTGGCCCCGCCCTGGTTCGTCGTGCCATACAGGTTACCCGATGCGTCGCGCACCACACCTGAATCTGGATAGGCACCATCCGTCCCGCAGGTGAAAGTATAGAGTAGCGTGTAGTTTCCAGAGGCATCCAGTTCGTAGATCGCGCCGCAGCCGCTTGAAGTCCCCCCGCCGGTTGTAGTTCCATAGAGATTTCCCGCGCCATCCAGCGTGATGCCCGATCCCGGAGTCCGCTATCATTCTCCTCTGTGAATGCGTGCAGCACCTTCAGTTTCCCGGAGGGCTCCAGTTCAAAGAGCACGCCGTGTGCGTCTGAGCCCCCCGAGTACGTAGTCCCGTAAAGATTGCCGGCGGTATCGCGCGCGATGCCAGGGTTCGGAGAACTTCCGTCGTCGCCGCCTGTGAAACTGTAAAGCACGGTCTCGTTGCCCATCGCATCCGCCTTGAAGATCGCGCCATAATCCCATGCGCCTCCTTCCGCGGTGGTCCCGTAGATCTCGCCTGCTTCATTCATGAAAGCGACACTCGCGACATCGCCAGCCGGCGCCAATGTAAAGGTATAGAGCGTCGTCTCCGCGCCGGCCGTATCGATCTTGTAAATCATTCCCACTTGACCACCCTCGGGGCTCTCTCCGTACAAGTTGCCGGCGGAGTCCAGCATCACATCCGGATTTCCGTAGGTGGGCGGGGTCAGGCCGGTGAATTTCGGAGTGGTAAAGTTGTACAGCACAGTCTCCTGTCCGGTGGGGGTGATTTTGTAGACTACTCCCTCTCCGCCCGGGCCGCCCCTCACGGTCGTGCCATAGAGATTCCCCGCCGAATCGCGCGCCAACCCGTTATAGGGATTTCCGCCGTCGGCGTTTCCCGTGAAGCTGTAAAGCACCGTGAATTGGCCGGCCGGACTCAGTTCCCACACCACGCCCGCGCTGTGGACGCCGGCCTTCGCGGCAGTGCCATAGAGATTGCCGTCGGAATCCATGACCACTCCCGCGTCGATCACTCCGCCATCGTTCTTGCCCTTGAACGTGTAGAGTATGATCTCCTGTCCTGACGGAGTCAGTTTGAACACTGTGCCGCAACAGCCCGCGCTCCCGCCGGAGTTCCCGCCGAGCTCGAGTTGTTCCATAAATGTTGCCGGCCGAATCCAGGATCACGTTATTCGGATGCCAACCATCGTCGCCGGACCCGAAGCTGTGCAGCACGGTCAGGTCACCGCCGGGAGCCAGCCGGTAAACCACGCCCCTATTAAACTGCCCGCCAAAAGTGGTTGCGCCGAACAGGTTTCCCGCGCCATCCCGTACCACGCCGGCATAGACTTTCGATCCGTCAGCGCCGCTGAAGCTATGCAGGATACTTACTTCGGCCGCGGGAGTCATCTTGTATACCGTCCCCAAGTTCGCAGCGCCGCCGCTAAAAGTAGTTCCGTACAGGTTCCCGCTCTCGTCGCGGATTACGCCCGCCACCGGATTCGACCCGTCCGCTCCATTGAGGCTGAAGCTGTGCAGCAAAGTAAACTGACCACCCGGCTCCAGCTTGAACACCACGCCGGCGTCGCCCCGGCCTCCGGCGCTGGCGGTCCCGTACAGAGTTCCGTTGGCGTCCTGCGTCAGCACCCCATAAGGCTGCGCGCCCTCCGGCTTATACGGAAATCTGAAAAGCACATTTTCGGCGCCGGTCTGAGCCTGCGCCGCCATACCAAGAGCCGCCGCGCACACAAAAGCGATTCTCCATCCAAGCTTCTTCCGTGTCATCGCAACCTACAATTACCGAACCGGCACAGGAACCAAGAGCCACGTCTCATTGGTAACAATATCTCCGCTAAGCTCTCCGCCGAATAGGACCAATCCGCCGTTCAACGGATCGAAATCCATGCTCGAAACATAGCGCGAGCTGGGCTGGTTGGCCACCTTCAACTTCTTCCAGGTTTTTCCATCCCAAGCCCAGGTGTCGTTCAGGGCCTCGGGAGGACCAGAGGTCCCGCCGAATACGATGACTTGGCCTAAGATTGCGTCATAGGCCATGGTTTGCCTGGTTCGTGCGGTTGGGCTAGTCGCAGGAAATTGTTGACTCCAGTTAACGCCGTCCCAAGTCCACGTGTCGTTGTAATAGATCCTGCAGCAATCGCCGCCTCCATTATCGCCGCCAAACAGTACGACGGTTTTGCCGATCGCATCGTATGCAAGCGTGGTTTGCCGCGCGGAGGGGCTCGATGCCGGAAACTTCTGGGTCCAGGTCTTCGTTCTTCCATCCCATACCCAGGTGTCTCCAAATGGTTTCCCGCCATAGTCGCCCGTGCTCACCCCGATCCCGCCGAACAGAACCACTGTCTCTGTCGCTGGATCGTACACCATGCCGAAAGTGCTCGGACTCCGTGGCGGGGGCGAAATAGCCGGCGAAAGCTGGTCCCAGGTAGCACCATCCCAAATCCAGGTGTCTCCGAAAGGGAGGGAGTTGGTAGTGTCGGCAACCCCGCCGAAAAGTACTACCTTCCCCATAGCCGGATCGTAGGCAATCCCGGCGTCCCCCCGCGCGGGTGGAGAGGCCGCGGGGAAAAGTTGGGTCCAGCCGTCGCGCCAGATCCAGGTATCGTCATATGACACGCCTGGGTAGAATGCGCTACTGCCGCCAAAAAGAACGGTGGAATGGGTGGCCGCGTCATACGCGATGCCCGGAGCAACGCGGGCCGAAGGAGCAGACGAAGGGGTTGGCTCGACCCAGTCTGGTACGTATCGGTTTAACTGAAAAACGGCGCTGAGCGATCCGGAGTTGTCGGAATAGCAGCCGGGAACGGTGTTGCCGCAAGAATCGACGAAACCGAGATACAGGTGGGTAGCGGTTGCCGGAACAACAAATACCTGAACGGGGCCAGAACCGGTCCCAGTCAACCCGTCGCCTATGAAGAAGACCTGGCCGACTCTCGGGCTCAGAGTTTTGAAATCGGTCCGAATGCCTCCCTGCGCACTGTCGTTGACGTAAAACTGTAGCGGAGGCGGTGTCGATTCCGGAAGACTGTTTTCCAGGAAAATGCCTACCAACCCGCCCACGAAATCGGTCGAACCATAGCCGCCAAAATGTCCAGCACCGGTAGTGTATAAATTCGGCGGCTGGTCAATGCCGTCAGGCCCAAAGGCCGGAACAGCAGGGCTGTTCGTCCATGCGCCGCTCACGCTCGCAAATGTGAGGGTTTGAAGGGCTCGCGCGGGGAAGCTATACACCACGGGAGCGATGCCGTCGCTGCCGTCGTTGTAGCCGCCGGCGCGGTAAATGTCCATGGTTGCGTCTATTGTCAGGCTGACCTGGGCCGGCAATGATGCCGTACCCATTAGAGACACCACACCGGCGAACAACGCGTTCGCGATTCTCATGTGGACCCTCCTGCTATTGAATTAATTATCCGACGCGGTGTTTTCCGCGCGCCGTGCCGCCAGTTCCTGCTGGATACCGTGCACGGTGCGGCGGTTCAGGCGATAGGGAATCAGGAACGCCAGGGAAGCCATCAGCAGCGCCGCAGGCACCGCTCCATACAACAGACCCAGGTAAGGAGTGGCGGCCGGCGCGCCGGTCGGCGCGCCATGCGATAGCTTTCCGGCCACCGTCAATAGGGCGCCCGCCAATAACAGGGCGCCGCCGGCGGCGATCTTTTCGCCGAAATTCGCAATACCGAAAAATATGCCCTCGCGCCGCAAGCCGGTGCGCAACTCGTCGGTGTCGGCCACGTCCGCCACCATGGATGGCGGGATCACCCACACGGCGCTCGCAAACATGCCGCCGATCACGCTCCCCAGGAATAGCGGGAAAGGGTGGCCTGTGCCGAACAGCCGGCCTTCACCGACCAACACCGTGGCCATAACCAGCACTGCGGCCATCGCCGTGATGGCGATCATACCCAACGTGCGCTTCTCCGCGTGCCGCGCCAGCACCAGCCAGCCGAACACGCCCAACAGCGCCCCTACGTAAAAGGAAGCCTGTATATCGCTCAGGGTTTGCCGCTGCCGATACGCGCATACCACGTGAAGTAGTTGATAGCCATGCTGGCGTTCAGCACCACGGCCAGGAAGAAGATGGTTGACGAGCCCCAGATCTTGCGGAACTCCGAATTCTGCATCGAAATCCGGAAAGCGGAGAAGAACGACGGCGCCCCGGACGATTTGCCGGCGCCCAAGCTGCGGTAGCCTAGCGTGCCGAAACAACCGATCAGTCCGCTCACCGTCATCAACGCGCCGAAAGCCATCCCCATGCGCGGATACCCGGCGTAGTTCAGTTTATCGGCCGCGGCTGGAAAAAAGAACCGGAAAGAAAGCCCGGCTGCCGCCAGCGTTCCCAGTAGCCCGAAGACCGCGCGGATAGCCATGGTGCTGGTGCGGTCGTCATAGCCCCGGCTGATTTCGGCCCCCAGGCCCAGGTACGGAATGCGGTAGATGGCGCTGGTGGCGCGTAACGCAATCATGGTTCCCAAAAGCCACAGAAACAGTCCCGTATGTCCCAGTGAACGCGGGGGACTGAACAATAGAAAGAAGCAAGGCCCCATGCCTAACGCGCCCGGCAGCATGAAGGAATGGCGGCGCCCCAGGCGGTGGCGGCTGCGGTCGGACAGGTGGCCGATCAACGGATCCGTGATGGCGTCGAGAGCCAGAGTGGTAAAAAGGCCGATACCCACCAGCATGGGCGGCAAGCCCAATACGGAATTGTAGAAAAACAGAATAAAATAGCCCGACAAGACCATTAACACCGTGATGGGCATTTCGCCGATGCCGTATAGCAGCTTGGCGGAGAGCGCCAGGGGGCGTGGTTCAGCGTCCATTACGAGGGGAGGGGAAACCGCGGCGATGCTCATTGGGATGGTGCCGTTCGAGCTTTGGTGCGTGCGACTCTTACTATTAGATGCGCAGACCCTATCCATGTCAAGCGCGATGGTACCGGCACTTCCGGTTTAAGGCCTACTCAACAAAACATTTACGCAATCCTTATGGACGCCCGCTTGATGGACGCCCGCCTGACGTGATGGCTTTCAAATAGCGGTAATAAAACTCCACGCCATCGTAAAACGAATCGATCCGCACCCGCTCGTCTTTGCCGTGCGCGCGCACATCGTCCTGGTCGATGGCGACGCCGCTGACGCCGTAAGTGGGTATGCCGGCCGCGATGGTGTAGATGCTGTCGGAAGCGCCCGTTTCCATGTCCGGAATCACCGGCGCTCCCGGCCACATCTTGAGCCGCCACTGCTTCGAGCGGCTTCAGGATCTGCGGCTCGGGAAGCACCGGCGGAAATGCTTTCTTATCCGGTGCGCTGATCCGCCACGCTGTACGGCGTTATCCACGTAACGGACGGTCACTTGCGGATCGGCGAAAATCGCGATCAGCTTCTGGCGGATCTCCTCCGCCGAGTGGCCCGGCAGGATGCGGCAGTTCACGTTGGCCTGCGCCAGTTGCGGCAAGGCATTGTTGGCGTGTCCCGCGTTGAGCCGCGTGGCACGCAGGTGGTGCGCACCGTCGAGTTGTAACGCGCGTCCGCGAAAGGCGCGCGATCGCTGCTTCGTCGGGCGGGGTGCGAAAGATCGCCCGCATGTCATCGGCGGTCTGCCCGGTTTCGAGCGGGGCGCGCCGCTCGAAATAAGTGCGGGTCACTTCGTTCAGCTCGAAGGGAAACGGCGAGTGCTCCAGGCGCGCCAGCGCGTC
Organism: Bryobacterales bacterium; assembly: GCA_963795925.1. Lineage (GTDB taxonomy): Bacteria > Acidobacteriota > Terriglobia > Bryobacterales > Bryobacteraceae > Bog-159. The sequence goes on along the minus strand of CAWCJP010000001.1, from coordinate 202,312 downwards.
CGGCAATGTGATAAATGGCGTTGTCCGGTACGGGCAGCGAGCTGTGGCCGCCGGCATTGGTGGCGGTGATCTGGAAATCCGCGTAGAGTTTCTCGCTGGCTTCGATGTCCACGTTCACGGGCTTGCCATTGACCGTGGTCACGCCGCCGCCGTCGGGATTGAGCGCGAACGCGGCATCTACCAGGTCGCGATGGTTTCGCAGCAGCCAATCGACGCCGTTCGATTTGCCGCCCTCTTCATCGGCGGTCAGCGCCAGGATCAGATCGCGGTCGGGCCGGTATCCTTCCCGCTTAAAGCGGATGAACGCGGTGACCACTGCGGCATCGTTCATCTTCATGTCCTGCGTGCCCCGGCCGTAGAAGTAGCCGTCTTTTTCCACGAACTGAAAGGGATCGGTGGTCCAGTCTTCACGCCGGGCTTCCACCACATCCAGATGGCCGATGATCAGCAGCGGACGGTGCGCGCCGCTGCCGTGAAGACGGGCCACCAGGTTTCCTTTACGTTCGTTGGGGCCCAGCACCTGCGCATCGGCGGCGGCGAATCCGGCGTCGAGCAATCGCTGCCGCATGGCCTCCGCGGCAACCGTGGTCCTGCCCACCGAATCGGTGGTATTAATCTCGATCAACTGCTGAAAGATGTCGTGGGAAAGACGGCGCGAGCCGTCGTCGGGCGGCGCCGCGGCCGCCATTGCCAGAAACACCGCCACGCTCGAGAGCTTACGGATCATGCTTTTCCCTCCGTCACCGTCACCACCTGGTTGGCTTTCACGCCGGCCATCCGGTCCACATGGCCGCTGGGCCAATGGATCTCCAGATCGGCCTTCCGCGCACCCGCCAGCCCGAAATGTACTCGCAGGTCGCTTTGCGAAATATAGCTGCCGCCGCTGCGTACTTCGTCCATCAACCGCCGCCCTCCCTCCGGCGTGCAGTAAACGCGCGCGCCGATTCCCGAGCGGTTCGATTTCACGCCGACGGTCTTTACCTTGAGCCAGTTGTTCTTCGACTGGCTGTCGCAACGCAGCAGTTGCGGCAGGTCGTTGACGCAGTTGACCAGCACATCCAGATCGCCGTCGTTATCGAAATCGCCGAACGCGCAGCCGCGCGCAGGAAGCTGGCTCCAGAATTCCCGGCCCGGCGTCATGCGATACATCCGCGAACTTGCCGTTGCCCAGGTTATGATACAGCACCTTGCGCTCGCGGTAGCCCTGTTCGTCGTTGATCTGCCCCACTTCCGGATATACGTGGCCGTTCACCGCCAGAATGTCCGGCCAGCCGTCGTTATCGAAATCGAAAAACCCCACGCCCCATCCCATGAAGCGCGTGTTCCGGCCCAGCCCAGCTTGAAACGTGGTGTCCTCGAAGAAATTCTTGCCCAGATTGCGATACAGGCTGGAGGCGTCTCCCGCGAAGTTGGTTTTCACGATATCGAAATTGCCGTCGCCGTCGTAATCCGCCACCGACACGCCCATGCCTGCCTGCGGCTTTCCGTCCGGACTGTAAGCCACGCCTGCCTCGATGGCGATCTCGGAGAAGGTGCCATCGTGGTTGTTCCTGTAGAGCGCCGATGAAGTGGAATCGTTGGCCACATAGATATCCGGCCAGCCGTCGTTATCGAAGTCGGAAACCGCCACGCCGAGTCCGTAGGTGCCCTGCGTCTTCAAGATGCCGGCCTTCTGGCTGACATCCATGAATGTGCCGTCGCCGTTGTTGTGGAACAGAATGTTCTTGCCGCCCTGCAAGCCCGGCGGACCGCACGCCACCACGATTCCCTTATAACGTGCACGGGCCGGATTCCGGAAGGGGCGCCGTCTTCGGGTCGAAATCGATATAGTTGGCCACGAACAGGTCGAGATGGCCGTCTCTGTCGTAATCCACAAACGCGCAGCCGGTGTTCCAGCGCTGCTGCCCGTTGCCGGGATTGGTGGTCACGCCGGCCTTTCCGGCAACTTCTGTAAATTTACCGTTGCCCTGGTTGTGCCACAGCGCGCAATCGCCCCAATAGCTAACGAACAGATCTTCGTGGCCGTCGTTGTCGTAGTCCCCTGCGCAGCAGCCCTGGCCCCAGCCCGTACGCGCCACCCCGGCCGCCAGCGTCACATCGGTGAAGGTGCCATCGCGGTTGTTCTTGTACAGCCGGCTCACCGGAGCGTCGGCCGCCTTCCATTCGGGCTCAAAACGCGTCCCGTTCACCAGGAAGATATCCAGCCAGCCGTCGTTATCGTAATCGATGAACGCGCACCCGCAGCCGGTGGTCTCCATCAGGAATTTGTTCGTCCGTTCGCCGCCGAAGACGGTTTTGGCTTCCAGGCCCGCTTCGCGCGCTATGTTGACAAACTGCACGCCCAGCGGCAGCCCTAGCATGAGCTGGTCGAAGGAAAACACCGGAACGGCCGCGCAGAGCGACCGGATGAACCCGCGGCGGTGAGGGCGGGTATTAAAGAGCACAGTTTCCAACAGCAACCTTTCGATCAATTGTACCCGAGCGCTGGAGAGCCTGCAAACCGCTTTCGTTCGATCGATTTACTCCGGCCTTTCATGTCAATCATGTACATGCCTGTCCGGTAACGATGTAACAAGGCCAGCGAGGCGTGTAACAACATCCTAAATTATTGAAACTGATAGCTTTATACACTTTAACCGTAACAAACGCTCGGGGCACTTGCTCTCTTTATAGTAAAGATCTATTATGCTTAGATCGCGAGTAGTTTGCCGCGCAATGGGTGCGGCATGTGTAACGGCTTCTATGAGGTTAGGGTCTGCTTTCACGAAAGGGAGGTAGTGATGCTCAGTTTGCGCAAATTGGCTACGTTAGCCATCTGTCTTTCTATCGCGCTGTTCTGCTTCCACCGGAACACTTAGCGCACAACAAGTTTTCGGTACTATCGTCGGCACTGTAACGGACGCCTCGGGCGCAGCCGTAAACGGCGCCAAGATCACCGTCACCGATATTCGAAAAGGGCACTAAATCGGATACGACTACGAATGAGTCGGGCAACTACACCAAAGGGCAGCTAATTCCCGGGCAGTACCAAGTCACCATCGAAGCTCCGGGATTCCAAAAGACGGTTTCAAACACCGATCACCGTACAGGTCGACGCGGTGGCGCGCTTCGACGTGGCCATGCAGGTTGGCAACGTGACGCAGGAGGTCGAAGTAACGGCGGCCGCTCCGCTGCTGCAGGCCGACCGGGCGGACGTCGCCCAAACCTTCGACGCCCATCAGATCGAAGAGTTGCCGAGCGTTGGGCGCAATCTCCAGGCTTTTGAGTTGTTGAACCCCGGAACCGTGCCCTTTGGCTGGGCGCACGCTTCGGATGAGAATCCCCAGGGCAGCGTACAGATGGTCGTGAACGGCCAAGTGTTCGACGCCATGGGCTACGAGTTAGACGGGACCACCAACCAGGACCCGATTTTGGGAATCATCGTGATCAATCCGACCTTCGATTCGGTCGCGGAAGTGAAGCAGGCCAACCAGGATTTCGATGCCGAATTCTCGTACACCGGCGCTGGACTGGCCACCTACTCGACCAAATCCGGCACCAACGAGTACCATGGGGATGCCTTCGAATTTCTACAGGTAAATACCCCGGGCTTCCAGGATTTTGCCAGGAACCCCTTTACCAACGCCAACCCTGTCTACCGGCAGAACCAGTTTGGCGGATCGATCGGCGGCAAAGTAATCAAGGATAAGTTGTTCTTCTTCGCCGATACGCAGATTAACCGCCAGGCGCAGGGCGGATCCGTTCTGACGTCGGTGCCTACGGCTCAAGACCGCACCGGGCAACCTGGGCGATTGGCTGGCCGCCAGCCCGAACTACCAGATTTACGATCCCGGCCACCGGTAATCAAACGGACGGCACGGGCCGCACGCCATTTCCGGGTAACGTCATCCCCACCAGCCGCTTGAGCCCGCAGGCGCTTGCCATCATGGCCTACTGGCCGCTGCCGAACACCACCGGCCTGGTGCGTTATGCGAATAACTACGATGCCAGCGGCGATGTCGCGATTACCGGCAACCTCTGGAACACCCGCTGGGATTACTACTTGAACCCGAAAAACTCCATTTTGGCCGTTACAGCTATGCCGCCTATACCGAGCAGGCGCCCGGCGCCTTCGGCTTGGAGGCCGGCGGCCCCAACTTTCGGGAACTACGCGGGCAACTCCAACGCCTTGAACCAGAGCCTTGCCGCCGGTTGGACATACACCGTCAGTCCGACCGTGGTCAATGAGTTCCGTCTCGGCTACATGCGGTATCACGTTTTCGACGTGCCCAACGGCTACGGCACGCAACCCGCCACCGCAGGCGGGTATTCCCGGCCTGAACCTGGACAAAACCTATACCTCCGGTATGCCTTACTTCGACATTCAGGATTCCGGCGTGAACGACGCAAACTGGGCTATGGCTTGGGCGTGAACCAGTGCAACTGCCCTTTGACTCAGAGCGAGCGGCAGATTCAGTTCGTCGATAACGTGCACAAGATCGTCGGCAACCACAGCTTCAAATTCGGCGCCGATCTTCGCTATGCCATGAACCTGCGGGTTCCGAGCGATAGCCACCGGGCCGGCGAGTTGTACTTCAACGGCAACTAACACCGGCGAGGTCGCTTCACCGGGCGCTGCGCCCACCGACGGTTTGGGACTGGCTACGTTCCTGCTCGGGAGAGTACGAGCTTCGACCGCTATGTCAGCTCCAGCACCAACGCCCAGGAGCGCCAGAAGCGCTTCTTCTGGTACGGACAGGATGAATGGCGCGTCACGCCGAAACTGACCGCCACGCTGGGTGTGCGCTGGGAAATGGTATTCCCGGAAACCGTGAACGCCGCGGGCAATGGCGCGACATTGGATTTGTCACAATGGCCTGATGTACGTTTTCGGAGTGGGCGGCGTTTCCTCGCATGGCATTCAAACCATGAACTGGCATGAATTCGCGCCGCGCGCCGGCTTGGCCTACCAGATGGACAAGAAGACCGTCGTCCGCGCGGGCTATGGCTGGTCCTATAACCTCGGAACCTTTGGCTCCACGTTTGGGCACAACGTGACGCAGAACCCGCCGGTGTTGGATTACCAGCAGATTGTCAACCCCTCTTCGCACGCCGTTCGCGTCTGTGTTTAACCTGGCGCAGGGGCCGCCAGCTCCGGCTGCTATTGCCGTGGGTTCCAACGGAACCTTCCCGCTCCCCAATGGGATCAGCCCGAAGTTCCGGCCGGATACCATTACCATGCCGGTGGTCTACCAGTACAACGCCACCGTTCAGCGGCAGTTCACCAATAAGATCGCGGTCACGGGCGGTTATGTCGGTAATTCCACCCGGCACGGCTGGACTGGGCACCAGCAATACCGTCAACCCGAACGAAGCTATTTGGAATCGCAACCACCGATACGGCGACGCAGCCTTACGCCGCGCTATACGGATGGACGCAAGGCCTGGGTTACTATTGCAACTGCACCAACCAACATTACAACTCCTTCCAGTCCACACTCACGATCAGTGCGTTGAGCGGTTGGACGGTGCAGGGCAGCTACACCTACCAGCGGCTTGATGACCTGGGACGGGCCGTATGACACCAATTACTACTTCCTGTATGGCCCGCAGAATGGCGCCAGCGGCTACGGGCAGACAGCAGCCTCTTGCCGCACAACCAGATCACCTTCGCGCAAAACTACGACGTTCCCTTCGGACACGGCAGAAGTTCGGCTCCGAGCGCGAACAAGGGCGTGGACCTGGTTTTGGGCGGTTGGACGGTGAGCGCCATCACCACGTTTTACAGCGGCCTTCCCTTCTCGCCAACCATCGACAACTACGGACCGGGGGCTGTAAGCCCAGTGCTGGTCCCAACAACCGGCCCGTCATGGGCAGCGGGAGCGTGTATCCATCGCACGCAAGAACCGCAATCAATGGATCGACGGGTTGCCCCGACCAGGATTGTACCTCCGGCCCATATGTGTTCCCGGCGAACAACACGTTCGGCAATTACCCGATCAATACGCTGATACGGCCCGCATTTCATCAACGTGGACTTCTCGGCCAAGAAGGACTTCCAGATCACGGAACGCGTTTCGTTCGGGCTCCGTATGGATTCGAGAAACTTCTTCAACCATACGAACCTGGGCGGCCCGAACGGCGATGTCACGGCTCCCAATGTCGGCCAGATCACCACATTGCTTTTGGTGGGGCCAACGGCGTCGGCATGCGAACGCTGCAGCTTTCCGGGAACATCAAGTTCTAAGCTTCGGAAGCAGGGGCCGGCAAGATCCGGCCCTGCCTTGAACTTTCGATTCAACCACACAGCCGGCGCTTCTCGATTGCGGATAAAATTGTAGGGTGAAGGCAAACAAATCGCGGCCATGCGTCCGATCTGCCTGCTGCTGATGGCCGCTTCGCTCGCGAGCGCCGCCGGAAACGGCTATGTGGGGCGCGACGTATGCGCCGGCTGCCACAAGAACATCGCGCAGTCGCACGCCCGCACCAACATGGCGCGGACCTGGCAGGGCATCACAACGCCAGCAACTCCCGGCGAATTATTCCGAAACGCACGCGGAGGGCCCGGCGCCGGCGATCGAGTACGCTATGCAGAGAACCGGCCCGAACCTGCAATATCGAGTGCAAATGCCAGGGCAACCGGCGCTCGATTTTCCGGTGGAATCCATGATCGGCGGCGAACGCCACGGGATCAGTTTTCTGTTCCGCGTTCCCGCTCTGATAGGCTCGCCTCTGCCGCGGGCGCGTCTGGTCGAAGCCCGGTACTTCCACTATGCGGAGCAGAACCAGCTGGCGCTCTAGCTCGGCTTTCCCGAAGAGAAGCCCTCGACCTATGAAACGGCTTTGGGCCGGGTATTGACTCCGTATTCTGGAAAAGAGATGCCTCGGCTGCCACGGCGCGCCGCGAACTCACGGAACGCACGTCGAGACCGGCGTAGCTTGCGAGAACTGCCACGGCCCGGGCCAGCCGCATTTAGCCGCGCTCAAGCGCCCACTCGCGAGACTCCGGCATATTGAACCCGGACAAGCTGCCCGTTGCCGAGCGGATGCGGCCATGCTCGCAATGTCATGCGGGCTCCAGTGTCGTCGAAGACCCCATGCCGGACGACACGCTGATTTCCGATCAAGTGACGGCATTGAAAAACAGCGAGTGCTGGCGTCAAAGCGCGGGTGCGATCACCTGCACCAACTGTCACGATCCCGCATCAGGATGCCTCCGGTCCCGTGCTGGTCGCCAGAGTCCGAAAAAACGTGTTTGCGATGCCATAGCGCGCACCGTAACGAAGCATGCGGGTTTGTGCCCGGTGAATCGGACCGCGGGCTGCGTCGGATGCCATATGCCGAACCAGATACGCGGCGCGTTTATCATGGCGGATCACTGGATTCGTGTCCATCCCGGGCAAAAGGTCGAAGTGGCGGCGCATAATCCAGCATGGCGAACCACGATTACTCCCAGGCATCTGTTTCTCCGCATGATTGTTTTGGACGACCGGGAAAAAGCGTCGGCAATCCGGCAGCAGCTTCTATCGGGAGGATCTTTCTTCGAACTGGCCCGGGCCAATTCGATCGACCGCGCCACGGGAGAGAATGGCGGCTATCTGGGGGATCTCGACGCGGCCAGCTCGATCCGGCGTGGTCCGCGGCAGCGCTGAAGCTCGCAGCCCGGAGAGATCTCCGATGTCCTCGAAGCAAACGGAAAATACTTCGTGCTGCAGCGCATGCCGCGGAATTTCCGCGAGGATGCCGAAGCAGTATTCAACCAGGCGATGGAACTGCGGAAGCAAGGCAAGCAGCAGGAATCCATGAACGAATTGCTCGAATCGTTGAAGATCTATCCGCATCTTCTGCGCGCGCTGACGTGGCTCGGCGCGATGTATGGGCAAAGCGGCAATCCGTACGTTAGCGCCGGAATTCTGACCATTGCAACCCAGCTCTATCCGCAGGACGGCGGCGCGCACTATAACCTCGCGCTGGCCTATGGCGCGATGGGCAACGCGGAAGAAATTCCCGAATACCGGCGCGCCGTCGAAATCGATCCCGATCATGGTCTTGGCCTATCTGAACTGGGGCGCCGCGCTCTATGCCAAAGGCCAGTATGAAGAAGCTATCAAAGATCTATCGCGAAGGGATCGACGTAAACCCTCTGTTCGCCTCTCTTCACTACAGCCTTGGGGTGGCATTGGAACAGGAGAAGAAGACCGCCGAAGCGGAGGCGGAAATGGCGCTGGCCGCGAAGATCGATCCAAATGCAGGCACGCGGTAGGAGTTGCGTGTTGCGCGGCGCAAGCTTGGCGCTGGCGGCGTGTGCGCTCTCCGCACAAGCCGAACCCATCACCTTCTATAAGCACATCGCGCCGATCATCAACCACTCCTGCGCGCCCTGCCATCGTCCCGGCGAACCCGCTCCCTTCCCGTTGCTCACCTACGCCGATGTGCGCAAGCGTGGCGCGCAAATCCTCGCAGTCACCAAGCGGCGATACATGCCGCCTTGGCTGCCCGAACCCGGCCACGGCGAGTTTCAGGATGAGCGGCGCCTCACCGACGAACAGATCCGCACCATCGAGGAGTGGGTGCGCCAGGGCGCTCCTGCCGGTTCGCCGCAGGACGCTCCGCCGCCTCCCCATTTCGTTCCCGGCTGGCAACTTGGCGAGCCGGACCTGGTGCTCGAAGCCTCCGCCCCTTATCGTCTGCCCGCCGGCGGTCCCGACGAATACTGGAATTTCGTGCTGCCCCTGAAGCTGGCCGGCCACGCGCTGGGTGAAAGCCATCGAAATCCGCCCGGGCAATCGCCCGCGCCGTGCATCATGCCAACGTGCTGATCGATCGTAGCCGCTCCGCGCGCATGCAGGAAAAAACGCCCGGCGCCGGTTTCCCCGGCATGGACCTGAACATCGAATCCGACACTTTCGATCCCGACAGCCATTTTCTGTTCTGGAAACCCGGCGGCACTCCCTGGGTCGAGCCGGACGGCATGGCCTGGCGCGCCGATCCCGGCACCGATCTGGTGCTGAACGTCCACATGCAGCCCACCGGAAAACCCGAACTGGTGCAGCCCTCCATCGGGCTATATTTCACCGGACCAGCCCGGCCACGAAATTTCCCATGCTGCTGCAACTGGAGCACGATGGCGCGCTCGATATTCCCCCGGGCGATGCCGGACTTTCGCGGTGAGCGACGATTTTGTCGTGCCGATGGACATCGACGTCCTGGCCGTCTACCCGCACGCGCATTATCTGGGTCACGTGCTCGAAGGCTACGCCACATTGCCCGGGGGAACTCGCCAGTGGCTTGTCCGCATTCCGGATTGGGACCCGAACTGGCAAGCCGTCTATCGCTACAAAGAACCGGTGTTTCTGCCCAAAGGCGCCGTGGTGTCGATGCGCTATCACTACGACAACTCGGCCGCCAATCCCGCAACCCCAATCAGCCTCCCCAACGCGTGCGCGGCGGGAACCAGGCCACCGATGAAATGGCCCACCTCTGGCTGCAGGTTCTCCCGCGCGGCGTCGCGGATCGCCGCATGGAGTTGCAGGAAGCCATCATGCGCCACCGGCTCGACAAGTATCCTGGCGAGTTCACGTCGCAGTTCAATTTGGGAGCGCTCATGCTGGCCCGCGGGGACGGCGCGGACGCCGTCACGTACTTGCGTGGCGCCGTGGCGGCGCGGCCGGATCAGCCCGTCGCTTTGAACACGCTGGGCGCGGCCCTGCTTTCCACGGCAGGCGCCGCCGATGCCACCGCATTCTTTGAGCGCGCACTGAATCCAATCCGCGATACACCAACGCGCGCTATAACCTGGCGAACGCGCTCGCGGAACTGCGCCAATGGGATCGCTCGGCGGCCGAGTTCCGGAAAGTACTGGCCGTGAGCCCGGACGATGCCGGCGCGCGGCAGCATCTGGGAGAGGTGTTGCGCCTCTGGGGTGACGAAAAGGAAAAGGCCGGCCGTCTCGAAGAGGCCGCCGCGCGCCTGCGCGAGTCGCTGGACCTCCGCCCGGACGATGCGCTGCTGCACAGCGATTTCGGCGCTCTGTTGGCGCGCCTGGGCCGGTTCCGGGAAGCCGTGCCCGAATTCGAAACCGCGCTCCGCCTCGATCCGCATCTCGAAACCGCCAGACGGAACCTCGAAGCCGCGCGTGCCCGGCTGGAGCGTTAGCCATGCCCCCCTTGCTGCTCTTCTTCCTCCAGGCCGGGGCCTACCAGGCGGGCGTGCAGGCTTATACCGAGCATCGTTTTGAGGATGCCATTCCGTTGTTTGAGAAGGCTGCGGCGGGCGGCCCGCAGGCGCTGGTTGCCGGATATATGCTCGGCAACGCTTGCCTGCAGGTGCATCGGGACGAGAAAGCGTTGCAGTCCTTCGCGGCGCTGTTCCAAGTGCAGCCGGAGTCGGCGGCCGCGCACCTGTTGACCGCCGAAATGATGCTGCGTGCGCAAATGACCAGAGCCGCCGAAGAGCAGGCCCGCCGGGCGCTCGAAATCGACCCGCACATCCCACAGGCGCATTACCTTCTGGGCGAGGCCGCCCTGTCTCATGGAGACGGCGGCCGCGCCATCGGTGAATTGCAAAAGGAGGTCGCATCCAACCCGGATTTTGCCATGGCCTATTACCGCCTCGGCGATGCATATATAAAGGTGGACATGTGGGATAATGCCGTCTCGGTCCTCCAGGTTGCCATCTGGTTGAATCCGAATCACAGCGGGCCTTACCTGCTGATCGGCAAGGCGTATTTGCATCGCGGCGATCTGGATGATGCGCACGGCGCGCTCGGTCATGCGCTCGAAATGGATCCGCAAAATCGGGAAGCCCGCCAACTGCTGGAAGGAGGACGGACTGCGCCCGGCCCGGGATCTCCGCCCCGATCTTCCGATCCCGCGTACCTGCGCGGGAGCGGCGAGTATCTGGCGGGACACATCGCTGCGGCCATCCCGTTGCTTGAAAAGGCGCGCGCGGCGGGCGCCCGCGGTAACGAGTTGTTCTTCATGCTCGGCAACAGCTATCTGCAAGCGCGCCAGATTCCCAAAGGCAGAGCCGCGTTTGCCGAGTTGCTCGGCGTGCCGGCAGAATCCGGCGCGGCTCATCTGTTCACAGCGCAGATGCTCATACGCCTCGAATTCGAGGACGATGCCCAAGCCGAGTTGGAGGCGGCCCTGGCGCGCGAGGCGAAGCTGCCGGCAGCGCACTATATGCTCGGCGAAATCGCCATCTACCGCGCCCAGATCGACCGTGCGGCCGGCGAACTCGCTCGCGAAATCGCGCTCAATCCGGATTTCGCGATGGCCTACTACCGGCTGGGCGACGCTTATACGCGCCGCGAAGATTGGGAGCATGCCGATTCCCCCTCTGCAACGGTCCGTTTGGTTGAACCCCACTTATAGCGGGCCATACATCCTGCTGGGGAAAGCGTACTTCAAAACGGCGGATTTGCCCGAGGCCGAGCGCATGCTACGCCGCGCCTTGCAACTGGACCCGCGGAACGCCTCGGCGCATTACCTGTTGGGACGGACGCTTATTCAGTCCGGCCGCGCGGAAGAAGGCAAGCAGCTCCTGCGCCGCTGGGAACAACTGCGGAAGGATTCTAATGAGCCCTCCACGCAGCCCGATGCGCCCAAATAATAGTTTACGCCCATTATTATAACCGCTATCCTATGTACCGTTCACTATATTGAACCTTACATAACCAACCAAAGGTCCCCCCCCCACCGCTCCGCCATCTTGTTTGACTTTACGTTCATTACTATATACACTAACCTACAGGACGCCCATTATAATGAACCTTAAGTTGCCAATTCCAGTCGCCCGCGCCCTCCGCAAACTGGGGCACGATATTCGCGATGCCCGGCGGCGGCGGCGTATTCCCGTCGCGATCCTGGCGCAGCGGGCCTCCATGAGCCGGACCACCTTAAACAAAGTGGAAAAGGGCGACCCCGGCGTCTCTCTGGGGAACTATGCGACGGTTCTTTTTGCGTTGGGAATGGCCGATCGGCTGGCCGATGTGGCTGATCCGAGGCACGACGCCGTCGGGCTGGAGCTCGAAGAGGAACATCTGCCGGAACGCATCCGGCTCTCGCACCGGCCCAAGGGCGCCGCGCCGGAAAATCCGGGTGCGTAATGGAAAGCGAAGTTTTCGTCTATGTGGACCTGGCAGGCGCGCCCCATCTGGTGGGGCGGCTGTGGACGCGCCGCCGCAAGGACAGGGAAAGCGCGACGTTCGAGTACGACAAGAGCTGGCTCGCGCATCCCGAGCGTTTCTCCCTGGAGCCGGCCCTGAATCTCGGGCCGGGGCCCTTTCACACCCCATCCGACAAGCCGCTTTTCGGCGCGATCGGCGACTCTGCTCCCGATCGATGGGGGCGGGTGTTGATGCGCCGCGCCGAACGCCGGCGCGCCGAGCATGCCAGGGACAGACGCCGCGCACGCTGCGCGAAATCGACTACCTGCTGATGGTGGACGACGAAGCCCGCAGGGCGCGCTGCGCTTTGCCGACAGGGAAGGAGGGCCTTTTCTGGCCGCATACGGCCCAGCAAGATTCCGCCGCTGATCGAACTGCCGCGCCTGCTTTCCGCCGCCGAGCATGTCCTTGAGCGACACCGATACGGATGAGGATTTGCGTCTGCTGCTGGCGCCCGGATCATCGCTTGGCGGCGCCCGTCCGAAGGCCTCGGTTCGGGACCGCGACGGCCATCTCGCGATCGCCAAGTTTCCCGAACAAGGGAGACGAAGTGAATACCGTGCTGTGGGAGGCCGTGGCCCTGACGCTGGCGGCGAAAGCCGGCATTCCGGTTCCACGCGTGGCGGATTGAAATCGTCGCCGGCAAGCCCGTGCTCCTGCTGCGCCGTTTCGATCGCGAGCGGGGAACGCGGCTGCCGTTCCTCTCGGCCATGAGCATGCTGGACGCGAAGGACAACGAGACCCGCAGCTACCTGGAATTCGTCGATGTCCTCCGCCAGCACGGCGCAGCGCCCAAGGAGGACATGCACGCGCTGTGGCGGCGAATCGTATTCAACATCACTGATCTCAAACACCGACGACCATCTGCGCAATCACGGCTTTCTGTGGGCCGGTCCGGCCGGCTGGCGGCTTGTCGCCGGCCTATGACCTCAATCCCGTGCCCACCGACATCAAGCCGCGCATTCTCGACGACCGCCATCGATCTGGATGACGGGACGGCTTCCCTGCAGTTGGCGCTCGAAGTCGCTTCCTATTTCGAACTGGATACGCCGGAGGCGAATCGGATCGCCGCGCAAATGGGGCGGGCCGTGGCCACATGGCGAAAGGAAGCCGCCAGGCTTGGACTCGCTCCCAAGGAGATCGACCGCATGGCTTCGGCTTTCGAGCATGAGGATCTGAAGGCGGCGCTGGCCCTGGTTTCGCGCGGGCGCCGCGGCGGACCGGTCAGGGGTCGCTAATTGGCCGGCGGCAGTGCCGTCCTATTTCACTGTGTCTTTCTTTTGCAGCATTCTGCCGAGCTCGGCTTCTTTAGTCTGCTTCACGTGCTCCCCCTTGGCAAAGGCCGCCTGGCTGCCCTCCACGTCACCCTTCTGCCGCAACAGTTGGCCCAGCGTGTTGTAAGGGCCCGGATCGCCGGGATTCAACTGGATCGCCGTGCGCAACGCGGCTTCGGCGCCCTCGCGATCCCCCTTCTGCTTCAGGGCCGTTCCCAGCATGAAGTAGGCCTCGCCGTAATCGGGACGCAACCGGATGGCCGCTTGCATCTCTTTGGCCGCTTCGTCGAACGCCCCCGTTTGCCAATATGCGATACCCAGTGTGTAGTGCGCCTCCGCCAGGGTGGGGTCGAGTTCCAGGGCCCTCTGGAACTCCGCCTTGGCCGCCTCGATCTCATCCTGGTTCTTGAGGGCGATCCCCAAATCGTAGTGTGCGCTCGAGAGCTCCGGCTCCCGCCGGATGGCTTCCCGTAACTGTTCCACCGCCTTGTCCGGATCGCCCTTCTGGATGTAGGCAAACCCCATGTTGACGCGCGCCATGTTGAAGGACGGGTCCCCCTGCAGGATCTTCTCGAACTGCGCAATCCCTTCGTCCGCGCGGCGGGTATGAACCAGCGTAGTTCCCAGGTTGTTGCGCGCGTCGGAATCGCCGGGATTCAGATCCACCGAGCGCTGGTAAGCGTCCACCGCAGCCGCTAGGTCGCCCGTTTTCTGCAACGCCATCCCCAGAGAGTTCCAGGCGTCCGCGCGCTTGGGATCAAGCGCCACCGCCACACGCAGATAAGGCACCGCCTCTGCGTATTCGCTCTGTGATTTAAGCGCTTCGCCGAACCTGTACTGGTATTCGAAGTTGCTGGGATCGAGCGCCGCCGCGCTCTGCAGATGTGGAATGGCGCGGGCGGAATCCTCCGCCAGCCAATACGCCGCGCCCAAATGATACTGCGCGGGCGCGAATTTCGGATCCAGATCAAGGGCCCGCTGGAAGCTCTGAATGGCCTCCTCCCGCCGGTTCAGGACGGCCAGCAGGAACCCGATTTGATCTTCCAGGCGCGCCGATTGGGGATCCAGGGCGGCCGCCTGCCGGTACACCGCCAGTGCACCGGAGGCATCGCCCTGTGCCTTCAGCGCCTCGCCACGGGATTCCAAATCCTGCACCGTGTCGGCCGCGCAAGACAATGCGCTACATAACAGGAATAAAGCGAGCCAGCGCACGTAGCTCTATTATACCGGGCGCTTCATTGTACCGGGCAGCCGTTACGGCCGCTGTACAATCTCGCTCTCGTCGAGCACGGTCTCGCCGGGTTCCAATGCCGGATCTCCAGCCACGCTTCTGCGGGTGCGCAGCATGGGTTTGTCGCTGACCGAAAAATCCGCGCCTGACTCTCCCGCCGAGCCGATGTCCTCAGCGCCTGTCTGCCTCAGCATCTCCTTGGCCCGCTTTATCCAGTCGTCGTTATCGCAGTGCACCGACAGCAAAACACCGCCTTGTTTGATACGGCCCTCGAAACGCCTAGCCTCGTATTCAGGGACGCCCAGACCCGCCAGCGCGCCGATAATTCCCCCGACGGCTCCCACGGCTCCTACACCCGCCAGCGCGGCCACGATGGGTCCCGCCGCAATCAGTGGACCCAGACCCGGAATTGCCAGTAATCCGATTCCCGTCAGCCAGCCAAGCACGCCGCCGGCGATACCACCGGCGATACCGCCCGCAGTCGCCCCTTCGGGCGCCTTGGTATTCTTTTCATGGGCGAAATCCTTGGTGCCCTGATTCTCCTGGAACAGCACGGAAATATCCGTGCCGCGAAATCCCGCTGCGCGCAGCGCGTCTACGGCCTCCTCGACGCCGGGCCGGTCGCGATAGATGCCGAATACTGAGGTGTTTTTGCCTGCCATGATTGCACTCCTTCCCGCGGACTCAAACAGCAATGGCGGGGCCAATGGGTCGTAGCGCTCATTTTGCGGTTGCCGGCCCAGGGGAAAAAAAGGTAAGCGTCTCATTTCTTTATTGACAGCCTGCATAAAGAGTGACAATAATCCTATTACATGAGTGCGACGAAGTTCTCATTGAACGGTGAAGAAATTGCTCGGCCCATGCGAGACGAGCCACACAAATGCATAACCCTTATTGCTTTGCCAGTCAACCGGCCCCCTGTCTGGGCTATTTCGCTAACGACGCCCTGCCCTGCGTATGTGATAGCAAAGAAAGCCTCCTTTTGGCATTGAGCCAGGTGGCGATTCCGCTCTTGCCTGTAGCTGTGCTGTCTCCGCCGACGGCACAAATCTGGCCGCTGAGCGCCTGACGAAGTGTTCACGTGGCGCAGAAAGTGCGTCTAGGTGCATCAACTGCGTCGAACCTCGCGGGGGTTGCGCACGCCGTCCTGCACCACTCTTCAAGGCTGGTTTTGTTGTTTCTGGGCATCTTGTGCCCAGGTTGGACTCGTCAGCCTCGATGCGCCAGATGGGGCCGTCCTCGTATAAAGGCCCTTCGGATCTCAGGAAGATGGGCGCGCTTCCGGCCGCCACCCAGACGTGCTCCGGGGGTGGTTGTTTCCCTGCAATTTTCGCGGCGACGCCGGTGACCCCTCCGATATCGATTTTGATGACGTAGTGCATGGCCTTGGCGGGGACGCCGGCGACGGAGAACGAATCCTGTTCCGCCGGCGAGATCTTCAGCTTCACAACCCGCGGCTTGGGCGTGGAAACCACCATGGAGAGAGTGGTTTCAGTCTTAGAATCGGTATCCGTCAGCAGCGTCGGGATCAGTCCGTTCGCGAGATCGGGAGGCAGGTCGATGTGATCGGCGATGCTCTTACCGTTGTCCTTCTTATCGATATAATCGATGTGGACATTGCCGCTGGATGTATCGAACGAAAGCGTCTCCGGGATCTTGAAGGACGGACCTTTCTCGACCAGCTTGTAAGAGAGCAGCCGGAATGTACGCCGCTGTGAGAATACCGCCGTCTCCTGGTAGAGCGATCCATCGGTGAAGTGAAGGGTCATGATATTGGTGACGCGACTTCCCGCCGGACGCTGTATGACGTCGCCGGAAGCGATGATCTTATTATCGAGATCCTTCACGACGAGAAATCCGTGGATATAACCGCGCGGGTGGTGCACCGCAATCTCGTCGGCATTTAACCCGAGAGCCAACAGGAAAAACACCAGCGGGCATGACCAGCTAGCGAGCTTTCTTGTCATTTGCATCAAGTTCACCGTTCCTCCCGGCACTCCTAGCTTCAGCATTTTGATAGCCAGCAGTATGGGCTATGATGCAAGAGTGACTCCTATCCCCGCCAACCAACAGCAGGCCCTCGTCGAACGGCTCATCGGAGCATGCGGCGGCGCCTACAGGCCTGAGACGAGACGCAAATACTTCATCACAGGCCCACAGTGGGCGGCCGCCTACCAGGGACAGGCTCTGTTTCACGCGCCCACCCGCGAGCCGGTCGAGTTCGAGGAAGTCATCCGGCGATATTCCCAGATCGGCATCGGCTACTGGGCCACGCACGACACGGACGTAATTCCCACCGATGCCCTGGGCACCGATCGCCAGGCCGCGATCGTGGCTCGCATCGGCAAAGCTCTCCATGAAAACGGCGTCGAATGTTCGATGGTCACCACCGAAACTTTTTACCACGCGGTATGGGCGGCCAGTCCGGCGGCCGAATCGAGCCAAGTCCGGGATTATGCGGCGTTCCGGGTGTGCAACACCGTCGATATCGGGCATGAACTGGGCGCACAATTCGCGGTGTATTGGCCGGGATCGCTGGGCTACTACGTACAGGGCGCCATTGAAGAGACGCAGACCCTGCGCTGGTATGCCGGGGCGTTGAACGCGGCCTGCGAGCACGATATCGCAACTGCCCGCCGCAAGGGCCGGCCAACGCTGAAACATTGCCTGGAGGCGAAACCGTTCGAACCCCAGGCGGAAATCCTGCTGCCCACCAGCGACGCCATGCTGGCCTTCATCGGGTCGGGGCTGCTCACGCATCCGGAAATGGTGGGGCTGAATCCCGAATACCTGCACGAGCTCATGTGGGGCGCCGCACCGCGGGCGGCTCTGGCGCGCGCTCTGCTAGCCGGAAAGCTCTGGCATTTCGACATCAACGACGGTTACCGGTTGAAGCACGACGTGGATATCGCGGTTGGTCTCGTGAATCCGCTGGATTGGCTGAACGTGCTGGTGCTTCTGCGCAGCCACGGTTATGCGGGACCATTTAACCTCGACTACAAACCGCCGCGGACCACCAGTAACTTTGGCGTATTCGCGGTCAGCTTTCCCACCGCCGTCGACCGCTTTATTACGCTGTGGGAAATGGCGGGAGAAGTCCTGGCGGACCCCATCATTCACGAGGCCACCGAGGCTCTGAAGGCCGGCGGCCCCCCAGCGGACCCGCGCGATGTGGAAGCCATTACGGCGTCTAACCGGGAACTGCTAACGCTGCATGAATTGATCGCGCACAGGCTGGTGCAGATTTTGTTGGGCCTGCATCGCGGCAGAGTGTACGCGGTCTGACAGACAGCGCCGCACTACGTTTTTCATCAACTGCAAGCCGTAGTTTCCCTCCGAAGTCAGAATCGACTCCGGATGGAACTGCACCGCCTCGATCGGCAGTTCGCGATGGCGCACGCCCATGATGACGCCGTCTTCGGATTCCGCAGTCACTTCCAGGCACTCCGGAAACAGTCTCGCGCACGGCGAATAAAGAATGGTAGCGGCCCACCTGGAAGCGCTGCGGCAGCCCCTCGAAGACCCCCGCGCCGCGATTGTGCACCCAGGACGGCTTGCCGTGCATGGGATAGCCGAGCACGCCCAGCTCGCCGCCGAACGCCTCCACGATGCCCTGCAATCCCAGACACACGCCGAATACCGGAACGCCCAGGCGCACCGCGTGCTTCACCAGGTCGGGTACGCCGAAATCGGCGGGCCGCCCGGGGCCCGGCGAAATCAGAATCAGGTGCGGTGCGACGGTCGCGATCAACTCCGGCGGAAATCCGGCGCGATAAGTGACCACCTCGGCGCCGGTCTGCCGCGCATAGTTCGCCAGCGTGTGGATGAAGCAATCGTCGTTATCCACCAGCAGCAGCCGCGCTCCCGCTCCCACAGGCTCCTCCACTGCGACCGATGCGGCGCCCTGGCGCGGCGCCCAGCGTGCGGAAAAAGCCCGTGGCCTTCAGATGGCTTCGCGCTCTTCCATCGCCGGCACGGAATCGTAGAGCAGCGTCGCGCCCGCCGGATAACGCGCCACGCCGTCGCGCAAGTAGGTGGTGCGAATCAGGATGCCGGTGTTGATGTCGCCGTTCAGCGTAGATCATGCCCACCGCGCCGCCGTACCAGCCGCGCGCATTCTTCTCCAGGCTTCGATGGCCTGCGCGGCGGCCTTCTTGGGCGCGCCGATCAACGTCACCGCCCACATGTGGCTGAGGAACGCATCCAGCGAATCGAAGCCTTCCTTCAGAAAACCTTCCACGTGATCCACCGTGTGGAACACGCCCGCGTACGATTCGATCAGCCGCCGCCCGATCACCTTCACGGTGCCCGGCTCGCAGACGCGCGATTTGTCGTTGCGGTCCACGTCCGTGCACATGGTCAGCTCGGACTCTTCCTTGGTGGACTTCAGCAGCTCGCGGATGTTCTCCGCATCGCGCAGCGGATCGCCGGTGCGCTGCGCGGTGCCGGCGATGGGGCAGGTTTCCACGCGCTGCCCTTCCACGCGCACGAACATCTCCGGCGACGCGCCCACCAGTTGCTCCTCGCCGAACTGCAGCAGAAACTCGTAAGGGCTGGGGCTGGCGCGCTGCACCCGCTCGAACAGCTCCGAGGCCTTGCCCGAGTAGGGCGTGCGGAACGTCTGCCGCAGCACCACTTCGTAGTAATCGCCGCGGCGCATGCCCTCGCGCACCTTCTCCACGTTGGCCATGTACTCTTCGGGCGTGTGGTCGGAGACGATGGGTCCGGGCTCGCGCGCGGGCGGCGCAGGCACGGGCTCAGCCGTGCGCTCCAGGCCCAGC
Organism: Bryobacterales bacterium; assembly: GCA_963795925.1. GTDB lineage: Bacteria > Acidobacteriota > Terriglobia > Bryobacterales > Bryobacteraceae > Bog-159. Next base: position 182,878 of record CAWCJP010000001.1, on the reverse strand, counting down.
GTCGAAAGCCCCTCGCGCTCGAAATCGTACTGGTAGCGTTCGATCTGCTCCTTCTTGCGGTCCATCAGGTAGATGTCGTCGCAAAGAAACAGGTGCAGATCCTTGTGGCCGTGCCGCGGCAGCTTCTTCTCGATCGGCTCGAACTGGAACAGCAGGTCGTAGCCGAACGCGCCGGCCAGCGCCAGCCGGCGTTTTCTTCGCCGCGGAACTCCTCGATCAGCGCGCGCAGAATCGAAAACGCCGAGGGCTGCTTGCTGCGCTCCTCTTCCGGGAACAGCGCGGGCAGCGGCTTCAGGCGGCCGACCAGCGCGCCATTCACGCAGGCGAACGATTCCCAGTGCGGATGCCGTTCGAGCACCGGCAGCAGGATCTGATTGAGAACTTCGCCGCGAATGCTCAGCGGACGGAACTCCACCCGCCGGTCGTAGGAGACGATCTCCAGCGGCGGGCGGGTGGAGGCGATATCCCAGCGCGAGTAGCGTCCCGGATATTCGTATCCGGAAGAAAGATAGATGCCACGGTAAAGATCCAGATCGCGGAGCAAATGCCGCAGGCCTCGGCGAAAAGGGGTCTTCGAAGCCGTGCGGGTTACGGCGATTCCGTGAGGAGTGGTAAAGCTGTATTCACTCATGCCCAACGCCCGTTCCGAGACTATTGGCCCAGAATAGCATGGCGGGAGCGCCGCGGGCTTCGCCGGAACGCCCGCATGTTATTCTTGCATTCATCGCATATGGAACGCCGAGAGATGCTGAAAACCGGCGCCGCGCTGTTGGCCGGCGCCGCGCTCGCCAGATCCCAATCCACCGCGCCGCCGAAAGCCAAGATCACCAGTTCCGTGATGCTGTGGACGCTGAAGGGATCTTTCGAAGAGAAGCTGGAGACGGCCGCCCGCGCGGGCTTCCAATCCGTCGAGCTGATCGGCGAATATACGGCGTGGAGCGATGCGGACGTCGCGCGCATCCGCAAAACGGCGCGCTCGTTCGGCCTCGGAATGGATACGTTGATGGCCTCCCGGGACTGGGGCAAGCGGCCGGTTTCCATGGTCGATCCGGCGCAGAGGGACGCGTTCCTGGCGGATGTGCGCAACGCCATCGGGTTCGCGCGAGAAACTGGAGATCCCGCAGATCATCCTGATGAGCGGCAACGCCATCGCCGGCCGCACGCACGACGAGCAATACGCCAGCTTGCTCGAAGGGATCGAAACGCGCTGGAGACCTGGCGGCGGAGGCCCAGCTCACCATGATCGTGGAGCCGCTCAATTCGCTGATCAACCACAAAGGCTTCTTTTTGAATACCTGCACCGAAGGCCTCAAGCTGATCCGCGAAGTGGACAACCCCCACGTGCGATTGCTGTTCGACCTGTATCACGAGCAAGTGCAGCAGGGCAACGTGATCCGCACGCTGACCGAAGCCGCGCCCGAGGTGGCCGTGTTCCACGTGGCCGACAATCCGGGACGCAACGATCCGGGCACCGGCGAGATGAATTATCCGAATATCTACAAGGCCATCAAGAAGACCGGCTTCGCCGGTTATTTGACGATGGAGTATCTGCCGCTGGGCGATCAGGTGGCGAGTCTGACCAAGGCGGTGGATGGTTTTCGCGCCGCGCTTGCCTGAAGCATGCCTGAAGCATGCCTGAAGCTTATCTGAATCGAGCGGTGCTATTCAGCCTTCGAATAGTAATACGTATATTTGCTGTACAGCTCCGAGGCGCGGGCGCCATTGGCCACGATCCCCAGCACGTTGTTCTCGCACAGAGATTGCATGGCGCGTGTCACATTGTCGAACGTCGTAGAGCCGATCTTGACGACCAGAATGGTCCCGTCGGCCAAGGTGGAAAGCAAGTTCGCGTCCGCCGAAAACAGCAGCGGCGGCGTATCGAAGATGGCCCAGTTGAAAAATTTCGGCAGCTCCTCGAATAGTGTTTTTGCCTGCCGGGTATTGAGCAATTCGAGCGGGTTCCGCACGGGCGAACCGGCCGGCAGCACATACAGGCTCATGCCCGCCACCTTACGCAGGGCCTTAGAAAGCGGCACCTCGCCCATCAGATAATCCGTCAGTCCCGGCGCGCGATCCACCTGGAACAGATTGTGGATCAGCGGCCGGCGCAAGTCGAAATCTCCCAGCAGCACCAGGTTTTCCGATAAGTGAGATTCGGCCAGCGCCAGGTTCACGGCGGTGAAGGTCTTGCCCTCGGCCGGCGATGGGCTGCTGATCACGATGGTGTGCAGCGGCTGCAGCGTCTGCAGGTGATTCAGGCGCGTGCGCAGAGTGCGGAATTCCTCGGCGGGAGTTTCGTGCGAACGCTGCAAATCGAGCAGGTGCGACTCCGGGGCGGGCTGAAACGCAACCTCCGGCACATTCTCTAAGATGCTCCCGGGCGGCTCTGGCAGGCAGAGCCACTTCGAGCGAGTGCGCGGTCGCCATTCTCGTGCGTCCGCGGCACAGCCGCGTCTCGTGAGGGCGGCATGGTCGAGAACCAGGGGCGGCTCTGCCGGAGCGGTTCCGTGCTCCAGATTCAGGACACCGGCTTGTTCGGCGCGGCGCAAAGCATCATGTACTCGGCTCATCTTGTTCTCCAGCGCGGCGCCGCCCCTTCGGATCCCGCCCCGCTCGATCGGCATGCTCAACTCTTCATGAAATAGTAGTAGTACATCGAACTGCTCATCGCGATGGTACCTACGATGATGGCAGTGGACCAGCCCAGCCAGAACAGGCGGCGCTTGCGGCGCACCAGCAGGGCGTTCTCGAGTAACGGAATGCTACTGAGCACCGGCAGGTTGGTGTAAGCGCGAACGTCTTTCAGATTCTTCAGGGAAGTGTCCTTCATCTCCTTGGCGCCTGCCATAAACACCCCGAAAAACAGCCCCAGGCCCATGCCGGCGCCGGCAATCAGCAACCGGTTGGGTTCCGCGGCTTGCTCCGGCAGAGAGGCCGGGTCCAAAGTTTCCAGGTTCTCGCCGGCTTTGCGCTCTTCCAGGTTGCTTGACGTTTCCGACATTTCCTTTCGCTTGGACATATCGTCGTAGTTGGCTTTGGCCAGACTGTAATCGCGCTGCAGGGCGGCGTATTTCGTCTCGTTGATGGGAATGGCTTCGATGCGCGCCCGGTACTGGGCGATTTCCGCCTGCAGTTCTTTGGCCCGCTGGGCGCGCTGTTCCATTTCCATATTGCGGGCCTGAATCTGGGATTGCACGCTGGCCGCCCGCGCTTTCAGGCTTTCGAGCGACTCGGCCACCTGCGGATTCACGAATTTCTTGGGCGCGCCGGCCTTGGCCGCCGCGCTGGTCTCTTCCTTCTCCAGATCGTCGCGCTGCTTCTTGAGCACGCCCAACTGGGCCTCCAGGCTGCGAATATCCGGATGGTCTTCCCTGTAGGTCTGGCGTTTCGCCGAGAGCTGTCCTTCGAACTCCATGATCCGGTTGTTCAACTGGATCAGGTGTTCGTTCTTAACCGCCTCCCGGCTGGACGTTTGCTCCAGGTTGGAGCCGATAAAGGTTTGCTCCTGCTGCAAATTCTGCAGTTGCGTCTCCAGCATCATTTTGTCCTGCGCGTCCCGGTTGATGCTCTCATTGATGGCCTGCAAACTCATCTCCAGCGTATTGGCGGCCTGCAGGTTCGACTGCAACTCATCCGGAAGCCGGCCGGCGTTCTCCATCTTGAACTTGGTCATCTCGCGCGTCCAGCGTATCGAGGTTGTCCTTGGCCGACTTGAGCTGATCGTTCAGGAATTGCGTGGTGGTGTTGGCCTGCTGGCGAAGCTGGTTGTTGGTTTCCTCGGTGAACTTGGAAACCAGTTCCCGCACCACCGCTTGCGCCTTGTATTTGTCGGCGTATTTGAATTCGATCTCAAATGCCGATGCGATATGCTGCTGCGGCCCGGCAGACGACACATCCAGCAAGGTGATGGTGATGGCCTTGCGCATCTCGTCGATCACGTCTTCCATGGGTTTCCGCTGGCGTTCCTTGGGGTACAGGTTGAGCGAAGGCCGCTGGATCAGCTCCTGCAATTGCGTACGGCTCTCGATCTGCTGTTGCATGGCCAACAGCCGCTCGGCCATTTGCGTACTGATGTTGCTGGGCACCAGGCGCTCGGAAATCTGTTGCGGCGTGATGCGCATCACCGCCTTGGAGATGAACGTGTCGGGCCACAGGAACGCTACCACTACCGCGATCACCAGCCCGGCGAAGGTGGGTCCCACGATCCAGGAGCGATAGCGCCGCAGAATGTCGATATAGTCTTCGATATCCGGCGGACGCCGGGAAACACTGACGTATCCTTGCTGGGGTACCATAAATCCGAAAAACTCTCTTTCTTAGAATCGGCAGCGGATCCGGCCCGCTTCACGGGCATCACGTCTCGTCATGGCACGATGATCTGGTCGCCGGGTCTCACCAGGATGTTCTGCTCCATTTTCTTACCCTTGGTAACCTCGTGATAGTTGAATTTCAGCCGCTCGCTGCCGCGCAGAATGACGATCTTCTTAGTGTTGGCGAATTCGCGAAAACCGCCGGCATTCACCAGTGCTTCGAGCACCGTGGTGTCGATGACCAGCGAGTAGGATCCCGGCCTGTTGACTTCCCCCTGGATGAAGTATTTCTTGCTGTTGACCTTTTCCACCCCGACCGTGACCTCGGGGTGCACCATCACCTTCTGCAAGCCTGTGGAAATGTTGGCGCTCAACTGCTCGGGAGTCAGGCCGGCGGCCTGGATCTCGCCCAAAAGGGGTACGGACACTTTGCCGTCCGGACGCACGTTAAACGTCCCCGAATTCTCAGGCTCCCGCCAGACCCTGATGGAAATCACGTCCTCCGCGCCGATCACATAAGCTTTCGGGTCGACGGGCGCCGCGGGCGGCGCCGTGGCCGAGGGCGCAGGCGTTTTGGCCGGCTCGGTGTCGGCAGTGGCAGCTTGGGCCGGCGGAGGCTGCGAGGCGGGTGCGGCAGGCTGCTGGGCCACCAGCACACCGCAAAATGCCAGAGCCAGAGAAACTTGCACACAAGTGGCGGTGCACATTCGTACCATCTAGTTTACAGCAATCTCGAGCGCCGTTGAGTATTTCTCCAGGCTCCGAGCGGTGCGCCAACTCACGCATTGTAGTGGTACGATGCGGGAAATGAACTACTTCCTGGCGAAAACGGACCCAGAGACCTATTCCATCGACGACCTGGCGCGAGACCGCAAGACCGTCTGGGATGGCGTGCGCAACCCGCAAGCGCTGCGCGCCATTCGGGAGATGCGCCCGGCGACCGGGTGTTCATTTATCACAGCATGGGCGACGCGTGCGTCGTCGGCCTGGCGAAAGTGGCCTCTCGCACCCCGGCCGGACCCCAAGGACGCCAAGCTCACCGTAGTGGACTTCGAGTTCGTCGCCCGGCTGGAGCCGCCTACCCTCTTGCGAGAGATCAAGGAAAGCGCGCTGTTCGGCGATTGGGCGCTGGTGCGCCAGAGCCGCCTGTCCACCATGAGCGCCCCGCCGGCGTTCGTGGAGTGGATGCGGAAACGCTACGGAAAAACGAAAATCTAAGAAGCGGGAGCCGATTCTCTTATATTACACTTTCGCATAGCGGCTTCTCCCGATTTCTGAATTCCGCACCGCCTCTTCGCTTGTAAGTGCAACAAAAATCTACTACTATGACGATAACAGCTGGCATGAAACGTGCTAAATGGACGCTCTGGGTATAGTGTGCCCGAACGCCCCCTGGGCGGCGGCGTGCTGGCTGTGCGAATGTTTCAGGAACTCAAATTTCAGCTCTCAACCGCGATCCTGACCATCCTGACTATCGCCGCGGCTGCGTCCGCCATCATCAATTTCCAGCAACAGCATAAGTTCCGCCTGGCCGACGATGGCGCGGTCTGGGTCGATCGCGGGCAGCCGCGTGGAGGCCCTGCACATCGAATCCGACGGGCCGGCCGCCAAAGCCGGTCTCAAAAACGGCGACACCCTGCTCAAGATCAACGGCGCCGCCACCGCCAAAGCCACCGACGTTCCCCAAATTCTGGCGGCGGTGGGCGCCTGGAACAAGGCCGATTATACGGCCAACCGGAATGGCGTCGAGTTCAAGGCCGCCGTTGTACGTCCGCGAAGAGCCGCTGGATTCCGCCGTCTCCTATCAATACCTGGTGGGCGCCGCCTATCTGCTGATCGGGCTATTCGTCTACTTCCGCCGGGGCAGCGCCCATAAAGCGCGCCATTTCTATATCCTGTGCCTGGTTTCGTTCATCTTCTTCTGCTTCCACTACACCGGCAAGCTGAACGGTTTCGATAAAGTCATTTACTTTTGCAACGTGGCGGCCGGCCTGCTCGCCCCTGCCATTTTCCTGCATTTCTGCCTGACCTTTCCGGAGCGCGCGCTGGTTCCGTTCGAAGCTGCGCGTGGCGCTGCTGTATGTGCCGCCCGCGCTGCTCTTCGCTGCTTTGGCTGGCGGTCACTTCGGGCACCCTGCGGATCGGCATCTCGCTGCTCGAACTGCGCTGGATGCTCGACCGCATCTGGCAGGCCGCGCTGGTGCTTCCTTACCTGCTAGGCGGGCTGGTGCTGAGCCGCGAATACCGCAAAGCCGAAGACCCCATCGTGCGGCAGCAGTTGAAATGGCTGCGCAACGGCACCTTCTGCGGAATCCTGCCCTTCGCCGTCCTGTACGTGGCGCCCTATGCGCTGGGGATGTTGCCCAACCAATACATGCGGCTTTCGGTATTGTCGCTGGGGCTCATCCCGCTGACGCTGGCGTACGCCATCGCGCGCTACCGGCTGATGGATGTCGATATCCTCTTCCGGCGCGGATACGCCTACACGCTGGCCACGGTGTGCGTGCTGGCGGCATTCTACGGCATCGTCTTCTCGCTCGGCAGCCTGGTGCAAAAGAATTTCAAGGATGTGGGCAACACCGGCCTGATCGCGGTGATGCTGGTGGCCGCGTTCCTGTTCCAGCCCATCCGCAACTGGATTCAGGAGCGGCTGGACAAGCACTTCTATCGGGACCGCTACGATTACCGGCGCACGCTGGTGGAGTTCGCCCGCGAGCTGAACTCGGAAACCGATCTGGACGCCATGCTGACTTCGGTGTGCGACCGCCTGCTCAAGACCCTCTCGATCCGCCACATGGCGGTGTTCCTGGCCGAGGAGCGCCCGGACGACACGCCCGCTTTCCGCCTGAAAATGTCCATGGGCGCGCGGCGCCGGCCGCCGGAATTGACCCCCGATCAACTGGATCTGAGCTTTCTGAACTGGGACCTGCCGCAGCCCTATATCTTCTTCGAGCGCACGCGGCATCAACTGGACGCGGTATCGCGCAGTTGGCCGCCCTCCGTGCGGCGCCGCCATCGCGGATCTGGATCTTACTTACTATCTGCCCTGCACCGTGCGCGGGCGGACCATCGCTTACCTGGGCGTGAGCCGCACCGAAGACGGCGATTTCCTCTCCACCGTGGATGTGGAGCTGCTGGCCACCATCTCCGGCTATGTGGGGATCGCCATCGAGAACGCCACGCTCTACCGCTCGCTGCAACGCAAAGTGGAAGAGTACGAGCGGCTGAAGGAGTTCAGCGAAAATATCGTCGAATCCATCAACGTCGGCATCCTGGCGGCCGACCTGGAAGACCGCGTGGAAAGCTGGAACACGCAGATCGAAAAGCTCACCGGAATTCCGCGGCAATCCGCCGTCGGCCGCAAGCTGGCGGAACTGTTCCCCGCCGACCTGGCGGAGCAGTTCGAGCGCGTGCGCGGCCAGACCGGCATCCACCACATCTATAAGTTCGTGCTGCACCCGACGGCGCTGTCCGCGTTGCGCCAGTCATGACGGTCCCCATTAACGGCAATGGCTCCCCAGAACGGCGCGCGCTCCACGCTAAACGTGGCCATCGCGCCGCTGGTCTCCAAAGATTTCGAACAGATCGGCCGCCTGATCATTTTCGACGACGTGACCGACCGCGCCGAACTGGAGCAGCGCCTGGTGCAGGCCGACAAGCTGAGCAGCATCGGCCTGCTGGCGGCGGGCGTGGCGCACGAAGTGAATACGCCGCTGGCGGTGATCTCCACTTACGCGCAGATGCTGGCCAAGCAGGTGGCCAACGACGATCAGAAATCCATCCTGCTCGACAAGATCGCCAAGCAGACTTTCCGCGCCAGCGAAATCGTCAACTCGCTGCTGAATTTCTCGCGCACCTCCACCACTTCGTTCGGCGATGTGGACCTGAACAAGGTGGTCCGCGAAACCATGTCGCTGCTCGAACATCAGATTCAGAAGGTGGGCGTGGAAGTGAAGCTGGATCTGGCCGATGGCCTGCCGCCCGTGCACGGCAACGCCGGCAAACTGCAGCAGGTCTTTCTGAATCTGTTCCTGAATGCGCGCGACGCCATGGATGGCGGGGGCGTGCTTTCGGTGCGCACCTGGGCCGAGGAATCCGGCGCGCGCGTGGATGTTTCCGATACCGGCCACGGCATTTCGCCCGAGCACATCCAGCGCATCTACGATCCGTTCTTCACCACCAAGGGGACCCGCAAAGGCACCGGCATGGGCCTGGCGGTGACCTACGGAATCATTCAGGAACACAAAGGCTCCATTGAAGTATCCAGCCGCCAGGGCGGCACCCGCTTCCAGCTGCGGCTGCCCTGGTCCAGGACCGCGGCAGCACAGGCTGCCATGCTGTCCTCCCCAAGGCAACCCGTGAATGCCGCTTGAAATGACCGCACCCGAATCAGCTCATCGCCGCAGACAAAGGCCGCGTGCTGGTAGTGGATGACGAGATGGATATCCGCGAAGGCCTGGACACGCTCCTCAGCCTGGAAGGCTACAGCGTGGATCTCGCCGCAAACGGCACCGAGGGCTTGCGCAAAATCGAATCGCGCGCCTACGACCTGGTGCTGCTCGACCTGATGATGCCCGACCGCTCCGGCATGGACGTGCTGCGCGACGTTCGCGAGCGCGACCGCGAAACCCCCATCTTCATGATCACGGCCTACGGCTCGGTCGAAGCCGCCGTGGAGGCGCTGAAGCTGGGCGCCAACGATTATTTCTCCAAGCCCTGGGATAACGAGAAGCTGCTGATCGAGATCGACCGCATGATCTCCAAGCGGCGCCTGGAATACGAGAACACCCATCTGAAGCGCGCGCTGAAGCAGCGCTACAGCTTCCCCAACATCATCGGCAAGAGCGATCGCATGCTGCGCCTGCTCGACCTGGTGGGGCAAGTGGCCAGCAGCCGCTCCACCATCCTGATCACCGGCGAAACCGGCACCGGCAAGGAACTGATCGCCAAGGCCATCCATGCCAATTCGCCGCGCGCCGACCGCATGTTCGTGCCGGTGAACAGCGGCTCGCTGCCCGCCGACCTGCTGGAATCCACGCTGTTCGGCCATGTGAAGGGCGCCTTTACCAGCGCCATCCACACCAAGAAGGGCTATTTCGAAGTGGCCGACCACGGCACCATTTTCTTCGACGAGATCGGCACCATTTCGCCGGACATGCAGGCCAAGCTGCTGCGCGTGATCCAGGAAAAGGAGTTCATCCCGCTGGGCGCCACCGAAGCCGTGCGCGTGGACGTGCGCATTCTGGCCGCCACCAATGACGATCTGAAGAAGCGCGTGGAGGAGGGCACTTTCCGCGAGGATCTGTATTACCGGCTGAACGTGATCAACATCGTGCTGCCGCCGCTTGCGCGAGCGCAAGGAAGACATCCCCGCGCTGGTGAAGCACTTCTTCACCAAGTATTGCCGCGAAAACGAAAAATTCCTGGACGCGCAAGGCAATTCGCTGCTGTCGTTCCAGCCGGAGGTGATGCAGATCCTGATGGAGCATAACTGGCCGGGCAACGTGCGCGAACTGGAAAACGCGGTGGAGCGCGCCGTGGTGCTGGCCACCGATCCGGCCGTGCCGCTGGACGTGCTGCCCGATCACCTGCTTACAATCGAGCGGCATCCGCCTGCGGCGCGGAGAAGGCGGCGCGCTGCCGGCCGACGCTTCGCTGTTCGAGATCGTGGCCGACTTCGAGCGGCGCATCATTATCGGAGCGGCTGGAGCAGCACGGCGGCAGCCAGACGGAGGCCGCCGCGGGCCTGCACGTGCCGCTGTCTACGCTGAATCAGAAGATCAAGCGGCTGGATATCAAGATACCGAAGAAGTCGGAATAGCTTGTGGGCCTGGCCAGCCGGATTAATCACTGCTCACGAAACGGTCCTGCACCAGCGCTGCCACCTCGAAGTCCACGATTGGGCCGTCTCTGCGCTCGCAGGATCACGCCAGATGATCGAGATCGATCTTAAGGGCCCCAGCCAGCTTTTTCAATGTGGCAATCCCTCCCCTCTTGTGCCCGGCCTCAAGAGCGGCGATCATTGGCCGGGAAACTCCCGACGCCTTCGCGAGATTCTCCTGCGTCATTCCCCGATGCTCCCGCCATATCTTGATAGTACTTTCCCCGGCTAAGCGGCGCTCCGTAATCTCCAGCGGGATCAACTCATCTTCGCCGCGTGCGAGCCGCCCCTTCGCTGCGTCATAAGCCCTCACGTCCGCCAGCATTTCCGCCGCGTCCATCAGTTTCTGCAAACTGTCCATCGGCAGTATGGCGAACTCCTTGCCGCGCCGGACGACTTTCTCGATTCGCATCAGTAGATTCCTCCTCTCGGCCCGACTTCCAAAACCTGTATTACGCGGCGGTCGTCATCCAGATCGTAAATGACGCGCCAATTCCCAATCCTGAGCTTGTATCCATCGCGGCCCTGCAATTTCCCCAGGTTGTTGTTCGGAGCGTAGGGGTCCGCCGCGACATCTTTGACCTTGGCGACGATCCGCCGCTGCCAATTCAGCGGGAGCTTGGCAAGGGCCTTATCGAACGATTTCGTGGTGACCACGCCATACATAGGTTAATGTTACCTAGAGAAACAATTATACCCTACTCAACGCATCGCTTCCCAGGATAGTGTGGTCATTGCGGCGGACGGCAAGAGCCGGCCGCAGGCTTCGTCTGGTCGACCTGGTGGGGCAGGTGGCCAGCAGCCGCTCAACTATCCTGATCACAGGCGAAACCGGCACCGGCAAGGAACTGATCGCTAAAGCCATCCACGCAAATTCGCCGCGCGCCGACCGCCTGTTCGTGCCCGTCAACAGCGGTACGCTGCCTGCCGGCTTGCTGAAACCCACGCTATTCGGCCATGTGAAGGGCGGGTGTTGGGCGGACCTCTCCGGTGTTAGCATGGGGCTGCCCCAACAACGGCACAAAAAGCCGCCCTCGATCCTCGGATGGAAGAATTGAAGTACTCGAAGTTCTGTTCCGAGGCCTCCGAAAAGTTTTGGAGCCGCCACGATTGGAAAGACGAGCACGATCTAAGCCAGATCACATCATATACTTCCCATTACAACAAGAAGCTAAACAAGTGCCTCGTTAACGTGCATGGGATCTCGCCAAACATGGGGAAAGTATTGGAATCCGACCATGTGTACGATGCGCTCGAAGATACCGTTCTTTGTGGTCGGGTTCTCACGCGAAAAAGTTTCCCCGACGGCGACATCCAGAGCGTGGTGTTGATAAAGGATGGCAAGCCGATTCGAAACAAGCAAGAAGCCACATCGTTTGAACCGTGGTTCCTGAGCCTGATGACCGAGTAACCCGGATAGGACAGTGCCAAATTGGAACCATCAGGGAGGCCACCGTTGAGCGAACTCTACATTGTGGTTGCTCGCAATCCTTGCAATAAATTACACGCCATCGCACAAGACAATCGTGGCGTTAAGCGGCGAAGGTATTAAGGAGTGCTAATACCGGCATGATCCTTCTTTCAATTGGGCGCGTTTGAGGAACACCAGAACCGTTACTGAAGTGAATATCTGAAATGCCAAGGAATCAAAAGACCCTGCGCGCTCGTATATTCGTCAGTCTGCGGACAGAGGAAAGACGAGCGAGCGACCGCTGCCGCTATCAGGAAGAGGCTTGAGAAGCTGGGTTTCGAAACGTTTGTCGCCATAGAGGAACAAACGCTCAAAGGCATAAAGGAGCGCATCTTTGAAAAGCTCCGCGCGTCGGAGTACTTCATTTTCGTAGATTTCAAACGAGAGCAGTTGGAGAATAAGGACAATCAGCGGGGGTCGCTCTTCTCCCACCAAGAGACTCGCGGTGGCGTCATACCTCGAAGTGGAGGTCCTGGCCTTCCGAGAGTCCGGAGTAAAGTTGGAGGGACTGCTCCAGTACGTTATGGGCAACCCTGGAACGAGCGACGAATCTTGATACGGGCGAGGAGATCCCCAACCCGCACACGTTCGAATTGAAGTGGGAGGGTTATATTCCGCCAAATGCGAATATCCCGCCGGGCAAGTCTCGCCGGTTCGACGCGTTTAGTATTCGAGTCGACTGCACGACCACGTTGCGGTTTCCGAACGCTATTTTGGACTGGAGGAAACTTTTTCGCGAATTGACGTTAGGGGCCGCTACAGGCTGGAGTACCTGGTGCTATCCGACAATTTCCCCGCCGCTCATGGCTCATTTATCCTGAAGCCAGCCTCCAAACTCAGCTCGACAACCCTGGTCCACGCAACGTAGCACCGATGTGCTCGGCTATACGCGAGACTTAGCAGGTCTGCAAAATTTCCGATTTGCCACGTCCCATCCCCGATAGACGGATCAGTCACCGCCGCGTTTTCCGCCCTGCCGAAAGCGCGGCCTGCATCGCCGCGCGCAAAGTATCGTTGATGCGCGTCTGGTAACCGGCACCTTGGCTCCTGTAGAACGCCAACACGTCCTTATCCAGGCGGATCGATACGATCTCTTTGACAGGCCGGTAGAACTTACCCCGCGCCGCACGCGCGAACCATTCATCGGTCAATTCGGGGATGTCCGAGAAGTCGATATCTTCATCCTTGATTTCTGCGACCCGCTTTATGTTTTTCTTCTGCCGACGCGTAAGCGGGTCGCCAGGCTTGCGCTCATAACGGACGATAGCCATAATAGTAACGATTCCCTTCAGTGCGGTGCTTTACCCTCGGCCCACGTGTAGCAGACAAGCAGAAGGTTGTTAGCCACGCCCGTTTGCGGTGTTTTTGGCGGCTCTTGCCTTCATCCCATTCGAAGCGCACTTGTACATACGATGGTATAAATACAGGTACAGCCGATTATCCGCTGTTTGAGATCATGGCCGGCTTCGAGCGGCGTATCAGAAGTCGAAGGCGGGCTTCAGCCCGCGCGCGACTTCAGTCCCACCGCAGCGCCACCACCGGATCCACCCGCAACGCCCGCCGCGCCGGCAGATAGCTCGCCAGAAACGCCACGCCGGCGAACACCACCGTCACCGATCCGAATACCACCGGATCGGTCGGCTTCACGCTGATACAGCAGGCTGGCCATCAGGCGCGTCAGCCCGTAAGCCGCCGCCCAGCCCGACCACGATCCCCGCCCCGGCCAGCGTCATGGCCTGCCGCACGATCATGTTCCGCAGCGCCGGAAAATCCGCGCCCAGCGCCAGCCGGATGCCGAATTCCAGCGTACGCTGCTCCACCGAATACGCCATCAGACCATACAGGCCGATAGACGCCAGCAGAATCGCCACGCCGCGAAGATGCCCAGCACCAGCGTATTGAACTGGTCGCGCGCGGTGGACCCGATCACGATCTGGTCCATGCTGCGGATGTGCGCCGCCGGCAGGTCCGCCGCATCCTGAAACGCGCGCTGAATCGGCGCCGATACCGAAAAAGGCGCGACCTTGGTGCGCACCACCCAGCTCAGCGGCATGAAGCGGTTGTTCAGCGCCATGTATGCGTCGCCCACCTGCGCCAGCGGCACGAACGTCGCCGGCTGAGGGTCGCTGTTCAGCCCGCCATCGCGCGCGTCCCCCACAATGCCGATGATCTCGCGCGGCGGCTGCGCGAAATCCGGACCCATGCCGGCGCCGATGATCAGCCTGTGCCCGATCGGGTCTTCACCTTTCTTCCAATACTTCCTGGCCAGGGCCTGGTTGATGACCACTACCGGCGGCGCGGCCGCGATCGTCCCGTTCGGTGAAAGCGCGGCCGCGCATGACGGGAATCTTGAAGACATCGAAAAAGCGCGCCGTGACGTAGTTCCAGCCGGCGCCGCCGTGCCCTTGCCCGTTGGTCAGCGGGCGCCCTTCGATGATGAATCCCAGCCCCAGGCCGCCCTCGAGCGGCAGATAGGAAGTGGCGGCCGCGGCCTCCACGCCGGGAATGGCGTGAATGCGGTCGAGCGCCTGGCGGGTCATCAGGGCGATGGCGGCGGTCCGATCGAAATGCGCTCCCGGTGAGCGACGTATCCATGGTCAGCACGTTGTGCGGATCGAAGCCGGGCGCCACGCTGTGCAGCGCCGAGAACGTGCGGATGAGCAGGCCCGCCGCCCACCAGCAGCACCATCGCCAGCGCCATCTCGACCATCACCAGCAGCCCGCGCGCCTTGTTCTGCCGCAGCCCGGAGCCGCCGCGCGCGCCGGTTTCCTTGAGCGTGATGTTGAGATCCGCGCGCGAAGCCTGCATCGCGGGAACCAGACCGAAAAGCATGCCGGTGACCAGCGACAGCAGCAGCGTGAAGCCCAGCACGCGTCCAATCGAGCGTGACGGCGGCGCCATCCGGACCGATGCGCGGAATGTTGCCGGGGTTCACGGCCAGCAGCGCGCGCACGCCCAGCGCGCCGATCGCCAGGCCCAGCACGCCGCCGATCAGCGAAAGCAGCACGCTTTCCGTCAGCAGTTGGCGGACGATGCGGCCACGGCCCGCGCCGATGGCGGAGCGGATGGCGATCTCGCGGGCGCGAATCGGTGGCGCGCGCCAGCAGCAGGCTGGCGACGTTGGCGCAGGCGATCAACAGCACGCAGCCGACCGCGCCCAGCAGAACGATAGAGCGCCGTGCGCACGTTGCGGACCAGAAGCTGCTGCATGGGCTCCACGGTGAAGCTCATTTTGCGATCCATCGCGCCCGGGTACCGGCGCTTGAATTCCTCGCCGGCCAGGTTGAGGGCGGCCTTGGCGGCGCTCAACGAAACGCCCGGCTTCAGGCGCGCGGCGGCCCGGAAGTAAGTGCCCCTGGTTGGTGCTGTCCGGATCGGCCTGGAATGGCAGGTAGAGATCCGGGAGGGGATCGAAAGTGAAGCCGGGGCCAGCACGCCGATGACGGTGTAGGATTCGCCGCCGAGGGTCAGCGCCTTGCCCACGATGCCGGGGTCGGAGCCGAAACGGCGCTGCCACAGGCCGTTCGAGAGCACGATGACGTTGCCGCCGCGCGGGCGGTCCTCCTCGGCCGTGAAGGTGCGGCCAAACGACGGCCTGCGCGCCGAAAAGATGGAAGAATTCATAGGAAACGTGGATGCCCTTGAGCTGCTCGGGGCGGTCGCCTCCGCTGAGATTGAGCCCCGGCCCGCCGGTGTCGTAGGCGGTGACGTCTTCGAGCACCTGCGTTTGCCGCCGCCAGGTGTTGTATTTGGGCACCGAGGCGCCCGGAAAACCGCCTTGCGGAGTACTGGTCATCAGCGTGACGATGCGGTCCGGATCGGGGAAGGCCAGAGGCTTCAGCAGCACCGTGTTGATGACCGAAAAAATGGCGGTGTTCGCGCCGATTCCCAGCGCCAGCGCGGATATCGCGGTGGCGGTAAAACCGGGACTCTGGCGCAGCATGCGGAACGGCGTGCTTCAGATCCATCCAAAACGTTTCCATAAAGGACTTAGACGCCGCCAACGTGCGGGATGTGCCGGAGCCCGTCCTGTGCTCTTAATGCTCCTTATGCACTTGCGCAATCCGTATTCTGTCCGTCCTGGCCATCGCCGTCGCCTCGCTGCGCATTAGCCGCCGACACAAACGCCCCATCACCGAGACCGATCTCTACGCCTTCCGCTGGATCGCCTCGCCGCAAATCTCGCCGGACGGCGCGAAGATCGTCTACACGCTGGTCACCGTGAATGCCAAACACGATAACTACGAAACGTCGCTGTGGATCATTCCCTCGCGCGGGCGGCGCCCGCGCGCCAGCTGACCTCCGGCCCGCACGATTCCGGTGCGCGCTGGTCGCCGGACGGCCGCACGCTCGCTTTCCTGCGCGCGCCCGAGCAAAAGGACAAAGACGGCAAGCCGCAGCCGCCGCAAATCTATCTGCTCTCCATGGATGGCGGCGAAGCGCGCCCGCTCACCGATATTCCGAAAGGCGCCGGCGGCCTCGGCTGGGCGCCGGACGGCCAGCTCCATCGCGTTCCTGTCCACCACGCTTCCCAAGGACTTCGACAAGAAAAAGGACGAAGGATAAAGGACAAGGATGAAGAGGAGAGCGATGTCCGCGTGATCGTTAAAGCCGGCTACCGCATGAACGGCGAAGGATATCTACGATCCGGACCGGCCCAGCCACATCTGGACCGTCGCCGTGCCCGGAAGCGTCTCGCCGGCCCGCAGAAAGCCAAACAGGTCACCACCGGCGAGTTCAGCGAGTCGGACATCGTCTGGTCGCGCGACGGCCTCGCAAGATCTACTTCACTTCCGACCGCGTGCGCGAGCCCTATTACGAGCCGCCGCACGATGAGATCTATGCGGTCAACGCGGCCGGCGGCGATATCGCCAAAGTCGCCGCGATCGATGGCCCGATTCACGCCATCTCGCTCAGTCCCGACGGCAGCCACATCGCCTTCATCGGCTCCATCAATCACGGCGCGGACGTGCCGCAGCGCTCCTACAGCCAGCCGGATCTTTTCGTCACCGCCGCTCGATCCCGGCTCCACGCCCAGGAACCTGACCGCCGCTTACGATTTCGATATCGGCGGCGGCGTGGGCGGCGACCAGGCGCCGCCGCGCGGCGTCGGCTCCATCGAAGCCGTACTGGAGCGCGGATGGCCGCAGCATCTTCGTCGACTCCGCCGAAGAAGGCCGCGCCAACCTGAAGCGCATCGACGCCGAAACCGGCAAAGTGGAACCGCTCACCAGCGGCGATCACAGACGTCTTCTCCTACAGCGCCACGCCCGATGGATCGAAGGCCGCGTCCTGATCTCGACGCCCACCAACATCGGCGATCTGTTCCTGATCGACGGCGCGTCCGGCCATCTCGAACGCCTCACGCATGTCAACGACGAGTTGTTCGCCAAGCTCAACCTCACCGAGCCCGAAACCATCTGGTACAAGAGCTTCGACGGCCGGCGCATCCAGGCCTGGGTGCAGCGTCCGCCCGATTTCGAGCCGGGCAAGAAGTATCCGCTGATCCTCGATATCCACGGCGGCCCGCACTCCGCCTACGGCTACACCTTCGACCATGAATTCCAGTGGATGGCCGCCAAGGGCTACGTGGTGCTGTATCCCGAATCCGCGCGGCAGCACCAGCTACGGGCAGGACTTCGGCAACATCATTCAGTACGCCTATCCCGGGCGACGATTTCAAAGATCTGATGGCGGGCGTCGACGAACTGATCGCGCGCGGCTGGGTGGACCCCGACAAGCTCGGCGTCACCGGCGGCAGCGGCGGCGGCGTGCTGACCAACTGGACCATCGGCCACACCACGCCGTTTCAAGGCCGCCGTTTCGCAGCGATCCATCGCCGACTGGCGCGACTTCTGGTATACCGCCGATTTCACGCTGTTCACGCCGTTCTGGTTCCGCGGCGCGCCCTGGGAGCAGGAAGCCGATTTCAAGGAACGGTCGCCCATCACCTACGTGGACAAAATCACCACGCCGCTGATGCTGATCGAGGGCGAGTCCGACTTCCGCACGCCCCCGGGCGCGGGCGGCGAGCAGATGTTCCGCGCGCTGAAGTATCTGAAGAAGCCGGTGGTGATGGTGCGGTTTCCGGGCGAGTCGCACGAGCTATCGCGCTCCGGCAAGCCGGTGCATCGCGTCGAGCGGTTGCAGCACATCGTGGCCTGGTTCGACAAGTATCTGGAGGGCCAGGAGATCCACACGTACGACGTCAACTGAGGTAGGGGTGTACTAATGTTATGGATGTGAAAACTGCGATCAGAAACGGCGACGTGGACACGTTACGCCGCCTGCTCGCTGAGGATGCGTCGGGAGCCAACGCGCTGATCCGCTGGGGAACGAATGACTGCGTCCTTACGCATCCGCTGCACTACGTCTCGGATATGCTCTTTGAGGGGACGCTGGCAAAGGGAAAAGAACTTGCCCTGATCGATGCTCTAATCCACGCCAGCGCCGACGTCGATTTTCAGAAGGACGGCAAGAGAGGAAAAAGCGACTCGCCGCTCATCGGAGCCGCGAGCTTAGGGGCCGAGGACGTGGGTCTCCGCCTGCTCGAAGCGGGGGCCAGGGCGCCATTGCGGGGATCGTTCGGAGAAACCGCGCTTCATTGGGCCGCTCTGCTTGGCGAAGATCGACTGGCGCAACGGCTGATCGAAGTCTCCGATGTAAACCTCAAAGACGAAAAGTACCAATCGTCGCCCCTGGGATGGGCGATCCACGGTTGTTACAATCCGCCTGCCGGGAACCACGGGCGGCAGCGTGAGATAGTGGCCCTCCTGGTGTCTGCCGGGGCAACGGTTGATTCCAAGTGGCTGGAATCCGATCAGGTACGCGCCGATCCACAGATGCTCGCGGCGCTGCGCGGCGGCGCGACGTAGCGAATCGCATCCTTTAACAGCTTAGTCGCTTCTTGCTTCACCACCGGGGCTTGGCGAGACTTCCTTGAATTTTTTGCGGAAATTTGCGGGAAATCTGTCCCGGTTTGCGGCGAAAAATCGCTTATCCGTATAGAGGTGCAGATGTTCTTCCCCGGCATTTGTGGAAAATTGCGGCACAGGTGGATTCCGCTTGGAATATTCTGGGCGGCGCTGGCGGTGCAGCCCTCAGAAGTTCATGCGCAGGATATTAACTACCGGCCCGTTACCATCGGATTCGGGGGCTCGGCCGCTCCCGCCATCGATCAGGGATACCGGGGCGGATGGGACCTGATGGGAAGCGGCGGGTTTGGCGTGACGCAATGGTCACACCATCGAAAATGGCGCCTGTACTTCAACGGAAACCTTCTCTTCGAGCATTTGGGAGTCACCCAGCACGCCCTCAATCAGTCGCTGATGAACATGCCCACCACGACGACTACTGGCACTACGTCAACGGGGACGGCGCAAACCATAACCGCCGCCAAGGCGCGATTCTACAGTGCGACGTTCGACCCCACATTCCGGTACGTGATCAACACCCGCTGGAGTTGGTATGCCCTGGGCGGATTCGGATGGTTGGAACGCTCGATCGACTTCACGGGAACGGCCAATGAAGGCGTTTTATTCCAGCCGGCCCCGCCTTCTTTGCTAAAGCCCAGCGCCAATTCGGGCGCGGTGGATGCGGGTGGCGGTGTAAATGTTCTCCTCGGCGGCCAGGGCAGCGCAATGCTTTTCATGGAAGCTCGTTACTTACGAGGATTAGCTGGAAACCGCGGCGCCGCCATCGTGCCGCTGGCGGTGGGTTTCCGTTGGTAAAAGCGCTCCCAGGCGGGAGACCGGTACAGGAAAAGGAGAAAGAGACATGAAATTTCACAAAGTTTTGCTATTCATCGCATTGGGCCCGTGGTTTGCTTATGGCGACGACCCTTTGACGACTGCACTGAAAACCGAACTGGGGCAGGAGTGGACCTCGAGCCCCGAGGTCTGCCTAAAAGCATTGAAGCTGAAAGGCCAAGGCAAGGATGACGAGGCGCTCAAGCAGCTTTTATCCGCCGCGCCCACCTCTCAGGCCAAAGCACACTATAAGATCGCGCAGCCGAGAGCGGACGATGCCTTCTGGAAGCTGTTCGCCCGCGCGGTCTACCCGGCCCCGTCTCCAGCCCCCAATTGCCAGGCTGACCTCTCCAATCTCCTGACGGTTCACTTCGCACTTCAGCCCGAGGACCTCGGAAGTGCGGCCAAAGACTCGGATACCAGCCCGTTCCTGATGCTCTACGATCTTCTGGCGAAGATTCCGACGGACGGCTTTCCGGCGTCGGGCGGCGCTCCGGCAGTGAATCGGTTGAATGCGCAAATCCGGTATCACACGTGCGCCAACGACGGAAATCTTCCGGTGCTGGTGAAGCAACAGATCGGCATTCCATAGCCGGATCGGAACTCGGGCTATCAAGGAGAGTCTCATGATCCGTCTTCAAACCACAAGGAATGCAGCCGTTCTTCTGGCGTTAGCGGAGGCCCTCGCGCAGGCCGCTCGCGGCCAAGCGCCGGCGCCAGTGCCGGAACCGGCGCCGGTGAAAGTGCAGACCGTATATCCGCTTCCGTTCTTTTGTATCCAGGCAGGATTGCAAATCACCCGCCTTTCCGGCCCAGTCTCGACGAGCGCCGGCCAGGTTGGTTGGGTACCGCCCGCTCCCACCTGCTCGTTGGGAGGAGCCATCACGGGTATCTACGTTCCTCCGGCCAATGCGGACGATGTGGCGAAGCAGCTTAAGCCGCAGATCCCGCTCGCCACCGCGGGCACGGCAACCGCTAGTGTCAGCGCAGGCGCAGCCACGGCGGGCTCGGCCACAGCCAGCGCCACGGGTTCTCCCGCGCAAAAGCCCAACGAGTTCGAACTCACGGCGACCGCCGATAAGCGCGCCGAAATTGTCTTTTGCCGGGCTGGCGCCTGCACGCCAGGCGACTTGAGCACTTTGCAAGCGGTGATCTATGTGCTCGCCAAGCCCAAATACGCTTACTTCGAGGACGAGCCGATCCACTCCGAAAAAACGGGGAAGAAGCTGGTCAAAGTAATTCCCGTCATCAATTCGAATCTCAAGGCTGAGGTGATCGCCACCACCACTCTGCGCGTGGAATCCGATCAGGCGCTCAATGACGCCGATCTGGCGGTGTTTAAGAAAAAGCTGGCAAAGTATCAAAGCGCGGTGGAGGCCAATGAGATCTTCCAAACGGCCATCCCCGACGACATCAAGAAGGATCTTAAAGGCGCCGCACCGGATGTCGAGGTGGCCAGCATCGACATGCCGTATTTCTGCCAAAACAACGATCTGAAGACGGCTCCGGCGCCGTTCGACCCCGACAAGGACACCTGTAACACGCCCTCGCGGGTGGTGCAGGCGGGAAATATCGACGCCGTGATACAAGCCGTCAACAATGCGCTCAAAGGTACTCCGGCCTTCACGCTCTCGAAGGACGGATTTCGAATCCTCATTTCCTGCGGCGCGAAATGCGATGCCGACGCTTTGTCGCTGGCGCAAGATACGATTACAAGCGCGGCGCGCCCTGTGCCCCTGTTCGTGGCCGATCTGACCTTCCCACGCGGAACTACGGGTATTGCGGCCAGTGAGCTGAACCGCGGTTCCGCGCGCGCCAGAGAACTGACTGAAACGCTAGTGCAGGTCTGGAGCGACACGCCCGTGGCCGACGGCGAATTAGCCGTCCAACTGGAACGTATCCGCGAACGAGGATTCGGCCCCTACCAGATACAACCCCTGCAGCGTATGTTCTATCAGGATGCCGGTTCGGTGGTCGGGGATCTGTTGAGCACGCCGCCGGCAGGTACGCCTGCCACGCTGGGTGGAGACGCTTCCACCGCGCCGGTCACCAGCGTTTCGCCGTCAGGCGGCGGCGCGCCTCCCGCGGCAGCTCCGGCCGCCAGTACGACCACCACCTCCACGCCGGCCTCTGGCGGCACCACCGTCTCGATCACCAACAATCCGGCGCCCGCGGCTGCTACGCCGGCTGCTACGCCGGCCACTCCCGTAGCGCCCGCTCGGGGAGCCGCTCCCAGCGGCAACGTAGGCTTAGGCATGACCGCGGTTGACGATAACGTAGTCTTCACCGACACCAGTTCCACCGGCGCGGTGAAGCAGCGGTCGCGGCTGTTGACCATGCTGGATATGCCGCGGCCGGAGGTGCTGATGAATATGTGGAGCTTCCAGGCGAGTTCCAGTAACGGAACCGAGGTGGCGCAGCAACTCGCGCAGGTCCGCGACCTGGTAAGTGCTAACAACGACGCGCTGCAACACGCCATCGACCATGGATGGGGTTATTTGAGCCGGCAGATGAGAAACCCGGAGTTTTTCGATCAGACTTTTTATAAATACATTACGCGGCACTTTGTGGCCGATACCGCGGAGTGCGAAGCGCACGATCCGGCCGCCACCAACTGCCTCACGGACGATCAACGCCGCGCCTGGGGATTGTGCGATGCCGGAAAATACTGCCTGGGTTACGAGGATGCGTTCGACCCCGCGCAGCCGAGCCTGACCAATATCCTGTTAGGAATGATCGCGGCCAAGAATACGACGCGCACGGTGCTTACCACCATCGGCTGCATGGAAGGTAAGTTCGAGGTCTATGGTTCGCAATGTTTCCCGGACCGGAACGACTTGAAGCCGGCGGTCAACCCGGTGCTTTCGGACGAAGAGTCGAGGACATGCATTCGAAATGCCCGCGCGAAGTTTCTGGAGGATCACGGCGCCGGCGAAGCCCGCGGCGGCGAAGTGGTGGCTGTAACCGATTCGGAGAAAAACCATACGCTCAGTTGTGAACTGCTGGATCGCGCGGCGATCTATGCCGAGGGCGCCTGCGGCCTGCCCGTCACTTTGCCCCTGAGTTGCTTCACCCTGGAAGCGGCGCGCACCTTCATGCCCGATAATTCATTTTCGACATTCCCTCTGCAGCGCCTGAATTCGTTGGCGGAGATCAACCTGCCCGATGCGGTGGAGGCGCTGCCGCAGCAGCGGCGCCAGTACACCTCCACTGGCCTTAGCCTGCTGCGCAGCGCGGTAGCCGATTTTCTTTTCAATTATAAGATCGCCAACCAGTTTCCTAACGAGTTGAACTACTACTCGCTGCCGCACAGCGCGCAGCAGTTGAACGCGCAATTCAACCCGCTGGTAGTCGCCTTCAATCAGGACGTGGCGGCGCTGAGCCGCACCCTGTTGGACGAAGCGCAGCACGATGTGGCGCACCTGAACCAGAACAGTTTCTTCCAGTTGTGGCGTCACAATAAGTCTTACATCGCCAATGGGATGATTACCGTTCGCGGTATCAGCGGCGTCGAAAGCCTGGTGGACACCGATACGCAGAATGCTTTCGATTCCACCCAGGCGCAAACGCTCGGAGCGATTTTGAATACCATCACAGGCGCGGGTGCTTCCTCGGCGGCCAGCACGCCTTCGGCGTAATACGTTCAACGTTACCGCCGACGGGATCGTGACCGGGGGCGGCAGCGCTGGAGGCGGTGGATCTACACCGCCACCCGGCGGCCTCACTTGCAGCAATGGGGCGGCGGCGGGAACCCCGCTATGCGCCGTCGCGGGCTGCTGAAAGGGTCTACCACTGCGACCGGAATCGCCACCGCTCTGTCGGCCATCACCCCCACGCAAACGCATTCGATTATCGGCCGCCAGCTTACCTTAGACGTGATCCCGCATACTCTTCCGGGCGCCTCCTCGGCAGAACTCGATATCCGGCTGTGGGCGCAGGAAGATTCCGCGCCGACAATTTACTCGGAAACAGGTTCGACCGATAACGATTACACTTCGCGGGTGGCCAGGCACAACGTCGCCACGCGTGTACGCGTCGATTCGGTGAAGCTGTTCGACGTTTCCACGTTTACCGCCATGGTGCAACGGCCGCGCACGAAACTGCCAATCGTACCGCCGTTCGTTGAGATCCCGCTGGTGAGCAGTCTCCTCAGCGTCCCGCTGCCTGCGGCGAAGATCTATCACGCATCGAGCGCCATCGTGAGCGCGATTATCGTGCCGACAGCCGCGGACCTCGGCTATGGCATCGTTTTCAAAGACGATCTCGGCGTCTTTCGGGAAGATAAGAAGTTCTCCCGCTTACCGTATTCGCTGCGCGTTCTGACGCAACATTCGCAGTATCCGGAAACGGCGCCCATTTTTGAATATCACAGCGCCATGGTGAAGTGCCTGGCGATGGGCGGCGGTTCGCCGTATGCCGCTCTCTCCGGCGGCAGCTGCGACGGGTTCAAATTCACCGATCTGCCGCCGACGCGGCCTTGACATTGCCCACCAAGGCCCTCCGCCGTTCTTGAAATGTCGCGTCCCCCTTGACCTAACCATTCCCCTCTGGCATAGTCTAACTATGCCAGGAGGGCAAATGCGCGAACTGTGGCGTCGCCTGCGGTACCTCTTCCATCGGAAGCAGCTCGAACAGGACTCTGGCCGACGAGATGCGTCTGCACCGCGACTTGGCGGGTCAGGCCGCCGACCGCGCCCCTTCGGCAACGTAACCCAATTGCATGAAGCCAGCCGCGCCGTCTGGATCTGGCCGTTCCTCGAGACCCTGGCTCAGGACCTCCGCTATGCGCTGCGAACCCTGCGCGCTAATCCCGGCTTCGCGGCCACCGCCGATTCTTTCGCTCGCGCTGGGCATCGGCGCGAACACCGCCATCTTCAGCATCCTGAACGCGGTGATGCTGCGCTCGCTGCCGGTGGAAGATCCGCAGCGGCTGGTGCAGCTTGGCTCTCGCCCGTACAGCGGCCAGCTTGTCCATCTCTTTCACCAATCCGATCTGGGAGCAGGTGCGCGACCACCAGCAGGCTTTCTCGCGGAACCTTGGCCTTTGGCGATGGACCGTTTCGATCTGGCCGATGGCGGCGAGAGCCATTTCGCCGAAGGCCTATGGGCCAGCGGCGATTTCTTCCGAGTCCTCGGCGTGCCCGCCATGCGCGGCCGCGTGTTCACGGCCGATGACGATCTCCATGGCGGCGGCCACGCCGGTCCGGTGGCGGTGATCGGCTACAGCTTCTGGAAACGCCATTTCGCGAGCGATCCCGATATCGTCGGCAAAACCATCCGGCTGAATCGGCATCCGTTCACCATCGTCGGCGTGACGCCTCCCTGGTTCACCGGCTCTGGATGTGGATACGGCCTACGACGTCGCCATTCCCATCGGATGCGAACCGATGCTGCATACCGACAGAGCGCGCTGACTCGCCGCAGCTGGTGGTGGCTGCGCATTCTGGGCCGCCTGAACCCGGGCGAGACCATACAGGAGGCCCAAGCCAGAATGAAGGCGCTGGCGCCGGAAGTCAATCGCGCCACGCTTCCCGCGGATTGGGACGCTGACGGCAACCAGCGGCAATACCTGCAGCGGTCGTTCGCCCTGCGCCCCGCCGCCACGGGCTTCTCGGATACCGGCACGCAATACCGCACGGCGCTCTTCACCCTGATGGCGGTGGTCGGCCTGGTGCTCCTCATCGCCTGCGCCAATATCGCGAACCTGCTGCTGGCCCGCGCCGCCGCCCGCCAGCGCGAGATCTCCATCCGCATGGCCATTGGCGCCGGCCGCCGCCGCGTGATGCGGCAACTCATGTCGGAAAGCCTGCTGCTGGCCGCGCTGGGCGCGGTCGGCGGCCTGCTCTTTGCCGTTTGGGGAAGCCGCCTGCTGGTGCGCTTTCTTTCGAAAGCCGGCAGCGAACTCCAACTGGACACCGCGCCCGATTTGCGCGTCCTCGCCTTCACCATGGGCGTGGCCGTCCTGACAGGCATGCTTGTTTGGATTGGCGCCGGCCTTGCGCGCCACCAGCGTTTCGCCCAATAACGTCCTGAAGGAGCATGCGCGCGGTATGGTCGGCGGGCCGCTTCGGTCTTGGGCCGCGCGCTGGTCACCGGTCAGGTCGCGCTGTCGCTGATGCTGCTGGTGTGCGCGGGCCTGTTCCTGGGCACGCTGCGCAATCTGTTGAACACGGACCTGGGCTTCAGCCGCCACAATGTTCTGCTCGTCCAGGCCGCCATGATGCAGTCCAATGTTCCACAGAAGCAGCGTCCGCGCCGTTTACCGCGAGATTGTAGAACGCCTGCGCGCCATTCCCGGCGTGTCGTCGGCATCCAGTTCCGTGATGACGCCCATCGGCGGCACGACAGTGGAATAGCGACGTGTCTCCGGAGGGTTATACGCCAAAGGGAAACGATGACACGTCGGTCGTACTTCAACCGCGTCTCGCCCGGATATCTTCGAGACCCTGCGCACCCCGTCTGCTGTATGGGCCGCGATTTCTCGGATCACGACGATCTGGGCGCACCCAGGGTGATGATCATCAACGAGACGGCCGCCCGCCGTTTCTTCAGCCGGGCGCAGTCCCATTGGCAAGACCATCACCACAACGGGCGAGCGCGGCAAGAAGGCTGCCTATCAGGTGATCGGCGTGGTCAAAGACGCCAAGTATTCGGAAAGTCAATGAAGATGCCAGCCCCACCGCCTATGTTGCCTAGCGCGCAGGACCCCGACCCCTGGCCGGGAGTCAATTTCGAGATACGTTCCGCTGGCCCCGTCGAGACCTCTATCCCGGCTGTGCGTGCGACGATCGGCGAAGTGAACCGTGGCATCTCGCTCGAGTTCCGCAACTTCGAAACGCAAGTAAACGACTCGCTGCTTCAACCCCGGATGGTCGCCCTCCTTTCGGCATTCTTCGGCGGTCTGGCGCTGTTGCTGGCCATGATTGGGCTGTATGGAGTGACTGCTTACGGGGTCGCACGCCGTCAGGCCGAGATCGGCATCCGCGTCGCGTTGGGCGCGCGCCCCGGCTCGGTGATCTGGCTGGTGCTGCGTGAAGTGGCCGTCATGATGGCACTGGGGACGGCTCTAGGCCTCGCCGCGTCGCTGGCCGCTGGCCGTCTGGTTGCGAGTCTGCTCTATGGCGTGAAGCCGCACGATGCGGCGTCCGCTGGCCATCGCGGCGGTGGTGTTAGCGATAGCCGCCGGAATGGCGGCGTATCTGCCTGCGCATCGCGCCGCTCGGCTCGATCCGATGGCTGCGCTAAGGGAGGAATAAGCATCCAGCAACTGTGGCGTCGGCTGTTGTACCTTTTCAACCGCAAGCAGCTCGAACAGGATCTGGCCGACGAGATGCGGCTACATCGGGATCTCGCAGATCAGGCCCCCGCGCGGCCTTTTGGCAACGAAACCCAATTGCGCGAAGCCAGTCGCGCCGTCTGGGTCTGGAGGAGTAGGCGGGCAACCGTCACACCGTTTTCCGCCCGGCATGGCGGACCAGTTTGATCAGTTCTCCATAGCCTTCCTTATCGAACGGCGGACACCCGGTCGGAGACTTCTGCCGCATTAAGTAAGTGCAATAAGTCAGAGTCTTGCAGCAACGGCGCTCGTCCAGCTCTCCCTTTTCCAGAGCGTCGCGCGCAAAATCCGGGTACGCCAGCGCGCCTCGCCCCACGCCGAAGAATCGGACGCCGCAGGCGGCGATATTGTATGCCCCGGCATTGATGGCATACTTCTGCAGCCAACTATATCCGGTCCCCACCATGGGCAGATCCGGAAATGCGCTTTGCAGTGCCGCGGCGATACGGAAATGCCGGTCTACGCCGGTAAGCGGATGCTCGGGTTGCTCGTAGTTGCCTTCATCAGGCTTTTCGAAAGGGCGGCCGATGTGCGGATTGTAGTAAGGCGAGCCGAGCGAAATATTCAGCAGTTCCACGCCCCACTCGCGAAGCCAGGCGATCGCTTGTTTGACTTCGCGCAGATCCTCGCTGAGGGGATTCGCGGCGTCCACCCCCCAGCCCCAACTGATACGGCGTCTCGAAATCGCACGGCACACCCACGCCCGTCGCGGATCGCGGTCGAACGGCACGCCATCGAAAGCGTTCATCCGGATCGCAATCATCAGCCGGCGGCCGAATGCCGCGCGGATTTTTCCGATCACATTGCGAAGGAACCGTACGCGGTTCTCAAGCGATCCGCCGTAACGGCCCGCGCGTGTCTTGGCCCCCAGCAACTCGCTGATCAGATAGCCATGCACAGCCTTGATGTCGACCGCCTGAAATCCGGCTTCGAGGGCCAGCCCCGCCGCGCGCACGTAATCGTCCTCCAGGCGTTCCAGCTCGTCGTCCGAGATCGCCGGATAGTCCGGCGGCGTGCCGGTCTTCCGGTCGATGTGCGGATTGTGATCCGCGATGATCCGCCGCGCGAAGCTGTAGCGGCCCGAGTGTGTGAGCTGGATAGGCGCGAGCGCGCTCCCCAGCACCTCGCGCAGCCGCGCGAATTCCGCCACGTTCTGGCGTGTGATCCAAAGCTGGCGTGCGTTGGCGCGCCCGTCTTCACGGACGGCCGTAGCCTCAAACCAAATGAGCCCGGCCCCGCCGCGCGCGAACCGCCGGTAGCGCCGCCATGTCAGTTCGCCCGGGCTCCCGTCCGCCGTGCCGTCGCAGCCCTCCATGGGTTGGATGGCGATGGAGTTCGGAACCGTAAACGGCCCTACCTGCACGGGCCGCGCCAGCACGCGCCGCACTTCGTCCGGGCTAGCAGAAAACTTCACGTGCGCCGCGCCGGCCCCCTCCGCCGCGCGCCGCAGTTCGTCCAGCGTCTCTGTAAACGAAATGCCTCATGCCGTCTGATGGCGCGGCAGCAGCAGGATCGCCAGCGCCCCGATCGCCGACACCGCGAACACCGCTCCCATGGCGATTCCGTAGCTGCCGTAATGCTCGCGCAGGATCGAGACAAAATACGGAAACCAGGTCTGGCCGATGGTGTTCACCGGCAGAATAATGGCCATGGCGCGCGCCAGCGTATTGACCCCGAACTGCTCGGCTGCCATCAGCGGGATCAGCATATAGTCCGCGCCCATGCCGAACCCGAATAGTACCGCGAACAGCACCGGCGAGCGCGCCGGGCTTACTGTCAGCAGCATTGGAATGGTGGCCGCCACCAGGAAGTAAGTTGCCGTCATCACCCACTTCTTCGAGAAGCGGTCCGCCAGTCCGCCGATAGCCAGCCGCCCGGCGATGCTGGTCGCGAGGATGGTCATGGAGGCCACCCGCCACGTGGAGTTGAGCAGCGCCAGTCCTTCTTTTGTGCGGTCCGTGAAGCCCTGATCCAGAAAGACGAACTTCATATGAAAATTGACGGCGCCGATCGCGCCGATGGAACAGAAGCTGCCGATCAACAGCAGCCAGAATGAATATTGCCGCAGCAGATAGCCGAAGCTGAACGGCTCCGCTTGATGTCCCGCGGGCGGCTGGCTGTCGCCATCCGGATAGAGTCCCTTATCGGCGGCGCGATCGCGGATCGACGAAGATCGCGAGCGGCCACGCCAGAAACATCAGCGCCGCCCCACACGATCAGCGCCGTGTGGAAATTGGTCCCCTCCGTGAGCGGCTTCACCATGTACGAGCCGAGGAACCCGACCAGCCCCACGCCCACATACAAAATGCCCATGGCCTTGCCGCGATTGCGCCGGAACCAGTGCGAGATCACGAGCTGATGCGGAATCGGTCCGGAGAGAATGTAGCCGACGGTGTAAAGGAACCACAGCGCGTAATAGACCCACAGCGCGCCGTGCATGGTCCCGAAGCCCAGAAATGCCGCGCAGGTGAGCGCCGTACCCACCAGGATGAGTTTGCGCGGGCTGAAGCGCGGCACCAGCACCGGCCCGACCCACAGCGTCAACAGGGCCGCCAGCGGAAAGCCGAATGTGATCTGCGCCTTACTCCAATGGAATTCCCGCTGGTAGTAATCGTAGAAGAACGGCATGTTGTAATAGGGCAGGCCGACGGCGATGCCGAATGTCAGGAACGCCGCCAGAGTGACCCACCAGCCGTAGAATGTTTTGCGCATTGCGGAAAGAATTCAGTATCACACGGTACATTGGAGTTGTCGCCATGGATGGCATTGAATCGATTCCGGATGTATGTGGAGGCGAGCCCTGCATCGCGCATACCCGCATCCCGGTTTGGGTCCTGGAACAAGCCAGGCGGCAAGGGGCGGCCGAGGAGGCTGAAGCCCAGCCGCCATCCGCAGCATCTATTCCTTCGAAGGAGATTACCGAATGAGTTCTCGTCCCCGGCGAACCCCACGGTCGCCACATATACGATTGATCCCACGCACTCGAGCGCCCATTTCAAAGTCCGGCACATGATGATCGCCAATGTCAGGGGCGAATTCTCCAAGGTGACCGGTACCGTCGCATTCGATCCGGCGAATCTGGCGGCGTCGGGTATGACCGCTGAGATCGATGTCAATTCGCTGAACACCCGCGAGCCCGATCGCGACAAGCACCTGAAGAGCGCGGATTTCTTCGATGCCGCGAACTATCCCACCATCAAGTTCCAGTCGAAAAAAGTCGAGGCAGACGGCCCGGAAGGATACACTGTCACGGGAGACCTTACCATCCGTGGTGTAACCCATGAAACCATCCTCAATGTGACCGGCCCAACTCCCGAAATCAAAGATCCATGGGGTTATCACGGCGCGGCGCGGAAGCCGTAACGAAGATCAGCCGCAAGAACTTCGGCCTGACCTACAATCCGGTTCTCGAAGGCGGCGGCGTAATGGTGGGCGACGAGATCGCGATCTCCCTGGAAGTCGAATTCGTGAAATCGGCCTGACCTGCCAGCGCCTCGATTTATGCAGCGGCGGTTTTGGCGGCTCTCACCGCGGCCCAGCGTTTCTTCGTCGCGGCGATGATGGCTTTACGTCCCGCCGCCGATAACTTGCGTTTCGGCTTGGCCGAAGGAGCTTTCGAAGTGCCGCCTTTATCTTTCCTGTAAGCCGCCCATCTCGCTTTCTGAGCGGCGGCAATGCGGGCGCGGGCGGATGCGCTCAAACCTTTTCGCTTCGGATTTGCGGGCTCCGCTGCCGCCGCGGTAGTAGCCTTCGGACGGCCAGGTCCGCGTTGACCAAGTCGCGCCTTGATCTCGGCTATCTTAGCGGAAAGTTTCTCCAATTCACTTTGATACCCGACAATAGCCATTTCCAGAATATGGTTGTCGGTGTTTGTTTGTTTGCCTCGTGGCATTTAGTCTCTCCCCTTGAACATTAAACTCGCAGCACATCTCTGAGCTAATGCCTGCGACCTGATTCTAACACTATAATGACGAATAATGACCCATCGCGTGTCTAAGGTTATTTCCCTAGCCAGAGCAAAGGCACAAGACCGGCTACCGCCAACCCTCCCAGTAAGCCTAAGCTTTGGATTCCCGTTCGCCGGCCGGATATGACATAGGCATAAATCCCCTTCGCCAGGTTATTGCTCGCTGCGGCAATAAGGATCGCCGTCGCGGCAACCGCCAAGGTAGTAGTGCCGCCTCCAGCTTGCGTCATGCCCATAATGAATGGGTCCACATCTGTTACTCCCATCAAAGTGGCCAGTGAATAGACGCCGGCGTCGCCGAGATAGGTTACTACCAGGTGTGTGGCCACCAGCATTGCCAGAAACAATGCGGCGAAAAACAAGGCCGCGCGCAATTCGAGAGGATTCTTAGGCTCATATTCTTTCGCGATCGGATCTGCATTCGCATCGGGGATGCGGGTCCACAGCCAGCCCGCGCCCAGACCCACGCCCGCCAGCAGAATAAATGGCACTCCAAGAATCATAATCAGATGCCGGTTAAACAGCGTCACCAGCCCTGCCAGACGCAGATACATCACACCCGATGCGATCATCGTTCCGCCTGCAAACAGATGCGGCCGATTTTCGCGGCGGGCTCGCTTTGCTAACACGATCGTGGTCACCGTCGAAGAATAAGCGCCCCCGAGCAGCGCCGCCAGTGTCCACCCCGCCCTGGCCCTTGGTCGCTTTCTGAATAACGTAGCTGCCGTAAGATACGGCGCTCACCGCCACCACCACCAGCCACGATTTCGCCGGATTAATTTGAAACGGCCCGAACTCCCTGTCGGGAAGCACTGGCAGAATCACCGCGGTTAGCAGCAGAAACTTGGTGAAGGTAAGAATCTCCGCCGGCGCAATCCGTTGGGTCAAACCCTCCAATACCGCTTTCAGTTCCAGCAACATGATGCTCGCCACGGTAAGCGTGGTAGCGATCCAGAACTGCTCCCGGTAAACCAACGCGGCCACCACGTAAGTGGTCAACGCCGACATCTCCGAGGTGACACCCGCAAATCCGGATGTTTCTAATTTATGCCGGTACGATAACATCAGGAATCCGGCTATCACCGCGAAGCCCAAAATCACCGGCAGGATGTCGCCTCCCGCCAGAAGCGAGATACCATAGCCGATCAAACCAATAAGAGGATAAGTCCGCACGCCGCCGAACGAAAAGCTCTCGCTGCCTGCTCGATGCTCCTCCCGCTCCAGTCCTGTCAAAAAGGACAGAAACAGGACCAACACAATCTTCACGCCTTCCGGCGGTAATAAGCGATAGAGATCCGTAAGCATTTTAATGCCGGTAACCTCGCAGCCGGCCAAGTTGCCGCCGGTCGCGTTTCGACGGTTTGCCTTCCCTCAACGCTTCCGGTTGCGGCATGGCTTTGCGCTCCGCCGCCAGCTTCATGCGCAACTCCCGGCTGGCCTCCGTCTCCCGGTAAAGCGTCTGCGCCACCGCGGCCGGACCGCGCATCTCACTCAGCAGCAGGATCTCCACTTGAAAGTCGCCGCTGTCGTTCTTCACTTGCAACAGATCGCCTGTGCGGACTTCGCGCGAAGCCTTGGCTGCTGTCCGTTCGACTCGATCCTGCCAAGTCCACAGGCCCGTGCCGCCAAAGCGCGTGTCTTGAAGAATCGGGCGGCCCAGAGCCACTTGTCTATTCTCACTCCGGTCATTATAGAGAGTCGTTGTAGGAGTGTCGCGCCCACCCGCCATAATGCGGATTGTCGCCATTCGCTTCGTCCAGTATCTTGAGCATTTGGGGTAGCTGGCTGCCGTAATCCGGCGTGCGTAACGCGATGGTGATTCTGGCAAGATGCTCTTCTGTCAAACCCTCATACGCCATAGCGAGGAATTTTTGGCTGGCCGTGCGAAGTGTTTCGGTCTTATCGCCGGCGCTCGATAGCTCATAGAGCATGAGTGTCAAACGGGGCAGAGACGATAGGAGCATCCTGCGCTCGGCGAGCGTGCCCTTGAGCAGCTTGTTCTGGATGTCTGCGTTAACCGTCAACTGCGCCCGTTTGGCCTGCGCGTGTACCTCGCGGTAAGCATCCACCAGGCCAGGAAGAAACCTCAGGTTTCCCGGACCCTTATTCTCCGGCCGCTGTTGTGGCTCGATATCCAGGTGAATGCCGTCGAATCGATCCGCCGCATGATTCCGATTGAATTGCACGATGGCCCGCACGTGATCCAAGAGCTTTTCCCGATGTTTGCCCGGCTCGTCGGCGTTCTCGCTCGATAGCAAAGCCTCCACTCGAATGTTAGCCCGATGGAGCAGAACGATGAGGTGTGCGAGGCGCCGTTCCTCTGCTGCGTCGTCCTGCGACGCAGTCGAGATATACACTTCGTTAACCCCCGCGGATTGACAGAAATCCCGCAGCCTGTCCGCCCCCCGGGCGCTTCCAAAACGGACGGACTCTTCCAAACCCACAGGCCATGGACTGGGGCATTCTCCGCCGCCATCGCTGGGAGCGAAAACATCCCGAGCAGAAATCCGCAAAGGCCGCGTACCATGGTCAGATTATAGCCTGTGAAGCGCAAGAACCGGCGCCAGACTCTTGTCTCATGCAAGATGAGCCTGAACGGGGCGCTGGATTCTCACACAAGATGAGCCTGAAGGGAAAGATCGGGATGCTGGGAATTGATCATCAGCATGGACGATTCAGAAGCAGGGAGCCTGGAGCAGATCCGGGCGTTTCTGGCGGGCAGCGGCGAGGTGCGGTTTGCCGGGCAGCGGCGCGAGGAGGTGTACGGTTGGGTGGAGCAGACGCTGGTGCGGCATCAGTACGCCAGCCTGGGCCGGTCGGAAAAGGGTTTAGTGCGGAGGTATATCGCCCGGATGACGGGCCTGAGCCGGGCGCAGGTGACGCGACTGATCAAGGCGTATGCCAAGACCGGGCGGGTGAAAGCGGTGGCCTATCAACGCAGCAAGTTCGCCACGCGCTACACCACAGCCGATGTGGATCTGTTGGCCTACGTCGACAAGGCGCATGGGAACCTGAGCGGGCCGGCGACGCGGCGCATCCTGGAGCGCGAGTACAGCGAATACAGCCAGGCTGCCTACCAGCGGCTGGCGGCAATTTCGGTGGCGCACCTGTACCGCTTGCGCAACTCGGAGGCTATCGCAAACGCAACACCAGCTACCAGCCCACGCGGCCCACGCCGATCCCCATCGGCGAACGGCGCAAGCCGCAGCCGCAGGGCCGCCCGGATATCTGCGCATCGACACCGTGCATCAGGGCGATCAGGACGGACGCAAAGGGTTGTATCACATCAACGCCGTCGACCAGGTGACGCAGTGGGAGATCGTGGCCGCCACCCCGCAGATCTCCGAACTCTGGCTGCTTCCGGTGCTGGAAGCGCTGCTCGAACAGTTTCCGTTCGTGATTCGCGGCTTTCATTCCGACAACGGCAGCGAGTTCATCAACTACAACGTGGCGCGTCTGCTGGACAAGCTGCTGATCGAACAAACCAAATCGCGGGCGCACCACACCGGCGACAACGGCTTGGTGGAATCCAAGAACGGAGCCATCATTCGCAAGCACATTGGCTTCGGCCACATCGGCGCGCAACACGCCGAGGCGATGAATCAATTTCATCGGGAGCACTTGAATCCGTACATCAACTTCCATCGCCCTTGCGCGGTGCCGAAGGTCCTCACCGAGGCCAACGGCAAGCGCCGCCGGATCTACTTGCGCTGGGCCACGCCCTTCGAGTTGTTTCGCGAATTGCCTGGCTGCGAGAAGCACCTGCGGCCACGCATCACGCTGGCGGAACTGGATCGCTTCGCCCAGACCCAATCCGATACCGAAGCCGCTCTGACCATGCAGCGCGCCAAGCGCAAACTCTTCCAGAGCTTCCAACGCGAGCGCACGGCTTAAGTTTGGCAGGCCTGTGCGATTCATGGCCGGCGATTGGCCGCATGTTCCGCTCGGTATATCAGGGAACGGAAAACAAAAAACAAAAAAAACAAAACCTTCCTATGAAAGGAAAAACAACGGCGGGAGTTTGTGGCCTTGCAGTGCCTCCCGTTGGTCGGGTACGCCAGGAGAAGCCTGGCTGATCTTGTGAATTGAAAGGAGTTCACCGTGTAAATTGCCTGTTCAGCACGTAGCCGAGCGAGCGCGGGCCCCAGTGATGGAGTTGGCGGACTCGCGAGGCGAACACGCGAGCCGTAACGCAAGTGAACCCGATTCGGCCTCGATAGGAATACGAAGGTGGCCAGTCCGCCCGACTAGGATGAAGCCAGACAAGACCGGTGGTGAAGCAACAGGCGTAAGCAATCACCGGACCTTCCGGGGTGGTTGGGGACAGCGCGCGTGGAAAGATTAGCCGAGGAGCCTGGGAGGCCCTGTCGGTCGGGAGCAAACGTGACCAACGCGCCGCGGGAATACATAACCGTTGCGAGGTCCGGCAGGGAGTCGGAGAGGCCCATATTAGCGAAGAAGCGGGGTAACGCCCGTGGAGCAAAGGGGCCTTACTGTAAGCATGATTCTGTAAGAGGAGGAGAAAACCGCTTGGATGAAAATTCCACTACGGAGACTCGGGCAGCCGCAGGAAAGGCGATGCCGGAAACGGTGAAAGAGCCAGGGGTGCCGGAGAAAGTTTCTCAACTGAGACAGAAACTGGGCCAAAAGGCCAAGCAGGAACCGAGTTCCGATTTTACGCATTGTACGACCGGATCTATCGGATGGATGTGTTGGAAGCGGCATGGGAACGGGTGCGAGCCAACAAGGGAGCGCCCGGAATGGATGGCCTCACGATCCAACAGATTGTGGAGTCAGACCAAGGTGTGGCGGGATTCCTGGAAGGAATTCAGGAATCGTTACGCACGAAAACCTATCAGCCGCAGGCGGTGCAACGCGTGTACATTCCGAAAGCGAATGGAAAGCTGAGACCGTTGGGAATACCGACGGTGCGAGACCGGGTAGCACAAATGGCGACCCTGCTGATCCTGGAGCCGATCTTTGAGGCAGATTTCCTGGATTGTTCGTATGGGTTCCGACCGGGGCGATCAGCGCACCAGGCGTTAGCGGAGATACGTGGCCATTTGCAGGCCGGGTATCAAGTCGTGTATGACGCGGACCTGAAGGGCTATTTCGATTCGATTCCGCACTCCCAGCTTCTGGCGTGCGTACGCATGCGGGTCGTAGACCGGTCGGTCTTGAAGTTGATTCGGATGTGGTTGGAGGCGCTGGTTGTGGAACGGAGTGAGGAGCAGGGTGGAAGCAGTAAATGGAACCGGCCGAAGAAGGGAACGCCACAGGGCGGGGTAGCCTCGCCACTGCTGGCAAACCTGTATTTGCACTGGTTCGACGCCCTGTTTTACGGTCCGCAAGGGCCGGGGCAAATGGCTGATGTCAAGCTGGTGCGTTACGCCGATGATTGTGCGCCACGAGCGCAAAGGGCCGAGGAGGGCCCAATGTGTGTAACTGCTTGATCGATGAGGGACGGCCCCTCGGAACCGGCTGGCAGGAGCAGGTTCCAAACCACCTTCGGCGGCTGTGGTCAAAAGCCATGGTCGTGAGCACAGAAGGAAAAGGCCTGGAAAGAACCAGGTCAGGTGACTGGCAAGAAGAGGACCGCAAGGGAACCACTGATGACATGTCGAAAGCGTAGGAACGGTGTCGAAACCGCGGGGGAGTCGTTAACGCGGGACGAGCTTCGGCGAAGCCTGTTTACGGACCGAAGCGGCATCCGGCATTGAGGTGGCCTGAGCTTGTCAGGGGCGGTCGAGCGGAACGTGGGAACCTGGGACTCCGATGGTAACGGAGAAGCCGCAAGTGGAAGAACCACGAGGGCGAGAGTACGGAAGCGGAGCCCAGGGGCGGAACAACCCGTAGTAGCGGTGAAGTCCCCGAAACGGGATGGAGCGAAGGGGTTGTGTTATGGGGCTGAATTCAATGAGCCAACCAGCAATGGGAGGAGCCGATGAGTGAGGCAAAACCGTTCAGTATTTCCAAGTGGGAGGTCTGGGAGGCGTACAAACGAGTAAAAGCGAACCAGGGAGCGGCAGGGGTCGACGAGCAGACGATTGCGGATTTCGAAAGGGACCTGAAAGGGAACCTGTACAAGATCTGGAATCGGATGTCGTCGGGCAGTTACTTTCCGCCGCCGGTGCGGACGGTGAAGATCCCGAAAGCAAACGGTGGGGAAAGGAAGCTGGGTATACCGACCGTGTCGGATCGGATTGCGCAACAGGTGGTGAAGTCGAGACTGGAGCCCCAGGTGGACCCGCTGTTTCACCCGGATTCCTACGGGTATCGACCGGGGAAGTCGGCGCTGGATGCAGTGGGGCAGGCACGGCAGAGATGCTGGCGCTATGACTGGATTGTAGATCTGGACATCAAGGGTTTCTTCGACAACATCCCGCAAGATCTGCTGATACGGGCGGTGAAGAAACACGCTAAGGAGCAGTGGATGGTTCTCTACATCGAGCGGTGGCTGAAAGCGCCAGTGCAAGAAGAGGATGGCCAGTTGGTCCCGCGTGAGAAGGGCACGCCGCAAGGCGGGGTCATCAGCCCTCTGTTAGCCAATCTGTTTCTGCATTATGCCTTTGATCGATGGATGGCGAAACGGTATCCGCAGTTGCCGTTTGAACGTTTTGCCGATGATGCCATCGTGCATTGCAGGACAGAAGTGGAAGCCCAGGAGGTTCGGGCAGCGATCGCCGCGCGATTGCAGGAATGTGGGCTGGAACTTCATCCGGAGAAGACGAAGGTTGTCTATTGTAAGGATGATGATCGGCGAAGGACATACCCGCACGAGAAGTTCGATTTTCTCGGCTATACATTTCGGCCGCGGAGATCGAAGAATCGGTTTGGGAAGTACTTCATCAACTTCAGTCCGGCAGTCTCTGACAAGGCGGTGAAAACGATCCGGGCGGAGATTCGACACTGGAATCTGCACCTACGCAGTGACAAGTCAATCGAGGATCTGTCGCGGATGTTCAACCCGATCATCCGAGGGTGGCTTCGGTATTATGGGCGATTTTACCGGTCGGCGCTCTATCCGCCGATGCGTCAATTGGATCGATCACTGGCCCGATGGGCTCACCGGAAATACAAGAAGCTGCACGGACACCTGCGCAGGGCGACGCACTGGGTCGCGAAGATCTCGAGACGCGATCCGAAGCTGTGGGCGCACTGGCAGTTGGGCGTGCGGCGAGGTTCCATGGCGGGAGCCGTGTGAGCGGAGACGTTCAAGCACGGTTCTGAGAGAGGCTCGGGGTGAGACTCCCCGGGCCTACTCACCTTGTGGCGCTGGCGAAACAGATGGGATCGGAAACCATTGAGTTCATCGAGTCGCGGCTGGAAGGTAAGTTCCAGTTGGAGATCAATCGGGAAAAGACGCGGGTGGTGGACCTGCGGGAAGAAAGAGTAAGTCTGGATTTTCTGGGTTACACGTTTCGGTACGACCGCGATCTGAAAGGACGCGACCGAAAATACCTGAATGTGATTCCGTCGAGGAAGGCCGTCCGGAGGGAGCGGGAAAAGCTGCGCGAAATGACGAACCGTCATCAGTGCGTCAAGCCGATCCCGGTTCTAATTGGCGAGTTGAATCGGCACCTGAAAGGCTGGATGAACTACTTCTCCTTTGGGTACCCCTCAAGCGTTTACTGTGAGATCGAACGCTATGTTCGGGATCGTCTAATCCAGCATCTGCAACGACGCAGTCAACGGCCATACCGTCCTCCGCAAGGCGAGGGATGGCTACAGCATTTGGCGCGATTGGGGCTGATCCGTCTGTCGGGCAATGCGAAAGCCTGAGGCGAGAGCTTTCAGGAGAGCCGGACGTGGGAAATCTGCATCTCCGGTTCGACGAGGGGAGAGCGGGTCGCGCAACTCGTGTCGCCTTCTCTCCTACTCTACCCTCGGGCGCTACAAAATCACAGAAAAGGAGTCCCGGTTCCCAATATCCTCTCTTCTATCGTTCAGGCTCATCCTTCGATGAGAATATGCTCCAGTGATAAAGTGTCCCTTTACCCCATCCTCGCCCAGTCCGATAAGGAGCAGCCGCCCATGGCAGGTCGACGTTGTTCGATTATACTTCTCGCCCCCCTGTGCGCCTTTCCCCAGCAGATGAATCAGATGACCCCCACGAGCCAATACCCCGCCAGCCTTCTGTCCGGTTTGCACTGGCGCGACGTCGGCCCCATGCGCGGCGGACGCACCTACGCCGTCGCCGGACATCGCCGACCAGCCCGACACCTTTTATTTCGGCTCCGTGGGCGGCGGCGTCTGGAAGACCGAGAACGCCGGCCGCACCTGGTTTCCCATCTCCGATGAAGGCATTCCCATCGGCTCCATCGGCGCCATCGCCGTGGCTCCGTCCAATCCCAACATCGTCTACGTCGGCACCGGCGAGCCCGATATCCGCAGCCAGCACTCCTACGGCATCGGCATGTTCAAGTCCACCGACGCGGGCAAGACCTGGACCCACATCGGCCTCGAAGCCACGCGGCAGATCGGACGCGTCGTGGTCGACCCCGCCAATCCCAATCGCGTCTACGTAGCCGCGCTCGGCCACGTCTACGATCCCAACCCCGAGCGCGGCGTCTATCGCTCCACCGACGGCGGCGCAACCTGGAAGAAGGTCCTGTTCAAGATCGAACGATCCCGACAACGTCGGCGCCATCGACGTCGCCATCGATCCCAAGAATCCGCGCGTGCTCTACGCCTCGCTGTGGGCGACGCGCCGTCCGCCGTGGTCGGTCTACGCGCCCACCAACCTGCCCGGCGGCGGCCTCTACAAATCCACCGACGGCGGCGACACCTGGAAGCAGTTGACCGGCGGGCTGCCCACCGACGACTTCGTCGGCAAGATCGGCATCGCCGTTTCGCCCAGCAATCCGAATCGCCTCTGGGCCGTGGTCGATCGATATCGGCGCCGCCGTGGCGCCCAGCTTCCGCGGCCGCGGCGGCCGGACGCGAGGCAGGCGCCGCCTCACCGCCGCGGCGGAGTCTACATCTCCGACGACGCCGGCGCCACCTGGAAGCTGGTCAACTCCGAGAACCGGCTCTGGGGCCGCGGCTGGTATTTCGAGCCGGTCACGCGTCGATCCCACGAATCCCGACCGCGCCTACGTCATCAACACCGCCACCTACATGACCACCGACGGCGGCAAGACTTTTGTCCCCATCAAAGGCGCGCCCGGCGGCGACGACTATCACCAGATCTGGGTCAATCCCAAGGACGGCAACCGCATGGTGCTCAGCAGCGATCAGGGCACCGTCGTCAGCGTGGATGGCGCCAAGACCTGGAGCACCTGGTACAACCAGCCCACCGCGCAGATCTATCACGTCGCCGCCGACAATCGCTTCCCCTACTGGCTCTACGGCGCGCAGCAGGATAGCGGCGGCGTCGGCGTCAGCACCTGGTCGCGCGAAGGCGTGCTCTCGTTCCGCAACTGGGAGCCCACCTGCCTCGCCGGCGAAAGCAACACCGTCGTTCCCGATCCGAAGGACGGCAACATTCTCTACGGCGGCGGCGCCGGCCGTTGCGATCAGGCCCTGAACATCCCCGCTTCGCTCGGCGGCCAATTGCCCGCGCCCGATCCCAACGATCCCAACCGCAAAACCTGGACGCTGCCGCAGGTCTTCTCCGCAGGCCGACGAAGCGCTCTACTACGCCAATCAGTTCGTCATGCGCTCGCGCGATCGCGGCCGGACCTGGGAGAAAATCAGCCCCGATCTCGCGCGCGTCAACCCGCCGTTCCCGCCACTCTCGACCCGATCACCGCCAAAGACATCGACCAGCCGATGACCGACCGCTTCGGCGTCGTCTACACCATCGGCCCCTCGCCGCTCCAGGCCGCCACCGTCTGGGTCGGCACCGACGACGGCCTGATCTACGTCACGCGCGACGATGGCAAGACCTGGAACGACGTCACGCCGCCCGCCATGACCGCCTGGAGCAAGGTCTCGCAAATCGAAGCCGGCCATTTCGATGCGGACACCGCCTATGCTTCGGTCGATCGCCATCGCATCGCCGACAACAAGCCCTACATCTATCGCACGCACGATGGCGGCAAGACCTGGCAGAACGTCGTCGCCGGCATCCCCGAAGGCGCCTACGTCAACTCGGTGAAGGAAGATCCGCAAGCGAAAGGGCTGCTCTACGCCGCCACCGAACTGCGCGTCTACGTTTCCTTCAACGACGGCGACGCAGTGGCAGCCGTTGCAGAACAACATGCCGGTCACCTCGGTGCGCGACATCGTCGTGCATGGCGACGATCTGGCCATCGCCACGCACGGCCGCGGTTTTTGGGTGATGGATCAGATGAGCGCGCTGCGCCAAATCGCCGCGCAAGGCCCGCAGATCGTTTCCGTCGGACGCCTACCTCTTCAAGCCGGGCGAGACCTATGCCATCCGTGCGGGCGGCATGAACGGCACGCCGCTGCCGCATGAGGAACCGCAACTGGAGAATCCGCCTTCCGGCGTGCTCGCCTACTACTGGCTGAAGACCGCCGCCGCTCAGCCGCTGAAACTCGAGTTGTTGGATAGCTCCGGAGCGGTGCGCGCCTGCGCCGCCAGCGACACTCCGGTGCGCGCCGTAGACACCGAAACAATTAACGTCCAGGCCATTTGGGAGCAACCCGCGCCACCGCCTTCCGCGGCCGCCGGCATGCATCGCTATGCTCTGGGAGGCGCCAGCTGCACGCGGTGGCGGTATGGGCTTCGGACGTGCAAGCGCTCCTGCATCCGCGCCGGATGCCTGTACGTCGTCGGCGCCCGCACCGGGCGCGACGGGCAGACGAGGCGGCCCCACTCTCGTTCCCGGTGAGTATAGCGTGCGCTTGACCGTCGGCGGCCACGCCTATAAGCAACCTGTCACCATCAAACCGGACCCGCGCGGCGCGCCGAATGGCGTTTCGGACAGCGCCCATTAGCGATGCCCACTAAGACCACGCTGCATGATGCCATCGTCGTAGGTTCCGGCGCCAGCGGCGGCTGGGTCGCCAAAGTCCTGACCGAGACAAGGCATGGATGTCCTGGTGCTCGAAGCCGGACCGCCGCGCAGTCCCACGCGCGACTTCACCGAGCACGTGTGGCCATACCGCATGCGCTACCGCGGCTTCGGCGATCAAAAGGCCCTGCTCCGCGATCAGCCCGTGCAGCGGCTGTGCTACGCATGCGACGAATACAGTCACCAGTTCTTCATCAACGACCGGGAGCTTCCGTACACCTTTCCGCCAAGACAAACCGTTCATGTGGATTCGCGGACGCCAGGTGGGCGGCAAGACCTTCTGCTGGGCGCGCGTCAGCTATCGCTACGGTGACTTCGAGTTCCAGGCGGCCGCGCGCGATGGTTATGGCGAGAACTGGCCCATCGCCTACAAAGACCTGGAACCTTATTATGACAGCGTGGAAAGCTACATCGGCGTAAGCGGATCCGTGGAAGGCCTGCCACAGTTTCCGGATGGGAAATTCCTCCCCGCCATGCGTCTCTCGTGCGGTGAGATCCATGCGGGCAAAATCGTGGAGCGCCAATTGGGCTGGCGGATCATTCCGGATCGCACGGCGAATCTGACGAAGCCGCACAATGGCCGGCCCGCCTGCCACTATTGCGATCAATGCCAGCGCGGCTGCTATACGGCATCCTACTTCAACAGTCCTTCGACCACCCTCCCCGACGCGGCCCGCACCGGCCGGCTCACGCTGGTCAGCGGCGCGATTGTGAGTCACCTGGCGATGAACGATCGCGGCAAGGCCACCGGCGTAGTCTTCCTCGATCGCGACACGCGCGCCGAGCGGGAAGCGCACGGCACGCGTCGTCGTGCTGGCGGCCGGCGCTCTGGAATCCACGCGCATCCTGCTCAACTCGCG
This sequence comes from Bryobacterales bacterium, assembly GCA_963795925.1. Lineage (GTDB taxonomy): Bacteria > Acidobacteriota > Terriglobia > Bryobacterales > Bryobacteraceae > Bog-159. The sequence goes on along the minus strand of CAWCJP010000001.1, from coordinate 140,322 downwards.
CTCGCCCCGCTACCCGGATGGGGTGGGCGGGTCCTCGGGAGCCCTCGGCCATTACCTGATGGACCATTTCACGCTGGAAGATGGCGGCGGCCTTCTCGCCGCTCTGCAGTCGTCCGAGCGCGAGCCTGTAGGGCGTCCGGCGGGCTACATCATCCCGAAATATGTAAATGCCGATCCGCGCTTCCGCAACAAGGATTTTCTGCGCGGTTACTATCTGGCCGGCGATAGCCAGCAGGAACTCTACGGGCATGCATTCGGCATTCAAGGCTTTGGCCGCGAATTCCGCCGCAAAGTCAGCCGCGAAATTCCCTATCACTTCGGCATCTATGCGCAGGGCGAGTGTCTGCCGCGGTATGACAATCATGTGAAGCTCGATCCGGCCCGCAAAGACGCTTGGGGAATTCCGGTCCTCCACATCAGCGCCAGCTACGGCGAGAACGAGCGATGCCATGGCGCGCGCCATGCACGTCCGGTTGAACGAAATCCTGGACGCCGTCAAAGTAGTCGAGCGTCAGCCCCCATCCGCCAACCCTGAGCGTTTTTGGAAAAAACATCCACGAGTGCGGCACCGCGCGCATGGGCGACGACCCGCACAAGAGCGTGGTCAACCGGTTCAATCAGGTGCACGATGCCCGCAATGTATTCGTCACCGACGGCGCCTGCTTTGTCACCCAGGGTTGCTACGAGCCGACCCTGACCATCATGGCAATCTCCGCTCGCGCAGGCAGACTACATCGCCGCCGAATCGAAGAAAGGGAACCTGTGATGGAGCCTGACGAAGTCACTCGCCGTCTGTGGCTGCTGCGCATAGGCAGCGGCGCGGCGCTCACCGGGTTGAGCGGTCTGGATCTGCCAGCCGCTGCTGGGCCGCCTTTGCCCGCGGGACTGTATCAACCCTCCGCCGATCATCTGGCGCACGTCTTAAAGGCTGCGGCGGTAGTCGAAACCCCACCCGCGCCAATCTTTTTCACCGCCGCCGAATACCAGCAACTCACGCGCCTCATTGGCGGGATGCTGGGCGAAGATCCTTCCACGCCGCCCGTCCCGGAGATCGCCGCATGGATCGACCGGCTCGTGCACGACGCCGCAGCCGTCCGCGAAGCCGCGCGCTCGCTCTCGCCGGATCACCGCGCGCTCGCCATCGGGTTTTACGGCGAAGAAGCGGTCCGCGAACTGGAGACCTTTGACGCCCAGCAACTCTGCCGCGCCGGTCTCGCCCGGCAAGTTACTCTCGAATCGACCGCCGATCCCTTCATCGCATGGCTCAAACGCCGCGTCATCGAAGGCTTTTATACATCTCAACAAGGCTTACAGGAACTCAACTACAAAGGTAATTCCTTTTACAGCATTTCCCCGGGTTGCGATGTTCCTAAAGAATAGATTTCCGATAAGATCCACGGACCGCCAGTTGATAGCGCTGGCACAGGCTACCAAGAAGCTGCCCGGCGATATGGCCGAGGTCGGAGTCTACCGTGGCAAATCGGCCCCGCTGACACACGTAATGAAAATCTCGAAGACGCTGCATGTGTTCGATACCTTCGAAGAACTTCCGGACCCATCGAGCGGCCATAAGAAATCGCATCACTTATATAACCTCGGCCGCCTTCTCACCATAAGCATTCACCGCGGCGCTTTTCCAGCAAGCGCTAACGGCCTGGAAGATCGGTGGTTCTCATTCGTCCACCTGGATGTAGACCTGCACGATCACGACGGCATGCGCGCCTCGCTCGAATGGTTCTACCCGCGAATGACGCACGGAGGAGCAATCCTCTGCAATAATTACCAAAGCGGCCTTAGGAAAGCTATTGACGAATTCTTCCGTGACAAGCCGGAAATCGTGATCCCATTGCCCGTAGACGCTCACTGCCTGATCGTGAGATCGACGCCAGCATCACCGTGAGACCCGCTCATTTTTGTTACTCTACATCGTACCTATATGTTCTCCCGTTTATACCTTTTCTCTTTGCTCCTCCTGGCGCCATCCGCCATCGCCCAGACAAAACCGATCCAGATCAGCGCGGACCTGTCCGAAGCGCCGCGTAAGCTGCTGCACGCCGAAATCGATATTCCCGTTTCCGCGGGACCGCTGGTGCTCACCACGCCGAAATGGATTCCCGGACACCATAGCCCCAGCGGCCCTGTCGCGGACATCACTGGCGTTGTCTTCACGGCGGATGGAAAGACGCTTTCCTGGCGGCGCGACGATGTCGACCTCTATGAGTTCCATCTGACGGTTCCCCCGGGCGTCCACACCATCCACGCGCATCTGGATTCGATCGCGGCTAACGACGGAAACAACCTGGCGGTGCTCGAATGGGAAAAGCTTCTGCTGTATCCCGCCGGCATTCCGGTCGGCGAGATTCCCATTCAAGCCTCTGTGAATGTGCCGGCCGGCTGGGGGATCGGCACGTCTCTGACGCCGGTCTCCGCCTACGATCCCCTGCACCCGGCGGGCGGCATGGTCCGCTATGCCCCTTCGACGGTCGAGATGCTCGAAGATTCGCCGGTCATGACCGGCAGCTACTTCCACGAATACGCGCTCGCGCCTGAGATCTCTCCCAAACACTACATCGATGTCTTCGGCGAATCGCCGGAAGACGTGGAAATCCGACCCACCGTGCTCGCCCACTGGAATCGGCTGATCTACGAGGCTGACGCCATGTACGGCGCTCCGCACTATCGCAGCTATCACTTCCTGCTGGCGCTCCACGGCACCATCGGAGGTGGCGGCCTCGAACACCACGAATCCTCCGACAACAGCCTGCCCGAGCGTGCCCTCACCACTGACGACAATGAGATGGTGGGCAGCGATCTTTTGCCGCACGAGTTCACCCACTCGTGGAACGGAAAATATCGCCGTCCGGCCGGCCTGGCGACTCCCGACTACGCCGTGCCCATGAAGGGAGATCTGCTGTGGGTGTACGAAGGACTCACCGACTATCTCGGCGCTGTGCTGGCCGCGCGCTGCGGCGCTATTTCCATCGAACACTACCGTGAGTCCTTTGCATTCGATGCCGCAAACATGGATTCGACTGCCGGCCGCGCCTGGCGCAGTACGGGCGACACCGCGATTGCAGCCTCCGTGCTGCGCGGCGGAACAACCTGGGCAAACTGGCGCCGGAGCACGGACTATTACCCCGAGGGCAAGCTGCTCTGGCTTGACGTCGATACCACCATCCGCAAGCTCACCGAAAACCGGAAGAACATTCGCGATTTCATGACTGTCTTTCTGAACAAAGGCGGCGGTCCGGCTCCCTCTGTGGTCCCCTACGAGTTTGATGAAATCGTGAACGATCTGAATGACGTGGTGAAGTACGATTGGGCCGGGTTCCTGAACAGCCGCGTCAACGGCATCAACCCCGGCGTCGACCTGCAGGGGATCGAGCAAGGCGGCTACAAGTTGGTTTATACGGATAAGCCCAGCGATTACGAGAAAGCCTCCCTCGCCATGCGCGGCCCCGCCAAGGATGTATGGTTTTCAATCGGCCTGGCGCTGGATGCGAATGGCGCCATCACCGATGTGCGTGTCGGCGGCCCAGCCGATAAAGCCAAGCTCATTCCGGGGGAAAAGATCATGGCGGTTAACGGAAAGATCTATTCGAAGGAAGCCTTGCATGCGGCCATCAAGCAGAGCAAGACCGCAACCACACCCATGCACTTCATCCTGCAGAACGATACGTTAGTCAGCCAGGTGGGCATGGACTATCACGATGGCGAGCGCTATCCCACACTGGTCCGTAACGAGGCCAACCCCGCCTATCTGGATGACATCGCCAAGCCTCTCGCCCCGCCTCCCGCGAAGCCGGGCACTTAGTCGGGAAGTCGAATGTTCCGTCCTCCGCCATCTGGAAAAACGGATTCCAGGCAACCTCCCACACAAAGCCGTCGGGATCGGAAAAGTATCCCGAATAGCCGCCCCAGGAAGCTTCCTTGGCAGGTTTGAGGATCTTGGCGCCCGCGGCCTTGGCTTCCGCCAGAACCGCATCAACCTCCTCACGATTGCGGGTGTTGTAAGCGAGCGAGATCCCGCCAAATCCATCGCCCTCGGGACCGATGTTCGCATCCTTTGCCAGTTCGTCTCTCGGGTAGAGCGCCAGAGCCATCCCTGCCGCCTGGGAGAATGCGATACCCTCAGCTTCCACCATCGACCGGCGCCATCCGAGGCTCTCGTAGAATTTCCGGCTGCGCTCCAGGTCTGCTACCCCAAGCGTGATCAGGCTCACCCGCTGTTCCATCTGGTGTATAACAGTTAGCTTATGCCATTCCGCATACCATTAGTCTGCCTGCTCGCCTGTTCCGCCGCCCTCGCGGCCTCCCCCCAACACTTCACCATCGCGCAAATCATGAGCGCTCCTTTCCCCACCGATCTGGTCGTCGCGCCCAAGGGCGACGCCGTCGCCTGGGTGCTCAATCAAAAAGGAGCGCGCAACATCTGGGTGGCCGAAGCCCCCGATTATAAGGGCCGCCAGCTCACCAACTACCATGATGACGACGGGCAGGAAATCGCCCAAATCGCCTGGACTCCCGACGGCCGGTCCATCGTATTCGTGCGCGGCGGCGATTTTGAAACGCATCGCGACAATCCGAATCCCGCCAGCCTCCCACAAGGCGTGGAACAAGACATCTGGATCGTCCCGCTCGCCGCCGGCGCACCGCGCAAGATCGCCGAAGGCAACCAGCCCGCGGTCTCGCCCAAAGGCGATCGCATCGTCTTTCTTCGCAAGAACGAAGTCTGGTCCGCCGGCATCGAGGACAATGCCAAACCCGAACAATTGATTCACGCCAGAGGCGAAGCCGGTGACCTGCGCTGGTCGCCGGATGGCGCAAAGCTCGCTTTCGTCTCCAGCCGCACTGGTCATGCGTTTGTCGGAGTCTACGATTCGAACGCCAAGTCGCTGCTCTATCTTGACCCGAGCGTCGATCGCGATTCGAACCCCGTTTGGTCGCCCGATGGAAAACAGATCGCCTTCATTCGCGAGGCTGCTTCCACGCGTCCCGTGTTCTTTGGACCACGCCGCACCGCGGAGCCTTGGTCGATTCGTCTGGCAGCGGTCGAGAATGGAAGCGGCCGCGAGATCTGGCGCGCCGCCGAGGGGCAGGGAAGCGCCTTCCATGCCATGGTCGCCGATAACCAGTTATTCTGGGGCGCTGGCGGCCGTATCGTCTTCCCTTGGGAGAAGACCGGCTTCCTGCACCTTTATTCGATCTCGACACATGGCGATACGCCAACGCCGCTAAACGGCAACGGCGAATTCGAGATCGAGCACGTATCGCTCTCGAACGATGGCAAGACCGTGTTCTTCTCCTCGAACCAGAACGATATCGACCGGCGTCATCTTTGGCGCGTTTCGGTTCTGGGCGACGGCCTCACGCCGGTAACTCGCGGCGAAGGCCTGGAGTGGTCGCCCGTCGAGATTAGTAGCGGCAAAGCTCTCGCGATGCTGCGCTCCAATGCGCGGAATCCGGCGCGCGCCGCCATTCAGATCGATGGTCGCGAAGTCGCCGACCTGGCGCCGGATTCGATTCCCGCCGAGTTCCCCATGGCCTCGTTGGTTGTGCCGCGGCAGGTGATCTTTTCCGCCGCGGATGGTCTCGAAATCCACGGCCAGCTCTTCCTGCCGCCGGACCTGGCGCCGGGCGCCAGGCGGCCCGCCATGGTGTTTTTCCACGGCGGTTCGCGCCGGCAAATGTTGCTTGGCTGGCATTACATGGACTACTATCACAACGCCTACGGAATGAATCAATATCTGGCGAACTTAGGCTACATCGTGCTCTCGGTGAATTACCGCAGCGGCATCGGCTACGGCCTGGACTTCCGCGAAGCCGTGAATTACGGCGCGAGCGGAGCCAGCGAATTCAACGACGTGCTGGGCGCGGGCCTGTACCTGCGCAGCCGGCCGGACGTCGACCCAAAGCGTATCGGGCTGTGGGGCGGCTCCTACGGCGGCTATCTCACCGCGCTCGGCCTCGCGCGCGCGTCAGATCTGTTTGCGGCGGGGGTGGATTTCCACGGCGTCCACGATTGGAGCACGCTGCGCAACGCCTTTTCGTCCAGCGATTCCATTCGCGGAGACCAGGACGCCGTGCGGATCGCCTACGAATCTTCGCCCATGGCGTCGGTTGGAACCTGGCGCTCGCCGGTGCTGCTGATTCACGGCGATGACGACCGGAACGTCAACTTTCAACAGACCGTGATGCTGGTGGAAGCCCTGCGCAAACAGCACGTGGACTTCGAGGAGCTGATTTTCCCCGATGAAATCCATGGGTTCCTCACGGCCAGGCGGTGGCTCGAAGCATATCAGGCCGCCGCGGAATTTCTGGACAAACGCCTGAAATAATGGCTTCGTCCGAGACACGGTAAACCCACCGGTGTTCCTGGCTAACACGACGCGCCGAGCAGCCTGCCAGCACATATCGAGGTGCCGGCTTTCCAAGCCCTTGGAATGGATCCCGCATCACGGCCTCGACGAGATCCAGCACTCTAATTGCGGTGCCGCGTTCGGTTTGACCCAAAAAAGGAGGTCGTCCCGGAACTCAGGTTGAAAGATTGCGACTCGCTTAGGATCTCGCTTCACCGAGCATCTCTCGACGAAGTCCCGCGGCGGTTCCAGGCTCGGTCCGCCCTTGCTCCGCTCGTCGTAATGCCGATTGGAGACGCCGTGCATTGCGCGGCGACCGCAACAGGTGTGCAGTTTCCATGAGACCGGCGAGTTCGGTGGCCGGAAGAAGGGCGACGTCGTGCGCTCCCCGCCGCCGGACGATCACGGTCTCCTGCTGGTCCACAACTTGATCGAGAACGCTCGCCAGATTTTCACGTAGGCTGGTGTACGTCGCTTCACTCGGCAAGAGGCGCCCAATCAGTATTGTACAGCGTTCCTGTACGGAAGCCGGTCGCCTTCCCGCGCTCTACTCCTCTCGCAGCACCTGCATCGGCTCGACCCTTGCCGCTCGCAGGGCTGGCAGCAGCGACGCCGCGATCGACACCGCGATCACCAGCGCGATGACTCCGGTCATCGTGATCGCATCCCAAGGCGATACGCCAAACAGCATTCCGGCGAGCACCTTGGTGAACGCTCCGGCCAGCCCGAGCCCCGCCACACAGCCAAGCAACGACACGCGCATTCCCTGCGCCACGAACTGCCGCACGATCTGCGCCCGCAGCGCTCCCAGCGCCAGCCGCAGCCCGACCTCGCGCTGGCGGACGTTGACCAGGTAGCTCAGGGTGCCGTACAGCCCGACACATGCCAGCGAAATCGCGGTCAGCGCAAAGAACGTCAGCAGCACGGTGCGCAGACGGTTCTCCGCGAACGCGTCGGAGAGGTGCGCGGTAAGCGGCGAGAGGTCGTACACCGAGCGGGCCGGATCGGTGGCGTGCAGTTTGCGGCGAACGCTTTGCGCCAGCGCCATCGGATCGCCATGGGTGCGCGCCAGGAAGTACAGGCCGGGTTGCATGATGAGGCCGCAATAATAAATGGTCGGCACGGGCTCGTGATCGAGCCCGCGCTCACGCGCATCGCCGACGATGCCGCGCACCACGGCGCTGGGGAAGTATATGCTGCTGGGCTGCCCCAGGTGTTTGCCGATTACGCCCGCGCCGCCGAAATAGGTAGTGGCGAACGAGTGGTTCACCATCATTCCGGGAGTGTTGGACTCTTCCGGGCACATCTCGCCGGCGAGGAGCGGAATGCGCATCGTCGCGAACATTCCGGCGCTGCCGATGCGCGATTCGGCGAGGATCTTGGGTTCGGTCTCCGCGCGCCCTTCCGCCACCTTCAGTTCCACCTGGAAGGTGCCGGGCACACCGGGAAGCAGGAAGGTCGCGGCCGATGATTCCACTCCCGGTACCGCCGCTACGGCTTCCAGAATGCGCTTCACCGTTTGCCCGGCCGCTTTTAGATCGCCGGTTTCTCCCCATGACGAACTGATCTTGAAGGTCAGGATGTGATCCGGATCGAACCCGCCGGCCACCCGGCTCAAGGCCTGGAAACTCCGCAGCAGCAATCCCGCGCCGGCGAGCAGCGTGACTGCCAGCGCCACCTGCACCCCGACCAGCACGAACTGCGCCGGACGCCGGGCCGACACCTGTGAGCGTCCCGAAGACGCCAGCGATCCCGCCAGGCTGCGGCGTGTGCCGAGAATCGCCGGCACGATTCCGCACGCCAGCGTGGCGAACACCGCGCAGATCAACGAATACACGACGATGCGCCAGTCGAGCCCGATTTCGTCCACGCGCGGCAAGTCCTTGGCGAGGACGCGGAAGATCCGTGCCGCGGCGGCAGCCAACGCGAGCCCCGCACCCGCGCCGGCCAGCGCCAGAAGGAAAACCTCGGTCAGCAACTGCGACGCCACCGAAGCGCGCGATGCTCCCAGGCTGAAGCGCACGGCGATCTCATGCTGCCGGCTGGCGGCGCGTGAAAGCAACAGCGCCGCGATGTTGGTACATGCGATCAGCAGCAGCAGGGTCACCGACCCGAACACCACCCAAAGCGACTCACGCACCCCGCCGATGGTCTGTTCTTTCAACGGCTCGATGCCGGTACGGATCTCGGCATCAGGCTTGGGAAATTGGCGGGCGAGATCCGCCTGCACGATGCGCCAGGTCCGCGCGCGCCTGCGCCAGCGTCACGCCGGGCTTAAGGCGGCCGATGCCGGTGAACCAGGTCAGATCGCGGCTGCGGGCAATGGGAAAATCGGGCGGGCTCACCGACCAGACGTCAATGTTCCGCTGCACGAACTCGATCGACGGCGGCATCACTCCGATGATCGGGTAGGACCATTGCCCCAGACGCAGAATCTTGCCGATGACGTCCGGATTCGCGCCGAAGCGGCGCCGCCAGTAGGAGTCGCTGATGAGGACGGCGTTGGGTCCGCCGAAATGCTCCTCAGCGGGGTTGAAGTCACGGCCGAGTTGCGGCGCCACGCCCCAAACCTGCAGGAACCGCGGCGCCACGAGGGCGTGCGTCACCTTCTCCGGCAGAGCGCCGGAAAGTTCGGAATCGTCCTGTGTGTAGTAGCCGCTGATGGCCTGGAAGGTGTGATTCATGCGGTTCCAGTCCTGCAGCCGCGCCGGCGCAATCAGGGGCTGCGGCATCTTCGCCTGCATCTGCGCGACACTGACGATCCGGTCACCGTTGGGGAACGGCAGCGGCCGCAACAGCACCGCATTGATCGCCGAGAAGACCGCGCTGTTGGCGCCGATGCCCAGCGCCAGCGTCAGCACCACGGTGATCGAAAAAGCCGGCGACTTCGCCAGCGCGCGCAGCGACAGCCGCACATTGCCGCAGCATCGCATCCATTCCTTCGGCGATATCCATGTCTCTCGTCCTTTCCACCTGCGCGGTGTAATTGCCGAACTGCTGGCGCGCGAGCCGGGCGGCGGCGTCGGCGCTCATGCCGGCTTCCTGCAGTTCGTCCATGCGCTCGGTGACGTGGAGGCGCAGTTCGCGCTCCAGGTCGCGGTCGAGGCGCCCCGGCCGGATGGCGTTGCGCAGCCGGCCGAGCCACTTACGCATAGGACAAAACCTTGCCTACGCCGGATGTCAGCCTTTCCCAGTTTTCCTGTTCCTGGGCGAGCTGTTTGCGGCCTAGCGGCGTCAGCGAATAGAAGCGCGCCTCGCGATTCTTTTCCGTCATGCCCCATTCGGCCCGTATCCAGCCCGCCTGCTCCATGCGATGCAGCGCCGGGTAAAGGGAGCCCTCCTCGACGCGCAGCAGTTGATCGGAGACGGCGTGGATATGGGCGGTGATGGCGTAGCCATGCATGCGCTTCTGTCCCGCCAGCGTTTTCAGAATCAGCAGCGCCAGCGTTCCTTGCAGGATGTCGTTCTTCTTCGTTCCCATTCGTTAACACCTATCTAGCTATGCCTAAGTAGCTAGGTACGATTCTAGCCATTGGACGGTCGGACTGTCAAACGGTTAGGCGGGATTCCGATAGCCGACTTCGATCCAGTCGCTTGACCAGTAGAATTCCTCAGACAGACGGCCATCCTTGAGGCGAGTTTCCCGGTGAGTGAGGCACGTCGTAGCGCTTCACGACCCATCCCTCGCCCACGCTTCGACTCCGCACGGTCTCGTGCCCACGGCCTCGTGCTATCCTCATCCTGGTAAGTATGCTACTGGACCTGCGATTTGCCCTGCGGCAATTGCGCAAGAACCCGGGCTCTGCGGGTACGGCCATCCTGGTGCTGGCGCTGGGAATCGCGGCGAGCATAGCGATTTTCGCATTCGTGAATGCGGCGCTGCTCCAGCCGCTGCCGTACCACAACCCCTCCCGGCTGGCGGTTGCGTATGAGACCACAAACTCCTGCCGCGAATGCAGTCTCTCCTACCCGGACTATCTGGACTGGAAGAAAACCAACACCGTTTTCAGCTCGTTCGAGGCATGGGATGCCTCCGTCTATCTTTGGCGTGGTCCCGGGGGAGTGCAAGCGGTCCGCAGCGCACACGTGAGCGGCGGCTTTTTTCGCACCCTGGGAGTGGCCGCGATGCTGGGCCGCGTCTTTACCGATCGAGACGACACGCCCGCCGCGCCGCGCGCTGTGGTGCTGACGTACGGCGCCTGGCAGAGCCGTTTCGGCGGGAGGCAGGATATTGTCGGGCAGTCCCTGATTCTCGACGATGCGCCGTACTCGGTCATCGGCGTGCTATCGCGCGAGTTCCACTTTGCGATGCGCGCAGCGGAGTTCTTCACCACCATCCACGAACCGAGCCCCTGCGGACAGTCGCGCGGCTGCTACGACCTTTACGGATTGGGGCGGCTGCGGGATGGAGTTTCTATTGCGGCTGCGACGGCTGAAACGAAGGCGATTGCGGTGCGGCTGGAGAAGGAATATCCGGAGTCCAACAAGGGGCGAAGCGCGCGGCTGGAGCCGCTTCGAGATGCAATTGTGGGAGACATCCGCCCGACTCTCCTGGTGTTGTCGAGCGGAGCGGCCCTACTCTTGCTGATCGCGTACGTGAACGTGGCGAGCCTGCTGCTGGTCAGGGCCCAAAGCCGGAAGCGGGAGACCGTGCTGCGCGGGGTGCTGGGCGCCTCTGTGGGGCGGCTGGTACGCCAGTTTGTGACCGAAGGTGTGTTGCTGGTGGCGGTTGCGGTGGCCCTTGCTATCCCTGCGGCTTCCGCGGCCATTCCCCGCCTGTTCAGTCTGATTCCCGAGCGCCGGCTGCGCGGAATGCCGTATTTTCGTGACGCCGGGCTGCATCCGCCCGTGCTGCTGTTCGCAGCCGCGGTTTCGCTGCTGGCGGTGGTGGTCTTCTCCGTGACGCCGGTTTTGCGGCTGTCGCTTGCGAACCTCCGCGAGGACCTTGCCGAAGGCGGCCGGGGCTCGGCGGGAACCTTATGGAAACGTTTCGGGTCGAACCTGGTGGCGGCCGAGTTGGCGATCGCCATGGTGCTGCTGGCAGGCGCGGGACTGTTGGGCAAGAGCCTGTACCGCATGTCGCATGTCGATCTGAACTTCAATCCGGCGAACCTGGCCACTCTGGAGATCGACGTTCATGGCGCCGGCTACGAGAAGAACGATCGGCTAACGTCGCTCTCCCAGCGCCTGGTGGCGCACATCTCGGCCATGCCGGGGATGGTTTCCGCCGCCCATACCAGCGATCTGCCGATCACGTGCAACTGCAATTCGACGGAGTTCCGGGTGCTGGGGCATCCGTGGTACGCCGAGCACGATGGGGTTCTCGAGCGAGAGACGAGCGCGGATTACTTCAAGGTATTGCAGGCCAGGCTGATCGCCGGGCGCTTCTACACCGAAGCAGACGATAGTTCGAAGGCGCGCGTGGTGGTGATCAATCGAGCGCTGGCCAAATGGTTTTTCCCGGGTGAGGATCCCGTGGGCAGAACCATCGGCGATGCGGAGCTTTCGCCGAATTCGCTTGCGCAGGTTGTGGGCGTTGTGGATGATGTGCGGGAGGGCGACCTGGTGGAACCGCTGGTGCCGGCTCTGTATTACCCGTTCAAGCAAGCGACCGGCGGCAGCTTGTTTCTTGTAGTCCGCACAGGGCAAGCCCCGGCGCCGATGATGCCGTCTCTGGTTCGTGCCATCCATCAGGTGGATCCCAACCTCGGCGTGAGAAACGAATTTGTCATGGATGACCGGATCAACGACTCGCCAGCGGCTTTTCTGAACCGCTCATCGGCGTGGCTGGTGGGAGGATTTGCGGTGTCGGCTCTATTGCTCGGAGTGATTGGCCTCTATGGAGTGATTGCTTACTCGGTGAGCCAGAGGACGCGCGAGATCGGCGTGCGCATGGCGCTCGGAGCACAGCGCGGCGCGGTTTATCGATTGATCCTCGGCCAGGCCGGCTTTGTGGCTGCGCTTGGAATTGTGGTTGGACTGGGGTGTTCGGTTCCCGCCGCCCGACTGCTGAGAGGTTTGCTGTTTGGTGTGGAGTCCTGGGATTTGCCGACGCTGATCGGTGTGGCTGCCGTGCTCGCGGTCTGTGCGCTATTGGCGAGTTATTTGCCGGCGCGGAGGGCGGCCTCGGTGAATCCGGTTGAGGCGCTCCGCGCGGAATAGACGTATGACGCTCCCCGCTCCCGTCCCGGAGATCCCCGCGGCCAACGTTGACGAAGCCGCGGCCTATTATGTCAACACGCTGGGCTTCACCTTCGGTTGGGGCGACGACCAAGGCGGCATTGCGGGAATTTTTAGGGGGAAGTGCAGACTGTTCATCACCAACCGCCCTTTCCGGGAGCCCTACGGCAACACCGGCCCTATCCTTTTCTGGCTCAATCTCGCGAGCAAGGCTGAAGTGGACGAACTCTTCGCAGAGTGGAAAGCCGCGGGGGCGAAGATCGTTTCCGAGCCCGAGGACAAATCATGGAAGCTGCGCGAGTTTATGGCCGCCGATCTTGATGGCAACCTCATTCGTGTCTTCTATGATTTCCATTGGGACATTGAAGAGGACCATACATCGCGCAAAGCCGGTTAGCGATTGCAACGACCGAATCCGATCTCCTTTTGGAAACCGTTGCAGCTTTTCCAGCCGCCGCCTGGATCACCCAGCCACAGTGGCGGATTTCGCTGTGGAACCGCGCCTGCACTTCGGCCGGCGAGCGCGCGGCCAGCCGTACGCACAGATGTGCCAGCCGCTTTCGCGCCACGGTCGATGTCACGGCCTCGCGCATGGCTCCTGTCGCGCTACTGTTAGCGCCGGTTTTGACGCAACTCGATGACTGCCCAGCCGATGACGCAGGCGGGAAGCCGGAAATGATCGCAAATCTTCACAGAGAATATTGTCAAGTTCGATTGTCTATAAGATATGCCGCGCTTAATCATGCCGGCCGCACCCATCCGTTTCTGGGGTCCCGGCGAACCCGACCATCTCTGCCCGCGCGCGTCCGCCACTGACCGGCCCGCTAAACAGCAATTGGCGGGTCTTTCCGGCAGGGCCAATTGGTTGACGGGTGCACCCTCGGGAGCAAGGCGCCGAACTGATCACGCGGGAGGTAATTGGCACGCAGATCATGCCCTTCACGCCGGCCGCTGAATTCACGGTCAGTCCAAAGGGCCGTGACATGGCTTGGTCGCACCCGCGCGTCTGGCCGGCCGTTGTGGGGTCGCTCATCTCATTCGTAGTGTCGTTTCTGGCCCTCGTGAACTCCACGCACGTCCTTGCCCAAAATGCCCGTCCATCGACACACCTGGCGGACATGAGTCTTGAGGAATTGATGTCGATCAATGTGGATTCAGTATATGGCGCCTCTGGTTTTGAGCAGAAGGTGACCGAAGCGCCTGCCTCCGTCACAATCATTACCTCCGAAGAAATCCAAAGATACGGCTACCGGACGCTTGCGGACATCTTGAGGAACGTCCCCGGCTTTTACGTCACCTACGACCGAAATTATAGCTACCTTGGAGTGCGAGGCTTTGGGCTTCCGGGGCAATACAACAATAGTATTGCCGTTGATGATTGACGGCCACCGCACCAACGATAACATCTACGACGCGGCGCTGATTGGGACGGAGTTTCCACTTGACGTGGACCTGATTCAACGCGTGGAAGTCATCCGGGGGCCTAATTCCTCCCAGTATGTTGCCAGCGCTTTTCTTGGGGTTATTAACATTGTCACAAAACGAGGGCGGGACCTGCCAAAGGTAACCGTGGCGGGCGAAGTGGCCAGCTACGGCTCCTACGAGGGTCGCGTCAGCTATGGCAATAAGTTTAGTAACGGCTTGGAATTGCTTCTTTCCGGATCCTTCTATGATTCCCATGGGCAGGATCAGCTGTTTTTTGGCGCATTCGACAATCCCGCCACGAACAACGGCATTGCCGTGAACGCGGACGATGATGAGTTTCAGCAACTGTTTGCCAATGTCTCCTGGGGCGACTTTACCTTGCAAGGAGTGTACGGCTCGCGTGATAAGGGCATTCCGACGGCTTCCTTCGGAACCGTCTTTAACGTCACAGGAACTCGCACTGTCGACGAGCGAGGCTACCTCGATCTGACCTACAAACGCGAGCTTGGTCATGGATGGAATCTCACCAGCCGGACCTATTACGATCTGTTCAATAACGATGGCACATATGTTTACGATTACTCTGCGTCAGGAGGGCCGTCGCGAGTGTTGAACAGAAACTTACGCCCACGGCAAATGGTGGGGTGAAGAGGTGACCGTTTCCAAACAGGTATTTCAGTACGCAACGATTGAGCGTCGGCGCCGAATTCCGCGACAACATTCAGCAAAACCAGGGAAATTACGACGTTCAACCCTTCGTTCAGTATTTTAGAGACAGCAGACAGTCGACTGTATTGTCCGTTTTATGCTCAGGATGAAATTCACCTTCGTAGCAACCTCATACTGAATCTGGGCATTCGTTATGACCGCTATTCGCTGTTTGGCGGGACGACGAATCCGCGCGCCGCTCTGATCTATAACCCTTGGGAGAAAACACACTTCAAGGTTCTCTATGGCCAGTCCTTTCGCGCTCCCAACCTGTTTGAGCTTTTCTATAACGCGCCCGGAAACGAAGCCAACCCATCGCTGCGGCCCGAAACCGTCAAAACCATGGAGGTGGTATGGGAGCAATACTTTGCCAACCATTTCCGAACGACGGCCTCGGCATTTTATTACCCCATCCGTAGTCTGATCAGCGAGCAGGTCGACCCGGTAAATGGGAACGCGTTTTTCGCCAATGCCGGCTCGCTGGACCTTCGGGGTTTCGATTTTGCCTTATCGAAGATCTTGCCGGGCGGGCTGGACAGCACGGTCAGTTACTCATTTCAGGACGCAAAGGACCCGAGCACTCGAATGGCTGTCACGAATTCCCCGAAACACCTCGTTCAGGCAAGCCTGAGCGTGCCGATCATCAAACAAAAGGTCTTCGCGAGCATGGATCTCCAGTTCGTCAGCAAGAGAGCAACTCTGGCGGGCGAGTATACGGGGGCCTACGTCGTTCCCAACTTTACGCTGTTCACGCGGAATGTTTTAAAAGGATTGGAAATCTCTGCGAGTCTTTATAATGGGATCAACCAGAAATATGCCGACCCTGTCGGCGATGGCCTGGCGGAAGACACTATCGTTCAGGATGGCCGGACTTTTCGAATCAAAGTCGGATACAAATTCCAATGACGAGCGTTCAGTCGCAGAAGCGTCATGAGATGACATCGGGTTCGGGCCGGCGTGTCGTGGCCGGAATTGATTCGCGCCGAATCCGGCGAGTTTCCGTGATCATCGTCTGCTGGTTCTTATCGAACGCTTCTCCCAAAGCTCTTTCGCTGAATAGGGAAAGCGCCGAATACCCGCTCAAACTCGCTTTTCTGTATAACTTTGCCAAGTTTGTCGAGTGGCCTTCGGACTCATTTCGCTCTCCAGGTGCGCCCTTGGCGATATGCATCGTTGGACACGACCCGTTCAGCCTGGATATCGAGAACGAGTTACGAGCCCGGCCGGTGGGGGGCCATCCCGTCGAATTTGTGGCGCTGAAACCAACCGACACGTTGAACGCGTGCCATATCGTGTTTGTCCCTGTCACAGAGAAAGACCAA
Source organism: Bryobacterales bacterium (assembly GCA_963795925.1). Taxonomy (GTDB): domain Bacteria; phylum Acidobacteriota; class Terriglobia; order Bryobacterales; family Bryobacteraceae; genus Bog-159. The sequence continues at coordinate 124,328 of CAWCJP010000001.1, read as the reverse complement.
GCCGCCAGGATTGTGAGGAGCTTGAAGGGATCGAGGGCATTGACGGTTGGCGAATCCGAAGGGTTCGCCGTGAGGGGGGGGATTATTAACTTCACGGTCGAAGGAGGCAACGTCCGTTTTGAAATTAACAGGCTTGCGGCGGACCGCGCCGGCTTAAAGATCAGCTCAAAACTCCTCAAGCTTGCGAAGATCGTCACCGAACAGGATTAGAAAAAGCTTTCGCGCACCGCACGAACAGATTAGCCGATGGCTTCGCCAGCCCCCTGACCTTTTGTCAGCGTCTAACACCGACCCGTGTGCAGCCGCCGCCGTCCTGCTCGACATCGTCGAGCGCACGATGCACGCCTCGCGGTCCGAGTGGCTCTTCTTCCGCGAACTGCGGGTCGGTACCGGCGGCCGGCGGAATAATTTGGCCCAAGCGGTTCGGCAAGCCGAAGAGGAACGCCGGCGACGCTCGCGGAAACGATAGATCCATGCCATCGATATGATTAAGAAGTGCAGGACGGGCGACGACCAATTTGAGACGTCGGCCGTAGCCCCGATCAAGCACAAGGAGCACACGAACATGAAGCCAAAGAACACGATCTGCCTCTGGTTCGACAAAGACGCGCATGAGGCGGCGCGCTTCTACGCCGCCACCTTTCCGGATAGCAAAGTAACCGCTGTTCACAAAGCTCCCGGTGACTATCCGGGCGGCAAGAAGGGCGATGAGCTGACGGTGGAGTTCACCGTCCTGGGCATTCCCTGTCTCGGTCTCAACGGCGGCCCGGCGTTCAAGCACACCGAGGCCTTTTCCTTCCAGATCGCGACGGACAATCAGGAAGAGACGGACCGTTACTGGAACGCAATCGTCGGCAATGGCGGCACGGAAAGCCAGTGCGGCTGGTGCAAGGACCGCTGGGGCCTCTCCTGGCAGATCACCCCGCGCGCGCTAACCGATGCGCTTGCGGCGGGTGGCGGTGAGGCAAAGCGCGCCTTCGAGGCGATGATGACGATGAAGAAGATCGACGTCGCCGCCATCGAGGCAGCCCGGCGAGGCTGATTCCGCACAAGCCGCGGTATCAAATCGCGTGTTCGAATCAGTTAGAGAGTGGAATCAAAGAGCGACATTTCCTCAGCGCCGGGACGCTGGAACTGCCCATCCCACCTCATCAAATCGTCCATCGTAATCGGCGGCTGCTCCATGTTTCGCCGCCGGATTCGATCGAGAAGGACATCCAGCGGCGCATCCAGGAAATGGAGTTCCACTGCGGCGCCCAGGGCTCGTGCGCCCTCCCTCAGCGTGTCTCGCTCCGATCTGGCCCACGTTCCCCACTCGATTACGATTGTGTGGCCGAGAGGTAGAAGGTCTTGTGCGAGTTTCCATTGCAACTCCTCAATTCGGCCGCGAAAATCGCTTTGCCAGAGCCCGGCGCGTAGCGCTGTCATCCATTCATCGGGACAAAGGCGAACGGCGCGCAATTCCTGCTCCAACTGCTTCGCATGAGTCGTCTTGCCCGATCCCGGCAGGCCGCAGACGATGATGAGTTTTCCTGCCTCGTGTTTACGGTACATAGAGGGCTTCAGAGCTTCTTGAAAAAGCTTGACTGAGGTGATCCCACTTGGGGGCCGGCGAGCGTCACATTGACGCACGGCGGGCACGCTTTGCCCCTCGCCTCCGCACGGCCTCGTGCTATCCTCATAGCGGGAAAAGAACAAGCGCCGGCGAAGCATAAAAAGAAGCATAAAAATGGGTTTGCTTTTATTTCTCAGTTATCACACTTCGGCACAATTTTGCACAAGTTGCGGTATCGAATCCCGTCTTCGAATCAGCCTGGGCATAGCCCTGTTCTTTGTCCAACCGGGCGCTGTGGGCGCGCAGAATATCGTGGTGGATGCCACCCCGTCCCACGTAGTGAATTCGTTTAGTCCCTTTAGGGCCCTCGGCGGGGCCATTGACCGGTTGCGCGGCGGAGACACCAGGGAAGAAAACGAAAAGCACACCGAACGGCTCCTCACCGATCCCGTCCTCAAGGAACTTTTGGGCGCGGGCTGGCAAACCGTAACCTATCGCCAGAACACCGAGTTGATGATCGAGGCCTGGCACTGGAACCCGCACGGCACGTGGAGCAACGCGGCTAAACAGGAGGGTTACTTCACCGGCAGCGCCGAATTGGGCGAGCCGATACGCCACTCCTGGGCCTACCCGCTCCCCCATCGCGGCGCGACTTTGGGCGATGGCAACGGTTGGTCGCGGCTCACAGACGGCGATTTGAAATCCTACTGGAAGAGCAACCCGTATCTGACCAGCGCCTACACAGGCGAGGATGACTCGCTGCATCCGCAATGGGTCATGATCGACCTCGGCGCCAAGCTGGACGTCAATGCCATCCGCATCGCCTGGGCCAACCCTTACGCCCGGCGCTATTATGTGCAGTTCTGGACCGGCGAACAGGAACCGTTCTACGAAGGGATCAACAAAGGCGCATGGCAGACTTTCCCTATGGGCGCCGTTGCGAATGGCCGGGGCGGAACCTCCACCTTGAAGCTGGCGAGTTGGACGGCGCCGGTTCGGTACCTGCGCATCTGGATGACGGAATCGTCCAACACCTGTGACACGCATGGCGCGGCCGATAAGCGCAACTGCGTGGGATATGCCATCGACGAACTCTACATCGGCGCCCTTTCGGATGATGGCCAGTTTCACGATCTGGTCAAGCACCGGCCGGACCGCGAACAGACCATCACGTGGCCTTCGTCAGTAGACCCGTGGCATGCCGCTGCGGACCTGGATTACGGGCGAGGAGATCAAATCGGATTCGATTTTTTCTTCAACTGTGGAGTCACTCGCGGCCTTCCAGCCATGATCCCCATCGCGATTCTTTACGCGATCCCCGAGGATGCCGCAAACGAAATCGCCTACCTCTATAAACGGAAGTATCCGATCTCCTGGATTGAGATGGGCGAGGAGGCGGATGGGCAGCGCGTGCTTCCTGAGGATTATGCCACCCTCTACGTCCAGTTTTCGAAAGCCATTCACAAGCTGGTTCCCCGGGCGCCTTTGGGCGGCCCGGCTTTCGAGGGCACACCCGGCGATGTCGATTCCTGGGCCGATGCCAAGGGCCGCGTGTCCTTTCTCGGCCGCTTCATCGACTACCTCAAGGCTCGCGGCCGCCTCCAGGATTTCAGCTTCTTCTCCTTCGAGCACTACCCGTGCATGGGCGGCAACGCCTGCGCCGACTGGAGTTCGCTCTACCGGGAGCCAGGCTACGTGAACCATGTGGTCCAGGCCTGGAAGGACAATGGCCTGCCGCCGCATGTGCCGTTCTTTATGACCGAAGGCAATGACCTCGGCGAAGGTGGCGCAGGCACGGTCAAGAGCGCCCTCTGGCTGGCCGATTACGTAGGTTCCATGCTCACCGCCGGCGCCGGCGGCACTTACTATTTCCACTACATCGCAACCCTTGGCGCTGGCAGTGGCGGAGGAAGCGGGGGCGGGGGCTTCTTGCCGGTAGACGATAACAACAATGTCAGGAACTACCCGCCGCAGTATCTGGCTACCCAGGTCATTACCAAAGAATGGGTGCAGCCGGTGGATAAGATCCACAGGTTATTCAAAGTATCGAGTGACATCAAGGATCAGGACGGAAACACGCTGGTCACGGCATACGCTGTCGAACGGCCTGATGGGCAATGGTCCGTCATGCTGGTCAACAAGGATCACGATAGCGATCACTCAGTGAAGGTGACGTTCGCCAATCCGGCCCGCAACCAGGATCGCTTCTTCTCCGGAGAGGTGGAGCGGGTGGCTTTTGGACCAGCGGAATACCAGTGGCATCCGGATCCGCTGCCCGCCGGCGCGCCGCCGGTCTCAGGCAATGGCGGGAATGGCCCCCCCAATGGGCGACGACGCGGACAAAGCGGTCATGCCGATCCCGACGGGCCGGCATCGAAGTCCACGGTGAAGGCGGATAGCGCGGATACCCTGTACCAGCTTCCCAAGGCGTCTATCGTGGTTCTCCGGGCCCGGCTCGCCGGATCGTAAGCCCAATGGTGTAGCGTAGAACTATGGACAAGAGAATAGCTAAACGGCACAAGCGCCAGGTCTCCCGCGCCAAAGCGAAGGTCCGGCTGTCGGAGCCGGACATCAGAACACCGGAACAGATTAAGGCGGCCAGGGAAGCCAGCCGTCCCGATGGGGGCCGCGGCCTGAAAGCCAAGCTGGCCGGCCTGTTCCGCAATCGTAAGCCGGCGGAAAAAGAAAGCGAGCCTAAAACGGACACCGAAGTCTGATATTGCCTCACTGTGGCCCGCTGGCGGGAAACGTCTTCGCCAGATACTCCGCGATCGCCTGTACCTGCTCGTCCGACGCACGCGCTCCACGGGCCACCATGTGTTGCACCATCGTGTTCCATTCCTCCGCGCTCATGCGCTGACTTGTCACCACGTCCAGCGAGTGGCAGCCCGTGCCGCACGTTTTCTCCACTAGCTTCTTAGCGCCGCCGGATGGTAGTGTGGCGGACGCCGAGCCGGCGGCGTTTGCATGCCCCGCGGCCGCCGTCTTGGAAACCGGAGCCGGCAACGGCTTCCTGCTACCATCCGGCAGGGCAAAGGCAACCAGGCTATTGCTGATTCCTCCACCCAAAAATCCGCCTCCCCCTTCAGCCATCAGCGCCACGTATTGGCGGCCGTCCCGCCCCATATAAGTAATCGGACTGGAGTGTCCGCTTGCCTCCAGCTTCACTTCCCAAAGCAACTTTCCTGTCTTCGAATCGAAGGCCCGGAATCGCGAATCGTTAGTCGCGCCAATGAACACCACGCCGCCCGCTGTCGCCAGGCTCCCGCCCAGGTTCAGCGATCCCGTATCGCGCACCCCCAGCACCGAACGCCACGCAATCTCGCCCGAGGCCAGATCCACTGCGATCAACTCTCCGAAAGGCGGGTTCTGGCACGGGATGCGCGTCTGCGGATTCCAAAATCGCGCATAGGGTCCAAACGCCGAGGTGCGCACGTATTCTGAGCCGCGCTTCTCCATGTGTCCCCACTGCCCGATGTTCATCACGTTCACGAACAACAAACCAAGCGAAGGATCAACCGATACGCCGCCCCAATTCCCGCCGCCCAGGGTGCTCGGAAAAAACAGCGCGTTCCCGGTGAGCGGCAGCGGCGTGTACGGACCGCCGATTGTCATCTGGTTGGATGCAAACAACTCCTTACAGAAACGCGCCTGCTCCGGCGACCGGTCGTACATCTCCTCCATGCGGAACGTGTTCTTCGCCAGCGGCGGAGGCTTCAGCGGAAACGGCTGCGTCTTCGCGGTCGCCTCACCCGGCACCACCGACTGCGGCACAGCCCGTTCTTCCATCCCGTAAACCGGCTCTCCAGTCACGCGGTCAAACACGAATAGCAGGCCCATCTTGGTGATCTGCGCCACCGCCGGAATCGTGTGTCTCCCGCGGCGAATGTCGAACAACGCCGGCGGCGCAGCCAGGTCATAGTCCCAAATGTCGTGATGCACCAACTGCTGGCGCCACTTCACTGCGCCCGTCCGTGCGTCGAGCGCCACCAGCGAGTTCCCGTATAGGTTGTCTCCAACTCTGTCCGCTCCGTAAAAATCGGAGGTCGGCGCGCCCAGCGGCGCATAGACGATCCCACGCCTCACATCGATCGTGAAGAACCCCCACACATTGGTTCCCGATCGATTCTTCCACCCCCCGGCCGGCCACGTTTCCGACCCCGCTTCCCCCGGCCGCGGCACCGTGTGAAAGGTCCACAGCAGCTTCCCTGTCTTTGCATCCCAGCCGCGAATGTCTCCATATCCCCCGGCACTGGGAGAACCTTCCCCATTGCTGCATCCCGTAATCACTACATCGTCAAAAATCCCAGGCGGCGATTCCAGCGCATACCGCCCATCTTTCAAATCTCCCAATACGCCTGCCTTCAAATCCAGGCGGCCCTCATTCCCAAATCCCGGCGCGGGCTTCCCCGTGGTCACATCCAGCGCCAGCAGGAGATGACCATTGCCCGCAAACAAGCGCGCGTGTAAGCCGCCCGCGCCCGGCCAGTAAGCGAGGCCCCGCAGCGCCATCGGTGTGGCATCGTACTTCCATAACAACTCGCCGGTTTCAGGCGTCAACGCATACACACCGTCCGGGGCCGTCACATACATTACCCCGTCCACCACGATAGGCACTGCCTCTGACCCCGGCTTCCCAGTACGAAACGTCCATGCCAGCTTCATGCGAAAGACGTTGCCCCCATGAATTTGCCGCAAACTGGAATAGCGCATCGCGCCCGGATCGTTTCCATAGGAAGGCCAATCCGTCTGCGCGAATCCGCTGGCGCAGAGCGCCAGGAGTGCAGCGTAGCGAGTCACTCCCTTACTCTAGCCAATTCAAGCTTTGACTTCACCGGCCGGCCTGTTCTAATCTCAATCTCATATGAGCGGCGAACTGGTGCTGGTAACGGGCGGCTCGGGATTCATTGGTGCACACTGCATCTTGCAGCTCTTGGACGCGGGCTATCGCGTGCGGACGACTGTGCGTTCGCTCCAGCGTGAAGCCGGCGTACGCGCGATGCTGCGGGTAGGCGGCGCCGAACCGGGAGAAGCTCTTTCTTTCATCGCCGCCGATCTCATGTCCGATGCAGGCTGGCCGGAAGCCGTCGCCGGTTGTGACTTTGTGCTTCACGTCGCTTCCCCTTTCCCCCTCAGCGTGCCAAAACACGAGGACGAGCTAATCGTCCCCGCGCGCGAAGGGGCGGTGCGAGTGCTGCGGGCCGCACGTGATGCGGGCGTAAAGCGCGTGGTGCTGACGTCTTCTTTCGCCGCGATCGGTTACGGCCAAAAGCTGACGGGTCGGCCCTTCACCGAGGAGGACTGGACCGATCTGAACGGCGGCGATCTGAGCGCCTACGTGAAATCTAAGACCCTAGCGGAGCGCGCGGCATGGGATTTCATCGCCCGCGATGGCGGCGCGTTGGAGCTTTCCGTGGTCAATCCGGTCGGTGTGTTCGGGCCTGTGCTCGGGCCGGATTATTCAACCTCCATCCAGATTGTGCAGCGTCTGATGGATGGCGCCATGCCGGGCTGCCCGCGCCTGTCGTTTGGCATTGTGGATGTGCGTGACGTAGCGGACTTGCATCTGCGCGCCATGACCCAACCAGCCGCCAGGGGCGAGCGGTTCTTGGCCGTCGCCGGCGAATTCATGACCATACAGGATATCGCCCACCTGCTGAAAGCGCGCATGGGCGCTAGCGGCGCAAAGGTGCCGACCCGGTTGCTGCCCGACTGGGTGGTCCGGCTCTTCTCGCTGTTCGATTCATCGGTCGGGCAAGTCGTCCCCGAACTGGGTAAGTTCAAGAACGCCACCGGTGAGAAGGCCAGGCGCATGCTTGGTTGGGCTCCGCGATCGAATGAAGACTCCATTATCGCCACCGCCGAGAGCCTGCTACGGCTTGGTTTGCTAAAGAGTTCAAAAAAGGCGCAAGGCGCCTCCGCATCATGAAGCGAAGAACCTTCGTCAAAGCAACTATTATGGCTGCGGCGGCGCCGCGTCTTTGGTCCCAGAGCGAACCCCAGACGGAACTAATATGGGGCGGCCCGGTGGTTGACACCCACCTGCATCTGCGCCGCGATGCCGACGCCTGCTTCACGCACATGCAAGGGTGCGGCGTTACGCATGCCGTACTGTTGACCCCTGCCAACGATGAAGAGCGGGCCAGGCAGGAAATGGATAAGCGGCCGGGCCGTTTTGCGCGTTCCGTGGCGGCCGATCCGGCCGGGCCCGATGCCGTTCGGGTCTTTCGCGATGCGTTGAGCGGCGGGGCCGTCAGCATGGGCGAAATCAAATACCATCTGGCGATGGACTCGCCGGAAATGCGCCGCCTCTACGATATTTCCGCGGAACTGCAAGTGCCGTTGATGATGCATATTCAGAACTTTCCGCATTTCCAGGGGGAACTCCCTTACAACACCGGTTACCCGCAGTTCGACAAGATCCTAAAGGCTTACCCCAAGACGATTTTCATAGGGCATGCCGATCTTTTCTGGGCGCACATCAGCGCCGACGTCCCCACGGATCGCGGCTATCCAACCGGGCCGATCAAGCCCGGAGGATTGACTGACCGGTGGCTATCCGATTTCCCGAATCTCTACGCGGATATGTCGGCGAATTCAGGAAATAACGCACTCTCGCGCGACCCGGATTTTACCCGCGGTTTCATCGTTCGCCATCGCGCCAAGTTGATTTTTGGCAGCGATTGCAGTTGTACCGACGGCCACGGCGCTGGCATCTCGCAGGGCAATAATCCTGAAGCCGCGCGCTTGAACGGAAAGTGCGTCGCCCGCGCCACGCTCACGCTGCTGAAAGAATCGACTACGCCCGAGATTTTCCGGCAGGTGACGTGGGAAAATGCAAACAGGGTCTTCAAGCTGCACTCGTTTTCAACCACCTGAGGTACAATCCTCGCTTGGCTGACGAAGTTCAATCCAGGTTCAACGTAGCGCTCGAGACTCTGATCGGCGCCGTAAAGCGCGACCGCTCCATCCTCGCCGGAATCCTCTGCGGCAGCCTGGCGCACGACACGGTCTGGGACAAATCCGATATAGACCTGGTGCTGGTGACGACGGACGATAAGAAGAAAAACGATGACGGCCTCGCGCTCTACGCCGATGGCGTCAATGTGCACGCGCTCCTGATGCCGCGGGCCGAGTTCCGCAAGATGGTAGAAGGCTCCATCCGCACTGGCTTCCAGCACTCGCTTCTCGCCAAGGGCCGTCTACTCTACACGCACGACGAAACCATTGCCGATCTTTGCGAGCAGTTGCACGCCATCGGCGAACGGGATCTCCAGGTACAGCTCTTGAACGCCGCTGGCGGCGCGCTACCGGCCTTATACAAGGCGCACAAGTGGTTCCGCACGCGCGGCGATTTGGAGTACACCGCGCTCTGGATTCTATACGCCGCCACGCCCCTGGCAAAGATCGAGGTACTGAACGCGCATATGCTCACCGACCGGGAAGTAATTCCCCAGGCGATGAAGTTGAATCCGGATTTCTTCAAAATCATCTACACGGATCTGCTGAACACGAAGAAAACCACGCGCAACGTGCGTGCGGCGCTGGCGGCAATCGACGACTATCTGGCGAGCCGCGCTCCCACGCTGTTCGCTCTGGTGATCGACTACCTGCGCGAGATTGGAGAGGCGCGCTCCGCAACCGATATCGAAGACCACTTCAAGCGCAACTTCGGCATCGGCGGCGTAACCGGCGCATGCGAGTACCTGGCTGACCAGGGGCTGATTGGCAAGACGGGCCTGCCCGTGCGCTTGACCAGGAGGAGCAATATCGACGTGGAGGAGTTGGCGTTCTTCACCTCCGGCAAGGCGCCAGATGTCTAAAAAGGCCGCCGCGCGAACCACCATCTCGATTCAAGGCGCGCGCGTCCACAACCTGAAGAATGTGTCGCTCGAGTTGCCGCGCGACAAGCTCATCGTGGTCACAGGCCTCTCGGGGTCGGGCAAATCGAGCCTGGCCTTCGACACCATCTACGCGGAAGGACAACGGCGGTACCTGGAATCGTTGTCGAGCTTCGCCAAGCGTTTCGTCTCGCAAGTTGCCAAACCTGACGTGGACTTTATATTCGGTCTTTCGCCGGTAATCTCGATTGAGCAAAAGACCATCGGAAGCAATCCGCGTTCCACAGTCGGCACCATGACCGACATTGCCAGCTATCTGAATCTCCTGTTCGCCACCATCGCCGAGCCGCACTGCCCGCGTACCGGGGAACGCGTGTCCACCCGCAGTCCGAACCAGATTCTGGAAGGCATTCTTTCGCTGCCGATGGGTGCCCAGATCGAACTGCGCGCGCCGATATTCAAGGTTTACGGCGAAGAACTGAACTTCGTCTTCACGGAGGTCCGCAAGAAGGGCTGCCGGCAGATCGTGATCGACGGCCGCCGCACGGACATCTCGGATGAACTTTCGCTCGACGAACAGGATGTCCACGACATGGATGCGGTGGTGGACCGCTTTGTGGTCGACCCCAAGCACGAGAAGGCCATCAAGGCCGGTATCGCCGCTACGTTGCTGCTGGGCGACGGTTTACTTCAGGTAGAGATACTCAACGGCGCTAGTAAAACGGAAACCGAACGCTTCTACAAGAGCCTGTGCAGCGCCACGCATCATTTCGTGTACGGCGGCGTCGGGCCCGAGTACTTCATGTTCAACAACCCGGAGAGCGCCTGCCGGACGTGCGGCGGGCTCGGCGTTCACAAAATCACGCATCCGGAGCTATTGGTGCCCGATCCGGAGCGCAGTCTGCGCGGCGGCTGCTTTGTGCGGGAAGCTTATAGATATAACCCGGACACTTGGGATGGCCGCGTCATGTACAGCCTGGCAAAGGCGCGGCGGTTTTCGCTGGATACGCCCTGGGCGAAACTGCCTGAATCGGTCCGCCACACGATCCTTTACGGACTTGAGGGGAAGAAGCTTGCGATTTCGGTGCCGCCGGACGCCAAGATCAAACGCGACGAATTCGAAGGCCATGAGGTCGGCTTTCACGGAATCGCGCGACGGATCGAACGGCAATACCGCCGGTATCGCCAGCGCGGCGAGGCCAGTTCGGGGATGGAAGCCTGGCTGGACAAGGTCATGGTGGAACGTACGTGCCCCGATTGCAAGGGCGCGCGTCTGCGCGCGATCCGGCTGTTGTTCACCATCGTGGGCAAGACCATCCACGACGTGGGTAATCTCCACTTCGACGAGTTGCACCATTTCCTGGGGACCCTCAAACCAACGGGCCGCGGAGCGGATGCGGGCCGGCAGGTGCTGACCGAAATCCGCGGCCGCCTGGAGTTGCTCTTAGGGATTGGCCTGGATTATTTGAATCTGAATCGCCGCTCCGGAACCCTTTCCGGCGGTGAATCGCAGCGCATCCGCCTTTCGACGCAAATTGGCTCGGGATTGATGGGCATGCTCTATGTGCTCGACGAGCCCAGCATCGGACTGCACCCCAAAGACAACGTGAAGATGATCGCCACACTGGAAGGCTTGCGCGACATCGGTAACACCGTGATCGTCGTCGAACACGATGAAGACACCATTCGGGCGGCGGATCACATCGTCGAAATGGGACCGGGGCCGGGTGTGCATGGTGGCCAGGTCGTGGTGCAAGGGACCCTCGCCGACGTAGCTGGCCTCCAAGGCGTCGCCGACCGGCCAGTTCTTCTCCGGTAAACGCTCGATTCCGACCCCCAAGAAGCGCCGGAAAGGCGACGGCAAAGAACTGATTGTACGCGGTGCCCGGGAAAACAATTTGAAGGGCATCGACGTCCGCATCCCGCTGGGCAAGCTGGTTGCAGTTACGGGCGCATCTGGTTCCGGCAAGAGCACTCTCATTAGCGAGATTCTGTATAAGGCCCTCTGGAAGCGGCTCGTGGACACGCGCACACTGCCGGGAGATCATGACTCGATTGAGGGCGCCGAGCAGGTGCACAAAGTGGTCAGCATTGACCAATCGCCCATTGGCCGCAACAGCCGCTCGAATCCTGCGACGTACATCGGCTTTTACGATACGATCCGGAGCTTTTTGCGCGCGCACCGCTATCCATAGAACGGGGCTACAAATCGGGACGGTTCAGCTTCAACGTGAAGGGCGGCCGTTGCGAAGAGTGCCAGGGTGAAGGCGTGATCACCACACAGCTGTATTTCATGCCGGATGTTGAAGTGACCTGCGGCGTATGCAAAGGCGCGCGTTTTGGCAGTGAAACGCTGGAAGTCACATTGCGCGGCAAGACCATCACGGATATTCTCAACATGTCCGTCGAGGAAGGCGTGACTTTTTTCTCGGATGAGCCTGCGGTGAGCAAGAAGGTCGAAGTGCTGAACGATCTTGGTCTCGGATACCTGACGCTGGGCCAATCCGCCACCACACTTTCGGGTGGCGAGGCGCAGCGGATCAAAATCGCCGCGGAGCTTTCGAAGCTACAGCGCTCGAAGCACACCCTGTACATTCTCGATGAGCCGACCACGGGGTTGCACCTGGCGGATGTCGAACGGCTCCTGGTGTGCCTGAACCGGTTGGTGGACGCCGGCCATACGGTCCTGGTTGTAGAGCACCATTTGGACGTCATCAAGACTGCGGACCACGTAATCGATCTCGGTCCGGAAGGCGGACACGCCGGCGGTGAGGTGGTAGTGACGGGCACGCCGGAGGAGGTCGCTCGGTGCCGGGCTTCGTATACCGGCTTGTTCCTTAAGACACGGCTGGCCGCGACTCATTGAAGGGCAGGCTACCAAATTGCAGGGAATTCGGTATGGCAACCAAACACGAAAACAGCACGCGGCGACGCTTAACGGCCGCACCGTACGTACCGAAAGGAGCGTCATTGCGCGTACTCCGCGAGGCGGTGCAGCGATGCGAGGGCTGCGAACTTTTCCGTCACGCGACGCAGGCGGTTCTGGGCGAGGGATCGTCTCGGGCGCGCGCCTTCCTGGTGGGAGAACAGCCCGGCGATAAAGAAGACCTCGCCGGTAAGCCGTTCGTTGGACCGGCGGGAGGTCTTCTCGACCGCGCCCTCGACGATGCCCATCTGGACCGCGCCGATCTATACCTGACGAACGCCGTCAAACATTTTAAGTTCGAAGAACGGGGCAAACGCCGCATCCACAAGAAACCCTCGGCAGGCGAGATCGACGCGTGTTTCCCATGGCTGGAGGCCGAACTGGCAAAGGTCCGCCCTCAAATCATCGTATGCCTGGGCGCTACAGCGGCTCGCGCCATCATAGGCCCGCACCATGAGCTTTTGAAGTAGTCGCGGGCTCTTCCTCCCCCACCCCTTGGCCGAGGAAGTGATGGCCACCGTCCACCCGTCTTCCATCTTGCGTGCGCCCGATGCGCAACGCCGCACCGCCGATTACCAGGCCTTCGTACGGGATTTGGCGAAACTGTGCCAGAAGCTTAAGATCACTCCAGGGTTTCCGGTCATTTCCGCCTGCATTGTTTGCCCTGTTTAGCTGAAACGGCGATATCATCATCACCATGAGCTTTCGCCTCCGTCTTCTCATCGCCATCATCGGCATTATCCTGCTGCAGACCGCCGCTGCGGCCAGTTCGTACACCTACACCCTGGTGACCGAGCCCAACCAGGGCATCACCCCCATTTACAACTTCATTTCCTCGGCTAAGAAGACCATCGACATGACGATGTACGAGTTCACCGACACCAGCCGGCGAGCAACTCCTGGCGCAAGCCGCCGCCGCCGGCGTAGTGGTGCGCGTCATTCTGGATCAGAACCTGGAAAAGAGCAGCAATACGGCCGCCTATAATTACCTCTCGGAAAACGGCGTACAGGTGCATTGGGCGAATCCCAACTTACGCCGCCACGCACCAGAAAACGATCACAGTGGATGGCGTCACGTCCGCGATCATGACCCTCAACCTGACTTCTCAATATTATTCGACCAGCCGGGATTTCGCGGTCATTGAAAACGACCCCAACGACGTGGCGGCGATCGAGACCACCTTCGAGGCCGACTTCACCAACGCGGCCATCACGCCGCCGGACGGCGACGATCTGGTATGGAGCCCCACGAATTCCCAAAGCTGCTCTGCTCGGATCATCAACGCTGCGCAGCACAGCTTGTTGGTCGAGAACGAAGAGATGAGCGACACCAACATCGTCAACGCGCTAGTGAGCGCCGCCACCCGCGGCGTGCTGGTTCAAATCGCGATGACTAACGACGATAACGACTACTCCAGCGAGTTCAAGCAACTCGTGGCGGCTGGCGCGGAGGTTGGCACCTACGCGGAGACGGCTTCCCTATACATTCATGCCAAGGTCATTCTGGCGGACTATGGCAGCTCCGGACGCCCAAGTGTTCATCGGCTCGGAGAACTTCTCCAGCGCCTCCCTGACGGAGAATCGCGAGTTGGGGCTGATTATCTCGAATCCGGCGATCATGGCGTTGATCTACAGCACGTTAACCGGCGACTTCACGGGAGGCACGCCTTGGTCCGGGAGCAAGGGCAGCTTCTCGGTCGTAGCCAGTTCCGCCTTCACTCACGGTGAATGCCGGGAGTTCGGGCGCGGTTACCGTCACGACCCAAGTTTTTGACGGTTTCAGCTCGGCGGTCTCGCTGTCTGCCAGCGGGCTGCCGCCGGAGTCACGGCGAGCTTCAGTCCATCGAGCATCGCCGCGCCGGGATCCGGATCGTCCACCCTGACGCTCACGGTTGCCAGCAGCGCCAAGGCAGGTACATATTCCGCTTACCATCGCCGGCAGCGGCGGCGGCGTGACGTCGACCGCCGGCATCAGCCTCACGATAGTTTGAACTCGCACGCCCGGTTTCTCGCTGTCCGCTAATCCCTACTACGCTGACGGTGGCGGACGGCGGCACGGGCAACTCGACCATCACGGTAGCCATTTCGGGCGGCTTCGACAGTGCGATTTCGCTATCCGCCAGCTGGCATGCCTTCGGGAGTGACGGCTGTCTTCAATCCCGCGACCTCGCCGCGCCCGGTTCGGGGTCCGCGACCCTGACATTCACGGCGGGGAGCGGCGCTAGCGGCTGGAATATATACCATTACGATCACCGGCACTGGGGGTGGATCTGACGGAAACGACCAGCATTTCGCTGACGGTGACCGTCGGCAGCGCGCCGAACTTCTCGCTGTCAGCCAGCCCGGCGTCTCTCACTGTAGCCCAGGGTGGTTCGGGCAACTCGACCATAACCGCCGCCATTTCGGGAGGATTTGACAGTGCGATCTCGCTATCGGCTAGCGGTTTGCCCTCGGGAGTCACCGCGACATTCAATCCGGCAGAGATCGCTGCGCCTGGATCGGGATCGTCTACTTTGACGCTCGCGGTCTCCAGTAGCGCCACGCCGGAACTTATTCCGTTACAGTGACGGGTGACCGGCGGCGGCGACACGAACACCACTACGGTAAGCCTTACCGTCACCAGTTCATCCGCGAATTTGGTTCAGAACGGCGGTTTCGAGACCGGCAGCTTCACCGCCTGGACAGCCGCCGGACCGGTACTGCCAACGGTGAGCACGGCAGTGGTATACGCCGGCACCTACAGCGCTCTGCTGGGTCAGACAAGCAAGCCGGAGGTCGATGGGAACAGCAGTATCTATCAAACGATCTCGATTCCGAGCACAGCGACTACGGCGACTCTCACCTTCTGGTACTACGCAGGAACCAACGATACGATTACCTACGCGTATCAGGAAGCCCTGATCGAGAACAGCTCGGGTACCACCTTGGCGACGCCTCTTAAGGTGGCGAGTAACACTAAGAAGTGGACGCAGGTCACGTACAGTCTAAACAGCTATATTGGCGAGACGGTGCGCTTGTATTTCGCTGTCCACGGCAATGGCTATTCCTCGGACTACGTGTACATGTATCTCGATAATGTAAGCGTTACAGTGCAGTAGCCCGCTGGCTGCGAATATTTCGCTTTGTGGCACTAGAAGACAGTCGAGTAGACAAGCCTCCCGGTCCTGTACTAGAATGTCTTCTAGACAAATGCCAAAAAACCGCCCGAACGAAGGCCGGATCGAGTTGCTCCAGGGCACACTCGACATGTTGGTTTTGCGGACCCTCCAGTGGGGGCCGCAACACGGACACGGCGTCGGTCAGGCGATCCGGCAGAGTTCCGCGGATCTGCTACTGATCGAGCGTGGGTCTCTATATCCCGCTCTGCATCGCTTGGAGGTTCGAGGCCTGATCGCCGCAGAATGGAAGGCTTCCGATCTCAACCGCCGGGCAAAGTATTACAGCCTCACGGCTGCCGGCAGAGAGCAACTGATAGCCGAGCAATCGAAATGGAAGCTGCTCGTCAAAGCGATCACAAGGGTCATGCGTCCGGCGTGAGGGAGGATTATGCGGCGAAGGAAGCAACGCGAGGCCGATCTTGAAGATGAACTCGCCTATGATCTGGCGCTGGATGCGGCGGAGCGAATGCGCGCCGGCCTCACACGGCGGGAAGCAGAACAGGCCAGCCGACGTGACTTTGGGAACGTAGGGTTATCGAAGGAGAGCACTCGCGAAATGTGGGGATGGACTTCGGTGGAACGGCTCGGCCGGGACCTTAGATATGGCTGGCGTACGTTGTCGAAGAGCCCGTTGTTCGCCACTATGGCCGTGTTGTCGCTTGCGCTCGGTATCGGCGCCAACCTATCCATTTTCAGTGTGATTAACGCTATTCTCTTGCAACCTATACCGGGCGTGGAGCGCGGATCGGAACTGGTTTCTCTGAACGAAAAGTTCGGTGGCGCCAACACGCCTCCAATGATCTCGTACCCGGACTACCGCGATTTTCGCGACCGTAACTCGGTGCTGACGGGATTGGCTGCTATCGGCTTTGTCCCGGTGAGCGTTGGTCAAAAAGGTAACTGTCACCGGATGTTCGGCTATACGGTGAGCGGGAACTACTTCGAGGTACTGGGAGTAAAACCTCTCGCCGGCCGCCTCCTCCAACCCGAAGACGATAGGGTTCGCGGAGGTCATCCGGTGCTGGTTCTGAGCTACACAGGGTGGCAAAAGTACTTTGGAGGAAACCCTGGTATTGTGGGCGCGAAGCTTCAGGTCAACAGCCGGGAGTACACGGTGCTGGGCGTGACTCCGAAAGGGTTCGTCGGCACGGAGCTGTTTTTTGCCCCGGACGCCTTCTTCTCCATTTCCATGCATAAAGTTCTGGATGCCACCGGAGCCGGTCTGGACGACCGCTCCGGCAGGGGCTTCTTCGCAGTGGGCCGTTTGAAGCCGGGTGCCACGATGCCGCGGGCCGAGCCAAATCTCGATTTGATCGGGCGCCAGTTGGCGCAGGAATATCCTCAGGAAGAAGGCGGCATGCAGGTCAAGCTCAGTCCTCCGGGATTGGCTGGAGCTTGGCTGCGAGGTCCCATCATCGGGTTCACCGCCGCGCTATTCGGCGTTTCTTGTCTGGTGTTATTGGTAGCTTGCGTCAATCTGACCAGCATGTTGCTTGCCCGCGCTGGAGACAAGCGCAGGGAAACGGCGATCCGGCTCGCATTGGGCGCCGGACGCGGTGTCCTGATCCGTGAACTTCTTACCGAAAATCTCATCGTAGCTCTGATGGGAGGCGCGGGCGGCGCGCTGTTGGCTCTTTGGATCACCGGCGTGATGGCATCGTGGCATCCCCCGGTGGACTTGCCTCTAATTGTCAGCGCTCCTGTGGATCTTCGCGTGTTCTTGTTCGCCCTGGTTGTTTCCACCCTCACGGCGCTGTTGTTTGGTTTGCTGCCCGCTATTCAATCGACCAAAGCCGGCCTCGTTCCAACGTTGAAAAATGAAACCGGCGCCACGCGGTTTCGCTACTGGCATCTGCGCGATTACATGGTGGCCGCCCAAGTCTCGATGTCCGTGCTGTTGTTATTTTGTTCCGTGCTGGTGCTCAAGAGTCTTCAGCGGTCGCTCGAAGCGCCAATTGGCTTCAATCCCCGCGGTCTGGCTACGGTCTCCTTTGATCTGAAGATGCAGGGCTATGATGAGCCGCGCGGCCGTGATTTTGAGAAGCGCATGCTGGAGAAAATTCGCCAATTGCCCGGCGTGGAGTCGGCCGCACTCGTGGATCGTATTCCGTTAACGATGAGCGTCCCCGCGAGTCCCGTCTATGTCGAAGGCAAGTCCGTTCCCAAGCGCCTCGCCGACGTCCCCAGGGCTTACGGCTTTACCGTCAGCCCCGATTACTTTCGTACGATGCGAACGCGCATCATTGCCGGCCGGGACTTCGACTCCAGAGATAAGCCCGGAGGACGGCAAGTGGCCATTGTGAGTAGCTCATTCGCCGCCGAATTGCTCGATGGAGGGAGTCCATTAGGCCGCCAGTTCTCGACCGACCCGGGTGGGCCGCCTATCGAAATTGTTGGCGTGGTAGAGACCGGGAAATATTACAATCTAACCGATCAGGATCCCAGGGCCTTCTGGACGCCGCTTGAGATCGGCTACAGACCGAGCGCTTCCGTAATGGCTCGCACGCGAATGAATCCGCCCGAGTCTCTCGTGCCCTCAATCGGCGCTGTGATACGCGAGATCGATCCCTCTGTCGCGCTGTTCGCCACCGGCAACATGGAGGATCAATTGGCGTGGACTTTCTTTCCTTCCCGCACGGCCGCCATCGCTTTGAGCGCATTTGGCATCTTGGCGCTCGTGCTCGCGGCAACCGGTATTTACGGTGTAATGGCCTACGCGGTTTCCCGCCGGACGCGCGAAATCGGTATCCGCATGGCGATCGGCGCAACCAAGGCGCAGGTATGGGCGTCAATTGGCCGTAGCGCCGCGATTTTGATTGGTACGGGACTGGTTCTTGGCCTCGCAGTGGCTTTGGGAGCAGGGCGATTGTTGGAGCGTATGCTTTATGGAGTGAAGCCCAATGATCCGCTGGCTTTCGCGATTGTATTCGCTCTGATGCTGGCCGTCGGTGCCGCAGCTACTTTTGTGCCTGCCTGGCGTGCAACCCACATCGATCCCATGCAGGCATTGCGACAGGAATAGCGGTCAACGGCGGAACCATTGCCTGTGCTATATTTTGGGCATGCGGGAGTAATTCAGTGGTAGAATGCCAGCGTCTACCGCGCTTCCATATTTTTCAGTACCTTACAAGGCTTACTGTCGGCTATACTGTCTAAGGACGGGAGACCGTATGCCGAAGGTAAACATCCAAAAACAAGTGAAAATTGACGGGCGCTGGAAGCTCGTCGCGGTGCCGCGCACCGACAAAGGCGGCTACGATTGGAACGCCTTGCCCGAGGGCAGGTACTTCGTTGAATGGTGGCAGGGCGGCAAGCGGAAACGGGAGGCCGGCGGCGGCACCGTGGCCGAAGTGCAAGAGGTCGCGCGCCTACGGAAGCACAAGCTCGAAGGCCGGGCGTTGGGCATCACGGGTGCCGAAGAAGAGGAGACGAAACGCACGGCCGTACATGCTGCGGTCAAACACTACCTCGGAACCGTCGAAGCGCTCAAGAAGCCAAACACGTTGCGGAAGTACCGGGCGGTGCTTGAACGGTTCGTGGAGTTCCTGCCGGCGAATGCCGACCCCCGGAAGGTCACGCGCGACGACCTCACGGGCTTCATGGTCGCGCTCAAGAACAAGCACAAACTGGACAACAACACGGTCATCCACCAGATGGTCATTGTCGCCCAATTCCTGAAGCAATACGGCAAGGGCGGTGTCACGAAAAATCTGGGGCTTCCCGAACGCGTGATCAGCATGCCGCGCGAGTACGGCGATGAGGGCCTTACCGCGTTTTTCGGCGCGTGCAGTCCGGCGGAGCGCGCCCTCTACTCAACTTTCCTCTTTACCGGCTTCAGGGAGCAGGAGGTAGTGCACCTTTCCTGGTCGGACGTGCATTTTACGCTCAATACGATCCGGAGCACGGCGAAACCCGACTTGCAATTCTGGCCGAAGCGATGGGAAGAACGCGAGGTCCCGGTGGCGAAAGCGCTCATCGAAATTCTTGCGGCTCACCCGCGGCGGGCCGACTGCCGTTTCGTGTTTCCATCTCCCACGGGGAATCGCGAATGGCACATGCTTGACCATTGCAAGGAGATTGCGAAGCGGGCCGGGCTCGACGAATCGAAATGGGATCTCAAGACCTTCCGGTCAACGTTCGCGACGCGGATGCTACGCGCCGGATTCGACGTGCGCACGGTCCAGCACTGGATGGGGCACCGGTCCCTCGAAACGACCATGCGGTACCTGGCGCCCGCGCAGGACGTGCATGACCGGTTGGATAAGGTGCAGATCGCGGGCTTGCTTTCGTCCGAGCTCGCGAGGTGAAGCAGTACTTCTTCAGGCCCGACATCAATTTCAACCTCAACACCATTCGCGTGACGGCGAAGCCCGATCTCGGATTTTACGCGAAGCGGCCGGGAAGAACGGGAGGTCCGGTGACGAAGCTTGATGGAACTCCTTCGCGACCATCCGCGCGGCGGGCGCATTGCCGATTCGTGTTCCCATCGCCGCCAGGGAAATCGCGTATGGTGCATGCTGGACCATTGCAATAGCATCGCCGAGCGCGCTGGCCTCGATCGCGCGAAGTTCGAATTAAAGACGTTCCGCTCCACATACGCAACCCAGAATGCTCCGCGTCGGGTTCGATGTGCGCACGCTGCGACACTGGATAGGACATCGCAGCCTGGAAACTACAATGCGCTGCCTGGCGCCCGCCGTAGACGTGCGGGACCGGCTGGATAATGTGGAGATTGCGGGGCTGATAAGACTGCACTAGTGGCGTGCCGGACACCGAATCCGGAATGGAAATTTACGAGGGCCGTTTGCAATCCTGCTGTCCCTATGTTAACGTCGCATCTACACTTTAAAGCCGGTGCCGAAGCGTACAACTCGTGCCCAAGCGCCCGAACCAACTACAGGCGACACGTCCGTACCGATCCGCGCGTACGACGTGATCGCGGGGCGTGTGGTGCCGGCGTATCGCGAAGGGAAGATCCCTCTCCTGGTCCTCGGTGCTGGGATATCGGCGAAACTGGTACCTTTTCTCTACCAGATGGCCGACTGGATAATCCACGCTATCGAGGATGGCGTGGTGCGTGATGAAGAGCACCACAAGTACCCGATTCCCGAATCTCTCCGACAAAGGCTCGTCGAGCAAGGAAAGCGCATCCGCGCCAGGAGCGCATCGCGGCGCGAAACAGCAGAATTTTTTTCCGCCCTTCAAATACTTGATGAAGAAGGCCAACTACAGACACTTTGGCGGGATTTTTGTCAAGACCTCGCTTTTGGAATCCGGCTGCCTGATGGAACAGCACTTCCGGCACTTTTTAGACTCGAAGGCGACTCCCCCGAGACAACGCAGCCTCAACCCTCAAAGGCCCACGGCGATATCGCCCAATTGATGTGCGCAGGGGGGTGCCACGTTCTCAACCTGAATTTTGATCCACTCCTCTACCTTGCCATGGAAGACCTACGGAAGGACGTCGGTGCTACTGGACCTGAGTACAATTTCATTGCACTCCATTCCGCGAAGGAGATGGCAGCATATTATGCGTCGCCTGACATCACTTTCCAACCAGCAGTAACCAATGCCCGTGGTGATGTCTTTTTTCAACGGTGTACAAATGCGCGCTGTCCTCAAGCGACGACCGATCATGCACTCGAAGCACATCGACCTTTGCGTGACCGACACAGCCTCTTCGTTTGCCCCGTGTGTCACCTTTCGACATTTCGCCTTCAACTGTCGTTTCCAGGATACGAGACGAAGGAACGCCTGCTGCAGCCCATTGTCGCAGCGCTCTATGATTTCCTGGCAGGCTCGGTTTCCTCTATCATCACAATTGGCGTTAGTGGCCAATGGGACCCATACTTGCTTAATCTACTGTTCAAATGGTCTATGTCCCAATCCATACCACTTATCGATGTGAAACCCGGAAGCGACAGCGCTTCGCTATACTTCGACCGATTTCGGAGCCGATTTTTCCCAGGGATGGGGACTGATCAGACGAAACAGGGGGCGTGCTACGTGAGACATTCGATGGACGCCGATGACTTCACGCCCACGTTGCTCAAACAAATCCGCGGATTATTTCCATCATTCCTGCCAGTTCTAAATGCACAGAGGCGCCTGGTCTAAATCTTATGACGGTTCAGGACCGCAATCTCCTCTGCCATCAAACCATACCGGACACTCTCGTATTTACTACCAATAAATCCGAGTTCCAGATCTCCCGCGACGACCTCCAAGAACTACCCGTGTCTGTTCCTGCCAACGTAAAACAAGCGATGGAACACGTCTCGCAGCTTGGCATTAAGAACAAGTTTCTTGGAGTCAATCCAGACTCACACGTGCGTTGGAACCATGCCTGCGGGGTTTACACAGTCGGTTCGATATGGCTGAGGTCCCTCTACATTGATAACCGTGTGCCAAAGCGATTCACACGGTCACCCTTCTTGGAGGAAAAAGCAACCTGCAGTCTGGTTGGCTATGCACTCATTCTCCACGATTACGGGCATCTTTTCTTCTCGCACCTGTTAGAAGAAGCACTGCAATCAATCAATTGGGTGCCTACTCGCGGTGCCAGTGCGTCGCTGGAGTATCAGGTACTCAGCGATCGGCTTGCAAGTGATGAAACGAAAAAAGAAGTCTTGGCCTGTATATCGGATTCCATGAGCGGTTGTTCATTCGATGCAACTGCGAACGACGTGCTGGATCAAATATTGAGGCTAGCATTCGGGTGGGCGGGTCCGCCGTGGACTCAGGCAATTGTGAATGGGCCGCTCGATGCCGACAAGATTGATTACATAAGACGGGATCAACACTTCTTGACGACCGCTGGCTACCCAATCCAGACACATCTCAACTTCGGCCCCTGCCGAAACTCGAGACACCAAAGTACCCTGCCGTGGCTGAATGAATTCCTTGCCGACCAATATGTAAACCACGCCGGCTACCTTTGTCTGCCTGGGCGAAGTAGTGTCGCGGCGGTCGATTTGTGGCAGGAGCGCATATGGCTCTATGATCGCTTCTATCTGGCGCCTGCCATCAGGGCTGGTGAACGGATCGCATTGGAGATTATTCAACACTTCCTCATACGCTGTGTGATGAGCTTGAAATTCGCTCAGCGGGTGATGTTAGATCCGTTAGTACAGCGCCACTTCGACTCGAACGAAATTAAGGGACTATCTGAACGGATGCGCATTAGCCATTCTAGCATCGGCTGTAATTCAGATGTCATCGAGGCAAAATATCAGTCAGTCGTCCATATTCTGTCCACTCTGGGGAGAGTATTTGGTGCCAAAGACCGTCGGGATTGGGAATGTCTAGAGTTTATGGAACGTATGGTGTCCGAAAGCCGCCAGTTGGGCCATCCCTACTATGTTCTCATAAAGGAGTCGTGGAAGCACTTGTGTGATCTGGCGGACTCGAAGATCGATTTGAGGCGGTTTGCCAGCGAGTGTATAGTCGGTGCGCCAATCGAATTTCCCAAGGCTCGTTTAAAAAAGCTCCGCGAATCCTTGCGGGCCTTTCAGCACCGATATTCCGGAGACGTTCTGATAGATACCGTTTCTCTTCCTGGCGTGCTCTCGCTACCCGTTATCCCCGGGGAGTCCAACAGTCGGACTAAAGATATGCCTTTCAGTGGAATACTCGTGCCTAAAGGAACCGTTGCAAAGTGGGGCCACAATAGCAGGCAACTTGAGCCCTTGACACGTGAAAAGGTAGCGGGACTCGACCGTGGCCTAGCTCGGATAACTGTAGTCGCCCCTGGTCGCGTAAAGAATGCCCGGTCGCTCTATGTCTTCGATCAATTGTTGGCGTTGCTGCGCCAGGAGGATGTTCCATTTGAGGAGGTACCGCTATGAAAGATGGTTTCCTCGCGGTTATTTCGTATGATCTGACTTCGGTCAAAGTGAATGGTCAACGCGGTATTCAAATCCGCTTCGTTTCAGCCTGCATCGGCTACAGACGCGATCTATGTTCTACGCTCGGAACGTTGGGCATGTCGCCTGCCCGATCCCAATCGTTTTGCCCACGAGCCTATTGGGGTGTCGGAGACGCGAGGAATCGTTGGCGGCGTTGAGCAACCGGTAGCTGCGGCGCATTCCGAGACTATAGAACGCTCAATTAGCGACGCCCTAACCGTCGCGTTCACCGAGGTCCTGGATGACGTTGATGGCGTTAGTATGATTTTGATTCGAGGCCCCGCCTTCCCAAAGACCCTCGGCAGATTCCTTTCCCTACGGGCGCCCGTGGAAATGAATGTGGCTTGGATAACACCTTTTGAGGAGTTGGTAGGTGGTGCGCCGCTGACCCTTAATTGGTTCGGGGCGCGATCTATGGCATGGGACTATGAGTCCTTATTAAATAGTTTTCCATATCCTGAGGCTGAACCAAAATGGACCGTTGAATTTCTTGACCTCGGCGAGAGCCGGGCAAGATATCACGCAATCGTCCAGGCAATCGACGTTACACGTTCAAAGTCTTTAGCTGTGCCGCGGGCGCTTGCTTTTGCAGAAACGAGATTGTTGCCACTCAACGAACACAGTTATGTCGCCACAACAGACGATGCGCCAGCTTGGCTAACTGCCAACCTGCCCGATTACGTTTTGGCGCCAAGCATCACTTCCGGTGAAGGTCGGGGTGCGGTGCTTTTTCGCTGGAAAGAGTCGAATAATTCTCAGGAGCACTTGTTGGAGCAGTTGTGATCACCTCAGAGATTGCCACTCTTGGAGAACGGATCGCAGCGAGCGCCTTGACTGCACTAGCCACGGATGCGAGTCGTTGGGCTGGTCCCATCCCAGTGGAGAAGTTATTGACATCCCGCCAGGCGCGGGTACAGGTGTCGGTGAGGGGATCGGGGGACCGAGTAGATCGGTGGCACGGTAGTGGCCTAGAAGGGCTAGTACTGCAAGAGCGGGTTCAAGGGTCGCCTATTGGCGACAATCCAGGTGTGGATGGGGGCCTATCTTACATAGTGGAGGTCGCGGATGCATCCGTTAGATCACGGTTTACTCTTGCTCATGAGTTAGCACATATTATTTTGGCAGAAATATGCAAAGACGAACGCAGCACATATGATGTCAATTTGCGCGAAAGGATTTGCAATCTTGCCGCGGGCCAAATTCTAGTGCCATCGGCTGTCATTCAAAAGCGGTTGTCGTGTGCCCCATGTGTGATGTGGGATATCGCGTCACTTGAACAATGGAGTGCAGGTCTTCAGGTAAGCTTAGCCGTGTTGATAACGAGGCTTGACGAAGTGAGCCGAAGGGTCGCGCCGGAAATGGCGAATGGTGTTCTGCTCGTGCGGTCAGGACTTAGTCGAAAGAAGCGGTTAGATCTTTCTCCTCGTGTCGCGGCTCGGTGTTTGCCCCGAGATTGGTTTATTCCATTTAACAAACGCCTAGGGACCATAGGATTCCTAAACCTTCGAGAGAGATTTTATTCAGCGACGCCGTTTCGTCAAAACAGCGTTCAGGACACGATTGTAGCCTGGAATCAAGCGCGCAACGCCGTACGTACCGTGAGAACTACCGTGGAATACAAGGTGTATTATATGTCATCCGGCGAGCGCATAATGTTATGCACAGTGGAGTTTGAAGATGCTTGAGGTATTATATTCGTAGTAATCTTTTGTGTCAAAGGGAGGTAAGGAACGTGCGGGTTAATACACTTAGCAACGAGATATTAGTTACGATAGACGACCGCCGAGAGAAGAACGCGACTTTGGCGGCCTTGATCTGTTCAACGTTTTTGTTGGCAAAGCCGGTTGGGCTGCTAAATCGAAGGATATTTCAGCCGTCGCAGCGGCTCAGTCGGTCGGACGCTGAGGCTCTCATCTTGGAGCAGCGAGACTCCGCTGGATGCGTAGTCAACATAGAGTTTCTCTACGGTCGCGAGTGCCGGCTGAAGATTTATGAGAAGGGTAGCACCGAATTTGCAATAGACAAGCGTTACTTTGAACGGTTCAGGCGCGACTTGGATGAAGTGCTAGTACGAGCCGCGGACGATCTGGCGCAAAGTTGGAAGTGCGAGCGAGAAGTCGCACTACCAGCTTAGATACGGCCAATTGTCTCAGATCATCACCCCTCAATCAGAGGGGTGGTTTTGGATAGCCAGGGCAAGAGAAGACTGATGATGCGAGTCGTGCCTTCGACTTACGAGTCTGCGCTCGATCGCAATATCACTGTGCATAACTCCAGTGGACAATCGACCCTTTCTATGTTAAGCGTCTGGACGGCTACCGCTCTCGGCAAATCATAAAGGACGTTATGCTAGGGCAATTGGCACCGGTGCTCACTTAACGAGCAAGAAAAGCAGGCAAGTGTGCATCTTGCCTGCAATGGAAGATTGATGGTCACCTTTGTCGGAGACGCTCCCGCGCCCCGCCGCAGTGGCTGCTGTCAAGTTCGATCGCAATATACTGCCTTCCAAGCTGTTGTGCTGCCACCGCAGTCGCGCAGGAACCAGCGAAGGGGCCTAGCACGATATCGCCGGTGTTGCTGTAGGCTTCTATCAATGGCCGGAGCGCTATAAGTGGCTTTTGTGTAGGGTGGTAGCGGTTGCCGGTGTACCGCCATTCGAGAACATCGCGGAGCACGAGATTCGGTTTTGGCGCTCGCCTTTGGCAGGGAGATAGGCCTGCTCGTGGCAATAGGCAACTAGGTTTTGGCTGGAGGCGTAGCGTTTCGGCCAGACGAAGTGTGCCCGAGGGCGGAGGCCTGCTGCACGCCAGGCGGCCATGAATGCGTCCACTTTGTGCCAGCCGTAGAAGCTCACGCAGAATCGGTTGTCCTTGAGCACGCGGGCGATGTGCTGGAGGGCCGGCTTGAGCCATCATGTACTGTCGTCGTTGGCAACGGTTCGTCCCGACCGGTCTCGGTACCGCGCGCCATACGGTGGATCGGTGAGCACGAAGTCTACGCTCGCATCCGGCATCGCGTCCATGATCTCGGCACAATCTCCCGGTATCACCCGACCCACGAAATCCGTTATTGGCCGTAGTCTCGTTTCGGTTCTTGCAGCCGGCCGCACGGTGGCGAACGGTGCGCGGTTGGGCTCGCCCGCTTGGAACGAGCACACAGATATCGAGCTATTCATTCAGTTTTCTCCTAGTTTTCAGATGGGATTGCTTCTGCCGGTCGGCAGGGCGTTTTTGTTAAACAACTCCCAGCATCTTGGGCGCGTGCTGCACCTCGGTCAAGAGCGCACGGCATGCCGCAATGGCCATTTCGTGTGGCCTCTCGCGCGACAATAAATAAGCAGACGGCAGTCGCGGTGGACCGGTAGTGATCGTAATCGCGGCGGAGGTCGCGACGCTTAGCGGCGTTCGGCCCTCGAAGCTACATACGTCGGTAGCGGATGAACTACCGGGGCTGCGCAATAGGTAAAGACTGCCTCGGTGGCGCCATCCGCGTGGGGGAATGTCGTCGTTACCTCGCCGCAACCATGGGCCGCAGCGTGTTCCACGAGTGCCATCCGAGCCGCTTCGGTCTCTCCAATGGCTAGGTAAGCTCGGGAGGTCTCGCGCCTCTTGATCGGCTCGAATGACTGATGTCCGACATGCTCAAATGCAAGGCGCTCAGAATCTCGCAAAGCCTTGCAGAATGAGTCGTACAGTTGCGCAAGTTGCGGGCAAGATTCTTGGAAGATGGCATCCACGGCTCGTCCATTGTACGGTTGCGTGCGGATTCCGCTCAATACTATCGTTGATTAGGCTGCCTCTTTGGATAATTCACCGCGTACCCTCTCGGATGATCTTTGCGGCCGTTTTGTAAACGCTGGCCGTTGGAACAGATAGACCCTTGCGGAAGCGCCGGGTACGTTTTCGGCGACGTCCACATATTCCTGGGCAGGCCGCATTCAGAGTGGCTGGCCGGAGATCGCGCAGGAGGCTCACCGTCCCGCTCGGGAGGCATTCGTACACCCGAACCCACTGCGGACGCCCGTGATCGAACCGAAGCTTCACCATATAGCTCGGCACGGTTTCTTGCGCGAATGACAATGTCGCCGTGTAGTAGTCGATACCTGATTTCATACAGCCGGGGAGTTTGCACCTGAGCAGCACGCTAAACGGTTCCTTCGATCCGAGCGGCGCAAGAAAGGGGACCTCGATCTTTTTCGACATCCCGTCCGGACCGACGAGGATCGGGCGAATGGCATGCCGCCTTCTCGGATCGTTGCGCAGGTCGAAGGCAACACAATCGAGGTTGGCGAACGGGATGTTCGCGTCGGCATCAATGCTGAACTCCATGGCGGCTTCCCGGTCGGCGCGACAGTATCCCACGCATTTCCAAACTATGGTGAGATCCTCCCCGTCGATCACGGCCGTATTCTCGACACGCTGAATCACGAGGCTCCGGTTGGGTTGCCGGCGCAAGCCGGCAAGATTGAGCGAATCGATGCTTCGTCCGCTGATTTTGAGCACCGCCGACTTCACGAGTTCGCGTTGGCGCCGCGCGTACGCCAGTACCGCGAGCGATCCGAATACCACCAAAGCGCCGATCACCGCGAACCACGCGCGGGATTGAAACACGCCGAAGAACCCGACGAGTGTCCCAAGCACCGTCATCCAAAAGGCTACGGAGTCCTTGAATGAATCCATGGGCAGAAATGTGAGGAGGGGAATAAAGGCAGACGTTTAGAGGGGAGAGAACACGTGTCGTCGGGGCAGGGCGAATGAAGGATTAGGGTGGAGCGGGCTTTACCAGCCCGGACCGCCGCCGCCGCCAAACCGAGACTCAAAACTATTCATCACCATCACCAGACTCCACTGACGTTACCTAACAGGATACGCCATATCTATGCTGTCTGCAAGTGTTATGTAGACATTAATGCGGATGCTCCGCAAACTATTGATAGTGCGAGATCTAGCGACTGTTCTGGGGGACCGAATCCGCGTACTGCGGCGCAAGAAAGGCTTTTCGCAAGAATCGTTCGCCGACCACTGCGGGCTCCACCGGACCTACATGGGCGGCATTGAACGCGGCGAGCACAACCTGACCATCCAAACGGCGCTCACGATCGCAACGGGCCTAGGGATGACACTCTCAAAACTGTTGGCAGGCATCGAGGAATTGGTGCAGGCCCAATCGGGGCAACCCAAATCCTGATGGCATGTCGGAAAATGGCGCACGCCCTTTTCGATGTGAGCGCCGGGAGCAGTGTTCACTTCGGTCCGACAGTCCGCCGGTGATAGCACACACCCTTGACACGCCCTGCCAACCTGCTATTCTTGAATCGAAACTGATTAATCAGTTCAACCACATGGCGACCTCCACCATCGCAAAGAACAAGCGCACGCAGAACGTCGTTTCGGCCCTCACCGCCCGCACCCAGCTCGGCCAGATTTTGAAACGCGCCGCCGAAGAAGACGAGCGCTTTGTGGTGGACCGGCGCGGCAAGCCGAGCGTGATCATCATGAGCGTGCGCGACTACGTGAGGAACATCGCCCCCACGCCTGCCGCGTACCGCGCTATCCGCCAGGAAGCTAAGAAGAACGGCAGCAGCTCGCTCACGATGCGCGAGATCAACCGCGAGATCGCAGTGTACCGGCAGCCGGCCAAAAAGGTCCGTACCCGACCCGTGGCATGATCCGGGCTGTCATCGACACGAACGTCGTCGTATCCGCTAACCTCACGGACGATGGCCTGCCTGCCGCTATCATGGATCTCGCAGCCAGCAGGAACATCCTGATGTGCGTCTCCGATGCCGTCCTTGCCGAATACAAGGAAGTGTTGAACCGCCCCCGCTTCAAGCTTACGCCGCAGCGTATCGCGGGCGCGCTCTCCGTCATCCGTAAGACGAGCCTGCACGTGAAGCCCACGCAGACGGTCTCCGTCATCACGGCCGATGAACCGGATAACCGGCTCCTCGAATGTGCCGAGGCGGCCGGCGCGGATTATCTCGTGACCGGCAACACCAAGCATTTTCCCAAGGTTTTCAAGAACACGGCCATCGTCACGCCCAAACAGTTCATGGATCTGCTGCTCCCGCAGATCGCCCGGTTTATCCGCTAAGAATTATCGGCCGGGCGTTCCCGATTTTTTTGGGCAGCCTTTCCCGGTAGCGGAGGGTAGTGCTGCCTGTTGTCCGGGAGCGCTTTCCCTGACGAAACCTGTAGAACGATGGCGCTCGCAGAGCCATCATCACGATCCGCGGACGCGAACCCAAGCGCCCGCCCGTTATTATTCTGGTCCGTAGTGACCCTCGTCCTCGCGTACCGCTAAGCGAACTTGCCGCCCACGGCAAGTTTTCCGTTCTTTGATAACCGTACCGGGTCGGTAGGATGAGATGGTAAACCTCACCCTAACTCTACCCATGGCAAGATTACAAAATTATCTGCGCACCCATCGCCGCCGTCACGGCCTCTCGCAGGCGGAGGTTGCAATACTCCTGGGCGCCGCCTCTGGCACCAAAGTGTCCCGGTACGAAAACTTCACGAGGACGCCCAACGCGCTCACGATCTTCGCATGCCAGATTGTGTTCAACCAGGCGGCCAGCGAACTCTTCGCGGGCGAGTACGATACGGTCCTTCGTGCGGTCCAGCAGCGCGCCCGGCGCCTGCTGAAGCAGTTGAGCACACGGCCGGACAACCAGTCCAAACGGAACCTTCGCAAGCTGGAGCTCGTTACGCGCCATCGTCGAGGCGAAACCAAATTCAGCGCAGCAAAGTTAATCCATGCGAAAAGAAACCGAACGGCGGGTGCTGGCTATTGATCCCCTAAGCCGTGGCGTGGGCTTTGTGGTTCTCGAAGGACAAAGTCGCCTGGTTGATTGGGGCATAAAAACTACCGGACATGCAGACAACGCGAAATCCGCCCGCGTGATCGACAAGCTCATCGACCGCTTCCGGCCCGATGTGCTCGTGCTCGAACATTGGGAGTCTGCCGGATCTCGCCGCTGCGGCAGGGTCCAAAAGCTCTTGGACGTGATCGCCGCCAAGGAAGGGAAGCGCGTCCTCGTGCGCCTCATCACCCGGCGCCAGGTCTGTGCCATCGGCCCGCTGCCCTTAACCAGCACGAAGTACGGGCGTGCGAGTTTCCTTGCGGAACGCTTTCCCGAGGTGCAGGGGCTCCTTCCGCCGGTCCGGAAACTCTACATGCCCGAAGACGACCGGATGGCCATCTTCGATGCCTTGAGCTTTGCCGTTGCCAGCGTCCGCACCTCGAAAAAGGCCGCGCCACTCGCTCTCCCGGCGCCCGATGGAAACACTTGAGAACACTTTGGCGTTTCTAGCCCTCGACCCCTGGTGTGGCAATCGTCTTTTGGGGAACATCAATTTATCCCGGTGGTTGGCGCTGCTTGCCAACCCTGGGGAATGAACAGGTGAGAAGCTACTACGCCCGATAGTACGAGATATCATCGCAAATCGCGATGATAGGCCGTACACTAAATATATTATAGAGGGAAGAGAAGAGACGATGGACCTGAGCAAAGCCCTTGCTGAATTGCGCCAGGAGCGCGAACAGATCGACGAGGCCATTTTGAGCTTAGAGCGGCTGGCCCGTGGTCGCGGACCGAGGCGCGGACGCCCTCCCACTTGGATGTCCACGCTGCCTGCCAGGCGGGGCGGCCGGCCACCCGCCAGAAAGAACAAAAGACCGGAAGCTGGCAATTGATTGTCTGGTACGAGTTGCGCGCCTATTGAATCTTCGACAACAAGTTGCACAAACCGCCTCCCACGACTTGGAGCCTCTCTTTTATTGAATTTCCGTATTAGTCTTATCACGGATTTCGAGAAGCCATGAGAGCAGTCAGCATCGAGATGATCAGGACGACATCGTCCCGTGACCAACCATTCAAGCCCGTATGCGCCGGAATGTCGGCCAAACGTCCCCGGCCATTAGCGGGTCCACCGGGAGCGGAATCTGTAGCATCAGAATATCGGAAATACCGAGCGCCCGTAGCGCTTGAGCCTCGGAGGCTGGCTTCATCCGCGCGGCCGATGCCCAGATCATCACGTTCGACTTCCCGAGCCAAGCATGGAGTATCAACGCCTCGGGTGACGTGCTCGGATCGTGGGCTGATCCGATCCAGACCGTGGGCGGCGTGTTTGTCCGCAAGTCCAGCGGCGATATCGCCAGATATAAGGTCCTCGGTGTTGTGTCGGCTGCAATCAACGATGCGGGCACCATTATGGGAACCTACGCGGTTGCGGAAACACACCACGGATTCCTTCTTGATTCCCACGGAAACGTGATTACCTTCGACGGACCCGAAACTGACCCGTCCGGTACGACCGCTTTGGCGATCAATGGCGATGGAGCCATCACCGGAAGCTACGCTGATACGAGCGGCGCCAACTACGGCTTCCTTCGCGACCCAAGTGGTGTAATCACCAGTTTTGATGTCCTGCATATGGCCGGCAGCTACGGCACGCTCGCGACCGGCATCAACGCGGCGGGTTCCATCGCGGGATACTACTACGACCCGAGCATGGTAGCCCACGGTTTCGTGCGCCGTCCGGTAAACCAGTCCTAGGATTGGTCCGAGTGCGTAGCCCACAGCGGCCATGTCGAGCAGTGAAGACGACCTCGTGTTCAATTATAACCAGCGTTGGCGGGATTGAGGCGGCAGAAGTTCTCCAAAAAAAACCGCCTCTCGAACAAGGCGGTCCCAGAGGCGGATAGCGGTTTCAATATTCCTCCGGCAAGAGAATGCACGTGGACGAGCGGTCCGCTTCGGTGATGATCCAAATGCGGGTGGCGTCCGGAAGTGCGTAGGCCGAGAGCAACCGCAATTCGCGATTCACGGAATACTCGTTCTCGGCAATATCCGCAGGGTCGAGATTTCCCCAGTCGCCTGCCTGATGCCGGGCAAGGAACGTAAACGGTTGGACTTGGTTGCGCTCCATTGCGGCGAGGGCGCCTGGGGTCGCTACAACCTGGCCAAGCGGAAAACGGACCACGGGAATAGCATTTCGCTCCTCGCTCTCGGCAGCAGCGCCCCAGGTTGTCAGGGGGCGGGTCATGCGGCCCCTCCGTCATCCGCGTCGGACTTCGGCTCGCGGATCTGCATTTGCACGTGCGGAAAGAGATCGAGTTTAAGGTTGATGGACCCGTCCTTATTTACGAACGCGACGCCGCACCGATTCCAGAACGATTTCCCGCGCTCACTCGGATTGGGCTGAATAACGAACACGTCTAGCTTTTGCATAGGGCTCCTTTCAAGAGAACTGCCTATGAGCATACGGTACCTATCGACCAGAACAAGAGGGGAAGGTGTGCCGCATGGGTGTAGACACGCGGTCGCCCAGGTTGACGGGGCAGTCCTTGTCGACTTCCCGTCGAGCCGTTATACTTCCTTACAAGAAGGCAATCGCAAGACTTACTCACAGGTACTTATGGCGGACACCAAGTCGAATCGCGAACAATTGGCCAGGGAAGCGAAGGCCCATCGGCGCGTTAGCTTTCCGAAACGGGCCGATTGAAGATGTCCATGCCGGAAAGCGCTTGCCCCACGTGTGATGGTCAGCCTAGCTTTTCTCGCATCACCGATCCGGAAATGAAACTGGTCATGAAGACGGCGGTGGACGCCGTCCATGAATTGCTGTGCCTCAAGAGCGAACATCCGGGGGACCACGAAGCACATATCAAGTTCGGAGACCTGTACACGTACCGGTGGGATGAGCCGAGTCCTATCGGCGATAGCATGGGAACTCACGGGCGAACACCCATCCGGCCGGTATGAGCGACGAGCGTCAGGCGGGTTCGTTTCGGCGGCATGCCGCACGCTGTTCCGAGGTCTGCGGTATCTACGCAAACGCTACCGGGATGCCTATGCGTTCCTGGCCGATGTTGGCGCTTTTCCATAAAATGTGCTGCCAACTTTCGCGAATTGAATCTTGTGCGACAGATGTCAAAACCCTCCCTGCCAGCGCAAAACCCAGACGTGGGCGAGTGAAAAACAAACAGCCGCACAAATAACCATTTGGACCACGGAAGCGGCGCCAATAACACTTTCGCGATAAAGCGCGACTTGTAAAATACCGCTAAGCCTATGGTTCTTAATGCGCCGCCACTCATTTTAGAAACTTGCAACAATAACCTCCCTATTTCAAAGACATATGTGATACACTTCCCGCATGATGAGTACCTACGCCACGAACACCATCGCTTTCAGCGCCATGCTGACTCTTGTTGCGGTCGCAGTATGAGCAATATAGAACCACTGCAATCGGCTAATAACCGAGAGTTCTCGGCACTGGAGGCAGCTCCCAATGTGCCGTCTTCGACACGACGACAACTATTGCGACGACTTGGAGCGACCGGTTTCTTGGGCTGCTTATCCAACACCCTGAGTGCTCAGACGCCTCAGATCGCATACGATGACCAAGGCCTCATCGTTCACAAGAATAAAGATGGTGGAGACACCGCTCAGAGAGAAGGCTGGTATTGGTTCGGAATCTGGATTCGGCAGCAGGTGCTTAACGATCCGTGGCCTGTCCCTCGGAAACTGTCATTCGCCGAGGTAATCCAACTGCTTGAACCCAAGCGCGACGGCGTGTTCTACCGCAATCCAGATCTTGAGCCCTGGAACGATCCCTACAGCAAAGAGTACGGTTTCTCACGTGACCAAATGGTACCCTTAGTCGCGGCAATGGGCGTTTGGGGATTAACGGACCCACTTCGCCGCCTTTGGAATGCTTTGCCGCAAGATGCTCTGGGAGGCACCAAGCACACGTTTAATGGCGAGTGGAAAACGGTATTCGGACAAAACACGATCTTCACCGGGGACATTGTCAGTCCGGCAACAATCAATCTTTTTCGGAGGGCTTGGAATGAAGATCCTATGCTGGCCTCAGATCACAATGGGCCCGCCGGGGAAAATGAATTAGCAGCGAACGTCGATATTCGCCTTGCTTCTACGCTGAATGATCGAGACAACACAGGCGAGGACCTGAACTTAATCGTCATGCTGTTGCTGGCAGCGCTTCGCTTCCCGACCTCGACCAGCACTGGCGCGGCTGCCCGGTACGCGAAGAACCGACCGATTAGCTACGGTTCCTTCCTTGGTAGCTATCGCCAGAAGTATGGCGTGGATCTAACTGCACAACCAAACGAAGTGAGGCGCCGATTCGACGAGGGTATGTCCAGCGGGTGGAAGACCGATTCCTCGCGTGTTTATGGAGTTGTCCGTTGGTACCATCGCGTTGAGACCGGAGCAAATCCTCAGCTGGCGGAACTGTACGCGCCGATCATTCGACGGTATCTTGAATAAGTTAGAACGCGATCTCCGCATTAAGAAACAGGCCGAAACACGAGCCTTTTGCTGTGAGCTGCCGCAAAGAGGAGCACAATGAACATTTCATACTCAAGTACGTTGCATTCGAGATCGGAAATTATACATGTCCTTTACGACCAGTCTAGCAGAACACAGGCCAAGCTAGAACAAAAGACCAACGGGGTATCGAAACTGCAATGGGTTTTTGCGGGATGCGTTTTCCTTGGTTGTATT
Organism: Bryobacterales bacterium; assembly: GCA_963795925.1. GTDB lineage: Bacteria > Acidobacteriota > Terriglobia > Bryobacterales > Bryobacteraceae > Bog-159. Next base: position 89,408 of record CAWCJP010000001.1, on the reverse strand, counting down.
GTTTTTGCCGGCTGCGGACTTTCAAGTGTGTTTGTGTCTCAGGTTGATAAGGCTATCGCGGCCGTGAATGATACCCGCGATAAACTGATACAGCATGGAGACGACTGGCAAAGGCTAATAAAAGGACTCAATGAGGATTTGCAACATTTTAGTGATGGCACAGTGAGAAAGGCATCCGACGAAGCCCGGAAAATAATGCAGGAAGGCATTCAGTTGTCCGGCCAGGAGATCAACTGTCGAGTTGATATAATCGATACTCACATAGAGCGCCGCCTAGACCAAGTGTTGCATATTCTCAAGAAAGACTATCATCAGACGGTTTTGCCTCCGCAAGTCTGCACTATAACTCCGCCAAGCATCGACTTAGGCCTAACGGCGCAAACTGAACTGTCAATTAGTGGTGCGTTCTTTTTCAACGGACCCAAGCCTACTATACAGATACAGAACGTGGACGAGTCGACAAAACCGGTCTCCGGAGACTTAGTATCGCGAGTAACAAACTATGAGATGCGCGTGGACCTAAACGAGCTTAAACGTAACGGCCTCTTGGGGCTAACCGCAAAGAGAGTGCTCGTGACGGCAGAAGGGTCTTCAATTGCGAATGAGATTCCCGTCGTCCAAGCGCCAAGTTGCTCTGACCATATCAAGAATGAAGACGAAACTGATATAGACTGTGGTGGCAAGCTTTGCGCCGTTTGCCAAAATAGGCAGGTGTGCAGTGTGAATTCTGATTGCGCTGGAGCCGCTTGCATTAACGGTCGTTGCGGCTATCATCAAATCGGAGGCATGGTCTCCCCGTATCCCGATTACGGGGGCGGTGGCGGAGGTAACCTCGTTCAGGATTCAGAATGTCCCACAGGTTCAGTAGCGGTGGGCGTTTTTGCTCGTACGGGCAACTACATGGATTCGATTGGCGTCGTGTGCGCGCCGTTGCTGCCGAGCGGCGTCATTTCTGGAGCGGGCACATTTGCCAACAGAGTTAGTGACGCTGGAGGTAATATTGACCACATTTCCATGTGCCCCCTAGGTAGAGCGCTACGTGGCCTGGTTGGGCACACTGGTGCATACGTAGATGAAATAAAGGGGCAATGTAGTTTCCCTCAAGACATTGCACTGCAGGTACTTCCATTAGACACGGCAATCAGTTCGGCAATAACCGCTGAGAGTGGCGGAAATCCAGCGTCAGTTGAGTGTGGAAGCGGACAAGCGATGGTCGGTTTGCGCGCAAGATCAGGTGCGTATTTAGACCATTTGAATATTATATGCGCAGCTATCCAGCGCGTGGCGCCCTAGCAGGCTGCGGAAAAACGAGCAGTTTTTAAGAAATCCGTAACTCGCTTTATGCCGGATACAAGAGACGCCAGTCCTAAATCCCATTTTGCGAAGGTAGGGACTTGTATCTGCGGCCCGTTCTGCCCGCTTTTGCCGTGCGCGGGCACACGTCTCCCCGGACTCATACGGCACCAACCGGGCTGGCCAGTAGCTTTCTCATCCGCAATAGATTGTACGCGGCAGCAGCGAACGTGAACACCCAACCCACTTTGTGAATCCCCGATGCCGCACTTTGCGCATCAGTGCAATTGTTTTTAGCCATCCGAAGCTCTCTTCGATGCGCTTGCGTTTCCTTTGGCTGATCGCGTATCCATTGTGCCGCGCCGTCCGCTCGTCAATCGCGCTGCCACCCGACCGCCGGATGTTCTGCGCCACATGTGGTGTGACCTTCATGTTGCGACACTCCGCCACGAACTCTTTGGTGTCGTAGGCCTTGTCCGCTCCCACCGTTACCCGGTGCTCCCCAGGGAGTTGTTCGAGCATCACCAACGCCGCATCCCGTTCCGCTGTTCCATTGGCTTGGAACAATTCGGTGGTGATGATCAGCCCATGTCGGTTCTCCATCAACAGGTTGCCGTTGCAGCCCAATTTGGCTTCCTTGCCATTTCCCTTACGGGCCAGCAGGGCATCTGGATCCGTTGTCGATGCATGCGTTTGGTTGGACCGTTCCTCGCCGTGAAAATTAACTGTTGGATTGCCGGGATCCTCCGGTGGGGTGTTGTTGCCGTCCTTACGTTGAAAGCTCTTCAAACTTGCCCAAGCTTCTACCAGCGTTCCGTCTACCGTGAAATGTTCATCGCTGGTCAGTTTCTTCTCTTGCGCCTGCCGCACCACTTCGCAAAGGAACTCCCGGGCCAGGGGAAGAGTTACCAAGCAGGGCGTCTATCGAGTTCTTCGCAAATTGAGAACTGAAGGCAAAATAGTTAAGCATCGATCATGGGTTTCAGTCAGTGCCCTATGGATCGAGCAGATGCGGCTACTCATAAACAGGATGTCGGGAAATTCCGTATTGGGCGATCTCAGTAAAATGCAGCCGGGAGGCAAAATAACCGTTGAGGCTCATGGTTTAATCGCGATTGACGAACTGTGGTCGAGCGCGTTCGTTAGCCTTGAGAATGCCACTAATGGTCGCCACCCCTTATTTCTTTATAATCCCCACAACTGGACAATCTTGCTGCGATCAGAGACCGATAAGATTCACGCCGAAGGACTTCGTCTAAAAAGGAGACCAGTATTCCTTTCGATCGGTTCGCGAACCGATCTCGACAGAGAGACGATAAAGATGGCGGTGCAGGGTGATATCAGATGTTCCCTCGGTAGTGTGATCAAAGGCCCACATTATGTGGCGGTATTGGACGACTATCTGTTTGTGGTTAAGTTATCAAAAATGGGTACCGCCTTTATCGATCAAATCTTCAGGGAGAACCCCTCTATTAATAAAGCTGCCAGTGAGATTGAGAGGATAGCTTCGAAAGTAACCGGCAAAATCATCATCGAGAGGAGCAGGGCGCGGTCGGATGAATTCAAGAGAAAGGTGTCACGCGAGTTTTATATTCCTAAACAGTGGAGGGATTTCTGATTTGGAAGTGGTTCGAGTTTCACATCTGGGGTCTATTCCTATGACTATTCTTGAATCGCCACTTTGGCACCGGTTTTTCTTCTTCAACAAGATTCAAAACATTCCAAAACTCTCGAATATCGGGGATTATGCGGTTCGAGCGTACGCATCCGTGGGGCACTACCGATGAGTCGGCGACCGCGAATCCCCGAATGAAGCTGAAAAGGCCGCCTAAATCGGCGGTTCGAGATTGTCCGATTACAAAGCCGACCGGAAGGACCAGGCGCTCGAACCGGCGGCGAAAGGGCGGAGGAATGGCCTGCCAGGTGTTGCGAAGCTGGACCAATGGCAGTGAAATCTCCTGGAAGTGTTCGCGGACCTCTGCCACATCAATGGTCTGGTCGGCGTTGCTCCTTTGAAATGCGCCGCGCTGGTCAATTAGGATCTTTCGCTGGCGCGCAAACTCCTGATCTGTGATCAGATCTTGCGCGCGCATCCGAATGAGCCCCTGAAGCTCGCGGTCCAACCGGTCCGCCCGCGCTTTCCGGTTTGTCGTTTGGGCAGCACGTTGAGCCTGGTATTCCTGGACCTCTTCAGCGACGAGATCGGCGAGCCGATCCATGAGTTCCGGTTGCGGCGCCACCGAGTCCAGAAACTCCTCGAACTCCTCGTGAACGCGGGCTGCCGGATGGCTCTTGCCGTACTTCGCGCAGGACTTCCCCTGGCAGAGGTAATAGGGATAGCGTTGGCTGCGGCCCTGCGAGAATGCGCCGGTGAGCGGGTGCTGACACCCATCGCATCGGGCGAAGCCGCGGAGAGGAAACTCCGGCCTGTCTTTCTGATGAGGCACCGACCGGTTGCGCCGCGTTATGACGTCTTGCACACGCGCGAAGTCTTCTTTCGTGACTACCGGCTCGTGCTTCCCTTCGTATTCCTGTCCGTCCCATGGGTCAACGAGAACTCCCTTATAGTAGGGGTTCGTGAAGAGTTGGTAGAGCGACTGCGGACCGAACGACCCGCCACTGGCGCTCGCGAGACCCCAGGATTCCATGAGCCTGCCCATCTCGGCTTGCGAATACGCACCGGTGCCAAAGAGCCTCCACGCCCGCCGGAGCAGACTAAACGTCGGCTCGTCCGGCAGGTCCGGCAGGTTCTTCTTTTCCCCGTTCGTGACCGAACTCTTGTACCCGAAGGGCGGACCCCAGGGAAAAATGCCATCCTGAATCCTGTGCCGCATGCCCTGCACCGTGCGCATGGCGCGTACGTCATTGTCGAACTGGGCGACACTGGCCAGGACTCCTTCCATAAGCTTTCCGGTCGGGTCGGAGTCGATCGGCTCCGTCACCGATACGACGCGCACGCCGTATTTCAGAAGCGTTGTCTTGATGCTGTAATGGTCGGCGACGTTGCGCGCAAAACGGTCGATCTTCCACACCAGTAATGTCTCCACCTTATCTTTACTTCGCCGGCAGAAATCAATGAGCTCCAGCAATTGGGTCCGGTCAGCGAATTTCGCGGACTCGCCCTGCTCCACAAAGACCTTCAGTACGATCATGCCTTTGGAGCGCGCGTAGTCGCGGCATGCTAACTCTTGCGATTCGAGGCTTGTTCCTTCGACTTGCTCCTTGGAGGAGACACGGACATAGATGACGACGTTCATGGTGGTGATTATGGCGGCCGACCGTTACCCGACAAGCTCATACTAAATTTATATTTCTTTGTTGTCAAAATGCGTTTCCGTTGCCTTCGTGAGGTGGTTCCTCTTTAGGAGATAGAGGTCAAGCAGCAGCCGCGCGGCGGCATGCATGTCGCTACGTAGTTGCAAAAGTTGGCCATCGCTATACCGAGTGGCAATTGGTCCGAGGGACACCCTGAAGGATTCGAGATTCTCTTTCCTTGGCCATTCTTCTTGGTGTTGGTGTTTGCAATTACGTCGTGGTGCCATGTCTTCACCGTATCCCGGCGCGACTCCTCGGCAAAGGATGCTTCGCTTGCCGCCTGCGTAGATTTCAGCCCTGCCAACAAAGCAGGGCGGCTTCCGTGTTTTGATTGTACGAATGACAATTCGATTACGAAGGCTCAGCCGCGCCAAGGATTGCAGACTGGTTCCGCTGTTTTTCCTCCAAGGCATTGGCGTTTTTTAACAAACCGTGATAACGTCCTTTCTTAGCTCTCTATGACGACAGGCGGAATTGGTGAAGGGATAGCCGGCAATGCGTTGTGGTATGGGTTTCTGTCCTGGCTGAGAACCGTGACTGGCAGGCGAGTCCAAATCACAATACCTCGTCCCGGCGAGGTGCTCACCGAACCAAAAGAGCTAGGCCGAGGCTTCTCCTACCTGGTTCGCGGAAAATTGAAATCACTCCCAAAGGAGCATGCGATCTGGCTTTTGACGCAGGACGAGCGGTCCGGGCACGTTTGGCCTCAGGGCTTCTACCCTGTTCAGTTTGACGAGCGAACGGGTGAATGGCACGGACGGGTCAATGGTTCTGGTAAATCGCCGTTGCGAATTTTCGCCGTCGTGGCGCCGCCAACGTCGCAGGACTGCTTCCGTTACTTTCAAAAGCGGGGCGACGAAACAAAAGTATTTGTTCCCCTTAACCGCGTTCCTCCAGAGTGCCGCAATGCACACTCCGTGCAAGCGAAGTTGCCATGACTGCCGGGTAATCCTCTCCGCCCGCGCCGAGTTGCAAGTTTGAACCCGGCCTTCGTCGGCGGACAGGCGATCAAGAGAACAACAGCACCAACGAATTCCGCCAAGGTGGAGCCTAGTGAAGGACGTTCGAACTCGCTGGCAAGCTCATGACCAAGAGCTGATCAAAACAATAACGGGTACTCCGGCCACTCAGAGAACTCGTCAAACCATCAGAAACGGCGCAGACTGCCTAATTTCAAAAGTTCACGCAGTTCGGTATCCGAATCGTCTGCGCGGCGCGAGGTCTTTCGCGTTTACATCTAGCTACGCATTGATCTAGTAGAGCTTAACCCGCCGCCGCCGGCTGGGTTTGGAAGCTCCGGGTCCAGGGTCCAGGGAGGTCGGTGTGGCCGTTGCAAATGCCGCAGGAATGATCTGCTTTTTGGGCACCGGCCAATTAAATGGCTAACCCGTTGGCTCGCGCGAACGCTCTGATATCGGCTGCAGGTATCCATAGAGAGATTGCGGCACGAGCGCCGATTTCCTCTCCATCGTTTTTCGGGGTAGCCGGCTCACGCATCGATGCAGCCTGCATTCCGAAGACTCGACAGTCTGACAGAAACCCTGGGCAACCGCTAGATCCCGGATACATAAGTGTATCGGTCTCGTAAAACGGCAACTCACGGTCAGTGCCGGTCGGCAAGAAACGGAATGACGAGATATAACCCCCTTGAAACCGAAGGGTGGGCTCAAACTTCCATCCGCGCTCAGTAGGGGTCGTCTCTGCCATGGGAAAACCGATGGGACCGGCGTTAGTCCCGACGGGGCACATCTCCTCGGCCAATTTCACCGAGATGTTGGACCTGGAGTTCACTATGTCCAGCAGGGCGATGTCACGGAGCGAATCAGTTGCGATGATCTTGGCAATCTCGCGTTGCCGACCTATTTCGGGAGCCCGGATCACCTCCAACCGCTCCTGGTAAGAGCCGCTAATTCCCGCATCGCGAAACGCGATGTGCGCACAGGTCACGACGACGCTGGGGGCAATCATAAAGGCTGTACCAATGCTCCTGGAGCCGCCGCGCGTGTAGCCAACAATGCCGTAGACGGCTTCGGTGATTGTTTTGCAAGCATTTGTGAACATCGTAGATATCAGTGAATTAAATGGTAAGTCCTTCCCGGCGCCATCGTCAATGCTTGACGTTAGAACGTTTTTCAGGACGGACCCAGATTGTGAAATTCCGCTGTTGCTGAACCGATCCTGCGCTTGTGATCTGATCTTCCCCCGGCCTCATCAGACCGGGTGATTTGCCGTTCACGGCGACATGAGACACGCCCGGTCTGGCTTGGTTACGGCCACCACAGAAACAGGATGTCTCCGTGTTCCGGATCGGCACTGGGACGCTGGTAAAGAGCGCGGGTGGCCTCGAAATGCCCTATCGCATTCGCTCGGTTCGGGAGCCGCTCCCTCGCATATTCGATCTGCCCCGAGTGAGCCGCCCGATGGACGCACGAGGCGGCACTGAAGGACTTGTTCCAGGGAATCACGTGCTCGGCATCGCAGCCTAGTGACAGATGCAGCGATTGGCGTCGGTACTGCGGCGTGAAGATCGGCGGATCGGATTGCCCCATCGCGGGAAAAAGAGACGGCTGGAATCCGCCGGTGGCGGCTCGCAACTCATCCTTTTTTAACCGATACCTGAGCAACCCCGCCGCAGCTAGACCGGCGGACGCGGTGGCAAGACGAAACACGGTCGCTTCAAAAGAACTTCCGAAGCGTTCGGACAGGTTCGCCACCAAATGCAGACCCATGTCCCCGCCCATTGCAGCCCGAAATTCCTGCCCTGGCATCAGCAGTTCCGCGGCTCCCAAGTCGCAAAGCCGCTCCAGTTCGTTCGCCTCCTTGGAATCGTCGGTGTGCAGATTCCTGAACCGTGCGCCCGTTCTGCTATTCGGAAAAAACGTGTGGATAATCTCATGAGCGATGGAAAAATTCACTCGGGCGCTTGGATAGCCGGGATGGTAGTACACGTGGGCAGCGCCATCGCTGTCTCGATACAGTAGCGCCTCGCGCTGGCCCAGCGAGTCGTTCCGCATTGGAGAGACTTTGATACCAGCGAGCGACGCGAGGATTTCGATCCGTTGCCGTGGATCATCAACCGCACCGCACGTCCTAAGCTGCTGATTGAGCTCCTGCGCGCGACGAATAACCTCTCTTCGCGGATCGAGAACCTCCATTCCGCGCTTGATCAGCGACAGAATGTCTGGGTCGGTGTATCGATGTCCGCCAACGGAAAGCCGTTCCACCGCTTCACCTTTCCGGTCTCCGCTGGCTCAACATACGGAGGGTCTCCAGTAAGTACCGCCAGCCCTCCTTGTCCCTGGGGCGGTTGCCGCGGAAGTTGACCGTCGCTAGCATCTCGACATCGTCGTCCGACAGTTTTTCCCCCATCTCCACTTTCAATTCAGCCAGCCCAGGCGGAAGGTCCGGGGCCAAGCCTCGATCCCGATGGGAGTGAATCGGCGAGGCGGCATCCCGCAAGAGCCGGTCCAGAGTGGTATCGAGCGCTCGGGCAACAACATAGACGTACTGGATGTTCGGTTTGCCGGCCACCCCGTTCTCCAGGTCTGAAAGATACGCTTTCGATAGGCCGGACTTCGCAGCGAGATCCGCCAGGGTCCAACCGCGGCCTTGCCGGAGGAACCGGACCGTGTGGCCGAGTTTTTTGAAATCTATTTCGTTCGCCATCGGCAACCGGTCGTAAATTTCCGTTGACACCCCTCCTGCCCACATTGTACACTGAAATTGCTTCTGGGGAACCGGTTGCCAATTTGCCAATGGCCGACCATCGGCAGATCGCACGCTGGTTTTGCGGTTCGAACGTCGCCATGCCAAATGCACGGCTATGCCGACGGCGGCCCCAGTATTTTGGACAGTAAAGGATTCAGAAAAAGAGAAAGGATTACATCATGCACACGACATCGTTTTTCCCGCTCGGAAACGCCGACTGCTGCCGCATCGATACTGCGGCTGGAAAGAAGTTCCTCTTCGACTTCGCGAACAGGCGCAATCCCGATGACAAAGACGACAAGCGCATCGATCTCGCCGCTGAATTGAAAAAGGACTTGGAGGGATCAAAGCGCGACGGTTACGAAGTCGTGGGCTTCACCCATCTGGACGACGACCACGTCTGCGGCGCGCCCGCATTCTTCTATCTTGAGCACGCAGATAAATACCAATCCGGTGACCGGGCTAAGATCGGGCAATTGTGGGTGCCGGCGGCCGTGATCGTGGAAGACAGTCCCGATGGCGACGCAGGAGTCATTCAGGCCGAGGCGCGCTACCGGCTGAAGAACAAGAAAGGTATACGGGTATTTTCCCGTCCCGATCGCCTGCGCGACTGGATGCAGAAGCAAGGCCTGAACATCGACGATTTCAAGGATTTCGTTATCGACGCCGGCACGATCGTGCCGGGCTTTTCTCTCGCCGGGGACGGCATCGAGTTTTTCGTGCACTCGCCGTTCGCCGAGCGATGCGACGACGATACCGTGATCGACCGCAACGACGCCTCACTCGTGTTCCAGGTCCGTTTTCTCGCAGACGGAACGCAGACGGACCTGATTTTGGGCGCCGACACGACCCACGAGATTTGGCAAAGCATCGTGAAAGTGACGAAATACCACAAGCGAGAGGACCGACTCCGATGGAACATCCTAAAATCGCCGCATCATTGCAGCTATACGGCGATTGGGCCGGATAAGGGCAAGGACAAGACGACGCCCAACCCCGAAGTGAAGTGGCTGTTCGAGCAGCAAAGCCAGGACGGCTGCTTTATAATCTCGACCAGCGATCCCATACCGAACCAAGATACGGTCCAGCCGCCCCATCGCCAGGCGGCCAACTATTACAAAGGCGTGGTCGCCGCACGTGATGGCGACTTCATGGCCACCATGGAGCATCCCAATGCGAGTGCGCCGACACCCATCATCTTTGAGATCAGATCTCAGGGCGTGACGTATCGCGAATCGGCTACCAGTGGCAGCGCCACCGGCAAACTCGCCGCCGCTGCCGCCGCCGCTCGTGGCACCCCAGCGCCGCCGACCCAACGCGTGGGTTTTGGCCGGTATGACTGAAGGTCATCGCCTCGCAATAGAACAACTCCGCGCGATCGAGGACAACGCTGGTGGTGACTTCGAAATCATCCGCATCGCCGAGGAACCAAACGACGGTGGCTGGTTCCATGTTGACGTAGGCATCGATTGCTCAGCCAAGCACTCCGCCGCAGGCGGCGTGCGGCTGAAACGGCGCGAATGGTTCACCATCGGCGTGCCGGCTGATTTCCCCTATCAGGTGCCGTCCGTTTGGACCCGGCACACGCGGTTCGCGGATCTGCCGCACGTCCAATGGAAACGTCACCTTTGCCTCTATCAAGCACCCGCCACGGAATGGAACGTCAATGATGGGATGTTTGGCTATGTACCTCGGCTGGAAATCTGGCTTGATCACGCGGCAGCCGGCCAACTGAATCCAATCGGAGAACCACTGCACCCGCCGGTTGCCTACCCTTCGTCAGGTCCCCTCCGGATCGTCATTCCCCGAGCGGACGCGCCCGCCGTGGGCGCTGCCCACTGGATCGGTTTCGCACGATTGGACAATCTCTCCGAAACGAGAGCCGATATCACGGCGTGGGTGCCGTTTGAAGACATTGATACCCAGTCGCCGATAGCCCCGGCGATCTTGCTCTCGGAATCGATGCCATTCGAATACCCGGCGAAGATGGCGGACTTGGTTTCTGAATTGGAACGTCGCGGCGTCCCAATCCAACACCTCATAGCGATCCTCCGCCGTGCGGTTCTGTTCAACCGGGAAACTGACCCTCTCTTCGTCGTGCTCGGCACGCCTATGCGCGGCATCGCTGGAACCGCGGAGCTAAAACAGCACCTTGCCATCTGGTACGTCGAGTCCGCGCTGGTTGCCGGCTTGAGGCTGAGTCTTCATAAGTTCGATCCGAATCCGCGGATTAAAGAGATTGGCGAAGATGTCGAGCGATTGGTTCTCGAATGGCTCCAAGTTGCCGACGTGGGATGGGGTCTCGTAAGTGAGGACCGCCCGGAGATCGTCATACCGCGAGACCGTGAATCCGAGACGGCATGGTTCAAAGGGAAGACCGTTGCTCTTTGGGGATGCGGTGCTCTCGGCTCCCATTTGGCTGAGTTTCTCGTCCGGGCGGGTGTAAGAAAGCTGGTGTTGCGGGACAACGGCATTGTCAAACCGGGTCTTCTTGCCCGCCAGCTCTTTACTGATGACGACCTCGGGAAAGCCAAAGTGACGGCTCTGTCAGCCAGGCTGAAGAAAGTCCGGCCGGGCGTTGAGATCGAAGAGCACTGGGACAACCTCATTTCAGGCCTGCTCGCGTCCGGCGATTGGACCGACGGTGCCCATGTCGTGATCGAAACGACTGGCGCGGGAACGGTAATGACGAGGGCAGAGGCCGCCCGAAGAAACGGAACCCAGCGTACGGTGTTCGTTTCCATGGCTGTGGGCCACACGGCCGAGCGGGCGATGATGTTGATCTCCGGGAGCGAGTATTCCGGCGGCCCGCTGGATATCGACCGGAAGCTTAGGCAGGAATGCTATCGCCGGCCGGAACTGCGCGAGTATACCGAGGAGTTCTGGCCCCGGCAGCCGCGATCCGAAATCTTCCAGCCGGAGCCGGGGTGTTCCGACGCGACGTTCACCGGTTCGTGCGCCGACGTGGCCTTGCTTGCCGCAGCGATGCTGAATTTGGCGGCGCAAGAAATGAGCGCGTCGCCTTCTTCCGGTATCGCGCACTTCTTTGCCCAACCCAAGGCTCGTGGTGTGACCTCGCCTTCGCACAAGCGTTTTGAATGGCCTGCCGACCAAGTTCTGGAAGACCAATCCTCTAGTTACGAGGTGCGCGTCGGTTCGGCGGGGTGGCGCGAGATGAGGGGCTGGATCGAGGCCAATGATCGTGTTCGCGATGCCAGCGTCGAAACAGGTGGGCTTCTGTTCGGCGAACGCAACGATCTCTTGAAAATCTGCTGGGTAGACGAAATAGCCGGACCGCCTCCGGACAGCAGCTTTTCTCGTTCCGGCTTCGTCTGTGGCGTGCAAGGCACGGCTGAGCTGGCCACCGAAAGGGCCGAGAGGACCGCACATCTGGTTACTTTTCTCGGGATGTGGCATACCCATCCGGCCGGTCTGCCTCTGCCGAGCTCAACAGACATTCATGGGATTGAGCAGTTGGTTGCCGCCACGCGTACTCGCCGCGGCAAATCTCTCATGCTGATCATCGGCGGCGGCAACGGACAGCATGCGAACGCAGCCTATATCTTCAGTCCCGAAGATTTCGAACTTATTCGAGGCGGCGGCCTCACCCGTTCATCCTCGATCCACGTCGGCCAATCGGCGCAGTCGGCCCGCAACGTAGGCTTGGCGCTCTCAGGCGGCGGGTCCCGAGCAATCGCGTTTCATCTGGGATGCCTCAGGGCACTCCACGACCGAGGTATCCTGAACCGTGTGCAGGTCGTCTCCGCCGTATCGGGCGGAGCCGTCATCGCCGGCATGTATGCCTATAGCCGGGGCACGTTCTCCGAATTCGACAAGTCGGTGGTGAAACTGCTCGGCAGGGGGGTCGAGCGCGATATCCTCATGAAATTGACACAACCCGCTATGGCCGCCAGAACTGCTGGGACGGTAGCTCTAGCCGGATCGGCGGCAGCACTCGCCGACATCGGGCGTCTCACCTTACGTTCCGCATCGAGTGCGTTCGATCTCCGGAATCCCAGACTCCTCCGGTTCATCAAGAACCTCCAGCCACCTCTGCGCCGATGGGCCAGCGCGACCGTGGCATTTGAAGAAGCTTTGCGTGATAGCGTGTTCGGTTCGATTCCGATCACCGCCCCCCGCCGCGACGAAATCGAGCTTGTTTTGAATGCCTGCGAACTGCGTTCGGGCTCCGCCTTTCGGTTCGGTAGCCGCGAGTCGGGATGCTGGCGCTACGGCGTCGTGGACGGCAATGCCGTCGAAGTGGCCCATGCCGTTGCTGCGTCCGCCGCATATCCGGCCTTGCTCCCTGCATTGGACGAAGTCATTGCCTTCACAGACCGGAAAGGTATCTCCCGAAAACGGCGCGTGCTGCTCACTGACGGCGGCGTCTATGACAACCTGGGAGTCACCTGCCTGGAACCCGGTTCGGCCGGCGCAGTAGGATACAACCGGTTCGCGCCTGAATACATACTTTGCTGCGATGCCGGGCAGGGTATCTTCCAAGATCACGTCATTCCATACCTCTGGGGGCCGCGCATGACTCGGGCCTTCGAATCCATCTTCCGAAAGGCCCAAAACGCAACACAGAATCGATTGCACCTCCTGGCAGCCACCGACCAAATCAAGGGCTTCATCTTGGCCTATCTCGGCCAAATCGACGAACGTGTACCGTACGCACCTGCGGATTTGATAAAACGGGAAGAGGTCTTCGAATACCCAACCGATTTTGGGCCGATGAACGGGCGCGAAATTGACCGGATCTCAAAGCGAGGTGAGCAGCTGACGCGAACTCTCATCGCTTATTACTGCCCCGAGCTATGAATGAACCCGGACCATCAATGCGTCGAAGTAATGAACGTGATGGTCGCGCGGGGCAAGGTAAACTTATGAACTCACAATCTTCAATCCTGCCGGACGGCGCTCGCGGGATAGAGGCAGATGACCTGGTGATGGAACTCCGCGCTGATAAGGTTGTCATTCTACAGAAGTCCGAAGGCGGTGGAATCCACTACACGCTTCATTCTGGGCGCGCTTCCGGCGTTATCGATCTCCACCGCACGGTGCCGCACGCCTCTGGCGCCAAAGAGTATCAGCGGCTTTTTGCGATTCGGCACGATGCCCTTCCGGCGGTGATCAATGAACTTGCCGACGTTCCCACCGAGTTGCTCCGATTGTTGCGGCCTCTTCGGGTAGGATGGCTTAAACATAATCACATCGGCATCGCGTGGGGCGTCAATCCCGTTTCGGACGAGGAGATTCGCGCGGTAACGAAAAAGAGGAAGCAGAGGCTCGTCGTAGATCAAGAGTTGATGGAGGCCCACGTCGTCGTGCCGGAATACCTGGATGCCGTATGGGACTTCCCTGACGGCAACTTCGGGCTCTTTCATCGTGGACGTCAGATCGGCATCGGTTTCAAGCAGACCGACGGAACCGGCCACGTCCGACTGTATTGGCTGAAACTGCGCGATTTGATGCGCCGCAGTCGTACCTGGGAACCCAGAGTGATTGAAGCCCTGGCTCGACATCGCGCAGAGTCGACGTGAATAGGACACCGAAATGGAAACTACCGATCCTCGCGGATACGATATCGACAACGAGACCGCCGCCAGTCGCGACATGCTGGAAAGGCGTATCCCGACGGAGCTGAACGCAATTAAACTGGCCTTGGTCGATATCGACAAAAAGCGAAGTTTCGAACCGTGGCGTCTAGCTCTCACGTTTGATCTCGTCGACAATGTTGAGCGCAACTGCGAGCAGTTGCTCGAAATGTTCGGGAAAGATAGGTTTCCCGCCACGGCCTGGATCGCCCGCAACCTGCTTGAGCTATTGATCTGGGTGAAGTATTGCGCGGTATCCAGGGAGAACGCTTGGCGCTTTCATGAGGACGCCCTACGGGATACACAAGGCCTGATGGAGGCACACAAGAGGATCTTGGAGGCCCGAGGCATCGCGGATGAGATATTCGAAACCGCTGTCAAACGCATCCAGGAGCTCGCATCCGAACAGCTTGACTTGGAACAAATCGATTCCAAATATCTCCCTGCTGCTGAGGCCTCACGAGCGCCGGGTGTTGACCTTAACAGTCTGTTCGCACCCTCACACCGATGGTTATCAAACTTTGCGCATCCCACGGCGGTACTGGTGCACGGAATGATGCATCGCGCCGAAGTGTGCCGACAGCTTCAGGCGGTCTGCACGACTCAAGGCGTATACTTCGCGGCCCAAAGCACCCTCGCTCTTGAGTCTCAACTCGGCATACCCTCGCCTTTGTAGTGACCGAACCACATCAGCCCGGAGAACAATTGCAACGGTTCACGCTACTCGGTACGCGGACTGTCGCCAAGCGTCTCCTGGTTCGACCTGCTTAAGGATAGGCGTCGCCAGCGAGCCACACGTGCCGAATGGACAGATTGTGGTTTGCGGTCTGCACACTTTTCCAATCTACTTCGTAACCGCGAGCTTCAACGTAATAAACGGGCAGATCACGGTCCAACGCAGCCATCAGCGCCCCAATTGCCAACATCTTGCTACCCAGAGGAGACAGAATGAGCAAGGAACTCCCTAATGCTTCGAAGGCGAGGGCTCGTTCGTCGTCGATCCTGAGAATGGCCCGGTACAAACCCAGCGGATCGTTCTCGTCCGCGAAGACCAGACTTCCGGGGTCAACACCCCACGTATTTTCCAGCTCCGGTAAATACTTGCCCGCCGGGGAGGTGGATTATCCGGCACTACCGGCCGCAGGAACGCTATTGCCTCTGCAAAGCGGAGTCGAAGAGAACAAGAATCTTCAGCAACTCATCACGCGCTGGGCCGAAGATCATGGCTACGAGGTTGTGGTCGAGACGCCCGTCTCGGACGGCCCCCTAAGCGTCGATGTCTTCACGAAAGCTGGCTCGACTCCGGTTGCGTGCGAGATTTCGGTGGCCACGGGCGCTGGGCAACAGGCGGCTACGGCGCAACAGTGCCTCGCTGCCGTATATGGGCATGTGCTTATGATTGCCCCGAACAAGGAGGCGTTGGAACGCGTGAAGGCTGCGGTGGAAGCCGGCCCGCATCTGAATCGGCGGAAGCTGGTGCGGGCCGCACTGCCCGAACAGGCCTTCGCTGCGGATGCGCCGTCCGAAGTGAGGACCGCACCTCCGGCACGGGTTGCCGACGACAGCAACCGACTCCTGACCGCACGAGAGGTCGAGGAACTGCTCCGGATCGACGTGAAGACCGTCTACAGCTACGTGCAAAAGGGCCTGATGCCCTACGTGAAGATCCAATCGAACGTGCGGTTCATCCGGTCGGAGATTCTGAAGTGGCTGGAGGAGCGGCAGTTCAAGCCTGGAGGCCGGGGAACTCGGAAATGAGCCTCTCGGGGACCCACGGTGATGGTATACTGCGGGCATGTGGACGCGAGCGGTGGGAAGCCGGGAAAGCGGGGATTCTCAGGCTGGCGTACTGTCCAATTTACTGTCTGTTTTCGGGTCCGATCAGGGGGTATTCCATGGACAGCATAGACTGGATAGACAGATTCCTGGAAGTGTAAGCTACGTATAATGAGTCAAATACAGCAATAGCCGAAATGCGGGAGTAATTCAGTGGTAGAATGCCAGCTTCCCAAGCTGGACGTCGCGGGTTCGAACCCCGTCTCCCGCTCCATCTTTTCAATAACTTAGGAATCATCAGCAACTTCATCCCCTCCAATACCGGGCGTTAAGCGGCGTTCGAGCGCTTTTTGCCCGTAAGCACCGCCTGCTCTAGCTTCTCCGCAGCCCCCCGCCGTGTTTCAAGACTGGAGTGCGTGTATACGTCGAGCGCCACCCCGATACCGTGCCCGCGCTGGTCTGCTGACACCTTCGGATCGATGCCCGCCTCATGGCCGAGCGAGGCGTGTGTACGGCGCAAAACCTGGAAGTTGGCCCAGCCGAGGCCGACTTTCTCCAGGCTCGGTTTCATGTTCCGATACCAGACGTTATCCCTCCACATAGGCTTGGCCGGGTTCTCCGATGCAAATACCCATGCTTTGGGGCTCTTGCCGACCAACTGCATCCAGGCTCGGAGTTCCTCGGCGGTTTCCGAGGAAATTGCTACGTCCCTCTTCGACGATTCGGTCTTGGGATCGTCGATATCGCCCCGATAGAGACGCTGCCCGATGGTGATCTTGCGGCAATCCTCCGCGACGTGGCGGCGTTGCAGCCCCAAGATCTCGCCTGGCCGCATCCCGGCAAAGAGCGCAAGATAATCGATCACGCGCTCGCGCTGTTCGAGCGCATTGATATGTGTTTCAGCCTCCTTTCTGGTCATGACGCGCGCTGCCGTAACCTTCGCCTCTTTCGGGGTGAAGAGGGCTCCGGTCGGGTCGCGCTCGGTATAGCCTTCCGCCACTGCGAGCCGGAAAATAGCCCGCAGGTCCCACCGCAAATGCGCCACGATGCTTCGTGAGAAGTCCGCGGCTTTTGCAGTCAGGAACGCCTGCAGGGGCTTCAGGGTGAGGCTTTGAAGTCTAGCCTCCCCAAACTCCCGCAGCAGGTGATGACGGATTCGGTTTTCGGTCGTCTCGGCGGTGGACCGCTTCCACTTGGACCGAAGGAAAGGCAACGCGATGCCTTCGAGGAAATCCCTGAAGGTGATGTTGGGATCGGCAACATTGGCCGCGCGGGCGTTCACGTCCTTCATGAAGTCCGCCTGCTTCTGCTGCGCCTGGCTTTTCGTCATCTTCGCGCACGGGCCGATTGTGTAATACTTCTTCACCCCGGCTTCCCGCCATTGAAGAATCCACATCTTGTGCCTGCCGTGCTTATCCGTCTTCTGCAAACTACCGTTTTGGAATCGCTTCCTTCGCATGTTTTCTCCTTCATGCGTCCGAAGCGGCGAACTCAGGTCTGATCGGATCATAGCATTGTCCCGTGATTCTCGTTGGTCTTCATCCATTCGTCAAAGCTGGATCGGCGGACGACGTGACGACGGCCAAGGCGAAGCGCTGGGAGTGGCGGGACGCCTTGGACCCGGCCATTGATGAGGTTGTGAACATGAGCTTTCGAACAACGAAGCTCGTGCGCCACTTCTATGACCGTCAGAACACCGGAACGGATCTCCATCGAATGGATGTCCATGGGTTACTCCGTGCCGGGAATCCTGCAATGAGGGAGGGATTGGATCACTTCTTCTGCATCGAATCTCAGGCTTCTGCCGGCCTTTATGAACGGGATGCGCCGCAGGTAGACCCAGTTGTAGAGGGTGCCCTTGGGGATGGTCAGGCGGCGCGAAAGCTCTGCGATGTCGATCAATTGGATTGTGTTGTCCATCGTGGCACTCCTAATGCCGCAGGCAGCGCCCCATGCAAGTGCACCGGACTTGCACTTCTGCGTGCTGCACATGGCTGTGCTGTCTGGCATCCCGGATTATCGTGACCGCACAGATGCCGGCGCACACCACTATGGCAGTGATGAACATGGCCATGATCCGCTTGAGGCCTCTGAAATCCGGCTCAGGGGCGAGCGGCAAATAGTCGTGGGAGCGAAGTACCCTCATGACTTTGCCCTCCCCAGGAGAATGCGGCCTCCCTGGCATGTGCCCTCCTGCCACTCGGCGGCGAGTTGCTTGGCGAACGGTGTGAGGTTGAAGGAAGTCGCAGCGCAGCCGTTGCTGTTCGTGCTGACGGTCTTATCGACGGTAAGGCGTAGGGCGCCATTCTCCAGCACGCCGGAGACTATCACCGCGGCCGGGCTCATCCGGTTCAAGGTAGCCGCGCCGGGATTCCGGTCCTCTTTCGACATCAAAGGCCCGAAGTTCCCGCACGCAAGGGTGGAGAATCCGGTAAAACGGCCAGGCGTAGCCTCATGCAGCTCCATCGTGAGCGTGCAGATTCCCCGCCCAGGAAGTGCCGTCCTGCCGCGCCAAATGCCGGACAGCGTGTCCACTGTGGGCGTTACTGCGGGAGTAGGGGCTCTGGGCGGCGTTGGCGGCTTCGCCGGAACAGCGGGCGCGGCGGGAGCGCGCGGGGGCGCAGGGGGATGCGCGTTTGCGTAGGCCCGTTGCTGCGCTGCCCGGATGGCCTGCTGCTGGTAAAACGCCGCCTGCCTCGAATAGTCCATGGCCCAGCGCACCGGGTAAGAAGCTAAATAGAGGCCTCCGCAGATCCATAGGGCTTTACGCTGTTGGGGTGTCAGAGGCATGGCCTTCCTCCTCAGTGTGATTCTGTATGGGAGTATCCGGCGAGAAGACGCGGGCTATGTGAGCGACCGCAGAGTTGCGGAGATCGGCCGGCAAATTCTCAGGAAATGACGCAATGTGCAGGGGAGCCAGATCCTCCTGGGTTGCTTGGTTCTGCACGAGCTTAGCGATGATTGGCCCTGCAAAGGCTTGGTCCATCGGCTCGCGGATAAAGAGCCAGCTGCGATACCAGCCGATGAATTCCTTCATCGCCAGGGCCATGGCGGCGAACTGGAGGTAATTCGCGAGGCCGGACGTGATTATATACATCGGGCCGAGCACGACGGCCGTAGCGAAGACGAGAGTGGGTTCCAGCACGATCCGGGTAAACCAGAAGCTGTTGCTCTTCGGCAATAACTGGAAGAAGGGTAACGGCGGCCCTTCATACTGGCTATGCTTTTCTTTTTCCGGATGGATCATCAGGCGATAGATGCGAACTCCGTGAATCAACGTGAGGAGAAAGTAGAGTTTTGCAAGTGAGCCGATGCCGAAAAGTCCCATCGCGGGAGGCACACGGACGAGCGGGATCATGGAAACCATGCTCGTCATGAGGACGGAAAGGATCGGAAGCACGATCATCATTGCGTTGGTGAAGAAGATGATCGCCAGTGTGAAATACCGGCTGCCGTGCCATGGCCTGATGATGATTTCCACGGGGCGCGTGACAACGGCGCAGAAGTTCTCGACCACATTCAGGGCGACTAATTCGAGCTGGTTGATGTTGAAAAGCCCGGACAGTCCGAGCGGTTCGTTATTTTGCATATGGTTTTCTCCCTTATTCGCGCGAGAATAAAACCGAAAGGTAATTATGGCCATTCGGCTCGCGCGTGTTCTTGGTTGCGTTGAAGGCTTTGCCCGACAAGTAAACGATTGCCTGGGCGTAGGGGTTGTCAGCGTCGGGCTTTGTCAGCCGAGTGAATTCGATAGGCTCGACGATGTGGACGAGTTGCTGCGATCCGCCGACGCTGGTGTGGGTCTGCGAATTGTCGCCGCCGCCTGCGTGGAAGCTGGATCAAGGTAACGGTATTCCTTGCCGATGATGTCGGCCATGAAGGTCGCCGTGTCGGGCTCGTTTTGCTGGTGGGCTATCTTATGGCCAGATTTCCGCAGAAGCTTTTGGTCTTCGAGCCGGGCTGCGCCTCGCCCAGTTCCTCGGTCAGGTTCAAGATGTTCTGCGTCAGGCACACGACCGCGACGCGGCTTCCCCGGCAGGTCTGCTGGAAGAAGTTATCCCGGCGCGTCACGAAATACTGAAATTCGTCCTGCCAGAGGAATACCGGATTCGCCGATTCCGAAAGCTTGCGCCTGCAGCCACGCCCGCTGAAAAATCAGCTTCAGGATGATGTTGATCAGGCGGCCGGTTTCGTGGCCGTATTCCAGCAGCGGAAAATCGCAGATGACGATTTTGCCTTCGTGCGTCGTCATCTCCGGCGTGAAGGTGCATTTGCCGCTGCAAAACAGGCGATTGAACGGATTGAAAAGAAACTTGTCAGCCATACCGCTCCAGGTCATCTCCAGCGACGATCTTGGCCGCTCATCGAAGGCCGGCCATTTCTTGAAAATGTATTGCGTGGCGAAGTCGAGATCGCTCCACTGGTCGGCAGTGAGCGTTTCCCTGCGCTCTTTAATGGAGGCAATGATCTGGGCGCAGTAAGATTCCTTCTGCCAGGCTTCTTCCTCGTATTCGCCGGGATGCGTGGGCAGGGACTTGATGACGCGGTCGATGTTGGCAATCGAGATGCGCTCGCCGGCAAGATCGAGCAGCTTGATGACATTGCGCATGAGCTGCTCATTGCCGCGCTCCCAGAAAGGGTCGTGGCCGTGACCCACCTCCTTCTTGCCGATGGAGACGAGCGTAGAAAAGAAGTCGATTATGCTTTCCATGTCGCCGGCCCCACGTCCGGGCCTTGTAAATTCGTAAAAAATGGGGTCGAAGACATAGGGGGATTCGGCATTGAAAACGATTAGATCCTTTTCGCGTCCACATGCCTTCGCATAGCGGCGCCGAAGCATATGCAATCGTGCCGAGTTTTTCGGATGGCCCAGGCGTGGAGCACGGACGGTTGTTTTCGGCAGTCCCGGACGCGTCACTCCTCCTCCTGCAGGCTTTTGCCGGGTTCGGCTTGGGTATGTTCTGTCAGCAAAAAGGCGTTAAGAAGCTGAAAACATGCATGGGAGATGTACTATCGCTATGGACTCCGCCAGTTCCATTAGGTATACTAAGCATGTCAGAAGTCGCATATAACGCGAAGAACGTCAAACAGGCTGTACCATGCCTACGCAGACCAACCGCTTTTCTTCCCGCGCGCGAGCACGGCTTGCCGCCGTACTCCAAACCGCCAAGGATTTCGTCACGATCGACGATGCCGTGACCACGCTTGGCCTGGAACGGCATGCCGCAGTCAAGGTTCTCTCGCGCTGGCAAGCCCAGGGATGGCTCAAGCGCGTTGGTCCCGGCACCTATGCCCCGATTCCTCTGGATGCGCTCACCACGGAGCAGGTTCTCAAGGACCCATGGGTACTCGTTCCTGCGCTATTTTCGCCCGGCTATATAGGCGGCTGGACCGCGGCGGAGCACTGGGACCTCACCGAACAACTCTTTCGCAGCATCTTCGTGTTCACCACACGATCATTCCGCGCGAAGGAGCAAGTGGTGCAAGGGGTCTCATTTACGCTCACCCGTATTCCCAAGGACGCGCTTTTTGGCACCACGGTAGTGTGGCGCGGCCGTGCGCGCGTTCCTATCGCCGACAGGCATCGAACTATCATCGACATGATGGCGGACCCGGCAACTGGCGGCGGCATCCGCCACGCCGTGCGCTGCCTTCGGAGCTATCTGCGCCAATCCGATGCCAATGCCGAAACGCTCATCAGCTACGCTGAAAGGCTTGGCAACGGTGCCGTCTTCAAGCGGCTTGGGTTTCTCGCATCACAGGAGCCGGGCAACCAGTCCCTCGCGGCGCTGTGCCGCCAGCGCCTGACCCAGGGCAACGCGAAACTTGACCCCGCGCTGCCTTGCAGGCGGCTGGTCAAAGCCTGGCGCTTGTGGATTCCCAAGAACTGGGGTGCGGAGGCAGAGCGTGATTGATCGGCGCGAACTGCTCGCCACCGCCGCCAACCTCGGACTGCTTCCCAATGTCGTCGAGAAGGACTATGTCCTGGGCTGGCTGCTTGCCGGCATTTTCGGCCAACCCGCGCTCGTCGGCAACTGGGTCTTCAAAGGCGGAACCTGTCTGAAGAAGTGCTACTTCGAAACGTACCGCTTCTCCGAAGACCTCGACTTCACGCTCACCGATGCGTCGCACCTCGACATCGATTTCCTGACCGCAACATTCCATCAGGTTTCCGCCTCGATTTACCAGCAGACCGGCATCGAATTTCCGCCGGATAGAATCCATTTTGAGGTCTTCCAGAACCGGCGCGGCCAGATGGCGGCCCAGGGGCGCATCTCCTATCGCGGCCCGATTGCGCCGTCAACCAGCGAGCTGCCAAGGATCAAGCTGGACCTCACGACCGACGAGGTATTGGTTCTGCCGCCCGTCTTTCGCCCGGTATCCCATCCCTATACCGACGCACCCGATGAGGCAATTACGGCACGGTGCTACAGCTACGAAGAAGTCTTCGCTGAAAAACTCCGGGCACTTGCTGAGAGGGCACGACCCCGCGATCTCTACGACGTGGTGAACCTCTTCAGGCATGACGAGTTCCATCCGGCTGCTCCCGTGATCCACGACACACTGGCCAAGAAATGTGCGTTCAAGGGGATTCCGTTTCCGACTCTCACTACCCTCTCGCCACTGCGCGACGAACTGGTGACAGACTGGGCCGCCATGTTGACCCACCAGCTTCCGTCCTTGCCTCCGGTGGAAGCTTTCTGGAGCGAGCTTCCGGCTCTGTTCGCCTGGATCGAGGACGCCCGACGGCCGCCCATTCCCGCAGCGTTCCCGCTGGCAGTGGGCGACATCGTTATCCGGCCGCCGGCCGGCACGCTTTCCATCCCTGGCATGGCCAGCACCGCGCCCATCGAAGTCATCCGCTTTGCCGCCTCCAACCGCCTCTGCGTCGAGCTTGACTATACCGATGAGCAGGGCAGACGCGGCGTACGGACTATCGAACCGTATTCTTTGCGCCGAACGCCGGCCGGCGATATTATCCTCCACGCGGTGCGCGCCGACAACCAGCTTCACCGCAGCTATCGGATTGATCGCATCCGCGGAGCCCAGGCAACCCACCGTACGTTCACGCCGCGCTACGCGGTCGAATTGACGCCAACTGGTCCGATCTCCGTGCCGCCCGCCACCTACGGCCCGCGCAGTACCTCGCCCACGGGGTACACGAGTGCTTCGCGCCGTACCGGGCCTACGTATGTCTACGAATGCACCCTCTGCGGCAAACGGTTTCAACGTTCGACCCGCGACTCCGCTCTGCGCCCACACAAGGACAAGGCCGGCTGGCCATGCTCTGGCCGTCATGGCATCTGGGTGGATACCAGGTGATAGCATCGAGACCCATCTTCATGCGCCAGGCAATGACGTGCGCGCGCGCCATGGGGTAATATGCTCCCTCGCTTCGGTCGCTTGAATCGCGCAACGCGGTCGGTTAGTGCGCACGCTGGCGTTGATGGCGGCTCTCATCTGTTCACTGCGTGGTCCAGGCCGCAGCAGTCGAAGAAACCGCAGGTGAGTGTGCCTAAAAGTGTGCCTGTCACTGCGCGATTCGGGGTGACTCGGGGAGCCAGCAGTTGCTTGAGAAATAAGGAGGTTATTACCGCCTAATCTCCTTCAGCAACGCCTGAAATGGGCTCATAACCCAAGCAACAGCGCCCTGCGTGCGGTCCGGTCCTCGAGCTCAACCGGAGCATGGAGGCGCCCACGGCGGTCGCCGTTGAATGATCCGTGTCGGACACCTCGGTGCTGATCGATCTGGAGCGCGGCGGGTTCCTGGAGGTGATGTTTTCTCTGCCATATGAGTTCGCGGTGCCTGATGTTCTCTATCACCAGGAAATGCAGGGCGAGTGGGGCGCGCGTCTGGTGGAGCTTGGCCTGCGCGTTGAGGAAGTGTCCAAGGAGGGTGTCTCGAACGCCCTTCGCTATCGCGCGCAGCGGCGGGTTCTCCCGGTCCCCGACAGCTTCGCGCTGGCGCTCGCCAAGGAGCGGGCGTGGTCCCTTCTTAAAGGGGACAACCAACTTCGAGACCTCGCCGCCGGCGAGGACGTGGAATGTCACGGCGTGCTGTGGCTCTTGGATCGGATGGAGGAAGCGGGGATACCCGCACTCCAGGCGCTACACAACGGTCTGGCAGTCTTGGCTGGAGGCACAAAGTTCAAAAAGCATTCACGAGAAGGAGCCAAACTCCCGGTTTGGCGGTCACCGCTTTTCCGCCTCTGTCTCGAAGCAGCTGCTGCCATTTCCCGGAGTGGATCTTGTGCTCCGTTTGTGCTCCGTTAAGAACCGAGCCAAAGCACAGAGTGAAAACTGGGTATTCTCAATCGCCAGAACGAGGTGCTGGAAACGCAATGTTCTTTGTTTCCAATTTACTGTCGTCTTCCCAAGCTGGACGTCGCGGGTTCGAGTCCCGTCTCCCGCTCCATGTTTTCAATTACTTAGCAGGGCCAGCCAAGTCCGTGCTCCGTTTGTGCTCCGTTTAGAATCGTGAACACCATAATCTATTGGAAACACACGCCTTACTTGGCCGACAGCGTGCTCCGTTTGGAGTCGCCACCTGCGACCCGAAAAGTTTGCCTTTTCATCAAGAGTTAAGTGCCGTAGCACGCCGCACGACTGCCAGCGTGTATTCCGGGAGAACTCTTGGTTGCAAAGTGCGGCGCGCGGAGGGGTCACGTTACCGCGGATCGGACCCCGAGGAGATACTCTCCTGATTCGCCTATTCGCTCGGGACAGGGCTCACCGCCTAGTAAGGGCACTTCCACGGACCTTCGCTGGTGCTAATCGAACGTAAGCGTCTGAGAATCACCGGTACAGGACAAGTCTCCGGGTAAATTAAAAGGCGTTGTGTGTTTCGGAAGCGCCTGACGCGGTTGTGGCGCGAGGAGGGTCGAGAACCGTCGAAGCATGAAGGGCGAATGAACCGCTGCAGCCGGTTACAGACTATCCGCAGCTCACTCTTGTCGCAGTGTAGTCATGGGATCTACCCTCGTGGCACGGCGAGCTTATCAACGGCTATGACCGCCTGATTGAGGAGAGCCCGTTCCCAGAGAGACCGCCTGCCCGCTGCTGCGCGAGTGACTGCTAACAGCGGACAACGACGGCGTGCGAGAAATTAAACAGAGAATCTACTCCGGTTGCGCACAAACACCACAAGCGTAATGTGGAACCGCAGACATCGTATCCAACAAGCGTGTGTCATCTCATCAACTCGAACTTCGAGAAGGCCACGAGGCGATTTGCAAAAGATGACAAAAACTCCTCCGTAATTGATAACCCAGACATGACCGGTAGTCCGCCGAGGACGAACAGACGAGAAGCGAACCTGAGACTCTGGTTCGCTTCCTTCGCCTCGAAACAGCGGCTGCGCCGATCCGAGGCGATGGCCTGCGTTCCTTTGAAGCACCGGGAAACCGTGTTGATACCGGACAGACGTTACGCAATCACGGTCCCCAAAACCCACTTTTCCAACCGCGTCTCCGAAGGACGCCTAGGTATTCGGGTTCCAAAGCGCGATTTACCAGCCGGCGTCGTTGCCCGAACGCCCAGGTCCGTCATCGTACCTGGCGATGGCGGGAATCCTCATTTGCCATTGGACGGGGAAGCCTTCGCGAGCCGGTCGGCCAAACGTTTCGTTTCATTGCCCGGGTGGTGTCTTGCGTACCTTGAATACGACCCCACCGTATAGGCTGCCCCCATAATAGGCTGTTCCGTACAGATAACCGGCCTGAAGGAGAAGAGCATCCTGTGGATCACCTCCATCTGCCTCGCCGGTGAACCTGTGCAGCACCGTGAACTCGCCGTTGTTGAGGTCCAGACCATATATGACGCCGCAGCCTATACCACCGCAGCCGGCCCCAGCCCCGATCCCGTTGGTGCCGTAAATGTTCCCCGAGTGGTCTCGGACGAGCCCAGCGTACGGTTGGCCGCCGTCGAAACCGCCGGTAAAACTATACAGGACCTTAAGTGTCCCTGGCGGACTTAATTCGAACACGACGCCACAACCGACACCACCACAGCCGTGTCCGCCGCCATTCTGTGTAGTCCCATAAAGGTTGCCGGCCGAGTCGAGAGTAAGTCCGCCCCACGGTTGGCTACCATCAGTACCGATAAAGTCGTGAAGCACGATGAAGCCTCCGGCTTGGTCTAATTCATAAACGACGCCCGCGCCACCAGTGCCACCCTCGGAAGCATTGCCGTAGAGGTCGCCGGCCGAGTCCCGAATCAGCCCGGCATTGGGGTATGCCCCGTCAGCCCCAACGAAGCTGTGCAGCACTTTGAAGACCCCTGCAGCATCAATCTCGAACACGACGCCGCAACCCGCACCGCATGTAGTGCCGCCATAGAAGGTAGTGCCATAGAGGTTGCCATCCGCGTCGCGAATCACACCCGCTTGGGGGTTCCCTCCATCCGAGCCACCAGTGAAAGTGTGCAGAGTGGAGAGATTCCCCTGTGGGTCCAGTTTAAACACAGTCCCACAGCCGGAACCGCCGCATCCGGCCCCCGCCCCCTGAAAGGTGGTCCCGTAGAGATTTCCCGCCGAGTCACGGGCCACACCCGCGTGAGGGCTCCCCCCGTCTGTTCCCCCGGTAAAGCTATACAGGATGGTTAGCGTGCCCGCTAAATCCAGTTTGAATACGCCGCCGAATCCGGATTCGCCGGCGAAAGTTGTGCCGTAAAGGTTGCCCGCCGAGTCGGCGATCAGGCCGCCATAAGGGGCGTCTCCATCGTATCCATCGAAGGACTGAAGTACTATATACCGATGTTGCTGTGCAACGGCAGGCATCGCGCATAGAAGCCCGGCAAGGGCCAAATAAACGGTGCCTCGCAACCACCCGAATTGAGTGGCGTTGTTGAATTGTTCGTTTTGCATAGTCTGAACCTCCATTCGTTGCGCCTATTTCGCATTCTGGCTGGACAGATGCTCACTCAAGAAGCCAACAGTCAACTTATTGCGCACCCGAGGTTTAAAGATTTTGGCCAGTCGGTAGGGCATTCACGCCAGTCATCTCACTGAGAGCTCACTTACCGACAGTGATGCGCACTCGGGCCCGCCATCCTCTGTAGGCACACAACGCCCGTGAGAAAGATACGCGCTTCACTGCACGGGCAATGTACCTGGGGGAGTGTTTTCCACACCTATCTACCCCCAGGCATTTTCGCCGATACGGCATCACAAATAGCAGCGGCTATTTCCAACTCCGCCGTTCTGCCCGCATCGGTTTGCGACTTCCCAGAAGAATCCACATATCCCACCATGGCGTAAGTGGGTTGAGCTATTTTGCGGCCTTTGGCTAGAAGTTCGGCGCGCGCCGGGTCGGGTAATTCGGCAATGGCTGCCACGACCGCTTTAAACAGCGCATCATCCTTCAGCACATCGACGATTTTTTGTACCCGTCTGGATTTCCTAAACCAAGCCAGGTCATCGTTAGTGAAGCAGTTGTAGGCGTAGATGCCGGTCGATCTCTTAATGTTCTTAGTCTCCTCCCGCGTAATCAGCGTCGCCAACCCATCGGCCGCCGAGTTTTGCGCCGCAACGGTGACACCGTTGAAGAGCGCGGGGATCAACACAACGAACCCAAACAATGTTCTCATTCTGTTCCTCCTCTAAAACCACCGCGTTATCCTGTCCCGCTAACTTGTCTTATTAGTGCCCAAGCCGGAGCCCCGCTGGCGACCTTCAAGCCGCGGCAAGAAGTGCCTCGTCCACTACCTCCCGCCACGATCTCACCGCGCGAGGCGCGGCAGGTTTCGTGCGCGCGCGCCAGAGTTCGATACGTTTGGCGGCCTCGAAGATTCGCGCCTCAGTCGCAGCCGCGGCCCGGATACCCTCGAGCGTATGGTGGCCTTCGCGGCGGGGATCGAAGACTTCTTTCAGCCGATCACCGAGCGAATCCAGCGGTTCAGTCGATAACCACGCGCACGGGACACCCGCCGATTCCAATTGACCCGCTAGAACCGGCATTTCGGTTTTGGCGAGTCCGTAGATCACATGCAAACGCTCGTTTTCCAACCGCCGGAGCGCTCTTTCAGCGGCCCTCCGTCGTAACCAGAGAGACAGATCTTTAGTACCCGCAGCAGCCATAAACCCACCCGAAATCAGCACGCAGACAGAAAACCACATCGTGCTATCTTCGACGATCCGTCCCTCTCGCGCCGTCAGGACACGGCGCTCCCGCCGGTAGGCGGCGTCAATGGAACGCGTGGGAGCCATTTTGATCACCGTCAGCACTTGCAGCCACGCAATCGCGAGCAGAGTGAGTACTAGGGCCATACTGCCAGCTGCACGCAGCCACCAAGTGCGTTCGCGAATTCGCGGCGCGGATACAGGGTCGGAACCGGCTCGGGCCGTCCGAAACAGCGACCAAGGATCCATGGTCAGCGCCAATTTAGTGAAGATCAGGTCAAACACCAACATGGCAGCCGCGAACGCGGCACCGATTGCGCGGCCGGTGGGATCATCGCGACGGTAACCAAGCAAGTCGACTAGCGCGTCGGTCAGCTTCAGCTCCGTGAAAAAGGCGGCGGCCGCACCGACGATATAGCAAACAGCCACAGCCATCTGAACCACGCCGTAAGCCGGCAAGGCGGCCAACTCTGCCTCAGCACTGGCCCTCGTGGCGGCGAGATCAGCCAAATGATTGGCCGAACTCGACACATCGGCGATGGCGCGCTGAAGATCCCTGTGCATGCGATTCGCCGCCAGATCCTCGACACGCCCCGCACACGCGACGATCAAGGCCCCAGCGTGTTCGACGGCCTCTCGCGGCACGCTGGCATCGATCGGTGATATGGCCGAATCCGTTATTGACTCCAACTTTCGGCGCATCTCTTCAGCCTCGCGCCCACTCGTTTCCGTACGTAAGAACTCAGGCTGCTGCTTCATGGTGATGATCCTTATTCTGGTTCGTTGTGCGCGGCTGCCCCGCGGACCATCCGCGGCGCCGCGCCTCATCTCCTTTTACGAAGTGCCATTCAAACTCAACCATCAGGCAAGCCTCCGCAGCTTGGGCAAGCCGCGCGACCGCGCGGTCAGCGAGTCTCGGCCCGGTGGGAGCTCCATCGGCGCGCCATCAACAGTGGCCACGATGCCGCGAGGAGAAAAAGTAGGCCAACAGATGCAGGTATGTCAATGGCGCACTCGATCATCTTCCGGTGAAGCCGGTTTGAACTGAAGGGTGTGATCCCGATAAACCTGCCATAAGCGAGACGCAAGCGCTGGCGAATCGCGGCGCGAGCGGCCTCAATAGCCTCAAGGCTCCGCCGGGCAGCCACCAGCCGTTCTGGCGTCCCCAGCCCGGCACGGGCGAGGGCGATGAAGGCTAATTTCCGAATCTGCTCGATGGCAGAGTCGCGATCCCGGCCATGGAGGCCAATAAAGGCGCCCCACTCCGACGCCTCAGCCTTCGGCTGATCCAGGTAACGAGCAAAGAAATCCGAAGCCTTAATGCGATTCATATTCTTCCCCTACGGAGAAAACGTTCGTATCGAAACAAAACTTGAGGGCCCGGGGGGTCCCGCAGAGGCGCTCTATCAATGTCTTCCAGAAAAGTCGCAGTTCGTCGCGCGAGTTACATCCGAGCTTCCCGGAACTGGCGGGGACTACCCAATTGACGGCATCAAAGCGGCCAATGACGCCACCCATGCGCCTGTTAGCGAGCGCGAGGTCGACTAATGCTGGTGCATTCCGCGATGTAACGCAAGAGTGGCCGTCCTCCAGATTGACCCCTTGAGCACTCTCCTGGCCATCAGAGAACACCACGAGCACATTCCGCCGGTCCTTTACAGGCTTGAGTTTGTTGAATATGCCGATTACGTCGGACCTAGCGGCGCCTTTGAGATGCATCATCTCTGAGATCCGGCGCTCGACCTGCGCGCGGGAGGATTCGATTTTGTTATTGGCATCGATGACGATGGCCCCAGGAGCATTGGGGTCCAATAGGGGAAAAACCAGCGGCTCACCATATGCCGCGCCCGAAGAGGAATTCGCGTCGATGATCCAGAACGAAACACGATCGCACGAGCCGAGCGTACGCGCAAACGCGCCAGCTTCCGCCGGCCAGTTTCCGGTGTGCGAGTTGCTCGCGGTTGGGTCAACGAACACCTGATAGTTTGTAGCCGTAACAGGGCAGGCCGCGGCAGGGGGCAGTTGTAAGGGCCACAGACCGATGATGTACGCGGCCATTACATAGACAACTAAAAGAAAGGCCCCGGCGAGGCCGAACCCCGCGCGTCGGATAGGAGGCTCAGAATGGGGCTGCATCATCACGTTTTCACCTGTCGGCCCAGGAGCATTCAAGCAGCCATACATCTCACCTGGCCGAGACCTCAAGCTAAGCTGTTGTGCGCCTAGACAGTTAGGCTCCTGCCTGGCGGATGGTCCGCCGCTCGGTAGTAGCTCACTGCGAACCCACCACCGCACACTGATCTTTGGGGGAATTCGCGCAAGACGACCGGCCCGCGCGTCCATCCTCAGCGGAGTTCCTTCCGCATACGGCGGCGCAGAAACCGCGCCCTCTTTTCGCTCAGGGGCCAGCGCACGCAAGCTTTCCTTGGAAGCCGATCCGCCTTGTGATACGGGGGCTTTTGGAAGCGACGGTGTCTATCCTCGCGGCAAGGCTCGGATGACGCGCTTCCGCGCATGTCCGATGCGCCGCCGTCCGCAGCTTACCGGATCGGTTCAGCGGATGGCCGGCAACATACTGAAGTCATGCAAGGGTGTAGACGTATTTCCCACTCTCGGAAGTTCGAACCAGGAAGGGGGGATCAAAACCGGCAGTCACCCCGTTCTTCACGTTGGCCAAGTAACAGAGAATTCTATTGGTGAAGTCCCAACCCAGACCTAGCACCTCTTCAAACGCCTTGTGCGGAAGCTTCTCCGCCCGCACATAGGCGAAAAGGAGAGCCTTGAAATAGTGGATTGGCTTAGGTGCAGACCGATTTTCGAGGGATTTGACGAGCGCGTCAAGTTTGCCGCGATTGGGGACGACCTTGCTCAGCCATCCCAAGACCAGTTGCTGGTGTTCGGCGCCCAAGTCGGTCCAAGAGCCTGGCCAGCCGAAAGCTTGCAGCGGCGCAGTTGGGAGGTACACAGCACGGGAAGGCAGCCATTCAATGGGCTTGCCCAGGTAGTCGAGGCGTAGAGCACGGAGACTTTGCAAAGTCACTGTATCGGCGACATGACTGATCTTGATTTGTTGTATTACTCTGTTGAGCTGGCGTATGTTACCGGGCCAACTGTATTGCTGCATAGCGTGAATCACGTCGGACCGGAGTGTGATCGACCGGGGCGCACCCGCCGCGGCGGCCTTTGCGATAGCTTCCACGTCGGCGGGCCGTTGTGACAGTGACGGCACGATCAGCGTGCTCCCGGCAATGCGATTGTAGAAATCATCGGTCAATTTGCCCTCGGCGGTCATCTTTTCCAGATCTACATTTGTCGCTGAGACCAGACGCGCACGGAACATTTGAAGCGCAGAGCCACCAAGCACTCGAAATTCGCGCCCCTGAAGCGGGCCCAACAGGGCATGTCGAACGTCGGGCGCAAGCACCTGAATGTCATCCAGAAATAGAACCCCTTCGCCGGCAGATTCCAACGCGCCGGTGCGGTTTGCGTCGGCACCGGTGAAGGCTCCCCGAACGTGCCCGAACAACTCCGAATGCATCGTGGTGGGGTTAACGCTCCCACAGTTTAATTCGTAGAATGGCAATTCGCGCTTATCTTTTTTGTGCATTTCCTTTCCGATTGCTTTCGCCAACAGAGACTTACCTGTTCCATTTGCACCTACGATAAGTATGGTATGGCGATTATCTGTGATGTTGACAATTCGTTGGATCGCGCGGGCAATAGCACACATTCCCGGGTCCCTGGAAATGATTTCGTTGCGATCCATCCACCCCTGTACCTCGTCACTGTCCGCGTCCAACGTTTCGGCGCGGTTGAGGCGATGAAGGTGGACGTGGTGGAGCAGGATCTCTATTAAGAAGTTCCAGCCACCCTCCTGGTTCTTAGAAACCATGTCGGCGATACGGCCCGTGTACCACCAGTCTTTGATGGTTTCAAAGTGACCCGCTGCCCGGTCGTCACCGCTCATTAGGATGGTGAAAGGCCGAGGCTCGGTAGTCCGGTTCTCCAGCAAGGAGAGCACGCCGGGGGCGTTGAAATCGGCGCTGCCGGAATCTGCCGGGAACATCGCATCCAGAAGCACGGCGTCCGGCCAGAAATCATGCAAGACCCCTTCGGCCGCGCGCAGCGTGGCAGCTTGCCGCGGAATGTCGCCGCGTCTGGCGATCTCCTCTAATAGCAGGTTCGAAAGTTTGAGGTTATCTTCGACAATCAAAATGTTCATGCTCTTTCCTTCAGCCTGCTTATTCTTCAGCTTGGCCAGGCGGATCGTCACCGAGGGCGCGTCGCCGCCAAGTTCGATCCCACCATACGATTGAGTCGCGATTGCATAAGCTTCCGTAAGTCCGATCCCGGGCCGCCGCCCGCCGCTCGTTCGGACAGCCTTCAGCACTGCTGTTTCGAACTGTTCCGGTGACGGGTTATCGTTGATCAGCCGTCTGATCTCTTCGGGCACCGGGTCCCCTGCGTTAACGATGGTGATGGCCTCGGAACTGATCGCAACCAGGATCGGCTTGCGCGGGCCCCGTTGCTGACACTCGCGATCTGCTGCCTGGATGGCATTTTGAAACAGGCACGCAAGAGCCTGTTCCATCAGAAACGGCATCGCAATAAGGCAGCGTCCTTGGCCGGAGACCTGAATGAAGTAGCTGCGCATCGCATCGTCGGGGTCCCCGCCAAACGAACGCCGAAGATGGGCGCGCTGCTCCAGAAACTCTTTGGGGTGCTGTGACGGCTGACTCTTTTCCCACTGCTCGTAAAGATCCGGCTCATGCACAAAGTCGAATGCCAGAAGGATGGAACGCCAAACCACATCCTCAGCCGGGGATTCTTTCCAGTTATCCGGATTCCTGCCGCGACGCCAGCCCTGCAGGCCCGCGGCGATGATGGATCGCTTCTTGGCTTCCGGAGCGCCGTCGGCGACTTCGGCGTAGATGCCCAAAGTGTGATAGCGCGCCAGGGCAATAAGCGCATTCGCAGAGAACCCCCGAAGCTTGCGGACTTGATCGAAAGCCGATTCCTCCCGCCGCAGAGCGCGGCGCGTCCGAACCAGCGCGCCGATCACCACAGTGAGAACGACCGTGCCGGCGAGCATAGACAGCCACCAGAAATGGGCCAGCCCAGCCCGTAACTGGGACACATGGTTGATCCTGAGGTTCAAGGCGGTCTCCGCAACGGCTGCTTCGCGCCGCAGCCCTTCTATGTTGCCGTCCCCAATGCGCCGCCAAATACGCTGAAAGGCTTCCAGAATCTCGGTGCTCTCAATCTGCGTTGGCCATTCGGCAAGGTCCGGAAGCCGCCTGCCGTGAAGAGTGGCCTGCTGAACCGCTTGAGTGAAAAGGTTGGCTCCCCCGGCGCCACCTCCACCAACCGAATCGAGAAGAATTTCCATGCCATAACCGGGGCGCTGCGACGGCAGATGGCCGTTGCGCGCGAGCACCGTCGTGTATTGATCATCTTCTGCAAGAAACTCCGCCAAGTCGAACGCCTTTTCCGGTAAGTCAGGAGACGGCATCACGGCAAGATAGCTTCCACCGCGAAGAGGCTGAGGAGGAGCGGCTGCGCTGGCATAATCCCAGAAGCGCTTCGTGCCTTTGAAGGTCTTGTCGAAATCTTTCTTCCATCGGCTTACAAAATTCGCGGGCTCGATGGTTGCACGATACTCGCCGGCCACAAATGCCTGCGTCAGGGCCTGATGGCTCGATTCAGGGACGACCAAAAGCCGCCGACTCTGTCCACCCTCCGCGGCGCGCGCCAGCAATTCCGGAATCATTAAGGCACGCTCTGAAGTCAGGTCGGCGTGGGATCCCCACCACGAGAACACAATCGGTTCGGCCCCGCCGGCCCATACGAGCATCGTGTAATCCATGATCAGGTTGAGAGTGAGACCGCCAGCAAACCCCATTCGGTCGCCGGGGCCGCCTTGCCCGCGTAACGAATCTAGTATCGCGGGCCAGCTTGACGTATTCAGTATCATGGGCCGGGCTTTGGTATCTTGAGTCGGGAGGCGAGCCCAACTAAATAGCAGGCGCACGTCATTGACATAGGGGAGAACGCAGGCTGGATGGCCAACGATGTCTTCCCAAGCGCCTCTCCGAGTAGCATAGCCCTCGCGGGAAATAATCAATCGGCGGGAGGCAAAATAGGCCGCCCAAGTGGTGCCAATCTGGACCACATCCGGCGGCGCCGGGCCGCCTTTTCCCCTCGGGAGGTTCAGATCCGAGAACGCGCTGTCCCAGGTTTCAAAGAGGACATCGATACGGACATCATTGGCTTTGGCAAAGCGCTGGAGCGCTCGGATCGTCTCAGTCTGGTTCTTGACCCAAGCCCAGTTCGGTACGTTGAGGGCACTATTGAAAACGATCAGTTGCGCATCTCTGGGGGGCAATGTGTTCAAAACGCGCACACGTCCCCCGGCATCCTCAAGCGACTTGTTGAAGTCGCGGATTTCCTGGGCGATTCTTAAAATATCCGCTGTAGCCCGCGCCTCGGCTTCCTCGCTGGGCATCAGCCATACGGTAATGGTGCGCGACTCGGCCGCGGCGCAGGCGGATACCACCATAACGAGGGCGATTGCCTTCGCCAATCGTGCTGCTATCCTGGGGCGACGCACTCTGTCGTCGAAGCGGATTGATGTAGTCATTGAGAATCGCATAGAGAGCCTCAGCATGTCAAAGATATGCTACCGCCACTGCAGACTGGCCGTCGCGAGACCCCAGCCGAAGGCCGGCCCGAACCCCCATTTGCCCGCATGCCTCGGCACGGATTCGCAAGACAATGGCCGAAGTTTATCTCATTGAAACTACACGCTGTTACTCGAAAGCAAGGGCGGTAAGGCTCTCACTGAGAACGCAGTGAGAACTGTACGCAGCCCACACCGGTCGTCCAGCTCGCAGGCGGCGGCATGTCGGAAAGGCCCGGCTCACAGAACCGGATCACTGACGTGAGTACCTCGGTGGCGAATGGCGCTATTCTCTCGCCGAGGGTACCCGGCAGCCCGCGGTTCCTCTGCGTTCCACGGAGGATTTCGATGGCCAGCGCACGCGCCTTCTCACTGAGCGGCACGTAATTCTCAGTGACTCTTTTTTCCGAAACATTGCGGCAAGAAAAGCCATTAAGATGTTGTGAATTAGGTTCCGCCGGACTGGATGAAAAAGTGCTGTAAACGGCCCACGTCGCCGGCGCGGACACAGTCGGCGTCGCGGAGGTAACCATGCGCAACAAATCGAATCGTGCCGTCCTGGTAGGGGCGCTGTTGCTTTATTGTCCTTTCGGCGTGGCGCAAACTGCGCGGCCCGCCCTGCTGCCGGTTTTCTCGGAGTTATACACCTTCCTGGGCGGTAGTGATGGAGTGGTGCCGACTACGCTTACCGTCGGCCCAGGGGGAACGCTATTCGGCGCTACCACCCTCGGCGGGAGTGATGGCTGTGTCGGACCCGGGTGCGGTACGGTTTTCCAGCTAACTCCACCCGCCGTGCCGAACGGTGCCTGGACCGAAAACGTCATTCACCGGTTTGGCGGGCCGGACGGCGCCTTTCCCTACGGCGCTCCTGCTATGGATGGGCAGGCCGTCCTATATGGGACCACGTATGGCGGGGGCACATTCGGCACCGGAACCGTATTCGAGTTACGGCCTCCTTCGGCGCCCGGCGGCCCATGGAAGGAGAAGGTGATACACAGTTTCAACCCTAATGGCATCGACGGGTTTGATCCGTACGCGGCTGTAACTATTGGCAAGGGCGGGGTCCTTTATGGGACCACCTCGGGCGGCGGCGAGTACGACGCGGGCACGGTATTTCAGCTAACCCCGCCGAGCACGCCAGGGGGCCCATGGTCCGAGACCATCCTACATAGCTTTGCGAACAACCCAGACGGGGCATACCCGAGTTCCGGCGTGACAATTGGCGGCGGCGGCGAGCTTTATGGTATAGCCTTTATTGGCGGCTCATACGGCGTCGGCGCTGTTTATGCACTGTCTCCTCCGAGCGTTGAGGGTGCGGATTGGAGCGAGCAAATAATCTACTCTTTCAACTACTTGACCGGTGGTGGGTTTTCGCCCTATACCGGTCTGGTAAATGACAGGCACGGGACCTTGTATGGAACCACTGAATACGGTGGGGTGTATGGTTCCGGCACAGTATTCGAGTTATCGCCGCCGGCCATAGCCGACGGCGACTGGACCGAGGCCCTGCTCTACAGCTTTACGGGCGGCTCCGACGGTGGATCTCCCAAGGCCGGCCTCGTTCTAGGGGTTAATGGCCTGCTATACGGCACAACGTCCGCCGGAGGCTTATCAAATCTCGGCACCCTGTTCTGTTGGCTCCTCCTCCGGTCCGGGGCGGGACATGGACTCCCGTGGTGCTTTACAGCTTCACCGGGGAGGCCGACGGGGAGAATCCAGTTACAGGTCTGGCGTTTGGGCCGGACGGTGCGGTTTACGGCTCGGCGCAAGGGGGATCCACAGGCGACGGCGTAGTGTTCGCCTGGGGAAGTAACTAGATGCCTGCCAAGCTTTCAAAATTGCCTTATCCTGCGTTCGCGTAGGCGGGGGCCTAATGCCGCGCGTACAACGTCTTTTATGATTAATGAAACGGCTGAAAACATTCGCAAAGGAGGCTGCTGCAATGCCGCATAGTATAAACGGGGGACTGATGTCCTTAAGGTTCTGTATGGCTGTCCTTGTGGTGGCCGTGCGATTGGCCTATGGTCAGGTGTCCGCGCTGGGAATCTCGCCCGCCGCGCTGAACTTCGGCTCCCAACCGATAGGGACATCTTCTGGCGCGCAGAGTGTGGTTTTCACAAATAATGGTACGGCGCCGCTGACGATTAGCGCCATGGTGCTGACCGGGATCTTCTACAATGATTTCAGTCTTCCGTCCCAGAATATTTGCGTCGCCACGCTGGCGCCGGGCGGAAGTTGCACTCTGGCCGTTACCTTTACACCCGGCGGAACCAGTACGCGAACGGCGAGCCTGTCGGTGATGGGCAATTTCGCCAGTCCCCAGACCGTTTCCTTAACGGGCAACGGCTTGGGAACCTGCGTTAATGTCACCAACTGCGCGTTCCAATTGATCAACCAGCGGGTGGACGCCAATCAGAACGCTTTCTTTGTGTATGAGGATGGGAATTCAGCATTCAACCACGGCTACATCAGTTTGTTTGGCACAGTCGATCTCACCAAGGTTGGAATTAACGCCTTTTGTGTCGACGATCCAGCCTTGCAGACTGGTTGCTCTTCCGATGCGGCGGCTTTGGATGGCGTTCGTGGCACCGTAGTGAGCTTTACATATCCCCCTATGGCCGGTGAAAATTATGTCGGGCTGGACTTCCTAGATCCTGAGAACTACAACGGTACAACTGTGACCGGGAACGCATACAACTTGACTCCGGCCACGGCAATTCAGTTCGAAGCCCGTTCGCCAAGCCCAAGCCCCGCCGTGGTCCAGTTCGGCGTTGGCGGATGCGTGTCCGACTTCTACCATCTGACGCCGCTTTGGAGCCAAATTACCATCCAACTCGATACCTTGTTCCCGCCGCCTGGCTCTGCCCCATACTTTTGTCCTCCGGATTTGACCGAGACAAATGTACTTTTCAGCGTCGCCACCGATGCCGTGATGTCTCCCTCGGGTGGAACGGTTCTTTTGGACAATATTCAGTTTACGCCAGTACCTGCACGTCAAACCGTGAATGCGATGGGTCAGGCCGCCAATGCTGAAGCCTTAAGTTTTCCGCTCGGAGATCAGAGCTTCGGGGTTGTACCGGTGGTGGTGGTCAAGTCCACGCTGTCGAGCAGCATTCCACCAGACCAGGTAAATCTCAATGTCGCTGCGATTTACGAGTCCGCCGCCACCCTCCTTGCCTTGCTTCGGCGCGGGCAACCGGAGGACGTCACAAACGCGTTAGAGATTGCTAACACCTTCGACTACGCCTTGCATCACGAGAACCACGGCGACCCGCTTCCGGTGGCGCCGGACGGTTCTGTGGCCCTGCACGACGCCTATACCGGCGGCGACATCGCGTTCCTAAACGCGTTGCCCACGCCCGGGGAGCACAGGCCGGGGACTCGCGACTGGCGGGTTTCTCCTCGGGGTCTAACTACTGCAGCAGCTATTGTCTGGTGTTGGATGGAGCCACGGGCGGCAACAACGCGTGGGCGATACTCGCGCTTGCCGCAGCTTACTTGCAGTCCGGCAATCTCACCTACTTGAACGATGCGGAAACGATCGGAAGCTGGATCATCGCGATGCTGAAGGACACCAACGCGGAAAGCTTCGGCGGATACTTTGTGGGTTATCCTGACAACGGCGAGCAGCCGAAGATACTGACTCTCGGAAAATCCACGGAGAACAATGCGGACATATTCGCGGCGTTCAGTCTGCTAGCACAGATCGAAACGACGCGCGATAATGCCTCCGCCGCCGCTCAATGGGCTTCCGCCGCCGATGTCGCCGGAGACTTCGTCGTGCAGATGTTTGACCCTACGAAGGGCCGTTTTAACACTGGCACTGTATCCTTCGATCCACCATCTCCCTCCGACCCGGCCGCGGGAAACTGCCAGACAGTACCTCCGATCCAAAAAGGTAATGACATTCTAAATATCTGCGATTTCCTTGACTCCGATTCGTTCACCAGCCTGGCGATGGCGGCGGCCATGCGCTATCAGAACATCAATTGGGTTCAGCCGCTCAGCTATGTTCTTGATCTGACGGCGCCGCCAAGCTTCTCACAGACTGTCGTGGCTCAAGGCCTTACCTTTATGGGCTTCGACATTGTTCCTGCTCCCCCTGCCACCGGAATCTCCTGGGAGTTCACTGGTCAAACCGCGGAAACCTGCGAGTATTTGTATGCATTGCTCAAGGTACCGGCCTTCCAGCAATGTTTCGAGACCTATGGTCCACAGATTCTGCAGGCGCAAAACAATGCGCCTTTCGGGGGTGGGCTGGGCGTGCCCTCAAGCACCCTTCAAAATGGCGATCAACTGCCGCCGCTTCTACAATGCCTGAATTCGCCATTTCAGTGTTTCCCAGAGCGAGTGGGACTTGCCGCAAGCGATTGGGCAATCTTCTCGGGCATGGGCTTTAATCCTCTGGCCTACGCCGCCGTCGGGATTTCGCCGGCCAGTCTTACGTTTCCGGATCAGGCAGTCGGCGCCAAAAGTACGTCCATGACGCTGAGCCTTACGAGCACTGCGAATGGCCCAGTGAACGGTATCAGTATCTCCATCATAGGGGCGAACGCAAGCGATTTCAGCGAACAGGACACTTGTCCCAAATCCAGCCCTATGACGGGAGGAGCGTCGTGCACGATCAGTGTTGCCTTCACGCCAGGCGCGGCGGGTCCGCGAACCGCCATGTTACAGATCAGCGACAATGCGCTGGGCAGCCCTCAAACCGCCGTTCTGAGCGGGTCTGGCGTCCCTCCGATTGACTTTTCGCTATCGGTTAACCCGCAGATGACGGCGGTAACGGAGGGGAGTCTGGCGACCTATACGGTAACAGCCGCCGGTAATGCAGCCCTCATTACACTCTCAGGATCATCCGCGCCGGCTGGAGCAGTATTGACGTTCAATCCCAGCGCGATTTCCTCCGGAGGGGCCTCCATTCTCACGGTAGTTCCGGAATTCAGCAATCTACCGGGATCTTACACGCTAACGATCACGGGCACCGGTCCTGAAAGCACTCATCAGGTATCCACAACCCTCGCCGTTTCAGGCGCCACTGGTTTGTCGCCCGCCTCGTTGAGTTTCGGGAACTTGGTGATTGGCGCCTCCGGGCCGTCGCAGACTGTCACGCTGACCAATACAAGCACGTCCTCCGCCCTCAATCTGGCAGGCATTCTGCTTACTGGCGTATTCTATGGGGACTACGCGGAAACGAACAACTGTGCTTCATCCCTGAACCCCGGTGCAAGCTGCACGATCAACGTCAGCTTCCATCCATCGGGGACGGGCGCCAGAGCCGCAGTCTCTGATGGTGGTCGATAATGCTGGGGATAGCCCCGCCACAGTCAGCCTCACGGGCAATGGTGTAAGTTCGTGCCAAGGCCTGGCTAATTGCGCCTACCAATCCCTTAATTCACGTACTGCGGCGGAGCAGAACAGCTTCTACGTCTTTCAGGCCGCGGACTCTGGTCTGAACCACGGTTATCCTTCCGGGTTGTTTCCCTCGCCATTACCTGGCACCGTGACGATCAATCCAGGTTGTATCGACGATCCACTTTCGGCTTCTGGCTGCTCCACACTGGCAACCGCCCTTGACGGGACGCGGGGTACCGTGCTTCAAATCGTGTTCCCGACCTTGGCAGTATCCCAATACGTAGGCTTGGATTTCGTGGACCCGCAGAATTATGATTCCTCGCCCGGCGGAAACGGGTACGACCTGACCGGCGCCACAACGATCGAGTTCGATGTCCGGTCACCGGATAGCGCCGTAGCGCAGTTTGGGGTTAACAACTGCGTCACACAAACCTACAACTTGAGCCAGACCTGGAGCCATGTGGTGGTTCCTCTAAGTTCGTTAGTAGCGCCGTTTGGAGTCTACCCGCCGCCTGCCTGCCCGTCGGCTCTGAGTGATGTGAATCTTCTTTTTGCGGTCCAAACCAGCGCTCCGCAATACAGCCAGAACCAGGAAACCATATTACTAAGCAATATACAGTTCACCCCCGCGCCTTCCATGCCGGCCGGTCTGACAGGCCTGAGTCTTCCGGTTTCGGATCAGACCTTCGGTGTCGTTCCGCGGAGCCTTGCTCCTATCCCGCCCGATCAGGCGAATCGTAATGTCGCAACGGTGTATGAATCCGCCCTTACCGCGCTTGCGTTGCTGAGTCGGGGCGGGGCGAGCACGGCAAACGCGCTCGAAATCGTGCAAGCTTTCGATTACGCGCTCCACCACGACAACCACGGTGATCCAATTCCCACGGCCCCCGGATCGACAGCAGGGTGTTATGCAGGGTTGCCGGCCACACAGTGTGCCTTGCACAGCGCATATAGCGACGGAGACATCGCCTTCTTGAATTCTCAGCCGCCACCCGCCATGGGCCAGGCTGGCGACATCCGGCTGGCTGGTTTTTCGGCAGGACAGACTCTATGCGGAACAAGCGACTATTGTTTGGTCTTGGATGGCGCCACGGGAGGCAACAATGCATGGGCCATACTGGCGCTGTTGGCGGCCTATCGCACTTCCGGCACAGCACAGTACCTTGGCGACGCGGTAGAAATTGCGAATTGGATTGTTGCCAATCTGGCAGATACGTCCGGCACCGGCTATGGGGGGTATTTCATCGGCTACAACGACGGCGGCCTTCCGAAACAACTCAACTTAGCCAAGGCTACCACGGACAACGCCGAGATCTTTGCGGCATTCAATCAGCTCGCTCTAACCGAAGCTATGGCTGGTAATTCTGCGTTGGCCGCCCAGTGGATAACTGATGCAAATTCCGCGGGCACCTTCGTGATGGGGATGTACGATGCTAGCGCGGGACGTTTCTACTCGGGGACTGCAAACATCAGCGCGGCCAACGTGAGCGGACCCGGCTCGTGTCCCGACGCCGCATCTCAGAAAGGCAATGACGTTCTCAATACCTGCGACTCAGCGGATTCCGATCTGCTGGCAATCCTGACTATGGCCGCTTCGCACTACCAATCGGCGATTGACTGGAGACAGCCAATCTCGTATGTCCTGAGTCATTTTGCCCAGAGCATTTCGGTGGACGGACAGTCATTTAACGGAATCGACTTGGTTGCAGTGCCCACGGTTGGGCCAAACGGCATCTCATGGGAATACACCAGCCAAGCCGTCGTGGCCATGCAGATGTTAGGACAGATATATGCGACAACAGCATTTCAATCGAATGTGCAATCTCTGATAGCCGGCATTCAGCAGGCACAAGCTTCCGCTCCATTCGGTGACGGGCTGGGTGTGGTGGCGAGCACACTTCAATCAGGTGACACTCTGGCGCCGATCCAACAATGCCTGGCAACGCCGTTCGAGTGCATTCCCGAGCGCGTGGGTTTGGCTGCTACCGCGTGGGCGGCGCTGGCGGCCTTGAGTGTGAACCCCGTTCCCGGGCCAACAGGTATGCCTGCATCAATCTCAGCGCTGGGGGGATCCGAACAAAGCACGCTTATCCACACGAATTTCGACGCACAACTGGAGGCTCTTGTTACCGACCTGGCGGGAAATCCGCTAAGCGGTGTTTCCGTGACATTCTCGGCTCCCACGGCCGGCGCAAGTGGCACGTTTGCGGCGGACTCAACGGTAGTCACAAATGGTCAAGGAATAGCGATAGCTCCGGTGTTCGCAGCGAATGGCACGGCGGGCAGCTACCAGGTAACGGCGGCCGCGGGTTCCCTGAGCGCCGTTTTCAGCCTGACGAATAGCCTCACGCCACCGCCGGTCATCAGCGCGGGGGGCGTGGTCAGTGCAAGTTCCTTCGGCGAATTCACGTCCGTGGCGCCCGGCTCGTGGATTGAGATTTATGGTTCGAGTCTGGCGTCCGGCACCCGCGCGTGGCAGACAAGCGATTTCTCGGGGGTCAATGCGCCAACCTCGCTGGACGGCACAACGGTTACCATCGGTGGCCAGAGTGCTTTCGTGGAGTATGTCAGCCCGGGTCAGGTCAACGTGCAGGTTCCATCGAATGTGGCCACTGGCATGCAACAACTGATCGTGACCGGCCCGGGCGGCGCCAGCGCTCCCTACACGCTCAACGTAAATACGGTCGAACCCGGGTTCGATGCACCGCCGTCGTTCAACATTGACGGGGTTCAATACGTCGTGGCTTTGCTTCAGGACGGTTCTTTCGTCCTTCCTGTGGGCGCCATTGCCGGGATCAATTCGCGGCCGGCCAAACCAGGTGAGATTATCACTCTTTACGGCGTCGGCTTCGGTCCCGTAGTGCCGGCGATTCCGCCGGGGCAAATCGTCCAGCAACTAAACACACTTGCCACGCCTTTCAATATTTTCCTCGGCGGCGCGCGCGCAACGTTCAGCTACGACGGCTTGGCGCCGGATCTTGTCGGTCTCTACCAATTCAACGTGTCCATCCCTGCTATCGCGGCGAGTAATCAAGTGCCGTTGACGTTCACGTTAGGGCAGACAAACGGTGCGCAAACGCTGTACGTCGCTGTTGGCAATTAGCCAGGCTTGGCGCAAGATGTGGGTTTTTGACGGCATATTTCGAGGCAAGAGAAAGCATCGCGGAATGGCCGCCAAAAGCAAAAATCGCCACCCGGCAACTGGGGCACGAGCCCTTTACGTCGTATTGTGCGCGGCGCTGTCGCGCGTTAGGAACTGTCTCCCCATGTGATTGGTTGGAACGGAGAGGACGCTTTTCCCAACTGCGAAGCCGGGTGCCCTAATCCACAGGCATCATTCGGTGGTTCGGACTTCGTGGGTCACTGCGGCTCTTACTTCTCTCAGTGAGACATCAGTCCCGCGAACGGTCTTTTAGTGATGATCTT
This sequence comes from Bryobacterales bacterium, assembly GCA_963795925.1. GTDB lineage: Bacteria > Acidobacteriota > Terriglobia > Bryobacterales > Bryobacteraceae > Bog-159. The sequence goes on along the minus strand of CAWCJP010000001.1, from coordinate 46,144 downwards.
TATCATTTTCAAAAGGAACTACTTCGGTTACTGAACGCGTCGCCGCTCTGTGGCACAGCAGATGCATTGAATGAAGATCGAAACGAAGAAAGCATTGAAATGCCACCAAAGGAGAAGATGATGTACACTACACGGATCGCCAAATGCCTCGAAGCACTCGCGCTGGTTACTGTATCCATCGCACAGGGCAGCGCGCAGACTCAGCCGCAGCAGCAAGAACCCTCCGTGCGCGATCGGGTCGCCAAGGGCTTCGGCATCGGGATTAAACTTATGAGCACGGTTGGGGGAATGCCCGGACCGATAGCATTCAGCAACATTCCGCAGAATTTGCGCACTATCCCGTCCAATCAGTACGGCCCACTCGCCGCCGGGACGCCGGTCACGGTTCCTAACTCGACAATCACCGTCGGACCGGGTGCAGCGAGCTTGTTGGTAGGTTTAGGGGCCCAATATACGGTATCGCGCTTGACGATGCGCGGCGGGGCATTGGCGGAATTCGCAAACGTAACCTCGAGTTTACCGTCTGTATCTACTACAGCCACATATGCTACGTTTCCTGAAATAAACCAATTTGGAACCAACGAGCGCGGAGTGGGGACAAGCTTGGTTTTCTATGACATTTACTGGGCAAAAATCCCACCGGCCGTAACCCCCTTTGGCGAGCTGGAGCTTCGGATTAGCCATTCTATGTCCCTGTTGGGCGGTTACATCGAGCATCGAAACGCGGCGGCGAATCTGGAGAACGGTTACGACCAATATGATGCGCTTACCGCTTACACTAGCCAGAAGTTGGCGTCCGCGACGGCGGACAACTCGGTGTATGGCGGCGTCCGCTTCGCCGTGTTCGGTCCCTATGCGGGTCTTTTTATCGGAGCAATGCCGGTGAAATGGGCGCAGATTTCGTCTCCGTACCCCATTACCGCTGGCTTCATCGCAAAAAGTGCTGTTCAGCTTTTTTTTTGGGTTTGGATATTGGCTGGACAGATGTCAAGAAACACTGAGGAACAAGCTTTCGAGGATTAGAAGTTGACAACTTGTGATACCATCGTCGCGGACCGGGGGTACAGAATCGAAGTTCTGGTCAATATTCGATTTATAGCTTAACGTTGCGACGAGAACGGACCTTTACGGCGCGGGCGCTTCAGCGGAGGTTGATACCGGGAGTGTGCCGGGTTGCCCAGAAATCGACAAGAAAGGCATATCTATGAATATCAGGTCGATCATGAGATTCGCACTGTTGCGCAGGATGCGGAAACAGAAGAGTAGTGGAAGACAAATGAAGGCCTTTTCATGCTGTCGCGGGTTACCTATCTACGATTTCCACAGAGTGTTTCAACTATCTTTAACAGGTGTATTTGCGGTGGCAGCCCTGTCGGCCGCAACCGCGCCGGTTGTCACGATGGTCAGTCCAATTGTGCCTCAACAGTTCCAGACCATAACGATTACCGGAAGCGGCTTCGGTACCATGCCAGCCTATAACGGCAACTCGAGCTACATCCGGATCACCGATCTCACGTCGGGGTGGTCTGCAGGTAATAGCGAGTCGTGTGGCCCGATTTATGGATGCCCCGACCCTGTTACGCTGGCTGTCTCGTCGTGGACCGACTCACAGATTATCATCATAGGCTTTACACAGGGGTATGGCCAAAGCCAGCATACACTCAAACTCGGAGACCATACCGAACTTTATGTATGGAACCCCCAAACGGACGTTGGGCCCGCGACGTATGAAAACGTCGTGCAGGCGACAGGCGGTAATACCGGTACATCTTCGTCGTGCGCTTCCGGTTCGGGCGCTGCCGGGACAGGTTCTGTTTGTGTCACGATGGTGAGTCCAATTGTTCCTCAACAGTTCCAGACCATCACGATTACCGGCAGCGGCTTCGGTACTATGCAAGGCTATAACGGCAACTCGAGCTATATCCGAATCACCGATCTCACGTCCGGGTGGTCTGCAGGTAATAGCGAGTCGTGTGGCCCGATTTATGGATGCCCCGACCCTGTTACGCTGGCTGTCTCGTCGTGGACCGACTCACAGATTATCATCATAGGCTTTACACAGGGGTATGGCCAAAGCCAGCATACACTCAAACTCGGAGACCATACCGAACTTTATGTATGGAACCCCCAAACGGACGTTGGGCCCGCGACGTATGAAAACGTCGTGCAGGCGACAGGCGGTAATACCGGTACATCTTCGTCGTGCGCTTCCGGTTCGGGCGCTGCCGGGACAGGTTTTGTTTGTGTCACAATGGTGAGTCCAATTGTTCCTCAACAGTTCCAGACCATCACGATTACCGGCAGCGGCTTCGGTACTATGCAAGGCTATAACGGCAACTCGAGCTATATCCGAATCACCGATCTCACGTCCGGGTGGTCCGCAGGTAATAGCGAGTCGTGTGGCCCGATTTACGGATGCCCCGACCCTGTTACGCTCGCTATCTCAACTTGGACCGACTCACAGATTGTCGTGATAGGCTTTACAGGGGGTTATGGCCAGGGCCAATACGCCCTCAACATCGGAGATCACACGGAACTTTATATATGGAACCCCCAAACGGACCTTGGGCCGGCAACATACGAGAACGTCGTACAGGCGGCGGCCTCCACGCTTCCGTTGATCGAGTCCGGCGGTGTCGTGAGCGCCAGCGCGTTCGGCGAGTTCACCTCTGCTGCGGCGGGTACATGGATAGAGATTTACGGCAGCAACCTCGCCTCGGACACACGCAGCTGGACAGGAGCCGACTTTAACGGCAACGACGCACCCACGTCACTCGACGGCACCTCCGTCACTATCGCGGGACAGCTAGGGTTCGTCGATTATATCAGCCCCACACAGGTCAACGCACTCATTCCCTCGAATGTGCCTACAGGCCAACAGCAGACTCACCATCACCACCCCTGCCGGAACTAGCGCGCCGTACGACCTGACCATCAATGCCGTTGAACCCGGATTGCTGGCCCCGCCGAATTTCAACATAGGCGGAACGCAGTATGTTGTAGCCCAGTACGCCGACGGCACCTATGCACTCGAAACCGGCGCAGTTGCCGCCCTTACCTCGCGCCCCGCTGTACCTGGCGATATTCTCGTCATCTACGGGGTCGGGTTCGGCCCCGTAACACCCGACATTCCTGCGGGCCAGCTTGTGGGAATTGCCAACACGCTGGCCTCGGATTTCAGTACTTTCATCGGCGGAGTGCAATGCCAGGTGCAATACGACGGCCTCGCGCCCGGTTACACAGGGCTGTATCAATTCAACATCGTGGTTCCGTCTGGAGTAGCCGCCGGACCCGCGCTGCTCACATTGTCTGTGGACGGTATTAATGGCACTCAGACCATTTACGTCGCCATCGGAAACTGAGCAATGCCCGCACGGATACGCTGGCGGAGAATCCCGTGTTCGCACTCGGAGAACACCGACAGCGAGCCCACGGAGCGACACGGTCGGCGTGGTCAGATCGGGCGCTTCGGTGAGCGATACGAAACCAACCTCCAGTTCAGCGAGTCCTTCAGCTCGAAGGAATTCAGTCTGATCAAGGAGCACGGCTCCTCTCCCGATGATCGCTCTCGTGACAGCGCGATATACTTCACGAGCGTCGAATAGCGCCGCAGCCGCGCCTCAGATTCTATTCTCGTGGGCTCCGGCATCGTTTCATTAAGTAACGCATTGCAGCCAGCCTTGAGTTCAGATCGGCAGCAGCAGCCTGGAGAACCATCGAACGTTACGAGCCCATGCATTTCATCCGGAGAAGGCAGGTCCGCTGGGTAGTAGAAGCGACCCCCCTTGGGCAGCGCGAATTCATCCATACGCTCTTGGGAATCGCTGTTGTGAAACTGGCGGCGGAGGGGATCTCGCTGGAGGTGTCTGGGAAGCCGGTTTGCAACAGATCCCAAAACATCCCAATCGGCACGATCATAAACAAATCGTCGGGCAAGGTCGGACAACCGCCCTAGCACACCGGTGGTACTCGTGGCATCGAGTGAAACGTGGAATCTGCAGCTTGCAGATTTCCAGAGGCTGGTAGGGCGTCCGAATGCAACCTTCACTGCTCGGGTAAGCGCACTGCTCAGCTAAGCGCCAAATTCCTTGGCCAAAAAGAGCAGCTCGTTGTGCTCCGTTTGTGCTCCGTTAAGAGCCGCGCGGAGACACAGAGTGAAAACTGGGTATTCTCTATCGCCAGAACGAGATGCTGGAAACGCAATGTTCTTTGTTTCCAATTTACTGTCGTCTTCCCAAGCTGGACGTCGCGGGTTCGAGTCCCGTCTCCCGCTCCATCTTTTCAATAACTTGGAAACTTCCGAAATTCACGCGTTACTCCGTTTACTCCGTTTTCTTTCCGGCGACCGGCTAAACGACTGCTTTCCCGGCCGCTCACCCCTCCCCTGAATCGCGGGTTGCATTATTGAATCACCTCGGATTCGAGGCGCTTCACCGCTTCGATCTTCTGTTGAAGATCGCTCACTGAATAGACTTCAAGGCTCACACCCAGGCCGTGTCCTCTCTGGTCGGCCGCGACCTTATCATCGATCGACGCCTTCCGCGACAGGCTGGCGTTGCTCCGCCGCAGCACCTGGAACGTTGCCCATTCCAGGCCAACGGTCTTCAACTTGGGCAGCATCCCCCTGTTCCAGACATTGTCCCGGCGCAATGGTGTGCCCCGCTCAGTCGGAAACAAGAGCGCCTGCGGGTCCGCATCGGTTAGAGTTGCCCGCCACAGCCCGAGTTCGATCAACGTCCCCGGCGATAGACCCACGACACGCGATGTGCGCTTGCCCCTTCGCCCTTTGGGCGTATCGATGTTCCCCTTGTAGACGCGTTGATCGACGAGAATCGAATCCTTCGAGATATTGCCGAGTCGGATCGCGAGAATCTCGCCTGGCCGCATTCCGTCGAAGACGGCCATCCTGAAGATCAGGCGTTCGCGGGCGTCAAGCACTCTCAAAGCCTGGCGGATCTGTTCCGGGGTCAACACCCTTCTGTCCGCATCAGGCTTGCATGGCGGCGTGAACAGTGCTGCCGCCGGGTTCGTTTCGACCAGCCCGTCGCTCAGAGCAGTCTTGAAAATTGCGTTCAAGTCCCAGCGGAGGTGGTCCACAATGCTGTGTGATAGGCACTGCGCTTTGCCGTCCAGAAAGAGTTGCATTTGGTCCCGCGTGATGCGGTGAAGCAACTCCGTCCCAAACGGTGGCGTCAAATGATAGACCATCCTGGGTTCAGTCGTCATTCGAGTTGACTCTTTCCACTTCCGCCGGCACAGTGGAAGGAACACCTCGGTTAAATACACTCCAAAGGTGTAGACCGGTTTTTGGCTGTGACCTGCCTTGTCGTTCATCGGCTTGAGAATCACCGCCATCAGCGCCTCGGCTTCGCCCTTCGGCATGTCGGCGCACCGCCCAAGCACCTTCGACTTTTTTTGCCCGCCTTCCCACCATTGGGCCACCCAAACCTTGTGGCAGCCGTGTTTGCGAGGACGGACGCTTCCTTTTTGAAATCGGTTTCGACGCATGAAAAGCTCTCTTTCTTGCGCCCAAAACGTTGCATTCTGACATGATGCAATACTAACTCGTTTTGTGCGCATCCATCCACTGGTCGAGCCATTCCTTGCGAACTACCTTGCGGCGGCCCATACGGAGATGGGCCAGTTTCGGAACCCCGCGGACCCTCCCCACAAGAACGTTTTGCACGTGGCCTTTCGAACAGCGCAGGATTTCGGCGACCTCTTTGATGGTCAGGATGTTCGATGTGTTCTCCATGTGCCCCTCTGCTCTGCACGCCCCGGCAGGGACGCGTTGTGACGCATCCGCGTTCAACATTTGCACCCGAGACAGCCGACGGGATCAGGCGCACAGTTTCTTCGGCATTCTAGGGGCGCTCCCGCGTTCAAGAACTTGTTCGGCCTCGGCTGGTCGTCCGCGCGAAGGATGCGGGCACCGGGAGCCGCGCGGTTCGGCATTCTGGGGGCGATTTTTCCACACCTGCCTGTTGAAAGCTGAGTTTTCCTCGGCAATCCAGGGGCGCATTTGATGCTGTTGTTCGGCATTCTGGGGGCGCAGCGTCGGCATTCTAGGGGCATATAATCCTGTATGCCCTATACAGAACCAGTAGTAGGGGCTCCAATGTTTGTGAATTTGTGGATTACTCCTAAAGGCGAAACCGCAGCGCGCCTGCGCGGAGAAAGGAGTCTATGTTCCAGGCCCGGCTCGTGTCCCGATAAATTCACGACGTGTCTCGACGCTTCCCATTTTCCAGAGCAGTCGGCAAGGCGAACAGCAGTCGGTGGCTGGGACGACGGACCCGCGGGCCGTTGACAGCCTGCGACGCCGGTGGCGGGCTCCTCAGCGAGGGGTGCGCGACATAATTGTGGATGATTTTAGGCGGCCGCCGAGCGAGAAGCCCAGTAGTCCTCGAATTTGCCGGACAGCCGGTTGCAGCGCAAGGCGATGATGGCATTGGCACCGCGCACTGTCCAGAACATGCCGGACTGCTTGAGACGGGACCCGATCACCGTTCGGCATCCTGCCTCGATGACTCCAGAGCCTATGAATAGACCCTGCTTGCGGAATTTGGGGTAGCGCATGCGATTTCGGTTCCGTTCGAAGTAGTCGGCTTGGATACGAAGCTCATCGCGTAACTGTGCCTTGCGTGTGGGGAAGCTGCGCAGTTCACTGACGACGTTTTCGACTCTGCCTCGGTTTAGTTTTTGGATTAGCTTCTTGGCCCAACGCTTCCGTTGCTTCTCGTCGGAGGGAAATAACTTAGCGGCTACATCCCAGAGATGCTCGCGCGCGTGCCAGATGTCGATGATCTGAATGGCGCCAGCAAAATGCTGGTCTGCGATATTCCAGATCCACTCGGCACCGTCGCCCAGCACCACTTTCCTTTTGGCCCGATCCCATCCCCGTTCGAAGGCTTCGGCGTAGAGCCGACGGCCAAACAGTTCAGCAGTTTCGATGGCCCCGGTATAGGTGGTGGAAGCGGCATCCCGAATGGGTCGGCCTTCCGCGTCGGTGGTGGTGTGGGTGAAGACACACCCGAGTTTGACTTCCCGGGTGCGTGCCGGCTGCCCCTGGGATCTGCCGGCGCGCCCTTCCAACTCGGCGTGTACCATCGGCAATTGGGTGCCATCCATTTCGACGACCAGCACGGGAACGGCAGCGCCCAAGATGTCGGGAAACTCCAATTGCACGATGCGATCTCGCTGGGCCTGTTCCCGTTCGGCGATATCGGCACCGATGGCTTCGGCGTGGCGTTCGACAGCTTTGGTAGTGACCTCCAGGCCGGCCAGCAGGTGCAGCCGTTGGCGGCCACTATCGAAGCTGGTCTCGCTTCCTACCATGGCCATCATACGTCGCACGCCGGGCGAACACTCCGTCCCGACTACGTCAAGTTCCCGATCGCGGGGACTGTGTCCTTGATGGCAACTCGGACAGAGATAGTAGGCTCGATCGTAGACCACAGGCCCCAGCATGGTCAGGATCTGCTTCGGGCGCGTTTCGCGGTATCGAGCTTGCTGACCGCAGCCGCAGGGGACTTGGCGGTCGTGCGCCGCCGGCATACACAACAACCGCTGCATGGCTATTGCCCCGGCGTGGTGCATAGAGTCCCGCACCAGCATCTCGACGGCCTCAAGATCGATCGTGCCGGTCTTATGCCAATCGCCGAGGACGATCTGTACCGTCCGACCTACTTCTTGGGCGACTTCTTGTTGGATCGCTTCTGCTGTTTTTTTTCCTGTGCGGTCAAAGTGTCCTCCACCGGCCGCAACTTGCAGATTTTCTCGTTGACTTCCAACAGATCGTGACCGAGCTGACGGAAGCGATGGAACTCTTCGACTTCCTGCTGAGCCTTGCGCAGAGCCGTCGCTGTGCTAAAGGTCTCCGTAACGGATTTTCCATTGACTTTGCGGGTCAAGCGATAGAAAGGGCCATGGCCCGGGTCATCGGGCCGGCGGCAGTGGCACCCTGGGTTGCCACATCGTCCGCCCGTGCTGGTAATCGACCCAGAACGCATATCGCCGAGTCGACTGATCTGGAACTGTGTCTGCGCGCGCTGAGCTTCGAGCGCGGAAAGAGCTTCGGTCATTGGGAACCTCCTAATACCTAGCGTACTACTACGCTAGGTTTAAGGCCACAAAAAAAGAAAGTGGCCCTGCCGTTCCATTTTGTGTCGCGCACCCCTCAGCGAGAGGATGAGCCCGCTCTCGCTGGCTCGGGTGTATAATCGATCACAGTTTCACAAAATGACAATCCTGGTCCAGGCCGAAAGGACAACGAAATGGCTAGCCACCTGAGTGCCCATCGCGGGTTGGTTCTCAATATTGCAGCAGCGCTGCTACTATCTGCGTGTGTTCGGCGAGCCGAATTAGCGACACCAGTTCAGCCGGTCGCTAGGCCTGCAACCGAGGCAGAGAGCGAAACCGAGGGTCCAGGCCGGCGTGAGACCAGCAAGGAATACTGGGCGAGAATCAACGCCACCAAGCAGGCTGCCGCTCGGACGCGCGCCCTGCGGGACCGCCTTGGGATGAAGAACTCGGCAGCAGCTCAAACCAGCCCGCAGACGGGGCCGAATCCCTTCGCGTGGACGTTCCTCGGGCCGCAGCCGATCGCCACCTCCAATCCCTCTAATCCGCTTTCCGGGTCCATACGCGACATAATCCTGGATCCGCACAACTCTGCGGTGATGTATGTTTTAACGTACCTAGGGAAGATCTGGAAGACAAGTAATTCGGGCCAGTCCTGGGTACCCCTGCTGGATTTCGGCCCCGTAACGGTAGTGGATACCTTGGTGGCCGATCCAATCCAGCCGAATACGCTCTACGCTGAAAACGGAGACCTGTTTGCATCAACTGATGGAGGAGAGACGTGGAATGCGCTCGCCCCCGTGGTCGAGGATAGCGCCCAGGACTGCCAATCGATTGCTTTTGCCGTCAGTCCCTCAGGCCGTGCTTGGCTCGCTCTCGAAGGATGCCCCTCCGACCCCAGCCTGGGTGGCCTATATCGCTCGACGGACGGAGGGAACACGTGGAGTGTTGTTCTCGGTCCGAACTACTTGGGAACCATCCTGAGCACTACACCGCTTTACCCGCTCAACGCAGGGGAAGGATCGTATGGTATCTGCGACTTGAGGTTCAACACGGGTAGCAGTACCTACGCCTATGTCGCCGTCGGCTCTAGTGTCTTTCTGTCGACGGACCAAGGCACAACATGGACGAACGTCTCCCCGCCGTCTCAGTCGATACAACCGGTGGAGATACATCTTGTGCCTGCAGCATCGGCTCCAACTACGTTATATCTCCTATGGGGCACCGCGGCCGGAGTCGGCGAATTTACTAGCGTTCTATTTAAGACCACAAACGGCGGAGCGAGCTGGGTGCAGGTCGCGAATCTCCCACCGGACCCAGGCAATCCCCGCGGTCCGAGCCTCCTGACTGTTCATCCACTTGATCCCGCGCTCGTCTTTTTCGGGAGCGTCAATCTTTTCCGTTCTCAGGATGGCGGAAACACATGGCAGAATGTGATGACCGGCTCTTCCGGCGCCACGCTCCATGTCGACCAGCACGCCCTAGTGTTTGGGCAGGACAACGCCACTCTTTACGAAACCAGCGACGGGGGCATATGGACAGCCACGCAGCCATACGCAACCAAAATCGATTGGGCAAGCCTTAACGGCGGCCTCGGCACCGCCGAGATCTATTCCCCGATTTCGATAGATCCCCAGAACCCGAATCGAGCCTTCGCCGGCACCCAGGACAACACCACTCTCGAGTATGCCGGCTCAACTGGCTGGACTCAGGCCGGAGTTTGTGGCGATGGCTTTGGCACCGCCATCAATCCGGCAAGTCCAACAACGGTTTACGCCGCATGCAACGGTGGCCTGTTTGAGTCTACTCAAGGAGGCGCACCGGGAACTTGGGTTCACTCGAATTCTAGCCTAAATTTTGGGCCGATCGGATTCCCGAGAGTCGCCGTAGACCCGTCAACACCAAAGATCGTGTACATGTCCGGCCCGTCTGACGAATTGTATCAAAGCCTAGACGGAGGGAGCACGTGGCGCCTATCTACCCAGCAGATCGAATTGTATCCGATAGATGGTGCAGAGTTCTTCTACTGTGAGTCCTAGTTCCATTGCGACAAGGACGTCAATTTCGACTAGAGCTTGTCGGCGCTCGTAGTCGGCTCGCAGAGGGGTGGACCAAATCCACTGCTGGGATAACGCAGAAAAATGTTCATTGCTAAGCCGCGGGTCATTCTTGGCCCAACGCACGGCGGTGAAGTCGGCGCTCCAGCACTGGTACCAAAGTTCAGCATAGTGACTGGTCAGGCAGTTCAAGAGTAGCGCACGCGCGAACAGACCAGGTGACCCTTTGAGAAGTGGCAGTTGATCAAGCAGCGTCTTATTAATATGCCCCATCCCGGTAGTCCTAACCCTGAAATCCACTGGTAACGAGGCCGTGCTAGATGCAAAGCAGAGAAGGTCGTGTTTATGTTCAAAGGCGGTTCCGAACAACACGTTGACGTGGCAAGGTCCTGGAGGCTCGATTGCAGCTAGTAACGTACGTTCCCATTCGGGCTTCGCCATCTCTCTGTGAACTACCCGATAACAATCCGACACTCGTCCGCTCTCATCCCAAGGGAGGACCTGCATGCGTCGGCGGTAGGTTGCGGGATCGCAGTCTGGAACGAAGTTACAGCGTGGCAGGTGGTCTTCTGGCAGTGTCGTTAGGTCAAGCAGGTCGTAATCGTTGCGGCTGTTCCACTCGGCACGAGGAGCCTTGAACCGGGGGTTCGCGACGTGTATGTGGGGACCCGACAAGACTGCGTCTTCAAGAGTTGCAGGGAAACGGGTCTCTGGGCGAATTGTATGATCCTTCTTGACTGCATTGGTTTCATGCCACATCTCCGATCCAGTGTATTGCTCTCCAAGCTGCCCCAATCGGTTCGGATGCGCGGCGAATCTTCGCAGCACCTCTACCAATTCACGCGCACGTAGAACCGGCAGCCTCGCGCGCAACGCGGGCGTGCCTGGCTCATCGTAAAGGGACGCGAAAAGGTCAAGGGTCGGCTCGTCCACCCTGATTATTCGGTCTCGGTGTCCCGCGAGGCTCCATCCGTTTTGGGCATTCTCGCGACCCTCTACCCGCCTTCCCAAGCCATCATGCGCGAAGGAATCATCGATTGTCGTCGGCCAGAATACGTCTGCGATAGCAGCGACGCTGACCGCTCTGGGCGGTCCAAGGACGCTGACCTCAAATCGCATGCGCCCATGGTCGTTCAGTCCTTCAAACAGCGGCACTTCGTTCTCAAACTGAAACCAGTATCGCAACCGGGGGTAGAGGTATTCACGAAGCACGCCTGCTTTCGGGTCGTTAAACATGCCATCGTCATGCACGTAAGCAGACACCCGGGCAAGTTCCGTCGCCCTTGTCACGAAGCACTTAAAAGTATTCGACTGGCTCCCCATCAGCAATTGATAATTCTGACGGCGCATTCAGGAACGCTTGCGTGCCCTCGAACTCTGCGTACTCGTCCAGGTAGAGGCAGCGCAGGCCTGGGTACTTCGTCATGGCCGCGTCGCGCAGAGTTGCCATCTTCGGCGCATCGAAGTCGCGCAACACGTAGAGCGGCTGCACATCTCCCATCACCGCGCTTTCATTCCACTCAACCTTGATCCAGGGCGGGTTCCCAAGGATCAAGTCGAAGCCGCCCGCGGCGGCGAAAACATCCGCAAACTCCAGTTCCCAGTGAAAGAACTTAAAATTTCCAGCTATCTCGCTCATCAACGTCAAGCGCTCCGACCCGTTGCAGAAATCCTTGACGTCCACTAAGCCATACTCATCAGCCACCGTCATGCTGAGTTGCTCCGGCGCGAACATTTCCCCCTGCGTGCGACGGATGGATTCCGCCGCACGGACCGTCCCCTGCAATACAGACCCCACTTCGAGGAGAAACTCGTGCCGCGTCGGCAGCAGGTGAGCCTTCTCGATGGGCCAGAACCAGAGCGCGCACCAGTAGTCCATCACGAATCGCAGCCGCTGGTACGCGGTGGAAGGGCCCTTGGTCCGGATGAATGGCCTTGCGGAAGATCGCATCCCGTTCGCGCGTGGTCAGCTTTTGGCCCCGCTCGTCGTTAGCCGGCTGTCCCCAGACGGCGAAGTCGTGCGCGGTCTGGACGCGCGCGATACGGAGATCATCCGTGTGGCGGGTCCAGAGGCGGTCCACGGCCTCACTGAGGCGCACAAGCGTGCCAGCCTCTTCAGCGTCGAACCTCTCGCGGAACTCTTTCCGCCAGTCGGAGATCCGCTTTATCTCCTTCGGGCACATCGCCTTTACGACCTTGTCCCCGTAGTTGGACATGCCCTTATCGGGCACGAGGAAATGATAGACACCATCCAGCGGACGGGCATCGGCGGCGGGAATGCGCTCCGGCACGGATTCCAACCAGGGCCTGGCCTTATCCGTCAACTGCCCGCGCCGAAACACCTGGCGGCGAGCGCCAATCAGACTGTTGCCTGTGGCAAGCTGGCCGCCGAACCAGGGGATGGTGTGGCCCTGGTAGATAGTGTTGAGCCACAGCGAGATCTCGGCGAGTTCCACCGCTACCGGATTCTGGTCCACGCCGAATACCCGGTTGTCCGCCAGGAATGCCTTTACCTTCTGCCGCTCCTGTTCCAGGTCGCCCTCGGGAATGCGGCGCTTCAGTTCAGCCTGCTTGCGGTCGAGGTACGCATCGGCGAGTTGATTGATGGCTTCATTCAAAAACGCGCCGCTACCGAGTGCCGGTTCGCACACCGTGAGTTTCAGGATCTGGTCCGCCGTCTTGCCTTCCAGCAGTTCCTTCAGCGCATACTTGACCACGCATTTGGTCAGCACTTCCGGCGTATAGTACGAGGCCGATTTCTGCCGGCTGCGGCCATTCAGGCGATAGATGAAAGTGCCCAGCGGGTAGACCTTGGCGTGCCCGGTCTCGTCGTACACAATCTCCGTCGGACTCGTATTGGCTCAGGTCCTCTTTGGTGACGAACCAAGCCTGATCGAGCAGGTTGACCTCTTTGGTTTCCGCCTTCTTTACCTCGTAGAGATCGGTCTTGGCGAAGAATCCAGTGTAGGAGAGCAGGCCTTCATAGACCGCGCCGAGCTGGTTGATACCAAGCTGCGCGTAGCTGATACGCCCCCGTCCGAGCGCGGACCCTTTACGGGAATAGCCGAGCGATTCGAGCACCTGCTGGAGCACATGGTTGCGCAGGCGGACGCGGCGCAGCGTGGGGGTGCGGGCGTCGTCAAAGAGATCGCCTTCCAGCGGTTTCATCTCAAAGGTATGGACCAGGCTGCGTCCGCCAGGCCCGGCTGCGGCGGCGGCCATGGTCATCTGTTCCTGGGGCGCGAATCCGCTGTAGATGAGCTTGAACAGGGTCTTGATTGACGCGTCGATGAAGTAACCGTTGCGGCTGCGGTCGGTATCGAGGGGAGCGAGCGCGAGTTCTCGCAGGCTTTCCAGGCTGTAACCGGTGCGATAAGCAGGCGGACGGCCTCCTTATCGCGGCCGAACTCCTTCACAGTGTCCTGAAGCTGCTGGTCGCCGCTCTCCTGGCCATGCAGCGTGGCGATCTGCGCAGGCTTCAGCTTCAGATCCTTTTCCAGATGCTCCCGGAGGAACTTGAGGGTCTCGACACGCTCGGTGAAGATGACAAGGCGGTCAGACGACAGCTCGGGGTGCCAATCGAGGTCGCCGCCTTTTCGCAGGAGGGTGAGGAGCCTCTGGTACTTGGTGAACTGGTCTGGGGTAATGGCTTCAACGGCGTCGGCGAGCGCCTGCAAGGTGTCGCGGTCCCGCTTGGCTTCGGGGGTTGCGATGCCCGTGATCTTTTTCAGACGTTGCTCGATGGTCTGGCGGCAGGCGGCCGGGCTGGAGAAGAGGGACTTTTCGAGGACCACCCGGAATAGAAGCTGGCCGGTCTTCTTCGCCTTATCGAAGGAGGCGAAAGTGGCGCGGGAAACCAGCTCGTAAGCGTGCTCCTCGACGTCCGAGGCAGGAGTGGGCCAGCGATTGGTCCTGCGCTCCAGGAACGACTTGCCGAGTCTGTTCCTGCACGTCCTTCTTAAAGCGACGCAGGAACAGGCCCTCGATGTCCTCCGGCCCGTATACCTTCGGGTTGGCGATGGCCGTGGGATTCAGCATGTTCATGAGGCTGGCGAAGGATTCCGGCCGGCCGTCGTGAGGCGTAGCGGAAGCCAGAATCATGGTATCGGAGCGGTCGCCGAGGAGTTCGGCGAGTTTGGCGCGGGCACTCCTGGTGCCCCGCACGGCGACGTTGCGCTTGCCCTTGCCGCGGCGGATGAGTTCGGCGAGAAGCACGCCGACCTCGATGGTCTTGCCGAGTCCCACCGAATCGGCCAGCAGGATGCGGTGGCGGATCTGGCCGAGGGCTTGCAGGGCAGGGTCGAGTTGATAGGGAAGGACGTCGATGGCGGCGCGGTGGCCGATCCAAAGGTTGGAGTCTGTGGGCGGCGCCTGACGGAGCAGGCTTTCCAGGTAAAGGCGGGCTTTGGCGAATCGGGGCGAAGTGTCCGGAACCAGTTCCGTGTCTTCGGGGTGGAGGGGTTTGATGTCCCGGTCGATCTCGGTGAGAAAGCGGGCTTCCTTGCCGCGAACCAACTCGGAAATGCCGGTGACCAGCAGCGAATAGGTGCCGCTGGAGGTCAGATCGGCGCGTTTGATCACCCACTCGGCATCACGAATTTCCACCCGCAAGCCAGGAGCAAACATGGCCTCCTGCGCGGGCGCAGGACGATCGGCGATGCTCATGCGCTCCTTCGAAATCAGACGGTCAAGCGGTAACTATAGCAGACGGCTCGGCGCATTGGAACGCTATCTAAACTAAAGCACCATTGAGGATTTGGCGGTGCTCAAGGAAATCGAGGCATTCGGAGAATCGCGATCAAAAGCAGATTGCGCGAGCCGGTTTGGCGAGCAGGATCTCCAGAGTCCCCGCCCCCGTTAAGGCCACTGAACCCGCAGTTGGGATATACTTGTAATCGTAGCTGCTCTGGGCTATCGTTCTCATCCACGTCCTGCGCTTGGCCAGCGGAGAGGCGTGATACACTCCGTTCTCGCGGAGCGCTTCCGCAATTCGTCAAATGAGCACATATTCTCGGCCAGCCGATCTGCCCAATTTTGAGAATCCTCCTGTCGTCGAGGTCGTGCTGTCCATTCAGTTCGAGCAAATTGCTCGCCTTCGGACAGCGCAAATAGGTCTGCTTTGGACAAAGTTGCGTGCCGAATTCCCAAGAGTTGAGGAACTCGCTCCAATCGCGCCAGTGATTGAGAGCTTTGGCCCACCCACTGCCGGCAGGGTCGGCTTCCGGTTTGAAGCACTCGACGTTCCACCTCTCGCCCGCGTGCTCTTCTTGAATGACTCACAAGACCAACTGGTCCAGATTCAGCCAGATAGGTTGCTGCACAACTGGCGAAAGACGACGGGCGCGCAGCCCTATCCCCGCTATGGCACTATTCGGGAAGCATTCTTGCGAGAGCTTGGGTTGTTCCAAGAGTTCTTGGCCCAGGAATCCGTGGGCCCTCTTCGCATCAACCAATGCGAGGTCACATACGTCAACCACATCCTGCCCGCCGGCGCATGGGTTGAGCATGGGGATGCCGATAAGATCTTTAGAGTTCTTGGGAAGCCCATGGCCGGACCATTCCTCCCCGCACCGGAAGAAGTCGGAATGCAACTGCGGTATGTCATTCGCCGCGACGAAGGCACGCCCTTTGGGAGATTGCATGTTTCCATTCAACCCGGCTGGCTAAAGCCAGAGAACGCGCCCATGTACGTTCTGGAGCTGACCGCCCGTGGCGCCCCCGTGGGGGCCGACGTCGAGGGCGCTAGATCCTTTTTCGATATCGGTCACGACTGGATTGTCCGAGGTTTTAAAGATCTTACGACTTCGACCATGCACGAGACTTGGAGGTTAACGAATGGCTAGTATCGCGATTCCACGATCAAATACGGGCGTGATGTTGAGCCGTAAGCAAAGGGATGTCACATCTTCCGGCGCCACCATGTCTCGCTACGCCCTACTAACGCGTCACGAGGTCGCGCTACCTGCATCCATCTCAGCGGGACCACGCGATCAGATTATTGTTACGTTGGACGCGGGATTAACCGAAGGATCGATTCCAGAATGGGTGCGGCCCACGGCGGAGGCCTTCGCCGATATTCTTGAATTGGGTTCGGGATGGAACTCATATTCGGCGCAACCGGTAGATCCTCGTGCCGTCGAAACCGCGGGCAGTCTGCTGGCATGCATCATGGCCCCGTCCACGCCCACGCCGGTCATCGTCCCGACTGTACGGGGTGGTTTACAGCTCGAATGGCATAGAAATGGACTGGACATCGAGATAAGCGTCAATCCCTCGCGTCCCATAACAGTTTATGCCATCGATAATCGGAGCGGCCAAGAGTGGGAAGGTGAGTGGTCCCCGGACGACACAACCTTGTCGTCTTGGATTCAAAAACTCTGATCGTTACCGGGCTATCGATGGACGAGAGAGACTGCGGTCTGCTATTTCCGGACGATCCGAGCGTGCCTGACGATGAAGTCCTCCTCCGCCGAATACCGCGCTGGCATTTTTTTCACGATGAGAATATGGGGCGGGTCAGACCGAGTTCGGCTGCATTCGAAGACGATGGCGATGGCGATCCAATGTCGGTGTACCTGTCCGGCATCATCCACTCCGAGAAGCGCACTCCCGACAGCGTACTCGCTGGCCACGCGGACTACGCATTGGCAGGATTATCTGCAGGCCTCGTACGTGAATTCCAGCAAACCGTTCACCCAGACGCGCGCGACGACACCGCTCATGCCGTTGTTTGCGGTCCCAAGACGGATCGGACACGGCGGAACTTCGCCAAGCGGTCCCATTGGGTGATACCTCCCGCAACTCTTCGATGATCGGCGGAGCCATTTGGGCACGGGCGCATTCGGGAAAAAGTGATAGACACAGATGCAGATCCCAAGCGGTGTTTGTTGCTGTCGCCGGTTGGCGGCATCTTGGATGATCTCGGGGGCGCGTCATCGCGCTAGCGGCCAAGCTCGTGAGTGTTGACACGCTCACGGAGATCCCGGACTAGGGCGTGATCGTTCGAATAAGCAATTGCGACGTTATCACCTGCGTGCGGAAGGTGATCGAGCAGATGTTTTATGTGAGCCACGGCAGTTTGGGGCGAAAGGCGCTGAACAACATGATGGGCCGTCTCTCCAATGATTCGCCCGTTGTACCTACCGCTATCGGTCTGGGCCCCGAATGTCCGTGCGGACTCGCCAAGGGCATCCGCCGTTACTTGTTTAGCAGCAGCGAATGAGGCCGCTAAATTGCCAGTGTTCTGAATTGGATTATCGTCGGTTTGACGGGCCTTCTGGCCGACGCCGTTCTCATGGAATGCCTGGCGATGGGCCGCGTGCGCCGCTGGCTCTCGATCGGCGTGAATGGTCCCGATTTCGGCGTGAGTTTCGTTCTCCAGTGCACCACTTCGGACGGGGCTTCCGGGCCGGCCCGGAGAATGCAGCGAGCTTGCTCTTGAAACCTCCGGGTCCAGCGATAGAACAAAATCGGTGGCCGCTGACGCCTCGTGCGCCGCCCGGAAGATCTCATTCTTGTCTTCCCGCAAAGCTTTGATCCAGGAACCCACATACGCCGCGTGGTTGGCTGGATCGTGCGGAACCCCCAACTCGGCTGCCATGAAGACGCTGGCAAGTTCCGCCCGGAGTTCCTCCTTCGCGTAGTTGAGGTCGCCAAAACGGTATGAGTCCGAAAGCGTCGAGCGATTCAGACGCGACGGATGGCCGGTCCAGTGCGCGAGCTCGTGGAGCGCCGTTCCATAATATCCCGGCGCGTCTTTGAAAGCGTCCTTCGGGGGAAGATGGATGCTGTCGCTGCGTCGGTTATAAAAGGCGTCGTCGCGCTGATCGTGTTCTATTCGAGCACCAGAATTCGATAGAATTCGCTCACCAGCTTGTACTACCTCAAATGGGGTCCGTTGCTTTGGCTGGTATTCCGGAATTCCGTCAATTTGCTTGGCGTTGAAGACGGTGTACACGCGGTGTATCAGCCGCTGGCCGTTTTCCTTGGCTGAAGACTCACCGCCATCCTGATCAGGTCCGGCGTCTTTCTCGTTTGAACGCTCCTTCACCTCCCAGAACTCGATATGAGTCCCTTTTTCGCCTCCGCGTACCTGCCAGCCCTGTTCCGCGGCCTGCTTGTAGGTCATCCATCGCGGATCTGCGTATTCCCGCCCCATTCCGGTTGCCAGGAGGTGCAGGGCGTTGCCGCCACGGTACGGCCTCTCGGTCGTTGGATTGAATGGCATCGCTGAACCTTCCCATGGTTTTTGCCACGGAGCAACGCCGTCCTCCAGCATCTTGATGATCGAATCGGTTACTTCGCGGCGGTGATCGCGCTTCTCGGCCCTGTTCGCGTTTTCCGATTTGGCGGGACTCATAGCGAGCCTTCCTTCGCAGGCTGCGTCCGCTCCAGGGCGGAACGGAAGCGCGGTTTATGCGGGTGTGACCATGGCGAGCAACGGGGTGCTTTACGGAACCAGGACTGTGGAAGCGAAAAGAGCCCGGGCGGCGAGGTGTATTCCCCGACTCCACCAGGCTCCGCAGGCGCCGCCTGGTCCGAGGCGGCGATCCACAATTTCGTAAACCCAGAAAATGGGGATGGCTCTTACGCCAACGTTGTCATCGGAAAAGATGGTGTCCTTTATGGGACGACCTATTCCGGTGGAACGAATGGCGTCGGCACCGTGTTCTCGGTGAAACCTTAGTCTGTAGGAGATTCTTGATGCCTCACTTAAATTGTCTCATGCGTAAGTTGGTGTGCATGGCTTTTGCCGCGTGCGGATTACTGGCGACGGAGGCGTTTGCGCAGACGTTCACCATGCTCGATAGTTTCTGCCCACAACCTTCACCCGGATGTTCGGATGACGGGGTATACCCGACGGGCGGGTTGATACAGGGTATCGACGGCAGTCTGTACGGAACGGCGAGCGGTGGCGGGGCATATAATTTCGGCACAGTGTTCAAAATGACGCCAAGCGGTACGTTGAACACGTTGCATAACTTCTGCGCCCACGGACGCCCTTGCGCCGATGGCGAGGGTCCCATGGCGGGGTTGGTGCAGGTTGCCAATGGAGACCTTTACGGGACAACCCAAATTGGGGGGACCGGCTGTACCTACGGTTGTGGAACGGTTTTTAAGATCACCCCTAGCGGCGAGTTAACGACGTTGTACGCGTTCTGCTCTGAAAGCGGCTGCTCAGATGGAGCGGCGCCATCTGCCGCCCTGGTCCAAGGCGCCGATGGTTACCTGTATGGAACGACGGCCGGGGGCGGCGTAAATAACAGCGCCGTGTGCTTCCAGATTAGCGGAACCACTGGCTGCGGCACGGCGTTTCGGATTGGGCTTGACGGTAGCTTTAAGACGCTGTATACGTTCTGCTCGCAAAGCGGGTGCATTGATGGCGCGCAGCCTTACGGGAAACTGGTGCAGGGAACGGATGGTTACTTCTATGGCGCAACCCAATTAGGCGGGGCTAGTCCGTACGGCGGAACGATTTTCAAGATGACGCGGGATCGTGGAGCTGACCACGCTGTACAACTTCTGTTCGCAGGCCGCGTGCGCGGACGGTTCGAACCCCACTAGCAGCCTTGTCCCGGCACCCGATGGATATTTTTATGGAACGACGTTAGGCGGCGGGGTTAATGCGGACAAGTGTGAAAACTGCGGCGGCACCTTTTTCAAGATTACGGCCGCTGGAATGCTCACGACGCTTTATAGCTTCTGCTCACTAAGTACCGCGTTTCTTAAATACACTAACGTATAAATCAGCTTGAAATCGCGCTCGCGGCATGGCATCCTGTTTTGGTGAGGTGCGCAGACATGCCAAGATCGAGCCCCTTCGCCATCAGCCCTTTCGTCCGCCGAGGAAGCCGAACTGCGCAGGCGTGCAGCAAAATATACGTTACCGTATTTTCAGGTTCAACGAGCCAAGATGATCCTTTACGCAGCCGAAGGCATGCCCAACGAGGAGATCGCCGCGTGTCTGGACACCCGCCGTGAGGTTGTCTCTCTTTGGCGCAAACGCTTCTTTGCCGACCGCCTCGCAGGACTGGAAGAGCATGCTCGTCCGGGTCGCCCCCGGACTTTTCCCCCCAGAGCTCGTCGTTCAGGTTAAGGCCTTGGCCTGTGAACTGCCGGCCACGCATGGCCTGCCGCTGTCCCGCTGGAGCACCACGGATCTGGTTCAGCAAGTCCAGCAGAGCGGCTTGGTGGCCTCTATCAGCGGCAGTACCTTGTGGCGCTGCCTGCATGAAGACGCCATTCGCCCCTGGTATCACCGCAGTTGGATCTTTCCGCGTGATCCGGATTTCGCCACCAAGGCCGGCCGCGTGCTGGATCTTGTATGCACGCGAATGGCAAGGCCGTGCGCTGAAGGGATGATGAATTCGTGATCTCCGCCGATGAAAAAACCAGCATCCAGGCCCGCCGCCGCAAACATGCCACGCAGGTCTGCCGGCCACGCACACCCATGCACGTCGAGCACGAGTATTTCCGTTGCGGCGCCTGGACCTATATCGCCGCGTTGGACGTCCATCACGCCAGAATCTTTGGCCGCTGCGAATCCAAGAATGGCATCGCTCCCTTTGATCGGCTTGTCGAGCAAGTCATGACGCGACCGCCGTACAATGATGCTCGTCGCGTCTTCTGGATCGTGGACAACTGCTCGGCCCACCGTGGCGCCAAAGCCGTCGAACGTCTACGGAGCCTCTATCCTCGTCTGACCCTCGTGCACGCTCCGGTCCATGCCAGTTGGCTCAACCAGATCGAGATCTATTTCTCCATTGTCCAGCGGAAGGTCTTGACGCCCAACGATCTTACCGACCTCGACGCCCTCGCCGAGCGCCTCCTCGACTTTCAATACTACTGGGAGACCACGGCCCGACCCTTCGAATGGAAGTTCACCCGCCAGGATCTTGCCGAACTCCTCGGCAAGCTCGCTACACCACGCTGATCTTTTCAAAATACGTTAGTGAACTTCTGAAGTGACCGACTAAGCGACTGCGCCGACGGATACGTACCCTACGGCGACATAGTTCTAGGCACTGATGGGAACTTCTATGGAGGAACTGCTGACGGCGGTACGCTACATGGAGGTCCGGGCGGAACGCTATATCGAATGAGCGCTGGTGGGGAGATTGAGACACTTTACCGGTTCTTATGCCCAAGAGGCGACTGCGCTGAAGGATCCGCGCCTGGGGAACTGCTCCAGGACACAGACGGAAGTTTTTATGGGACGACGGGCGCCGGCGGCGCCGCGCTGCTCGGCACAGCATTCAAACTCTCTGCCGGTCTGAGTGCTTTTGTGGAGGCGCGGCCTGACTACGGCGCGCCTGGCGCCCCCGTAGAGATCCGCGGGACGAATTTAAGCGGGGCTACCAGCGTGAGCTTCAACGGTGTGGCAGCGGCGTTCAGGCTGGTCTCCGAGCTCTCGAATCACCACTGCGGTACCCACGGGCGCGACCAGCGGAACTATCCTGGTCGTCACTCCTACCGCCGCACTTTCCAGCAACGTGCCCTTTGAGATTCAGCCATAGAATGCAGGGGGTAGTGTCCTAAGGTCGCGACTTTTAGGACACAACTCACGCGACTTTAGGACACTACCGGATTACGCGCAGACGCTCCGAAGCGTAAAGGGGAATTTCTGTATCCATAGTTACCAGGGCCAGATCCTCCACGGTAGCTTGCGCAATGAGCGCCCGGTCGAAGGGATCTTGATGGATAGCCGGTAAACCAAGAATTCCGGTGATGTGAGCGTGCCGCAATGGCAACGCGGTTGCAGCCAAATCGTCGAGGACAATGTCCCACCACACACGCGGATCGCCCAAATCGAGCTTGCCCTTGGCGGACTTCAGGATCACTTCCCAGTACGAGACTACACTGAGCACGTTCGGCCCCGACCTGATGGCGGCTCGGCCGGCCCGCGAAAGCCGCTCCGGCGCTTCCATTGCAAGCAGAGCGATGTTGGTATCGAGCAGGTAACCGTTCAGACATCACCATCGAGGAAGCGATCAAGGTCCACCGGATCGTCCCATCCTGGTAGGAGACGAATACGGCCTCGCATACTTCCGAGACGCACTTTGCGCCGGTTGGGCGGCGCTGGGGTCAATTGCGCGACCGGCTTGCCGTTGCGGGTAATGACGACGGATTCCCCCTCCTCGACTGCGCGCACAAGCTGAGTCAGGCGATTCTTTGCGTCCGCTATGCTGACGTCCATCCATTTCAGTATAGCCATAATAAATGGCCATTTCAATAATGGCTTGAGAGGATCTGGGCCCTAGAGTTTCAGGGCGGCGGCCAGATCGCGATCTCCCCGCACTCTCCAGATGCGCGCATCCAGGCAGTAATGCGTAAAGGCCAGCCCCCAGAGCGCGGCTTTCAGCGGCGTGACGGGAAAGGCCATGGCGGGTAACACGTTCAACACCAAATTCAGCGCCAGCGCCGCCAGGGCGTAGTAGGCAAAACGCCGGGCTAGCGTGGCCGCCAGGCCAAAACGTTCTTCGCTTTGAGGCTCGCTGTAGCGGTTGCTGTTGTGAAACCACATGAGCCGATGATACTGGAAACTGTGGAACAGGCCAGCCACGATGCCGGCCCTGACGATACCCTCAAAACCGAACGTGGCGGCATAGCCGAAGGCCAGCCATTGCAACGGAACCACCGCCAGGAATAGCAGCAGCTTGGGTAAGTTGACCGGAATGCCCCGGATGGCTTTCTGAATCTGGCGGCCCACGAAAACCACCGCCAGCAGCATGTAGGCTACCAGCAGGGCGTCGGCCGCCGCGTGGGCCGTTTGGGACGTCTTCAAGATGTCCGCCGTGGCCACCACGAAGCGCAGGAAGGGCAGCATGAGCGAAGTCAACAGGAAGTAGCGGTCCAGGTAGTAATCGAAGCGATCGCGCTCGCGATTCTTGTGCTTGTATAGCATCACGAAGCCGAAGTGTTGTTTCGCGATGTGGAAGTGCAGCCAACTGACGGCAAAGAGATAGAACAGCGATTCATATCCCTGGTCACCGCGAGCGGCCCGACCAGCATGGCGGGAAAGATCACCAACAGCAGCAGGCCGAGCTTCTTGCGCTCGGTCTTATCGAAGTAGGTGCGCGTGAAGGTAGCGAGCACGTGGGGACCGTCGACGCCGATCAGCCAGACCAGGAACAAAGGCGTGAGCGGGAATCCGGCAGCCATCAACGCCAGCGCGAGATAGCCGGCCAGACTGGATCCGATGAACCAGGTGAGGTCCTGTTTCTCACTGATGATCCAGTTCGTATGGAGAAGCCGCGACGCACCTATTTCGACAGCCTGAGCACCCACTGGGTTTCCGTCCTTCGGCATTCACTGTAACGACTGGGGGAGTATGGCGCAATATACTATTCGGCAGCGTGCGGCAGTTCTCGAAGGTTAACCGGCTGGGGCGGCGGAAGCGGGTTGACGCGTGGCCTAGCCGTCAAGGTTATCTAGGGTTAGCAACCGCGCGCCGGGCTTGACGTTTTCAAGACAACGCTGAGAGAATCACGACCGGATCGTCCGGGCGCACAGGGCCCGGCCGGATGACGCGCGCATAGAAGCCGCTCATGCCCCAGCGCGGCGAGGTGGGTCCGCGGCTTTCACCTGCTGGTCATAAATTTCCTGCTTGATGGCTGGGCCGTAGACATCCAGGCGGTGCAAGGGCCGCGAACCTTGGTGATCTCGAGCAGCGCGCCGCCGGCGCGAAGCTGGTGGCCGATGCGCAATTGGCGGGGATCGAGTCCGCGCGTGGTGAGGTTCTCACCCAGCGCTCCGTAGAAGACCGGGTATCCGCGCGATTTCAGCTCGTCGATGGTTTCGGAGGCAATCAGCAGAACGGCCTGGCGAGGGCCGCCGTGGATTTGCGGATGCGCGCAGGCGTCGCCCGCGAGGCCCACGGCGGTGATCATGCCAGCCATGATCGGCCGTTTGGGCAGGCCGCCTGGGGAGACATTGACTTGGACGATCGTGGCTATCACGCAACCTGCCTGATGGGCAGGCCAGGAGGCCTGTCCTACACGTCGTAGTACAGCGCGAACTCGTAGGGATGCGGCCGCAGGCGGATGGCATCCGCTTCGTTCTTGCGCTTGTAGTCGATGAAGGTTTCGATCAGCTCCTCGGTGAAGACGTCGCCCTTCAGCAGGAAGCCGTGGTCGTCTTCGAGGCAGCTCAGCGCTTCTTCGAGCGATGCGGGCATGGACGGCACGCTCTTCATCTCCTCCGGCGACAGATCGTAGATGTCCTTGTCGAGCGGCTCGCCCGGATCGATCTTGTTGAGCACGCCGTCGAGGCCGGCCATCAGCATGGCGGCGAACGCCAGATACGGATTGGCCGCCGGGTCGGGCGGACGGAACTCGACGCGCTTGGCCTTGGGGCTGGCCGAGTACATCGGAATGCGGCAGGCCGCCGAGCGATTGCGCCGCGAGTAGGCCAGGTTCACCGGCGCTTCGTAGCCCGGCACCAGGCGCTTGTAGCTGTTGGTGGTGGGCGCGATGATGGCCGAGAGCGCGCGCGCGTGCTTCAGCAGGCCGCCGATGTAGTACAGCGCCATCTGGCTCAAGCCCGCGTAGCCATCGCCCGCGAACAGCGGCTTGCCGTCCTTCCAGATGCTCTGGTGGGTGTGCATGCCGCTGCCGTTATCGCCGAACAGCGGCTTGGGCATGAAGGTGACGGTCTTGCCGTACTGGTTGGCCACGTTGCGGATGATGTACTTGTACAGCATCATGTTGTCGGCCGACTTCACCAGCGTGTCGAAGCGCTGATCGATTTCGCACTGGCCGCCGGTGGCGACTTCGTGGTGATGGCATTCGATGTCGCAGACCGCACTTGATCATGGTCTGCACCATCTCGCTGCGCAGATCCTGATAGTGATCGGTGGGCGGCACCGGGAAGTAGCCTTCCTTGTAGCGCGGCCGGTAGCCCAGGTTGTCCTTCTCGCGGCCGGAGTTCCAGCGGCCCTCTTCGGCGTCGATGAAATAGAAGCCGGAGTGCTGGTTCTGATCGAAGCGGACGTTATCGAAAATGAAGAACTCGGCTTCCGCGCCGAAGTAGGCCGTGTCGCCGACGCCGCTGTTCTTCAGGTACAGCTCGGCCTTCTTGGCGATCCAGCGCGGATCGCGCTCGTAGTTCTGCTTGGTGATGGGATCGATCACGTCGCCGAACATCACCAGCGTGGGCAGTCTCGGCAAACGGATCCATGAACGCCGTCGTTGGGATCGGGGATGAGCAGCATGTCGCTCTCGTTGATCGCCGCCCAGCCGCGGATGCTCGATCCGTCCATGCCGAAGCCGTCTTCGAAGCTGCTTCAGCTCAGCTCGCTGATGGGATAGGAAACGTGGTGCTGCAGGCTCGGGATGTCGGTGAAGCGCAGATCCAGCTGCCTGGCGTCGTTCTTCTTGGCAAATTCCAACACTTCTTGCGGACTCATCTATCCTCCATTGGGGGAATAGTACGGTGGGAATGCCTTAAGGTGCGCAGATTGAGCTTAGCATAGCGAAAAGCGCGGGCGCCGGTCAACCTCGCGTAGGCGAAGACTGAACGTCGACGTTGCTAAAATCGGAGTCCACTGAGGAACGAAGTTGGCCCGCCAGATTCCAGCGCCACCCGCCGTACGCTTCCAGCTTGACCGCATCGGTGGGGCTCGAAGTTTTCGGCCGCCGGAATTCCGGGTTACCGGGAAGTATCGCCTCCTGTGGCCGGCTTTGGCGGCCGCCGCGCTCATCCTGGGAGCTTTGGAGCGCGATTGATTGGCGCGCGTCGCAGTCCGATGTGCATCCCGCCGTGGCGGTGCTGGAAGTGGAGAACGCTTCGGCCGACGCAAACGATACCTGGCTCGCCACGGCGCTGGCCGAGACGGTCACTTAAGCTCTTTCGGCAAACGAGGGTATGCAGTCGGATTTTCACGCGTCTCACGCGCTTGCGCGACGGCAAGACCGTGTTGCTTACCTCCGATCGCGGCAGTGAAGGCCAGTCGCCGTGGGAACCGGCCATCCCGCCGAAGGGTTGCGCGCGCGCCTGCCGCTTGCGGGCGCAGGCCCTGCGGGGCGCGTGTCCGGCGTCCACCGAATCGAAGGATCTGCTGGCTGAAGCGCATGGGCTGGCGATGCCCACTCTGGTCGAAGGCGTGGAACGCGCGGCGCGGCTTATGCGCGTCCAGTGCGGCCCAGCGACGTATGCGGCGGCGCGATGAATCGGCGGCGGTTACCCCTAAACAGACGCATGGGCACGAAGCACAGACTGGCACTCCGGATCGTTGCTCTGCTCCGAGTTCTGCTCGGTACGGGCGATCTGCCATTTGAGCCTCTGCAATGCGGCGGCTGTTTCTCCGGCTCGAATCGCGGACGGGCTGTCATCGCCGTAGCAGGCACACATCAGCAATCTGATGGCGTCTAATGTTCCTTCGACGGCGGCAAGATCCCGATCAAGCTGCTGTTTTTGCTCAACGGTAAGTGGATATCTTTCAGTTGGAGTGGGCATCTCGTTCGTGTGTAGCAAGCCGAGGGCCATTCGCGCCAAGCGTAGGTTTTGCCACCAACACAACAGACTCTGCACGCCATCTGGCGGAGATTCCCGCTTCGAGAGCAGATGTCGCGGGCGCGCCGGTATTTCTGTTGGGTCATCAAATTGCTTCGCCAAGACGGCAAGAAGGAGCCATCGAACATGAAAGACAGCACGAAGGATAAAGTCAACGGCGCGGCGCATGAGATGAAAGGCAAGGTTAAGGAGAAGGTTGGCCACGCCACTAACGACCCTTGCCTTGAAGAAGAAGGAACCGACGAGAAAATCGCCGGAAAGGTCCAGAAGAAGGTCGGCGATATCGAGAAGGTTTTCGAAAAGTAGAGACCGATGCTACTGCTGCTCATTTTGCTGATTCTGATTTTTGGCGGCGGAGGCGGCTATTGGGGGCACAGGCGGTGGGGATATGGTGGCGGGGCCGGAGTTGGCCTCGGCACCATTCTCCTGATTGTCCTGATTGTCTATCTGGTCGGCGGCTTCAACGGTTACTGATCGTGTGAACCGCTCAGAGAAGAGATCGTCCCCGGTATCCGCCCTAATCCTCGTCATTGCGGCGTTAGCTATCTTGTACTTCGCCAGGGACGTACTGATTCCCCTTTCATTGGCGATACTGGTTACTTTCTTACTGACCCCTGGCGTTAAGAGTCTCGAGTTGTGGCGGCTGGGCCGAATTCCTTCCGTGTCGCTTGTCGTTCTCCTTTCAGTTACGCTTTTCGGCGGACTTGGATGGATCGCCGGCAACCAGTTAATCGACGTCGTGAACGAGCTGCCGCATTATAGAGAAAATATCGGCCATAGGCTGGATATGTTTCGCGGCCCGACAAAGGGTGGCTTGGCGAAGGCTGGTGAAAGCGTGAAAGAACTCGCCAAGGAGTTATCGGGCGGCGCCCCGGAGCCAACTCCTCAGCTTACTCCTCAGCCGGCGCCGGCGGCACGGTCCAAAAAGCCGCAGTCCTCTGCGCCGCTACTCCCGGCTGACAAAAAGCCGATTCTCGTACAACTGGTAGAAGCGCCGCCGACCATGATCGAGTCACTGAAGAATATTCTGGGCCCACTGTTGGCGCCGATCGGTACCGCGGTCATCGTAATCGTATTTGCATTCGTGATGCTGGTGAAGCGCGAAGATCTTCGAAGCCGGATTCTGCGGCTGATCGGCCAAAACCAGCTCAACCTGGCAACTGCGGCGTTCGACGATGCCGCGGAGCGGGTAAGCCGCTACTTGCGCCTTCAGTTTTTAGTAAACACGGCGTTCGGCACGCTCGTAACGATTGGTCTGTATTTCATCGGGATTCCGAATTTTTTCCTCTGGGGCGTATTTGCCGGCACCCTGCGTTTCGTACCGTATCTGGGGCCGGTTATGGGCGCAAGCCCTGCCGACCATCGTGGCGCTGGCCGTTTCGGAACATTGGCAGCAGCCGCTGTTGTGTCTGGGTCTTTTTCTGGTTATCGAGCCTGTGACTGGGTACGTTGTGGAACCGGCGCTTTACGGAACGCACACTGGAATCTCTCGCTGGCGATCCTGGTCTCGGCCACGGTCTGGACTGCGCTGTGGGGCCCGATCGGCCTGGTGCTATCTACACCGCTGACCGTGTGCGCGATGGTCATCGGGCGGTATGTGCCGCAGTTCGGTTTCCTTCATGTGCTGCTTGGGGACAGCCGGCATTGTCTCTTTCCGCTCAGATCTATCAGCGGCTTCTGGCTATGGATAATACGGAGGCGCACGCGGTAATCGATGAGTTCCTGAAGGATCACGCTCTGTCGGAGATCTATGACGATTTGCTGATTCCGGCCCTAAGTATGGCGGAGGAAGACCGGCATAAAGGGGAACTCGATGAAACGCGGGAACGAGTTTCTACTTCAAACGCTGGAGGAGTTTGTTGCCGAATTGGCCGACTATGCCGCGGATCAACCGAGCGATCCAGAGAAGGTGGAAGGCCCGTCCTGTGCCGCGGACACGAGGGTGATCTGCGTGGCCGCCGGCGACAAGGCGGACGAAATCTCCGCCGCGATGCTGGGGCAGGTGCTGGAACGGCTGGGCTATGCGGTGGTGGCGCTCCCGCCTGTAAACTCCTCCATGGAGGTTCTGGAGGCGCTCGCGGGCGAGCCTGGGGACGTGGTGTGCATTTCAGCCTTGCCGCCTTTCGCACTCATCAATGCGCGTTCACTCAGCAAGGGATTACGTTCCAGATTTCCGGAGTTGCGCATCCTGGTTGGGCTGTGGGGGTTTTCCGGCGGCGGTATCAAGGCCGATGAGAGGCTGGCCAAAGCTTTCTCCGTTGATGTGGTGACAACTATCGGTGAGGCTGTAGAGCGGATACGCATTCCGGTGCGGGATCCGGTACATCCCCCTCCCAGCGGTGCATTTGTTGCCGATTGATGCGCCGTCCGATACCAAAGTTGCGCAACGGCATCTAGCGTTTTCATCGAGTCTGGAATGGGCCTAGATCTGCTCTTTAAGGGACAGAAGTGACGGCTAACTTAATGCCAATAACCGATCTATCGATTTCTCTTCGTGAACACGAATCCTCCTCCTCCGGAGTGTCCTGGGGGGCGGTGCTGGGCGGCGCGTTTGTGACTGCCGCTCTATCGTTGGTTATGCTGGCGCTGGGCGCCGGTTTCGAGTTATCCACGATCTCGCCGTGGTCTAGTGCCGGCGATACGGCTTCCTCGGTAGGAACGGTGGCCCTCGTCTGGCTCATCTTTACGGAGATCGTCGCATCGGCGGCGGGTGGCTACCTAGCCGGGCGGCTGCGGACGAAGTGGCACAGCATACACAACGACGAGGTGCATTTTCGCGACACTGCCAATGGTTTTGTGGTCTGGGCGGTCGCGGTAGTCGTCACGGTTGGGTTCCTGACCGCGGCCGCCGCGTCCATGACCGGCGAAAGACGGACGCCGGTGACTTCCGATATCGCGGGGCATGCCTACTTCGTAGATCGTTTATTCCGATCCGATCGCCCTGCCGCAGAAAATGACACATCAGTCCATGCCGAAGCCGGAAGGATTTTCGCCCATGCGCTGCTGCATGGCGATGCATCGGCGGCAGACACCGCCTACCTCGCCCAACTTGTCGCTGCCAAGACGGGACTCAACGCGAATGACGCCGCGAAACGCGTGTCCGACACGATGGCCGATGCGCGGCAGTCAGAAGATACCATGCGCAAGGCTACTGCGCGCGTATTGCTGTGGACATTCCTGGCGCTTCTCATCGGCGCTTTTTGCGCCAGCTATGCCGCGACAATCGGCGGCCGGCAGCGCGATCACGCCAAGCTCATCTAGGGAAGGAGGCACATGCGATCCGTCTTGCTCTTATTTTTAGGCGTACCGATCCCCTTTATCATCCTGATTGCGCTGTTTACACATCATTGCTAGAACTCTTGGTGGATGAAGTGCAGTACAATACCAGCATGTCTAAAGGAAAAAACCCGGAATCAAAGGCGGTGCGCACGGAACTCATCAATGGTCTCAACGAAGACCTCGCACGCGAATATCAGGCGATCATCTCATACGTCACTTATTCACAAGTGCTCAAGGGCGCCGAGTATATGAATATCGCGGCGGAATTGGAAAAACACGCGCATGAGGAATTGGCGCACGCCCTGACTGTTGCGAAACAGATCGATTATTTGGGCGGGACACCGGCAGTGGTCCCGAAGCCGGTGAAGACTTCCGATAAGGCAGAGGATATGCTGCATTTCGATCTGGAGAACGAAACAACGACCATCTCGAACTATCGCGAGCGCGTGCGGCAGTGCGAAGCGCTGCAAGAATATGCGATGGCCGAGCAGATCCGGGCGATATTGGTTGACGAGCAGGATCACCAGATCGCGCTCGCGACCGCTCTTGGCATCGACGTTCCCAGGAGCTAACGGCGCTTCTGCTTCGGCGGTTGACGGCGTTTCTTCTTCCTGGCGTTGATCTTGTTGGCTTAGCTTTCTTGGCCGGTTTGACAGGAGACGGCGGGGCGGCCGCGATGCCTACCATTGCAGCTATTTTGCCGGCCGCGGAACCGACTGCTTTAGCGGCGGTGGTCAGACCATTGTCTTTCTTTTTTGCTTTCGCTTTTGGCTTTAAAGGCATAGGTGATTTACCTCACAATTCGTGTATCGTGGTCGAATAAGTCCAGCCCGAATTTGGGGGCCGATTTGGTGCCGCTGATTTTTACGGGAATATCGGCGCCACCGCCGGGTCTTCGAAAAAAGGGCGACGCAGACCCGCAACGCTACCGAGGCCCACCGCGAAGCGACCATTTTGTAGAGCGGCAAATCGGTGAGTACGTGGCCGCGAAAATCAAATACCTGGCCATCGAGCGATAGACTCCCCTGCAGATCCACTTTCGCGCCGGGCAGAGTGTAGGTGAGATGGGTTGAAGGCGATTGAGCCCTGCTTGCAGCGAGAAACTACCCTTCATGCGGGTGTTGACCTCGCCGCGCCCGGTCTAGCTTTCTCGGGTTTTCCTTGGGCGCGCATGCTCAGCATGTCGACTTTTCCTGTACTTGTGGATTGGTGAAGTGTATGGTGCGCAGAGTGAAGTTACCCTGGATGCTCAGTTTTTGCATCACTCGCTGTTTTCCCGTCCCGATATGCAACTTAGCTTTAGTCGCGATGAGGCTGTCAGTACCGGCGGTTTCGTCTGCACCGCCAAGGCGAGAAAGTCCTGCAACTGCCCGGCGGGAACATCCACGTCCAGATCGATGGTGTGGCCTTTACCCTTGATATCGGTCACAGCGCCGCTCGCCGTAAAGCTGGAATGGCCTAAAGTAGCCCGCACGGGCTGCAGATATGTATCGCCATTGATGCCATCGACAATGGCGTGAAATCGCGTGTGCAGGGTGAACGGATAGTTGGCGGTCTCCAGCACGAAATTCGGCGTGTCCGTGACACCGTCTACGGCGATTTGGTCGAGCTTACCCTGAAAGTCGCCGGTGGAAGATAAAGTGCCGCCGATGCCGTTAATAGTGCCTAAGTCGGCGTTCTGAAAACGTGTAGTGGCCAGTGACTGCGGTATCTCCGGAATTATCGATTTGCCATGGCCCGAAGTTGCCTTGAGCCTGAATATTGCCGCGCGGGATGGCGTTAATCGAGAGTAGCCCGATAGCGCCAGGGCGCCGCGGGTCCCGCGCTGTGTAGCTCGACGTGCTGGATGATGAATTTCTTGGGGGTTTTATCGGGATCTCGATTTCCAATCGTCAATTCCGAGTTATCGCAGACGATTTCATCGACTGAGATCTCTATCTTGTCATGATTCTTTTTGCCTCCTTGCCCCCGTTTACCGGCGTCCGCTCGTTCTGTGACGGGGGGCCGGGGATATCGATTTCGAGGCCATCTATCTTCACCACGGCCACATGGGTGGGTTTCATGAACAGCCCGGCTAAGGAGGCATGAAAATCGAAATGCTTCAGGGCTATGAGCGGCGGCGTGCCCGTTTGGGTCGTGGTTTGGGGCGAGGTTTCCGGCGGGTAGATCCTTAAATTGGCGCCGGTGACTTGAAACCGTGCCAGGAAACGACATTGACGCTATCCAACTCGACGCGGCCATGAAACGAGGCGCGCAATGTCCCGGTAATGCGATTTTTCAGCGTGGCGGAGGCGCGCTGCGCGATTACGGCGACCACCATGGCAAACAGGATCGCGGTCGCCGCGAGGCCAATGCCGACCCACTTCAACAGGCGTCTCCGAGAATTTGGCCTTCTCGAAACGGGATCGGGAGACGACATTTCCTAGTTAGGCTGTGCTCCGTCCGGTAAAGAGGTGCACAAGCAAGGATATCACGGCCAGCACCAACAGGATGTGGATCAGACCGCTCGCCACATGAAATGCCAGGAACCCGAAGACCCATACGGCCGCCAGGACGAAGAAAAGAATCAGGAAAGATGAATCGCATTTGCTTCCTCGACGCTGGGTTAAGCAGGTGTGTCGCCAAGGTGCGATTTGGGACGCAAGCCCCAAAAGTGCCGCTAGCCGCTGTAACATGATTCGACTCGCAGCGACCGTGTTGGCGTTTGTCTCTGAAATACGGCGGGGCCGGTTTGTTTGTCATTGGGATATTGGATTCCTCTTTCCTATTCGCCCCGTGGGGCAATGACCTGCTCTTGGTGGCGCTGGTGGCACGTCATCGTGAAGTGGCGAAAATGCTTTACTACGCGGCGATGTCCACGGCCGGCTCGGTACTGGGAGTGCTTTTGGTCGATCTCACGCTGCGGCCGTTGGGCGAGAAGGGATTGGAAAAGCATCTGCCGGCACGCCGGCTGAAGCGGATCCGCGCGAAGGTGAGTCATAACACGGGGCAAGCCCTGGCCATCGCATCGCTCGCGCCGCCGCCCTTTCCGTTCACGGCGTTCGTGATGGGCGCCGCGGCGCTGCAATACCCGCGCGCGCGATTGCTGGCCGTGGTGGGCGCTACGCGCATGATTCGCTATGCCCTTCTGGGAGCGCTGGCCCTGCGCTTTGGAGAGCGCATTCTGAAATGGTTCAAGAATCCGGCTGTGCAGGGTGTTCTTGTCGCGCTGATCGTGGTTTGCACGGTGGGGAGCGCGATCTCAGTTTATGGGTGGATCAAGCGCAGCAGAGATGCGCCGCAGGGGGTTGCGCAAAGGCGAATAAAAGGCGAAGATGGATAGATGGCTGAACTGATCGGCATCGCCAAAATGGCCGCCCAAAGCGAGATGTTGGAGGCCAAATCCCAGGTCGAGTATTTCGAGATCGGGGCCCGCAGCATCCTGAACCGCACAAAACCCAACATGCCCTTTCAGTGGACCATCAATCCTTACCGCGGGTGCGAATTCGGCTGCCAATACTGCTACGCGCGCTACACGCACGAATTCATGGGCATGGACGACGGGCGGACTTTCGAAACCAAGATCTACGCCAAAGCGGCGGCGCCGGAAATTCTGCGGCGCGAGTTGCGCAAGCTCGACCGCGCGGACCGTATCGCCATAGGCACAGCCACGGATCCATATCAGCCCGCCGAGCGGCGCTTCGAGCGCACGCGCGGCATCCTGGAAGTATTCGCGCAGGAGAAGGGCCGGCACCTTTCGATCACCACCAAGTCGGACCTGGTGACGCGCGATCTGGATCTTTTGCGCGAGATCGCCCGCCGCAACGTGCTGTCAATCAACATCACCATTACGACTCTGAACCGGCGCCTGGCGCGATTGATGGAGCCGCGCGCGCCGCGTCCCGATCTGCGGTTAGCGGCGGTCGAAGCCCTCACGCAAGCCGGCCTGCACGCCGGTGTTTTCCCGAATCCCATTCTGCCCATGATCACGGACTCGGAGGAAACCTTGGACGCCCTGGCCGCGGCCGCGAAGCGCGCGGGCGCGCAGTATTTCGGCGGCGGACCGCTGTTTCTGATGCCCTGCGCACAGAAAATCTTCTTTCCGTTTCTGGAGGAGCGCTTCCCGAAGCTGGCCGGCCCTTACCGCAAGCTCTACGCCTCGAGCGCCTATCTCGGCCCCGGCTACAAGGAACAGTTGCACGAGCGCGTGGCGCGCGTTCGCGAGCGGCACGGCCTGGCGTCGGCGCCGGTGGAGTATCGGCCGGAATTGTGGGAAGGCGAAGTGCAGGGCACGCTGTTTCCGCTACAGTAAATTCTGAATGGATCTTCTAGGAAACTCGCGCAAAACGGGCGCGGAAAACGCGCCCTTTGCGCTTTCCGTGTTCGATTATGCGCTGCCGGAAGGCCTGATCGCGCAAACGCCGCTCGCGGACCGGGCCGCTTCACGCATGCTGGTGGTGGATCGCGCGCGCCAGCGCTGGGAAGACCGGCAGTTCCGCGATCTGCCCGAATTTCTGGGCGCGGGCGACTGCCTGGTGCTGAACGATTCGCGCGTCTTTCCCGCGCGCCTTTTCGGACGGCGGGCGGGCGTACATGCGCTACCCGTGGGGAAGAAGAATCCGGCGCGGCATGAATACCTGACCGGCGAAGTGGAGGTGCTGCTGCTGCGGCCGGTGAGCGGTGGGGATAAAGAATGGGAAGCGCTGGTCCATCCCGGCAAGAAGATGCGCGTGGGCGAGAGGGTGCGGTTCGCGGAGGATCTGGAAGCCGAAGTGATCGCGCGCGGCGAGTTCGGCGAGCGCACGCTGCGATTCGACACCGACGGCGACATTTACGCGGAGTTCGAACGGATCGGGCACGTGCCGCTGCCGCCCTATATTAAGCGGCAGGACGAAGCGGCCGATCGCGAGCGGTATCAGACGGTGTTTGCGCGAGAGAGAGGATCGGCCGCCGCGCCCACGGCGGGTCTGCATTTCACGCCGCAGGTAATCGACCAATGCCGCGCGCGCGGCGCGGAGATTGCTTTTGTGACGCTGCATGTGGGCCTGGGAACTTTCCAGCCGATTCACGGCGACGTCCTGGAAGGGCACAAGCTGCACTCTGAGCATTACCGCATTACGGCGGAAAACGCAGCCCGGATGACGGCGGCGCGCCGTATTGTAGCGGTGGGGACCACCAGCGTAAGGGCGATCGAAAGCGCGATGCGCGGCGGCGGTCTACGGGAATCGAGCGGCGAGACGGACCTGTTTATTTACCCGGGTTTCGAATTTCGTGCGGCGGGCGCGATGCTGACGAACTTCCATCTGCCGCGCACCAGCCTGCTGTTGTTGGTGTGCGCCTTTGCCGGGACGGATCTGACGCTAGGGGCATACCGGCACGCCGTGGAACAGCAGTACCGGTTTTATTCGTACGGGGATTGCATGCTGATTGTGTGACTTATTCGTACCGCAGAGCTTGCAGCGGATCCACGCGCGCCGCTCTGCGTGCCGGGAAATAACAGGCCAACAGCGCGACAATACCGAATACCGCAATGGCGCCCGCATAAGTGAGCGGGTCGCCGGCACTCACGCCGAACAGCAGGCTACCGAGCAACCGCGATAGCGTCAGCGCGCCGGCCAATCCCAACGCGACACCAGCGGCGGCCAGAGCCATGCCTTGTCCGGCCACGGTGCGAAACACGTCCGACGCGCTGGCGCCCAACGCCACGCGCACGCCAATCTCGCGCGTGCGCTGAGTCACCAGATACGACAGCACGCCGTAGATCCCGATACAAGCCAGAACCAGAGCCAACACCGCCATCCCGCCGAGCAAAACCGTTTGCACACGGCGGGGCGCGACTTCCTGGTCGAGCAGATCGTCGAGGCTCATTACGTTCGAGACCGGCTGGTCTTTGATCTACCGACCAGATCGCCTGCCGTACCGCGCTCGCCATACTCAGCGGATCGCCGTTGGTACGAATCGCCAGATCGCGCGGCACCATCCAGTTGTCTTTCGCCTGCCAGTAGGGAAAGTACATTTCCTGGCATGGAGGCGCATTCAGGCGCATCTGGCGGACATCGCCAACCACCCCGACGATGCGCCGCCAGGACGTCTTGTCTTCGGGCGACCCGAATTTGAAGCGCTTTCCGATGGGGTCCTGATTGGGCCAGAACTTCCGGGCCAGGGTTTCGTTGATCACCGCCACGGGCGGCGCGTCCCGACCGTCGGAGTCCTGTAGAACAATCGCCCCTTGCGCAGGGGAATCCGCATGGTCTCGAAATATCCGGGCGACACTACGCGGTTATTGGCATCCCAGGTGGCGTCGGGAAGTTGCACTGCGCCTTCCGGAGTGAAAGTGTTGGTGCCGCCCTCCCAAGTCAGCGGCAGGGCGCTGGTAAAGCCGGCGCGCCTTTACGCCGGGCAACGACCGCACGCGCTCCAGTACCCGCGCGAAAAATTCCGAACGTTTGGTGAACTCGCCGTACTTGGATTTGGGCACTTCCAGGCGCATGGTCGAGGACATGGTCCGGGCGGAATCCGGGATCGACCCCGCGCAGTCTTGAGAAACTCTCCAGCAGCAGTCCCGATCCCACCAATAGCATGAGAGACAGCGCCACTTCGCCAACGACCAGGAGGCTGCGCAGGATTCCGCGGCGCCCGCCGGCGTTCGCCCGCCCGCCTTCCTTGAGCACGCCGTTCAAATCGAACTTGGAAGCTTGCAGGGCCGGCGCCATCCCGAAAATGAAACTGCTGAAAAGGGAAATCGCCACGGCGAAACCCAGTACGCGCCAATCGAGCGCGAGCGTTACCGTGCGCGACAAATCCTCGGGTATCAGATTCTTCAGGAACTCGAAGGCACCAGCCCGCCAGCAGAATTCCCAGTAAACCGCCGCCGCACGCCAACAGTGCGCTTTCGGTAAGCATCTGGCGGACGATCCGAGTCTGACCCGCGCCCAACGCCGTGCGCACAGCCATCTCACGCTGCCGGCCGGTGGCCCGCGACAGCAAAAGATTGGCGATATTCGCGCACGCGATCAGCAGGACAAAAGCCACTGCCGCCATCAGGACGGTTAGGCCGCCGCGCGCCTCACGCGTATAAGCTATCCTGCAACGGCTCGGCAAAAAATCGCTGGATCTCCTTGTTCGTCTCCGGATACGTGCGTGCCAGCCGTTTGGATAGAACCGCCAAAGCGGCGTTGGCTTGGGCAACAGTTACGCCTGGCTGAACCTGGCCACCACGGTCAGATAGTGCATGCCGCAGTCGGCCAGCCGCTCGGGTGTGAAATCCATCGGCGACCAGATCTTCGACGTCTTGGAATGGATAAGAAAAACCCGGCGGCATCACACCCAGCACGGTGTATTTTTCGCTGTTCAGCAGAATTTCGCGGCCCATCAGGCCAGGGTCGCCGCCGAATCTCCGCATCCACAATCCGTGGCCGATGAGCATGACGTGCGGGCCGCCGGGGCGATCCTCTTCGGGCATAAAGAGGCGGCCCAGCACCGGCTTCACGCCTAGCATGGGAAACAGATTCTGCGTGACGGCGGTTCCCTGCAGTTCTTCCGGATCGCCGGATCGCGCTCCGGGTCCGCCGGTCAAATTGTAAACACGCTCCGTGGTCGCGGCAGTGTCTGCAAAGATCTGGGTGAGCGCCTTACAGGCGGCATAATTGCCCGGCGACGGCGTGTTGCGCGGAAAGCCCGCTACGCTGATGTCTTCGAAGATCGAGACCAGACGCTGCGGGTCGCGGTATGGCAGCGAACGCAAGCAGAACCGCATCCACCACGCTGAAAATAGCGGCCGTTGCGCCGATCCCCAGCATCAAGGTGAGCAGGGCGATGGCTGTGAAGCCGGGGCTGTGAGCCAGCAACCGCAGGCCGTAGCGGAGATCCTGAATCAGGGTGCGCATTAAGAAATGCAGTGCACGCGGTATTCCGCCGCATGCCGCGGCAATTTAGCCAATGCCATCAACAGTGGGATAGGTGGATGTCCATTTGTGGGACCCGTTGTTCGCTGGCGCGCAAGCGGGGCCACATTGCTGTAAAATCAGGTATGCGATCAGTGGCCGGCAGCCTTGTCCTCCTGGCTGCCACAGCATCGGCTTTACTCGCTGCGCCGGCACCGGGTTCCGTCGACGCCGATTTCTTCGAGACCAAGATCCGGCCCCTGTTCGCGGAGAAGTGCTATGCCTGCCACACCGAAGCGCGCATGGGCGGGCTGCAGCTCGACTCCCGTGAACACTTCCTGAAAGGCGGGAAGTCTGGACCCATTGCCGTTCCCGGAGATCCCGACGCCAGCCTTCTCGTGAAGGCTCTGCGTTATGACGCGAATCCCAAGATGCCGCCCACCGGCAAACTGCCCGCCGACCAGATCGCGGCTGTCGAAGCCTGGGTCAAAGCCGGCGCTGTGTGGCCGCAGGATGAAAAGAGCGCCCTGAAGTCGCGCCTACAAAATCACCGCGGAGCAGCGCGCCTTCTGGTCATTCCAACCCGTCAAGCCGGTGCCTCCGCCGG
The DNA here is from genome assembly GCA_963795925.1 of Bryobacterales bacterium. Classification (GTDB taxonomy): domain Bacteria; phylum Acidobacteriota; class Terriglobia; order Bryobacterales; family Bryobacteraceae; genus Bog-159. The sequence continues at coordinate 7,745 of CAWCJP010000001.1, read as the reverse complement.
ACGTGAAGGACCGATTGGGCGCGCACGGAGATTGACCGCTTCATCGCGGCAAAGCTTGAAGCGCGTGGGCTGCGCCCGGTCCGCCCCGCCGATCGGCGCACGCTGATTCGACGCGCCAGCTACGATCTTACCGGCCTCCCGCCCACTGCCGAAGAGGTGGATGCATTTGAACACGATCGCTCGCCCGATGCGTTCGCCACAGTTATCGACCGGCTGCTCGCCTCGCCGCGCTATGGCGAGCGTTGGGGGCGTCTCTGGCTGGATGTCGCCCGCTACTCCGACGACCGGCTCGATTCGGAGCGCGACAACCCTTATCCGGCTTCGTTCCGCTATCGCGATTGGGTGATTCAAGCCATTCAGAACGACATGCCTTACGACGTTTTCGTGAAGGCGCAAATCGCCGGCGATCAACTTCCCGATCACGAGAAATACGAAGCAGGCCTGGGATTCTACGCGCTAAGCCCCGAGATGCAGGACGATCGCGTGGACGCCACCACGCGCGCTTTCCTGGGTCTGACGGTGGCTTGCGCGCAATGTCACGATCACAAGTACGACCCGATCCCCACCAGCGATTTCTACTCTCTGATGGGCATCTTCCGCAACACGGATCTGCATGAGGTTCCTCTGGCGCCCAAAGAAACCGTGGATGCGTATAAGAAGCAGGATGCCCTGATTCAGAAGAAAGAGAAAGAGCTGAAGGAGTTTGTCGACGCCCAATCCGCACAACTGGGCCTGATCCTCGCTTCTGAGACCGCGCGCTACCTGCTCGGACGACTCCGGCGAGGCCCGGCTCGACGAGGAAACGCTCGCCCGCTGGACAAAGTATCTGGCGGAGCCCGAAAAGCAACACCCATTTCTGAAAGATTGGTACGCCGCCACAACTGACGATCAGCGTGCCGCAGGCGGCCGCGGAATTCCAGGCCAAGGTTCTCGCCGTCATCGCCGAGAAGAATCGCATCGACGATGAAAATCACATCCGCCTGGGACTCGATCCGACGCGCGACGATCTCTCCAAAGCGAATCTGGTTTCGCTCGACCGCGCCAAGTTCGGCCTCTGGGAAGACATGCTGGGCGACGGCGGCGTTCTTCACTACGGAGACTCCAAGAAAGAGAAAGCTAAAATCGACCGTTTCCTCTCGGGCGTCTGGCTCGCTCATCTCGGCGAGCTTCGCGCGCAATTGGCGGCGCTGAAGAAGGATCTTCCGCCTGCCTATCCCGTGCTGCAGACCATCGCCGACAAGGAGAAGCCCGAGGAACAACATGTCTGGATTCGCGGCAATCAGGACAATCCCGGCGACGCTGGCTCCCCCGCACTTTCTGTCCATCCTGTCACCAGGCGAACCGAAACCCTTCGACGCGTGGCAAAGAGCGTCTCGAACTTGCCGAAGCCATCGCCAGCCCCGCCAATCCGCTGACTGCCCGCGTGATTGTGAATCGTGTCTGGCAGCATCACTTCGGGTACGGCCTGGTGCGCACGCCGAGCAACTTCGGGTCGCAGGGCGACCGGCCGTCACATCCCGAACTGCTCGACTATCTCGCCGACCGGTTTGTGCGCGAAGGCTGGTCACTCAAGAAACTGCATCGCGAAATGATGCTGACCGCCGTTTACGGGTTAAGCGATGAACCCTCTGAACGCAACTATGCGGAGGACCCCGATAATCGTTTGCTGTGGCGATACAACCGCCGCCGCCTGGACGCCGAATCGCTGCGCGATTCCATCCTGTGCGTCTCCGGCAAGCTCGATTTGCAGGCGGGCGGCCCGGCCGTGCGGCTAGGCAAGGAAAATAACCGCCGCACGGTCTACGGCTATATTTCCCGGCGCCAACTCGATCCGATGCTGGCGCTATTCGATTTTCCCAATCCGAACAGCACCAGTGAGCAGCGTCTGCAAACCACCGTCCCGCTGCAGAAGCTTTTTTTCATGAACAGTCCGTTTGTCATCGATCAGTCCGCCGCCCTGGCCGGCCGCGTGGCCGCCGTGGCATCGACTGACGACCAGCGCATTACGGCCACTTACCACTTCGTGCTGCAGCGCGATCCGACGCCGGAAGAACGGAAGCTGGCTCACGAATTCATTGGCAAGAACGCCGATGCGTGGCCCGGATATGCACAGATCCTGCTGAGTTCCAATGAATTCACGTATCTCAACTGAGGAGAGAACCAGGATGCTCTTCAAGCCATCGCGACGGCAAATCCTACGCACCATGGGGACGGGTTTCGGCATGGCCGGACTGGCCGGCGTTCTGAACGCATCGCGAACAGGCCGCACAAAGACTTCGCCCGGCGTGGCCGCCCCTATGGCTCCCAAAGCCCCGCACTTCACGCCTTCGGCGAAACACGTCATCTTTCTCTTTCTCAACGGCGGGCCCTCCCAGGTGGACACATTCGATCCCAAGCCGATGCTGCAGAAGTACAACGGGCAGCCCATCCCTAACGGCAACCTGAAGACGGAGCGGAAGACCGGCAATCTGCTGGCCTCGCCCTTCGCGTTCCGCCGCTGCGGCAAGAGCGGCATCGAGATCAGTGAAATTTTCCCCAAGCTGGGCGATTCGATCGACGATGTCTGCGTGATCCGCTCGATGTACACGGAGATCCCCAACCATGAGCCCTCGCTGTTCCTGATGAACTGCGGGCATCGCGTTCCCGGCCGTCCTTCGATGGGTTCGTGGCTGACTTACGGGCTCGGCTCGGAAAATCAGAACCTGCCGGGCTTTGTGGTCTTGTGCCCGGGTTACCCGATCGTGGGAGCGCAACTGTGGAGTTCCACGTTCCTCCCCGCTATCTACCAGGGCACTTACATTCCGAACAGCGAAAAGACTCCCGAGAAACTGATCAGCTACATTCGCAATCCGTCGACGCCGCTGCCCGAACAGCGGCGCGCGCTGGATCTGCTGCGCCAGTTGAATCTGATCGAAGAAAAGCGCCAAGGTGAAGATAACCAGTTGGAAAGCAGCATCCAGGCGGCTGAAATTGCCTACCGGATGCAAAGCGAAGCGCCGGAAGTCTTCGACATTACCAAAGAACCCGAAGCCATCCGCGCCCGTTACGGCGACCATGATTTCGGGCGCGGCTGTCTGATGGCCCGCCGCCTGGTGGAGCGCGGCGTGCGCATGGTGCAGGTCTATTACGGCGACGGCCAGCCCTGGGATAACCACGATGACATTCTGATTCATCGCAAATTGGCTCACGATGTCGGACGGCCCCATCGCGGCGCTGCTGGCCGATCTGAAAGCCAGTGGTCTGCTGAAGGAAACATTGGTCATCATCGGCGGCGAATTCGGCCGTACGCCGGTGCTGGAAGTCAGCGGGCTGGTGAAAGTGCAAAATGGCCGCGATCACAACAGCCACGGCTTCTCGACTCTGTTGGCCGGCGGCGGCGTGAAAGGCGGCACGACGTACGGAAACACGGATGAGTTCGGCTTCAAGGCCGTGGAGAATCCCGTGCATATTCATGACCTGCACGCTACGGTTCTTCACGCGCTGGGGATGGATCACACCAAATTGACTTATCGCTATAGCGGCCGCGACTTCCGTCTGACCGACGTCGCCGGGAATGTCGTGCACGACATTCTGGCCTGAGGCGGCGCGCTTTACGTCGCATCACGCGCTTGCCAAAGCCTCCTCCTCGGTCCGGAACGACTGAAAGATGCGGTTGACGTGCGTGAGGCGAAACACCTGCTGCACGGCGGGAGTCAGCCCGAACAAGACGAATTGTTTGTGGCGTCGCTGAGAATCCTTTAGCACTTCGACCAACGTGGCAATCCCGGAGCTATCGATATAACGGATGGCCGCCAGATTCACGGCCATTTTGGGAGCCTCGATCAGGGTTTCGAAAAGTGTGCGGCGCAGATCGGGAGACGTAGCCAGATCCACATTGCCTTCCACCTCCACGATTTTCGTCTCTCCCTTTTCCCGGACAGATATTTTCATAACATTTTCCTCAGAGCGTACCGAATGGACGTTCTTCGATGACAAGCTCCGCTTGGCCAATCAACCGAGTCTCCACCTTAATGTGAGTCAGACGCGACTCGACGATGCCATCGCGAAGCGCGTTGTCACGGATGACCGAAACGCGCCTGATGAATGGCGATGGGCTCTTTACCAGACGCCCGAATTGGCGCACCGGAACTCCGGTGCCCGGGTCGAGCCAGATCTCGCCTCGAATCAGGCCTGGCCGCTTATGGCGCGGTTTGATTTGAAACGCGTAGGCAAGATACTCACCATCGTCTACTACACCCAGGAAGGAGAATCTGTAATTCGCAGGCGAAATCGCAACCGATTTCACGGACAGTTGGGACGCTCGTTCTTCGGCCTTCAGGTACCTCGCGATCACCTGCTCTTTGACGGTGCGGTCGCCTGCAAGGTCAGTGATCTCGTATCGGCTCGCGCCGACTGACGACAGAAGGCGAATGCCTCGCAATTCGCCGGCCTTTGCCGCTCCCGGTAGAGCGGCATGTATCTCGACAGATTCGACGGGCCATGCCTCCATTCCGGCGAAGGCGAAGTAGCGTTCGAGCACGGCGTCCGCTTCTGCTGTTGTTTGCCCGGTCACCACATTCGCGGCACTTGCAGGTGTGACAAGCGTGAGCGCGGCCGCAACCAGCAGAAGCGATACCGCCGACTTGAGCGCAGCCCGGTTGATCTGATAACTACGGGGCGTTTCTGAAAATGCGGGGTAGCGCCGGCCGCAGGTGCGGCACTGATATTCCCCGTGTACCGGCCACATTACCGATCCATGGCTCATGCGGCACCAGGCCGCCCCCATACGCGAGTGAAGTTCTCTGAACATATCGCTATTCCTCTTGATGACTCGCCTTTGCTAACGCACCTGTGATTCCATTTCGCGGTAGCGCGGAAGTCGAACATTATCAGTCTTCTTCGTTTTCCAACCTGCCGACGCGATGCCGGCGCGTCGGCGTGTGCCGGATTTCCGGCAGTTGACGGAGATAGCAGACTCATTGGCAGCCTCCGCACCGGCCTTTGATTATGAAGGACTTGAGGTAGGTGTAGTGCCGATTGCGTGACGATCTTTGGACAGTTGCCGAAGGGATTGCATCCCCATCGTTATTGGGAGCATCTAGCTGTTAATGAGCCCGGTTGAGGAGATAGACGAGTCCGCCGCGGTACGCTACGAAGCGCTGATTCGGATCTCAGATTCCATCCGCGCGCGGAAGGAGCCGCAGGACCTGTTTGAGATCCTCGTTCAGGAACTCAGAGAGGTGGTTCGCTTCGACGCCATCGCGCAGTTTGACGAGTCGGCCAACAAAATCTATTGGCACCTTGAACCTACCTGCCAGCGGCGGGAGAATTGTCCGACGGATGCCGACGATGGCGAGTCTCTGCCGGATTTTGTCTTTCGCACGCAGGAGACCGTCCTTTTGGGGACTTTGGAAGGCGAATTGCGGTTCCCGAGTTTCACAAGAAAGATGCAGAGGAACGGTTTGCAATCCATGTGCGTGTTTCCTTTGGCGACCGCGCACCGGCGACTCGGCAGCCTCCTTCTGGGCAGTATTCATCCAAACGCCTATTCGCCCGAGGAGGTGCGGTTCTGTTCCCTGGTAGCCGACCAGATCGCCTTAGCGACCGACGATGCGATCAATTTTCAGGCCTCGCAGAAGGCGCAAGAGCGATTGGAACTGCTGCTCGACCTGACCAACCGGGTGGTCTCAAGCCTCAACTTGCGCGATGTGCTGCGCGAAATTTCCGCGCAGGTGCGGCGCGTGATGCATTGCGATGGCGTGGGGATCGATCTGCCGAGCCCCGAGGATGGCAAGCTGCGCGTCTACGCCTTGGATTATCCCGGCGCTATGGCACCGGTTCAAGAAGGCTACGAGCCTCCAGCCGACGATAAGAAGGGGCCATTGCGGTCTTTCCGGACGGGAGAAGCGATCATTCAGTCGGCCGGAGAAATCGAAAACGAGCGCGCGCGCGGCGCGGGGATTCAGTCGCTTGTCAGCGTGCCAATCAAGGGCCGCAACGGGATCGTTGGCGTGCTGTTGTTGGGGACGCGGCGCGAGAGCGCTTTCTCGGAAGACGACCTTCCCTTCCTCACGCAGGTGGCCAATCAGGTTGGGATTGCAATCGAAAATGCGCGGGCGTTCGATGAGGTCGCCGATGAGAAGAACAAGCTGACGCTGGAGAAGTTGTACCTGGAAGACGAGCTTCGCAATGAACTGAAATTTGAAGAGATTGTTGGCCGGAGCGAAGCCTTGAGGCAGGTGCTGGAGCAAATCGAGACGGTAGCGCCGACGGATTCCACCGTTTTGATTTATGGAGAGACGGGCTCCGGCAAGGAATTGATCGCGCGCGCGGTGCATAATCTAAGCGCACGCAAGCCGGGCTCCTTCGTTAAGCTCAACTGCGCGGCCATACCGACCGGACTGCTGGAGAGCGAGTTGTTTGGACACGAGAAAGGAGCGTTTACCGGCGCCATTACCCAACGGATCGGCCGGTTTGAGCTGGCGAATCGCGGCACAATGTTTCTCGACGAAGTCGGCGAGATTCCGCTCGAATTACAGCCGAAGCTCCTCCGCGTTTTGCAGGAGCGTGAATTTGAACGCCTGGGATCGACGCGTACGCTACGCACTGACGCGCGGCTCATCGCCGCCACGAATCGCGATCTGGAAACGTTGGTGCAGGAGCAGAAGTTTCGCCCGGACCTTTACTATCGCCTAAACGTATTTCCCGTTCGGGTTCCCTCACTGCGCGAGCGCCCAGAGGACATTCCGCTCCTGGTCAGGCATTTTGTTCAGCAGTTTAGCCGGCAGCTTGGCAGGACGATCGATGCAATTCCGGCTGACACTATGAGAGCTTTGACCCGTTATCCCTGGCCGGGCAACATACGGGAGTTACAGAATGTCATTGAGCGGGCAGTCATTCTTACGTCCGGACCGGTACTGACGGTGCGCTCCGAAGACCTGCGTCCGCCGAACCAGACACCCTCATCTCTGCCCGCATCTCTGCCTATCTCGGCTGGAAGCGGGTTTACGGCAAACGGTACGGGGAAGATCGTCGAGGCACTGGATGAAGCGGAGCGCCGACAGATCCTCTCTGCACTCGAAAAAAGCAACTGGATCGTGGCGGGTCCGGAAGGCGCGGCTGCACGCCTTGGACTGAAGCGATCAACCTTACAATCGCGCATGCAGAAGCTTGGTATCCGCATTTTGAGACGCGGCGCCTAAAAGCCTTCCGGCTTTCGGCACATGCCGAAAATCCCGGTACTTGCCGACATATCGTCTCCGTCGCGGCCATTGCGAAACGTAACCACTTCAAAATCAGCATAGGGCGATTGGCTACAGGCATGCGTTTCCCCAACGGCAAAGAGGGGAATGCCAATGCTTCGGATATGTCACTCCGACACTACCGACGGACATCGCTGGAGCCTCAGCGGCCGCGTGGCCGGTCCCTGGGTTGAAGAATTTCGCGCGTGCTGGCGGCAGGCGCTGGAACGGACGCCGCTGGCGCATGCGGTCGTAGACCTGAGCGACGTCACTTTCATCGACGATGCCGGCGAGAGACTAATCGCCGATATGCTCAGCGCCGGCACGAAGTTCATTGCAACCGGAGTAGCCAATGTGCACCTGCTGGAAGATCTCAAGAAGGAGACAACTGAATCATGAAACGCAAGCATCGCATCGCCGCAGGCGCAGCGATTTTTCTGATCGCGGTGGGAGCCGTGATTGGGGTCAAATATTCGCAGAGCAAGGCTGCAGTACTCCCTCCGCCACCGCCGGAGGTCCTGGTAG